>NZ_JBAGLP010000098.1:0-373 GCF_036689775.1 Isoptericola haloaureus | reverse complement strand
GGCGCGCGCGGACCGCGGCGGCCAGGACCGGCGGGGGCTCCGCCGCGGTGCCCCCGTCCGTCCACTTGTCCGTGACCGACGGGCCGTAGACGAGCTCGTCGAGCGGCGCCGGCTGCTGCGTGCCCGCCTCGGGGACGCCCGCGAGCAGCACCGCGGTGCAGCCCCTCTCCCCGCCCGCGGGGCGTGCGGCGATCGCGCGGGCGAAGATGGCAAGCGCCTCGGGCGGGGAGAGGGGGAGCCCCGCGGTGTTGCTCGCGGGGGTCGCCGTGGCGGGCGCGCAGAAGCCGGCGCCGCTCGACGCGCTCGTCTACGGCCAGTCGGCCACGGACAAGTGCATGGACTGGGCCACCACGGCGCACCCCCTCACCGCCCC
>NZ_JBAGLP010000097.1:0-97782 GCF_036689775.1 Isoptericola haloaureus | reverse complement strand
CCAGTACGCCCAGCGCCGGACCTCCGAAGGCAAGACCCCCCGGGAGATCCGACGCTGCCTCAAGCGCTACATCGCCCGCGACCTCTACCGACTACTCGAAGCCGGACCCACCACCCCTTGACGAACCATAGGAGCGTCGCCGGGCGCCTCGTCGTCAGGCCGTGTGCGCCGGGCGACGCTCGCTGCGCGGGGCGCGAGCCGCCGGCGCCCCCTTGTCCGGGGCGATGCGCAGCTGGCGGCCGGCCACGTTGGCCCGGCCGATCTTGTTCATGGCCGCGTCGTCGAGCGGCTTGGTGATGTCGACCAGCGAGAAGCTGCCGAAGATGTCGATCTTGCCGATGTCGGCACCACGCAGGCCGCCCTCGTTCGTCAGCGCGCCGACGATGCCGCGGGGCTGGGCACCGTGGGCGTGGCCGACGGCGACCCGGTAGCGGGTGCCCTCGGCCGGGCGACGGATACCGCGGGGGCGGTCCCCGTCGCGGTCGGCGCGAGGGTGGCGCCGGGTGCGGTCGCCGTCGCGGTCCGAGCGCTCGGCGCGCTTCGTCTCACGGGTGCGACCGCCCTTGACCTCGGCGCGCTCCTTCTCGTGCTCGGCCTGGGCGGCGAGGTGCTGCGGACCGTCGTCGCCCACCGCGAGCGCCAGCAGGGCGGCCGCCACCTGGGCGGGGTCGGGCGTGGTGCCGTCCTCGCCGGGGGTCAGGTGCTCGGTGAGCAGCTGGGTGTACAGGTCGAGCCGGCCGGCCTCGAGGCGGGTGGGCACCGTGGACAGGATGGTGCGCGCACGGTGGGCGGAGACGTCCCGGGGGGAGGGGATCTCGGCCTCGACGAGGCGGGTGCGGATGGTGCGCTCGATGTGCTTGAGCTTGCCGCGCTCGTGGGGGGTCACGAAGGACAGGGCCTTGCCGGTGCGGCCGGCGCGGCCGGTACGGCCGATCCGGTGGACGTAGGCCTCGGCCTCGCGGGGCAGGTCGAAGTTGACGACGAGGCCGATGCGGTCGACGTCGAGACCGCGGGCGGCGACGTCGGTGGCGACCAGGACGTCGAGGGCGCCGCTGCGCAGGCGCTCGACGATCTTCTCGCGCTCCTTCTGGGCGACGTCGCCGGAGATGGTGGCGGCGGACACGCCGCGCTCGACGAGGGCGACGCCGACCTCCTCGGCGGCCGCACGGGTGCGGGTGAAGACGATGGTGGCGTCGGCGTCGGAGGTGGCCAGGACGCGGACCAGGGAGCCGACCTTGTGGCGGAACGGCACCACGGCGTAGGTCTGCTCGACGGTGGTGACGGTGCTGGACTGCCGGCTGACGGCGATCTGCACGGGGTCGGTGAGGTGGGTGTCGGCGACCTGGCGGATCGCGGGAGGCATGGTGGCGGAGAACAGGGCAACCTGCCGCTCGGCGGGTGCCTGGCCGAAGATGGTCTCGACGTCCTCGGCGAAGCCCATGCGCAGCATCTCGTCGGCCTCGTCCAGGACGAGGAACTTCACGGTGTCGAGGTGGAGCGCGCCGCGGTCGAGGTGGTCCATCACGCGGCCGGGGGTGCCGACGACGACGTGGACGCCGTCGCGCAGGGCGCGCTGCTGCGGCTGGTAGGGGGCCCCGCCGTAGACGGGCAGGACCTGCACGCCGGGCAGGTGGGTGGCGAAGGACTCGACGGCCTCGGCGACCTGCATGGCGAGCTCACGGGTGGGGGCGAGCACGAGCGCCTGCACGTGGCCGCGGGCGACGTCGGCGTCGGGGTCGAGGGCGGCCAGCAGGGGCAGGCCGAAGGCGGCGGTCTTGCCGGTGCCCGTCTGGGCGACACCGGTGATGTCGCGGCCGGCGAGGAGCGGGGGGACGGCCTCGGCCTGGATCGGCGAGGGCGTGGTGAAGCCCAGGTCGTCGACGGCGCTCTGCAGCGGCGCAGGCAGGCCGAGGTCGCGGAAGGTGGGCTGGGCGTCGGTGGGCAGCGTGGAGTCAGGGGTGCTCATGAGCGATGACCGTTCGTCGGGTGCGGGGGAGTCCTGCGTCGCCGTGACGGCGAGGCGGTCGCTCGGTCCCGGACACACACCTGCCCCGCCGCTGATGGCGGGACCCTTGAACACGCGGGAAGACGACGAACTCCGAAGGATGTCCTCCCATGCTACGGGGCGGGGCTCGCCGTGGGCAGTGCCCGGTCCGGTGAGGTTGCCCACTACGTCGTGAGTGAGCCGGTGGTGCGTAGGATGTGCGGGGTAGCAGCCCGGTGGACGCAGGCGGTGAACGTGCAGGCAGGTCGGCAGGCCGACTCGGCGGTGTGGACGGTGCCGAACGTCGTCAGCATGCTCCGGCTGGCGCTGGTCCCGGTGTTCGCGGTCCTCATCGTCACGGGCGAGGACGTCTGGGCGCTGGTGGTGCTGGCCGTGTCCGGGGCGACGGACTGGCTCGACGGCGTGCTGGCGCGTCGGCTGAACCAGGTGACGAAGCTGGGCCAGATGCTCGACCCGGCCGCCGACCGGCTGTTCATCCTGGTGACCCTGATCGGCCTGGCATGGCGCGAGGTCATCCCGTGGTGGGTGCTGGCCGTCATCGTGTCGCGCGACGTCATGCTGGCCTTCCTGGTGCGGCCGCTGGCACGCCGGGGGTACGGTCCGGTGCCGGTGACCTTCGTCGGCAAGGCCGGCACGTTCGCCCTGCTGTACGCGTTCCCGCTGCTGCTGCTGGCCTCGATGCCCGGTGGCGTCGGTGCGGTGGCGCACGTGGTCGGCTGGGCCTTCGCCTGGTGGGGCATCGGCCTGTACTGGTGGGCAGGTCTGCAGTACGTGCGTCATGTGCGCCGGCTGGTGGACGACGACCGAGACGACGCGCGGACGGAGGGTGCGGCATGAGTGTTCCGACGCAGCGGCGCCCTGACGAGTCGATGACGCTGCTCGTCGAGGTGATGGAGCGCCCGCTGGACCCTGGCTACGCGCAGGCGGCCGAGCGCCGGGCGGCCGGCGAGCGCCCGAGCCGTGCGACCTGGCTCCTGCTCGGTCTGGTGGCGGTGCTGCTGGGGCTGATGACGGTGGCCGCCGCGCAGCAGCTGCGAGCGCCGGTGGAGGGCGTCTCCGCCCGCGAGGTGCTGGAGGAGGAGATCACCGAGCGCCAGGCGATCGCCGACGACCTGCGGGAGCGGTCGGCCTCGTTGTCGGCGGAGATCGCGACGCTGAACGAGGAGGCGCTGGCGGCGCAGGACGCCGAGCTGCTGGACCGGGTGCGGCTGGACGGGGTGACGACCGGGTCGGTGCCCGTGTCCGGACCCGGGCTGGTGGTGACGCTCAGCGACGGCGCCGCGGGCACGACGCCGGACGGCACGGCGTCGTCGGCGCCGGTGCAGGCCGTGGATCTGCAGCGGGTGGTCAACGCGCTGTGGGCCTCGGGCGCCGAGGCCATCAGCGTGGGCGGCGAGCGCCTGACGTCGGTGTCGGCGATCCGGCACGCGGGTCAGGCGATCATGGTCGACCTGGTGCCGCTGCCGGGACCGAGCTACGAGGTGCGGGCGATCGGTGACCCCGAGGCGATGCAGACCGCGTACGCTCGGACCGACGCGCCGGCCTACACCCAGCTGCTGTCGTCCCAGTACGGCATCGCGTCGTCGGTCTCGACGGCGGACTCGTTGGACCTGCCCGGCGTGGGCAGCCAGTTGTTGCGGTACGCGGAGCCGGTGGGTCCGGACGCAGACCAGGAGGGGAACTCATGATCGCCGTCGTCGGGCTCGTGATCGGCGTGGTGGCCGGTCTGCTGCTGGAGCCGACCGTGCCGGTGGCTCTGCAGCCGTACCTGCCGATCGCGGTGGTGGCGGCGCTGGACGCGTTGTTCGGCGGTCTGCGCGCCAAGCTGGACGGGCTGTTCGACGACAAGGTCTTCGTGGTCTCGTTCCTGTCGAACGTGCTGGTGGCGGCGTTCATCGTGTTCCTGGGCGACCAGCTCGGGGTCGGGTCGCAGCTGTCGACCGCGGTGGTGGTCGTGCTGGGCATCCGGATCTTCTCGAACGCGGCCGCGATCCGACGGCACCTGTTCAAGGCGTGAGGATGAACGACAAGGACGAGCGCGAGGAGCCGGTGGAGCCGCGCGAGGACACCCCGGAGGCGACCGAGGCCGGGGAGGGGCCGCAGCCGGCCGTGGACCCGCTGGACCGTTCGGTCCCCGTGGAGCGCCTGGAGGACCCCGCACCGGCGCACGCCGCCGACGCTCCTGAGGTGCCCGCGGAGCACACCGACGGGGCCGACACCCGGCCGGGGACCTCCGAGCCCGACCACACGTCGCCCGAGCACACCTCGCCGGAGGACTCCCCGCCCGAGGACACCACCGCGAGCGCCGCTCCCGAGGACGACCGGCCCGAGGACCAGCGGGAAGCGCCCGCTGAGGAGGATGCCCACGAGTCCGCGGACGCGGACGGGCCCGCCGACACCGAGCAGGCAGCGACCCCGGCCACCGGGTGGCGCGCGCTCGGCGAGGCCATGCACCCGCGCGGCAACCGGTCCCAGCTGCTGGCGGCCGTGCTGTGCGCGGCCCTGGGCTTCGCGCTGGTGGTCCAGGTCCAGCAGTCGTCCCAGGACCCGTTGTCCTCGGCCCGCCAGGACGACCTGGTGCGTCTGCTGGACGAGGTGACGCAGCGCGCCGAGCAGCTCGGCGACGAGGTGGCCGACCTGACCCGGACGCGCGACGAGCTGGCCTCGGGCACCGGGCAGGCCCAGGCCGCCCTGGAGCTGGCCGAGGACCGCGCGACGTCGGAGGGCATCCTGTCGGGCCGGCTGCCCGCCGTCGGGCCGGGGCTGGAGATCCGTATCAGCGACCCGCAGCGCGTCCTGGCGGCGTCGAAGCTGTTCAACATGCTCGAGGAGCTGCGCAACGCCGGCGCGGAGGTCGTGGCCGTCAACGACGTGCGGCTGGTGACGTCCACGTGGTTCATGGACGGCGAGGGCGGCGTCATCGTCGACGGCCGGCTGATCGAGCCGCCCTACCGGTGGCAGGTCATCGGCGACCCGGCGACGTTGACGCCCGCGCTGGAGATCCCCGGCGGTGCGCTGGCCGCCGTGCGCAACGACGGGGCGGAGGCCACCACCGTCGAGCGCGACGAGGTCGAGATCTCCGCCGTGCGGGTGCCCAGCGAACCGCAGTACGCGACGCCGCAGCGCCCCGAGGAGTAGAACCACCCGCAGAACCACCCCCGTCGGGCCGCAGGGCCGCTTCCGTCCGCGGGTGGTGAGAAGATAGGTTGAGCGGACGACGGTGCACGTCGACCGTGTGATCCAGCAGGAGGACGAATGACGGACCCGCGCTCCAAGCCGCCGCACGAGGCCGGCGTGGACACCACCGCGCACCTCGGCCGGATCGGTGGCTCGACGGAGGAGCAGACCCCGCGCGTCCCGCTGACCGCCGAGGAGTCGGCCGCCGTGTCCGCGCTGCCCCGGCACTCCGCCCTGCTGGTCGTGCAGTACGGGTCCGGCGCCGTGGGCGAACGCTTCCTGCTCGACACCGACCGCACCGTGGCGGGCCGCAGCGAGCACGCCGACATCTTCCTCGACGACGTCACCGTCTCCCGCAAGCACGCCGAGTTCGTCCGTGAGGGCGACCGCTTCGTCGTGCGCGACATCGGCTCGCTGAACGGCACCTACCTCAACCGGGACCGGATCGACGCGGCCGTGCTCACCACCGGTGACGAGGTCCAGATCGGCAAGTTCCGCATGTCCTTCCACGCCAGCCCGCAGGCGCCCCGGGACATCCAGGCGCCGGGGTCGTGACAGCCGGTTCCGGGGCGGCCTCGGCTCCGGAGCCCGACGCGCCCGAGCCGTGGCCGCGGGGCATCTCGCGGCACGCCGGCATGCGCATCTCCGACGTGCTGAACCACCTGCGCGGAGACTTCCCGCACGTGTCGCACTCCAAGCTGCGCTTCCTGGAGGACCAGGGACTCATCACGCCGGTGCGCACCCCGGCCGGCTACCGGCAGTACAGCCCCGCCGACGTCGAGCGGCTGCGGTTCGTGCTGGCCGAGCAGCGCGACTCCTACCTGCCGCTGAAGGTCATCAAGGAACGCCTCGCCGCCATGGACGCCGGGGAGCCCGCGCCCGCACCGTCGCCGCGCCTGGCCGCTCCCGCCGGGGCGACGGGGGAGGCGCGGCGGCGCTGGACCGTGGAGTCGGTCGCCGAGACGACCGGCAGCAGCGTCGAGCTGGTCCGGTCCCTGGTCACGGCCGGCGTGCTGCACACCACCCCGGACGAGGCCCTGGACGGTTCGGCCGCCGAGGTGGTCCGCATCGTGCAGCGCCTGACCGAGCACGGTATCGAGCCGCGCCACCTGCGCCCGCTGCGCTCCTCGGCCGACCGCCACGTCGCGCTCGTCGACCAGGCCGTGGCCCCGTACCGCAGCCAGCAGCGCGGCAACAGTGCCGAGGCCGCCGCCGACCTGGCCGCCGAGCTCGGCGAGCTGCTGGCCCGCCTGCACACCACCTGGGTCCGCCAGGGCACCCGGGGCACGGACTGACCACCTCCTGACGCACCGTCCGGCACGGCGGAGGGCGCCGCGTCGTCGTACCGTGGAGAAGGTGGACAGAGACGAGGGCGCGCAGGCGCCCATGGTGCCGGTCGAGGTGCTCGGGGTGCGCCAGCAGCAGAACGACCAGGAGATCGTCGTGCTGCTCCTGGACACCTCCGCCGAGCTCGCCGTCCCCATCGTCATCGGTGCCCGCGAGGCCTCGGCCATCGCCATGGCGCAGGCGGGCGTGGCCACCCCGCGACCCATGACCCACGACCTGCTGCGCGACCTGCTCACCGCCGTCGGGGTCGAGCTCGACCAGGTCGAGATCGTCGCGCTGGACGGCGGCATCTTCTTCGCCGAGCTCGTGCTGTCCAACGGCACCCGGCTCGACTCGCGCGCGTCGGACGCGATCGCCCTGGCGGTGCGCACCGGGAGCCCGGTGCTGTGCTCGGCCGAGGTCGTGGCCGCCGCCGGCGTGGAGGTCGTCGACCTCGCCCAGCAGCGCGAGGTCGAGAAGTTCCGCGACTTCCTCGACCACGTCAACCCCGAGGACTTCACGGCGCCGGAGGGGGAGGACAGCCCCGACACGCCACCTTGACCCTGCGGCCGGCGACGACGGGACGCGCGTATCCTCGAGGCACACCCTCGGCCGATGCCGAGCGGCCGCACCGCAGGTCACGGCTCGGCATCAGCCCGCGACACGCCGCGTGCGCCGGAGGCGACGTCGTTGACGGCCCCCCGGGGCCGCCATAGCGTGGAAGCGACATCACGGGAGGCACAGTGGACAGCAGTGGCGAGGCCAGCGCCTCGGTCGACCCCACCCCGGCAGGCGCCCAGGGCCTCCTGTTCGGCGAGGACCTCACGGAGCAGGACGCCGGGACCGGCTACCGCGGGACCACGGCCTGCCGCGTCGTGGGCATCACCTACCGCCAGCTCGACTACTGGGCCCGCACCGGGCTGGTCGAGCCGTCCATCCGTGCCGCTACCGGGTCGGGGACCCACCGGCTGTACAGCTTCCGCGACGTGCTCGTGCTCAAGATCGTGAAGCGGCTGCTGGACACCGGCGTCTCGTTGCAGCAGATCCGCACCGCGGTGACCCACCTGCGCGAACGCGGCGTCGAGGACCTGGCGCAGATCACCCTGATGAGCGACGGCGCCTCGGTGTACGAGTGCACCTCTCCCGACGAGGTCGTCGACCTCGTCCAGGGAGGCCAGGGCGTCTTCGGCATCGCCGTCGGACGGGTGTGGCGCGAGATCGAGGGCACCCTGTCCCAGATGCCGACCGAGTCCCTCGAGCAGGACGACCCGGAGGTCGTGCGGGCCGGCGACGAGCTCGCCGCCCGGCGTCGCGCACGGACCGCCGGCTGACCGGTCGGCCCGTCCACCACCACCACGGCCCCGTGGGGGGCCCGTCCCCGCGGTACGCGGTGGACCGACGTGTCAGAGCAGCGGCTCGAGCGGCTCCAGCACGCGCTCGGCGACCTTGTTGACGAACGAGCGGCCCAGCCACTCCTCGTAGGTCAGCTCCCGCGAGTTCGACTCGTCCATGCGGAACACGTCCTCGAGCCGGGCGGCGAGCCCCCGGTCGACGATGTCGAGGTTGATCTCGTAGTTGCCGGTCAGGCTCAGCCGGTCGATGTTCGCCGTGCCGACCGTCGCCCACCGGCCGTCGATCGTCGCGGTCTTGGCGTGCACCATCGCGCCCTGGTACAGCATGATCCGCACCCCGCCGCGCAGCAGCTTGGTGTAGCGGCCCCGGGCGAGCCAGTCCGCGAGCGCGTGGTTGGACCGCTCGGGCACCAGGACACGCACGTCGACGCCGCGGGCGGCGGCGGCCAGCAGCGCCTGCAGGATGTCCCGGTCGGGGATGAAGTAGGCCTGCGTGATGTAGATGTGGCTGGTCGCGCGGTCGATCGCGTCGAGGTAGATGCCGCGGATGGGGAACACCAGGTCGCTGGGGGCGTTGCGCGCCGCGCGCAGCGCGGGCTGCCAGTGCTCGGCGCCCTTGTCCTGCAGGACCGGGTGCCGCGGGCCGCGCCACCGGTTCCAGAAGTCGACGAAGGCGTTGCGCAGCTCCCACACCGCGGGGCCCTCGATGCGCAGGTGGGTGTCGCGCCACTGCGTGGCGTACAGGTCGCCGATGTTGTACCCGCCCACGAAGGCGACCCGGTCGTCGACGACGAGGATCTTGCGGTGGTCACGACCCGAGTGGCGGATGTTGAGCGTCATCAGCCCGGCACGGAACGCGGGGAAGCGCAGGACGTGCACCTGGGGCGGGAAGACGAAGAACGACGGCGGCACGACGAGGTTCGCGAACCCGTCGTAGACGACGTAGACCTGGACCCCGCGGGCGCAGGCGTCGGCGATGGCCTGCTTGAACCGTTCGCCCGTGCGGTCGCCCTTCCAGATGTAGGACTCGAGCATGACCGTGTCCTCGGCGGACTCGATCGCCTCGATCATGTCCTCGTACAGGTCGGCGCCGAAGGTGTAGAGCGTGGCGTCCGACCCCTCGACGTCCGTGGTGGACGGTCTGGCGGTGGGGAAGTGGGCGTCCAGCGGGTGGCGCTGGCCGCGCACCTTGTCGATCGCCATCACGGCCGCGCCGGCGGTCACGGGGATCGCGGCGGCCACGGCCGCGGCACGGCCGGCGAGTCGCAGGACTCGGCGCCAGTCCACCTGGATGTCGACGGGGAGGGCGGAGCGAAAGGATCCTTCGGGCACAGGCTCACCGTAGCGACGACTCGGAGGATCTGCCCGGCGAATCGGACAGGTCCCCTCGGGGGGCGCCTTCCAGGGAGCGGGCCAGGGGGTGGGTGCGCAGCGCGGCGGCCAGCTCGCCGTCGATGCGGTCGAGGTAGACGTCGGTGGTCGCGATGGAGGAGTGGCCGAGCAGCTCGGCCACGACCTTGACGTCCCAGCCGTCGGCGACGAGCAGCGTGGCGGTGGTGTGCCGCAGGGCGTGCGGTGTGGTCGGCCGCCGGTAGGGCTCGGGCATGCGGGCCACCGCCCGGGCGAGCAGGGACCGCACCGCCTGGGTGTCCAGGCGGCGGCCCCGCCAGGACAGCAGCAGCGCGTCCTGGGCGTCCGCGTCGTCGGGACGGCGCTCGGCCAGCCGTGGCCGCAGCGTGGACAGGTAGGTCTCCAGCGCCCCGGCCAGGGGTGCCGTCAGGGCGACGGTCCGCGTGCCGCCGCCCTTGCCGAGGATCCGCCAGGACGTCTGGTCCGGCTCGCGGCGGAAGTCGGCGACGTCGGCGCGCACGAGCTCCGAGACGCGGGGGCCGAGGACCATCAGCAGCGCGACCACGAGGCGGTCGCGGGCCGCGAGCGCCTGGTCGTGGCGGGTGCGTTGCGTGGGGTCGGTGGCCTCCTGCTGGACGGTGCCGAGCAGGGCCTGGGCGGCCGAGGCCGACAGGGCGGTGCGCTGGACCCGGACGCGTTCGCGGACCTTGGCCGGGGGAGCGGCCCACTGCATCGGGTCGGCCTGGACCCAGGCGTGGCGGGCGGCGTGGGAGAAGAAGCGGGTCACCGACTGGCGGAACCGGTTCACGGTGGCCGTGGAGCGGCCGGGGCCGGTCTTGCGGGCGGGGTCGGTGAAGCGGCCGTCGGGTCCGGCCTGGTAGCGCACGAGCGCGGCGTCGACGTCGTCGCCGGTGACGTCGTCGAGCACCCGGTCCGGCCCGAGCAGGTCGACGAGCTCGCGCACGTCGCGACGGTAGGAGCGTTCGGTGGCGGCGGAGAGCACGCCCCGGACGGTCTCGACACGGACCGCGGCGAGGTAGCGCTCGGCGGCGTCGACGACGGAGACCCGTTCGGGGCGGGGCGGTGCGACCATCGGGTGCCTCTTTCGTCGGCCGGCGGCGGGGCGGGCGCAGGCCGGTGACCTGCGACGTCGTCGCTCACGATAGGGCGCACCTCTGACAGGATGACCGGGATGCCCCGTTCTCTCGGCGCTCTCGCCGCCCTGCTGGTCCTGTCCGTGACGCTCCTGTCGGGCTGCACGCCGCCGCCGTCCTACGGTGCGGCGCTGGCCGACGGGGCCGAGCTGGGCGACACCCAGCCGTGGCCGGACTCGGTGCGCGGCGCGATGCCCGGCGTGGGCTACCGGGACCCGTACGGCGGCGCCGCGCCGGTGGACGTCGCCGACGCCGTGATCGTCGGGACGTTCACGGGGTGGCGGTCCGCCGAGCCCCGGCGGCCGGTGCACTGGAGCGGCGACGCCGACGAGTGGGACGTCTACAGCAGGGGAGCGGTGCTCGACCTCGCCGTGGACGAGGTCGTCTCGACCGGGCCGGACGTGACGGTGGGCGACACCGCGCGGGTGCTGCTGGCCGACGGCTTCTTCGAGGAGCGCGACCTCGCCGACGTGGCCGACGAGCTCGTCGCCGTCGACCGGGTCGCCGTGTTCCTGAACCGACCGCTGTTCACCGAGCGGACGGGTTGGGTCGTCAGCCTGGACTGGAGCCTGCTGGGGGAGGTGGCTGGGGACGGAACGGTGACGTGGCCGGTGCTGACCGCGGCGCGCGCGGCGGAGGAGGAGCGCCGCGACGGCGAGGCGCTACCGCCGCAGCGGCAGGGCAGGACGCCGGGCAGCCTTCCGGTCGACGTGGCCACGCTGGCCGAGCTCCGGGCCGAGGCCGAGTGAGGGCCACCCGGCCTCGCGATGCGCAGGACTGCTCAGACAACTGTGTTGCCCTATACACAATGGTATGCGTCGATTGTCCGTTTCAGGATAGCAAGGTGCGCGCCGTGGTGCGCGACGTCACCAGATCGGCCGTTCTGCGAGCGTCCTGGCGTCCAGGCCGCGTGCTAGCGTCCGGGACAGAGTCCACGACCAGGACTCCCGGACGAGGGGTGCCGTACCCGGAGCGCGACAAGACGGCATCGGGGAGTGGTGGTCATGTCCTGGGTTCTTCTCGTGCTCTCCGGCGTGCTGGAAGCCGTGTGGGCGACCGCGCTGGACCGGTCGGACGGATTCAGCCGACTCGTGCCGTCGATCGTCTTCGGCGTGGCGCTGACGGCCAGCATGGCCGGCCTGGCGTACGCGCTCCGCGAGCTGCCGGTCGGCACGGCCTACGCCGTCTGGGTCGGTATCGGCGCGGCGCTGACGGCCGGCTACGCCATGGCGACGGGCGCCGAACCGGTCACCGTGGTGCGCATCGCGCTGATCCTGGGGATCGTGGCCTGCGTCGCCGGGCTGAAGATCACCACCTGAGCAGCTAGCGCGACGGCGCCACGCTGCGGCGCATCACCGTGTTCTTCATGCCCTTGGGCCGGATGAAGTCGAAGCCGGCGCGCTCGTAGACGGCCTTGGTCCCGTTGTACAGGAACGACGAGGAGAGGCGGCGCTCGCCGGGGATGTGCGGGTAGCCCTCGACGATCCCTCCGCCGTCCCGTGCGATCAGGTCGAGGGCGCCCTGCAGCGCCACGGTCACCAGGCCGTGCTGGCGGAACCGCTTGTCGACGAAGATGCAGGTGATCCGGTAGTCCGGCTCGAGGTCCTGCTCGGCGAGGTACTGCTTGAGGTGGTGGAGGCGGGGCAGCTCCGCCGGTGTCCCGTACTCGGCCCAGGCGACCGCTTCCTCGCCGTCGTCGCCCTCACGGACCACGAGCGCCGCGTGGGCGACACCCTCGTCGACGAGGCGCTGCTTGAACGCCCGGTTGCCGTCGTAGCCCGGGCCACGGTCGTCCCGGTCGGGATGGAAGCTGGTGCACCAGCACCCGCCGAAGATGCCGTGGTGGCGTTCCACGAGCGCGGCGAACAGCGGCCAGGTGTCCGGGGTCAGGGCCTTGATCGTCGTCGAGCCGGGGTCCTGGTGCGGCATGGTTCGACTGTAGCGAGCGGTGACCCCGGCGACCAGGGGTCGACCCGGGGGACGTGGAGCAGGCGCTCGAGCAGGGGTCCTCATCCCGCAGAATGACATAATGTACATTATCGGCCTACTGGGGATCCGCAGGAATCCGGGCCTCAGCCCCTCTCGTGCCGCTCGCCGGTCCGGATCGTCGGGAGCTGCCCGGATCGTCCGACCGGATCTTCTGCGCGCATCGTCGCTCCGCGCACCACCCGCTGCGGCGGTTCTCGCCACGCACGGCACCCACCGTCGGCGGACGCCTCCCGTCGGAGCGCGTCGATACCGTCGCGGATCGCCCGTACGCCGGCGTCCTGGGCCCGGTCGACCCCGTGCGCGCGTCGTGCCGAGCTCGACGGGCGGGCGACGGCGTCTGCGATCTTCCCTCTCCGTGCCTCTCCCCTGCCGTGCGAGCGAGATTGCTTGACTGCAGCATGAACGATGCATCTGGATACACCCTGGTGACATCCAGGAAGCATTGCGCTGGTAGTCATGAGGTGCACGTCTGTTCGGAATGATCACTTCGTCGGAGAGGTATCAGCATGTCAGGCAGAAAGTCACTCAGGGCGGCTACCGCGGCCCTCATGGTGGGTGGGCTCCTTCTCGGAGGGGCCTCGGTCGCCGGGGCACACCCCGGCCACGACTTCAGCGGCGACAGCAAGCCGTTCAAGGAGCGCTACTTCGACAACGGCGTCGTGGGCGACGTCAGCCCCGGCGGTGTGCCCATGGAGGCGCTGTCGGGTGCGCGGTGCGAGGACGGTATGGCTGCCGACCTCTTCCCGTGCCACAAGGTCGACCTGGCCTCCTTCACCCCGCTGCAGGACCTGGACTCCACGTTCCTCAACGACCTGTGGGGCTGGGAGGACGAGGTCACCGGCATGCAGCTGGCGATCGTCGGCACGTACGAGGGCACCGCGTTCGTCGACGTCACCGACGGCGAGAACCCCGTCCTGCTCGGCACCCTGGGCGCGGTGGACCCGGGCGACTCGGGCAACACCTGGGGCGACGTCCGCGTCTTCGAGGACACGGCCTACATCGTCACCGAGTCGATCGACCTCAGCACCTACGACCCGGCCACCGGCTACCTCGAGGGCAACGGCGTCCAGATCGTCGACCTGACCCAGTTCCGCGGCGTGACCGAGGAGATCGAAGTCGTCGAGGAGCCGCGGATCACCGACTTCACCCAGAGCCACAACGTCTCGATCAACACCGAGACGGGGCGGATGTACGTCGTCGGCGCGGTGTACTCGGTCAAGAACGAGTGCGCCACGGCGGAAGGGACCGTGTACAGCGGCTCCGGCGGTGCGATCGTCTACGACCTCAACGGCGACCCGGCCGCGCCCAGCCTCATCGGCTGCCTCAACGAGGACGGGTACACCCACGACATCCAGTGCGTGGTCTACGAGGGCCCGGACGAGGACTACCAGGGCCGCGAGATCTGCATCGGGTCCAACGAGGACACCGTCACGCTGTACGACGTCACGGACATCGACAACCCCGTGGTGCTGTCCCGGCTCGACTACGAGGCGGCCGCCTACACCCACCAGGGCTGGCTCAGCGAGGATCACCGGTTCTTCTTCCTCGGTGACGAGCTGGACGAGCTCTACGGCACCGCCCCGGAGCGCACCACCTACATCTGGGACTTCAGCGACCTGGACGACGCCGAGCTCATCGGCATCCACGGCGACGGCAACTCGTCGATCGACCACAACATGTTCGTCAAGGACGGGCTGCTGTACCAGTCCAACTACACGTCCGGACTGTGGATCTACGACACCTGGAAGGCCGAGCAGGGGCGGGTGACGTCGCGGGGCTACTTCGACATCTTCCCGTCCGACGACCGGACCGACTTCTTCGGCACCTGGGGCAACTACCCCTACTTCGGTGACGGGAAGGTCGTCGTGACCAGCAGCGACGAGGGCCTGTTCGTCCTGCAGTCGCGGGCCAAGAGCTCCTCGCAGAACAACGGCAAGGGAGTGTCGCCCGCGTCGGTCCGCTGACGGGCACCGGGCGATGAGCGTCGCGGCGGTCGGACCGTTCCGGGTCCGGCCGCCGCGGCGTTCGTGCTGCTCAGCCGGCCCGTTCGAGGTCGAGCGCGAAGTCGGTCCGCCACGTGGTGCCGCCGTCGTCCGACGCCTGCCAGCGACCCGTGATCCGGTCCGGCGCCACCGCGGCGACGAACCGCTGGAACATGTCGTCGTCCTCGCGGGTCAGTGTCCAGCGCCCGTCGTCGACGTCCATGGCGAAGACGCGGCTCACGCCGCGCTCGTCGTGGTAGAGCGCCGTGTAGGCGTCGCGCACGTCGTGGTGCCCGAGGGCCAGGCTCATCGCGCTACCGGTCGCGCCGTCGCCACCCGGGGTGGTCCAGCGGCAGAGCACGAAGGCGTCGTGCCACCACTCGATCGTCGTCGTGCCGACGACGGGCTGCTCGGTAGGTTCCAGGAACCACGCGTCGTGCATCGTGGTCCGCCAGGTCCCGGTCAACCCGTCGAGCCGCTGCATGGAGGCGCTGCGCATCGGTTCTCCCCTGCTCTTTCGTCGGTCGATGTCCTGGTGGACGACACCGGCGGCCGGGACTCCTCGCCCCTCGGGCGTGCGCGGGCGCTCAGGCGTCCATCGCGGCGATCTGGACCAGGTTGCCGCACGTGTCGTCCAGGACGGCCGTCGTCACCGGGCCCATCGACAGCGGCTCCTGGGTGAATCGCACGCCGAGGTCGCGCAGGCGCTCGTGCTCGGCGTGCACGTCGTCGACGGCGAACTGGGCGGCCGGGATGCCGTCGGCCACCAGGGCGGCCTTGAAGGGGCCGACTGCGGGGTGGTCGGACGGCTCCAGGAGCAGCTCGGGGCCGTCGGGATCCTGCGGCGACGCTACGGTCAGCCAGCGGTTCTCCCCCATCGGGATGTCGTGCCGGACGACGAACCCGAGGGCTTCGGTGTAGAAGCGGCGGGCGACCTCCTGGTCGTCGACGAAGATGCTGGTCAGGTGGATCTTCATGGTGCGTCCTTCCGTTCGTCGGGCACGGGCCACCGCGCGACGATCTGTCGCAGCGGTGAGGTGTCGAGGTCGTGGAACTTGTACCGCCCCTCACGGCGCGTGGTGACGAGCCCCGCGCCCTCGAGCACGGCCAGGTGCTGCGACACCGCTTGGCGGGACATCGACAGCCCGTGCTTCATGGTCAGCCGCGTGCAGATCTCGAACAGCGTCTGCCCGGACTGCTCGGCGAGCTCGTCCAGGATTGTGCGCCGCGTCGGGTCGGCCAGCGCCTTGTAGAGGTCCTCGGCCACAGGTCGAGGATAGGCAAGCCCGCACTTGCCTGTCTAGCGCAGTACGACCGGGCCGCCACTCCCCTGCCTGGTTGCGAGACGACGACCGTCACGGACGATGGGACCGGTCGACGTCACCGGACGCCTCTCGACAGGAGCCAGCCATGGACCTCGGAGCCTTCTCCGTCAGCCTCGCAGTGCAGGACCTGGACGCCTCTCGGCACTTCTACGAGCGGCTCGGGTTCACCGTCTTCGGCGGCGACGCCGAGCAGAACTGGCTCATGCTGCGCAACGGTGACCACGTGATCGGGCTGTTCCAGGGCATGTTCGAGCGCAACATCCTCACGTTCAACCCGGGGTGGGACCAGCAGGCGCGTCCCGTGGACGGCTTCACCGACGTGCGCGAGCTGCAGCGCCGGGTCCGGCAGGCCGGCGCCGAGCTCGAGACCGCGGCCGACGAGACGACGACCGGCCCGGCGAGCTTCGTGCTGATCGATCCCGACGGCAATCCCGTGCTCGTCGACCAGCACGTCTGAGGCCGCTGGTCACGTCTCGGTCCGGCGCAGCGCACGTTGCGCCCGCGCCACGGTCCGGGCGAGCTCCTCGTCCGGGCGACCCTGGAGCAGGGCGAACGCGACGATCTGCAGCGGGAAGGTGCCGGCGAAGCCGCGGGCGCGGTGCACGGTGTCCGGGTCCGCGAGCGCCGTGGCCGCCGACCAGAGGTCGAAGGAGGTGGCCACCGTGGCGACGTCCTCGGCGGGGTCCTCGCGCGCGGTGAGGTCCCAGTCCAGCACCGCACCGACCCGGTCGCCGTGCCACAGCACGTTGGTGGACCCGAGGTCGCCGTGGTTCACCGTGCGGGGCGCGTCCTCGACGGTGGCGAGCACGTCGATGCGTCGCACGGCCTCGCCCCGTAGGTCGGCGTCGAGCAGGGGGACGACGCGGTCGCGGAGGGTCGCTTCCCAGTCCTCTCCCCCGCAGAACGCCCGGCGCTGCGCGAGGTACGGCTCGAGCGGGGCCGGGTCGAGCCCGTGCACGGCGTCGAGCACCTCGCGCAGGGCGCCGGCGTCGGGGCGGGTGGCCGGCGTCGTGGTGCCGTGCAGGCGGCGGGTCGCGACGGTGAGGTGCCCGTCGAGCTCGACGGGCGCGGCGAGCGACCGGGGAACGTCGAACGGCAGGTCGGGCAGGGCGTCCACGAGTCGTTGCGCCCGGAGCACCTCTCCCCCGGCCCGGCGCTCCCGCGCGATGCGGACCGCCGCTCGATCGGTGAGTGCCACCAGGGTGTTCGACCCGTGCTCGACCCACTCGGGGTCGTGGGGCGGCGGGTCGACGTCCGCGAGCGCCGCGGCGACGAGGGCGTCCAGCGTCGGCTGGTCGGGGCGCGGGTAGCGGGTCTCGTGCGCCACCAGGTCACGCCTCCGGGGTCCGCACCATGCGCAGGTCGGTGACGCCGTCGGCGACGGTGGTGGCGCCGTCCGGGGTGAAGCCGTGCTTGCGGTAGAAGGCCTGGGCGCGCGGGTTGGGCTCGGCGACCCAGAGTGCCGCGGACTCCTCCGGGCCGATCACGGCCTCCAGCAGCCCGGGGCCCGCTCCGGTGCCGTGGTGGGCGGCGTCGAGGTAGAGCACGAACAGCTGGCGCGACCAGGCGGCGTCGTCGTCCACGGGTGGACCGGACATCGCGATGCCGACGATCTCGTCGTCGGCGGTCGCGACGGCCGTGCGGTGTCCGCGGTCGTCCTGGACCGCCAGCACGTGGGTCCACAGCCGCTGGCGGGCGTCGACGAACCCGGGGTCGTCGAGCACGTGGTCGGGCATCAGCCCGCGGTAGGTCTGCTGCCAGCAGCGCACGTGCACACGGGCCATCGCCGTGGCGTCGTCGGGGCGTGCGGGGCGGACCCGGGGCGAGCTCATGCGCCGACCGTACCGGCCGCCGGGCGCGCTGGGCCGCGCCCGGCGGTGGGGTCATCCGCCGACGTAGTCGGCCAGGTGCCGGCCGGTCAGGGTGGACCGGTCGGCGACGAGCTCGGCCGGGGTGCCCTCGAAGACGACGCGACCGCCGTCGTGCCCGGCGCCGGGGCCGAGGTCGACGAGGTGGTCGGCGTGGGCCATGACCGCCTGGTGGTGCTCGATGACGACGACCGTCTTGCCGGCGTCGACGAGCTGGTCGAGCAGCGCCAGGAGGTTCTCGACGTCGGCCAGGTGCAGCCCGGTGGTGGGTTCGTCGAGCACGTAGGTGCCGCCGCGTTCACCCATGTGCATGGCGAGCTTGAGGCGCTGGCGCTCTCCCCCGGACAGGGTGTTCAGGGGCTGACCGAGGTGCAGGTAGCCGAGCCCGACGTCGCGCAGGTGGGTCAGGGTCGTGGCGACGGCCGGGACCCGGGCCTCGCCGGTGGAGAAGAACGCGTGGGCCTCGGTGACGGACAGGTCGAGGACGTCGGCGATGTTCTTGCCGCCCAGGGTGTGGTCGAGCACCTCGGCCATGAAGCGGCGCCCGCCGCAGTCCTCGCAGGGTGTCTCGACGGTCTCCATGAAGCCGAGCTCGGTGTAGATGCGCCCGTTGCCCTTGCAGGTGGGGCACGCGCCCTCGGAGTTGGCGCTGAACAGGGCGGGCTTGACGCCGTTGGCCTTGGCGAAGGCCTTGCGGACCGGTTCGAGCAGGCCGGTGTAGGTGGCGGGGTTGGAGCGCCGTGAGCCCTTGATGGCGCCCTGGTCGACGACGACGACACCGTCACGGCCCGCGAGGTTGCCGTGGATCAGCGAGCTCTTGCCCGAGCCGGCGACGCCGGTGACGACGGTGAGCACGCCGGTGGGGATGTCGACGTCGATGCCCTGCAGGTTGTTCTGCCTCGCCCCGCGGATCTCCAGGGCGCCGGTGGGCTCGCGCACGGAGTTCTTGAGACGGGCGCGGTCGTCGAGGTGGCGGCCGGTGAGGGTGCCGCTGGCGCGCAGCCCGTCCACGGTGCCCTCGTAGCAGAGCGTGCCGCCGTCGGACCCGGCGCCCGGCCCCAGGTCGACGACGTGGTCGGCCACGGCGATGGCCTCGGGCTTGTGCTCGACGACGAGCACGGTGTTGCCCTTGTCGCGCAGGTCGACCAGCAGGTCGTTCATCCGGGCGATGTCGTGCGGGTGCAGGCCGATGGTGGGCTCGTCGAAGACGTAGGTGACGTCGGTCAGCGCCGAGCCGAGGTGGCGGATCATCTTGACGCGCTGCGCCTCTCCTCCGGACAGCGTGCCGGCGGGCCGGTCGAGCGAGAGGTAGCCGAGCCCGATCTCGACGACCGAGTCGAGCAGGGCCACCAGGTGGGCGACCAGGGGTGCGACCTCCGGCTCGTCGACGCCGCGCACCCAGTCGGCGGCGTCGGTGATCTGCATCCCGCACACGTCGGCGATGCTCGCGCCGTGGATCGTGGCCGACCGGGCGGCCTCGTTGAGTCGGGTGCCCTCGCAGGCCGGGCAGGGGCCGAACACGGCGGCGCGCTCGACGAAGCGGCGCACGTGCGGCTGCAGCGAGGCGGGGTCGCGCGAGAACATCGACTCGCGCAGCTTCGGGATCAGGCCTTGATAGGTCATGTTCATGCCCAGGGCCTTGATCTTGCCCTTGTCCCGGTACAGGAAGTCGTGCCGCTCGGTGTCGCTGTAGTCGCGCACCGGCTTGTCGGGGTCGACGAAGCCGGACTCGGAGAAGCCGCGCACCATCCAGCCGTCGGCCTTGTAGCCGGGCGCGAGGATGGCGCCGTCGTTGAGGGACCTCGACTCGTCGACGATGACGGACAGGTCGAGGTCGGACACGGTCCCGCGGCCCTCGCACTCGGGGCACATGCCCCCGAGGTAGACCTGGTCGCGGACCACGGTCTTCTCGGTGGTGCCGCCGGCCCGGTCGGTGCGCATCACCCCCGAGGCGCGTGAGGTCGGCACGTTGAAGCTGAACGCCGTCGGCGGGCCGACGTAGGGCTCGCCGAGGCGGCTGAACAGGTGGCGCAGCATCGCGTGGGCGTCGGTGACGGTGCCCACGGTCGAGCGGGCGTTGGCACCGAGCCGCTCCTGGTCCACCAGGATCGCGGTGGTGACGCCCGACAGGTCGTCGACGTCCGGACGCGGCAGCGACGGCATGAACCCCTGCAGGAACGTCGAGTAGGTCTCGTCGATGAGCCGCCGCGACTCGGCGGCGATGGTGGCGAAGACCAGCGAGCTCTTGCCCGACCCGGACACGCCGGTGAACACCGTCAGACGGCGCTTGGGGATGTCGACGTCGATCTCGCGCAGGTTGTTCTCCCGGGCGCCGCGCACGCGGATGACGTCGTGGGCGTCGGCCGGGTGGACGCCGGCGGCGGTGGTCTCGGTGCGGGTCGCCATCGGCTCAGCCGACCTCGTCGATGCGCACCATGTTGCCCGCGGGGTCGCGGAAGGCGCAGTCGCGCACGCCCCACGGCTGCTCGGCCGGTTCCGAGACGACCTCGACCGCCGCGCCGGCGATCCGGGCGAAGGTGGCGTCGAGGTCCGAGGTGGCCAGGATGATCGACTGGTAGCTGCCCTTGGCCATCAGCTCGGTGATGGTGCGGCGCTCGTCGTCGCTGATGCCCGGGTCCGCGGCGGGCGGGGCGAGCACCAGGCGTACGTCGGGCTGGGACGGCGACACGAGCGTGAGCCAGCGCATCTCGCCGGAGCCGACGTCCTGGACGAGCTCGAAGCCCAGCAGGTCGCGGTAGAAGGCCAGCGACGCCTCGGGGCGGGTGTGCGGCAGGAACGTGGTGTGAATGCGGATGTCCATACCGGTCACGCTAGACATCCGGCGGCGGCGGCGCTTCTCGATTCCTGATCGGGCGGTCGATCTGCTTGGTCACGCACGAGGGCAGCTCGCCGGCCGGCGCGGTGCGGGCCCGGCGGCGATACTCCCCCGGCGGCATGCCCACGAGCTCGCTGAAGCGGGTGGTGAAGGTGCCCAGCGAGGACGAGCCGACGGCGAAGCACACCTCGGTCACGCTCAGGTCGCCGCGGCGCAGCAGCGCCATCGCCCGCTCCACGCGCCGGGTCATCAGGTAGCTGTAGGGCGACTCGCCGTAGGTCTCCTTGAACCGGCGCGACAGGTGCCCCGCCGACATGCCCACCCCGGCCGCGAGCGCCGGCACGTCCAGCGGCTGGGCGTGGTCGCGGTCGATGCGGTCGCGCACGCGGCGCAGCAGCGCGAGGTCGGCCAGGTGCTCCTCGGCGGCGCGGCGGGTCATGTCCCGATCCTGCCAGTGCCGCCCGCGCCGTACGCACGGCACCGCCGGCGTGCTGCGGCGCGCGCGGGGGCTCAGTAGCCGGTGTAGCGCCCGGGGCGGTGGTTCATGGCCAGGACGAGGTTGAGCAGCACGGCGCCGAGGGCGGACAGCAGCACGGTGGTGGCGGGCACGACGGCGAAGGCGGCCAGCACGACGGTGGTGTCCAGGGCCATCTGGACGTACCCGGCGCGCCAGCCGAGGCGCTCCTGGGCGATGAGCGCGACGATGTTGAACCCGCCGAGGCTGGAGCGGTGCCGGAACAGGATGAGCAGGCCGACCCCGGCCAGGGCGTTGCCGGCCAGGACGCCGTACAGCGGCGGCAGGTCCACGGTGCCGAACACGGCCGGGTGCAGCACGGAGAAGCCGGAGACCAGCGCGATGGCGGCGCCGGTGCGCAGGGTGAAGCTCCAGCCCTTCTTGGTGATCGCCAGCAGGAAGAACGGCAGGTTCACCGCGGCGAACAGCACGGCGAAGGGCAGCGGGGCGACGTAGCTGACCAGCAGCGACAGTCCGGCGGTGCCGCCGGTGACGGCGGAGACGGACTCGAGCAGGAACAGTCCGAGGGAGACCACGAAGGTGCCGGTCAGGATGCCGAGGGCGTCCTCGAACGGGGTGTGCTTGACGGCGGTGGGGGCGGTCGGCTGGTCGGCGGGTGCGGGCGGCGTGGTCATCGGCGGGTCGGGTCCTCGTGGGTCCGTGGGCGGGCAGGGGCACGGGGTGGCCGTGCGCGTGCCATGGTGCCACGTGCCGGGAGCGCCACGTGCCGCGGCCAGGACGACGTCCGGACCCGCCGCAGGGGTCGGCGGGTCCGGACGTCGGGTCCGGCCGGGCGCGGAGGGGAAGGTGCGCCCGGCGTGCTGCGCGGCCTCAGCCGCGCATGTCCATCACGACGCGGCCGTCGATGGCGCCGGCCAGCATCTCGTCGAAGATCTCGTTGATGTCGCCCAGGGGGCGCACCGTGTAGGTCGGGTCGACCTCGCCGCGGGCGAAGAAGTCCAGCGCCTCGGCCATGTCGGCGCGGGTGCCGACGATGGAGCCGCGCACGGTCAGGCCGAACAGCACGGTGGAGAAGATGTCCAGGCCGAACTCCTCCGGCGGCAGGCCCACCAGGGACACGGTGCCGCCGCGGCGCAGCCCGCCGACGGCCTGGGGGAAGGCCTTGCCGTTGACGGCGGTGACCAGTCCGCCGTGCGCTCCCCCGCCGGTGACCTCCTGGATCCTGGCGGTGACGTCGGGGTCGGTGGCGGCGTTGACGGTGGCCTCGGCGCCGTGCCGGCGGGCCAGGGCGAGCTTGTCGTCGGCGACGTCGACGGCCACGACGCGCATGCCCATGGCGCGCGCGTACTGCACGGCGATGTGGCCCAGGCCGCCGATGCCGGAGACGAGGACCCACTGGCCGGGCTTGACCTCGGACTGCTTGAGACCCTTGTACACCGTGACCCCGGCGCACAGGATCGGGGCGGCGGCGGCCAGGTCGACGCCGGCGGGGATGATCGGGGCGAAGCGCGCGTCGACCAGCATGTACTGGCCGAAGGAGCCGTCGACGCTGTAGCCGCCGTTGGTCTGGTGCGGGCACAGGGTCTCGCGGCCGGTCTCGCAGAACTCGCACTCGCCGCACGCGCTCCACAGCCAGGCGTTGCCGACGGTGTCGCCCACGGCCAGGCGGGTGACGTCGTCGGCCACGGCGACGACCTCGCCGACGCCCTCGTGGCCGGGCACGAACGGCGGGACGGGCTTGACCGGCCAGTCGCCGTGGGCGGCGTGCAGGTCGGTGTGGCACACGCCGGAGTACAGGACCTTGACCAGCGCCTGGCCGGGGCCGGGCTCCGGCAGGGCGACGTCGGTGATCTCCAACGGCGCGGCGAACTGGGTGACGACGGCTGCCTTCATGCTCATGGTGACCTCCTAGGGTCGCGCCGGGGCGGTGTCTCGGGAGGTGCCTGCCGCTGCCGTGCGGCGGCTCCCCGGCTCCGACGCCCAGTCTACCGCTTGTGGTCTGACCATAGGGTGCGCGGCGGTGTGGAGTGCGCCACGTCTATCGGTTGCTGTAGAGTAACGGTTACTGATGAGCAACATTGTGTCCGCCCACGCCGTGCTCGACGCCCTCGGGGACCCGACCCGTCGGCAGATCGTCGAGCGCCTGGGCCGCGGTCCCCGGCCGGTGGGTGCGCTGGCCGACGCGCTGCCCGTCGGGCGGCCCGCCGTGAGCAAGCACCTGCGCGTGCTGGCCGACGCCGGGCTGGTGCGGCACACCGCCGTGGGCACGCGACACCTGTACTCGCTGGCGCCGGCGGGCCGCGACGCCGTGCAGGCGTGGCTGACCGAGCAGTGGGGCGAGGTCCTGGGGGCCTTCGCCGAGCACGTCCAGACCCTCGAGCACGCCGAGCAGCGGAGGCCACCATGAACGTCGAACCCGTCGTGTGCCAGGTCGTCGTGCCCTGCCCACCGGCACGGGCCCACCGCCTGTTCGTCGACGACATCGGCACCTGGTGGCCGCTGGGCGAGCACGGCGTCTTCGGCGCGGGCGGCACCGTGACCGTGACCGAGGGACGCATCGTCGAGACCGGCCCGGACGGGCGCACCGCCGTGTGGGGCACGCTCACCGACGTCGCCGAGCCCGGCCTGCTGGCCTTCACCTGGCACCCGGGCGCCGACCCCGAGGCCGCGACCCACGTCCGGGTCACCTTCGCCGACGACGGCGCCGGGGGCACCCGGGTCGAGCTCGTGCACACCGGCTGGCCGGCGCACCGGGACCCCCGCGCCGCGCGGGAGGCCTACGACCGTGGCTGGCCCGGCGTGCTGGCGGCGCTGGCCGCGGCCGCCTGAGCCCCGTCCCCCGCGCCGAGGCGGTCGCGCAGGTGCGCGGCCAGGCGCACCGACGCCTCGATCTCGGCGCGCCGGATGGAGACCGACTCCACGTTGAACCCGAACGGGATCCGGTGCCGCGTGCAGAACTGGGCCAGGTCCTCGGCGATCGCCACGCACTGGTCGTAGCTGGTCGCCAGCGGGTCGTCGGTGTGCCGCAGGTCGTTGCGCATCCAGGTCGGCACGTGCACCCCCAGCCACTCCAGGAAGGCCAGGGTGCGCTCCGAGCCGCACACCGACAGCGTGAACACCACCGGCACCGTCGTGCTGCCCGCGTCGCCGCAGGCGTAGTGGTAGTCCGAGACCATCGACTTGGCCGCCCCGACGTCGTAGACGACCTGGGTGACGAAGAAGCTCGCCCCGGCCGCCTGCTTGGCGCGCATGCGCTCGTGCTCTCCCCCGCGCGAGGCGTGCCGCTCGGGGATCGCCACCCCGCCGGTGGCCAGGTCCGGTGCGTGCTCGCGGCGCAGCCGCCAGGCCTCGGGCAGCGTGGTGCGCACCGCGCTGTCCGAGGAGGAGGCCCCCACCAGCACCGTGCGCACGCGCCGGACGTCCTGGGCCGCGAACCAGTCCGCCAGCGCCCGGGGGTCGTGCTTGCCCGCGCTGCGGTAGACGATCACCGGCCGGTCCCAGGAGCCCAGGTGCTCCTCGGCGAAGTCCCCCGGGTCGAGGGTGGGCAGGTAGGGAAAGGGCCGCTCGTGGGGGTTGCGGTCGGACTCGTCGTCGATGTCGTAGATCACCAGCGCGTCCAGGTCCAGGTCGCGCAGACGCGCGCAGGTGCGCTCGGCGATGCGGCGGGCCTCGGCCGGCTCGGTGGACCGCCGCGGCGGGGTGATGGCGAACAGCAGCCACGGGCGGGACGGGGCGGCGTCGGACATGCGTCCACGCTAGCGGCGCCCGCCCGGCGGCGCCCGACGCCCGGTACCCCGCGGCCCGCCCACGCTCGCGCGGCACTTTCGCCGCAGGTCGACAGGCTTTTGAGCGCTGCGGCTGACAAAGTCCGTCGGCGCCGATAAGTTGAGCGGACGAGATCAATCCGTCTGCGCAAAGGAGCGTCATGACTTCCTCGACCCGTTCGCGCCGCCTGGTCGCGGCGTCCGCCACCGGCGCCGTCGCCGTGGGGCTGTGCGCCGCGGCCACCGCCCCGGCCGCCGCCGCCGAGCACGAGCTGGAGGAGATCCTCGTGGTCGGCAAGACCCTGGGGTTCCGGCACTCGCACATCGACGAGACCACCCACGCCCTGATCGACCTCGGCGCCGAGCACGGCTTCGACGTCGACGTGTGGGACCCGCCCAACGACTCCGGCGGCTGGTGGGGCCCCGGCTCGCCCGGCCAGCCCGACCTGACGATGGACACCACCCCGTTCACCACCGCCGCCGACCTCGAGCAGTACGACTCGATCGTGTTCGTCTCCCCGGTGGACAACACCAACAACCTCGACCCCGACCAGCCGCGACTGCTCGACGACGCCGAGCTCGCCGCGCTGCAGGGCTACGTCCACGACGGCGGCGGCGTGGTGGGCATCCACGCCGCCACCGACACGATGCACACCTCGAGCTGGTTCACCGACCTCATCGGCGGCGGGGCACGGTTCGCCGGGCACCCCCAGCAGCAGACCGCCACCATGCGCGTGGAGAACCCGGCGCACCCGTCCATGCTCGACGTGCCCACCGCCTGGGAGCGCTGGGACGAGTGGTACAACTACACGCTCAACCCCCGCGGGGAGGTCCAGGTGCTGATGACCCTGGACGAGTCCACCTACGACGGCGGCAGCATGGGCGCCGACCACCCGATCGCCTGGTGCCAGAACTTCGAGGGCGGGCGCTCCTGGCACCAGGGCGCCGGGCACGTCGACGAGTCCTGGTCCGACCCGACCTTCCTGACCTCGGTGCTGCGCGGCATCCGCTGGACCGCCGGCACCGTCAGCGGCGGCGGGGACTGCGTCACCTTCGGCGAGGTCGACGCCCTGGTGGCCGAGCTGCCCGCCGACACGGCCCGCGACCGGGTCGCGCTGGCCCAGCTCGAGCAGCGCCTGGACACCGCGCGCGAGCACGCCGAGGCCGGCGAGCACGACGACGCGGTGCGCACCCTGCGCCCCGCCCGCGCCCTGGCCGGCGCCCTGGTCGCCGACGACGCCGCGGCCGAGCACCTGGCCGGCAAGGTCGCCGACCTGATCACCTGGCAGCAGGCCGTGGCGACCACGTCCTGACCCCGCCCCTCGTCGGGCAGGGCCGGCGCCCCGCACCCGCACGGGTGCGGGGCGTCAGTCCTGCCCGGTGACCGTGCGCACCGCCTCGGCCACCGCCTCGGCCACGCGGTGGTCGAACACGCCGGGGATGACGAACGCGCTGTTGAGCTCGTCGTCGGCCACCACCCCGGCGATCGCCAGCGCCGCGACCCGCATCAGCTCGTCGGTGATCTCGGTCGCCCCGGAGTCCAGCAGCCCGCGGAACAGCCCCGGGAAGGCCAGCACGTTGTTGATCTGGTTGGGGTGGTCGCTGCGGCCGGTGGCCACCACCGCCGCGTGCTCCGAGGCCTCGACCGGGTCCACCTCCGGGGTGGGGTTGGCCAGCGCGAACACGATCGCGTCGTCGGCCATGCGGGCCACGTCGGCCCCGGTGAGGATGTCGCCCGCCGAGACGCCGACGAACACGTCGGCGCCCACCAGGCCCTCGCGCAGCGTGCCGGTGAACCCCTCGGGGTTGGTGTGCTCGGCGATCCAGGTGCGGTGCGGGTCGTCCTGCGGCGCGCCGGGGCGCAGCGCGCCGGTGCGGCCGAAGGCGACGATGTGCTCGGCGCCCTGGGCGCGCAGCAGCCGCACGATCGCGTTGCCGGCCGCGCCCACGCCGGAGACGACGATGCGCACCCGCGAGATGTCCTTGCCCACCACCTTCAGCGCGTTGACCAGGGCGGCCAGCACCACGATCGCGGTGCCGTGCTGGTCGTCGTGGAACACCGGGATGTCCAGCTCGGCGCGCAGACGCGCCTCGATCTCGAAGCAGCGCGGGGCGGCGATGTCCTCGAGGTTGACTCCCCCGTACACCGGGGCGATCGCCTTGACGATCGCGACGATCTCGTCGGTATCGGTGGTGTCCAGGCACACCGGCCAGGCGTCCACCCCCGCGAACTGCTTGAACAGCGCCGCCTTGCCCTCCATCACCGGCAGCGCCGCGGCCGGGCCGATGTCGCCCAGGCCCAGCACCGCGGTGCCGTCGGTGACCACGGCGACCGTGTTGCGCTTGATGGTCAGCCGGCGCGCGTCGTCGGGGTTGTCCGCGATCGCGGTGCACACCCGCGCCACCCCGGGGGTGTAGGCCCGCGACAGGTCCCGGCGGGTCTTGATCGGCGACTTCAGCGCCACCTCGATCTTGCCGCCCAGGTGCAGCAGGAACGTCGAGTCCGACCACTTGAGCACGTGCACGCCCTCGAGCTCCTCCAGCGCCGCCGCCACCCGCTCGCCGTGCTCGGCGTCGACGGTGTCGCAGGTCACGTCCACCACCAGCCCGTGCGAGGTCGAGTGGGCGATGTCCACGCCGGTGACCGCCGCACCGGTGTCGGCCACGGCCGCCACGACGGTGCTCGAGGCCCGCTGGGAGGCCGGGACCTGCACGCGCAGGGTGATGGTGTAGCTGGGGCTGGGCAGTGCCACGGTGCATCCTTCCGCGGCGGCGACGGTGCCGCCCGGTCGAGAACGGGTCGAGGGCCCCAGTATGGCGCGTCGACCAGCGCGGACGTCGCCCCCGCACCGGGCGGTGGTTATCGTGCCCCGGTGACGTACCAGCAGCAGGACCTCGACACCGCCGTGCACGAGCTCGTGGCCGCGTGGCTCGGGCCCGTCCGCGTCGTGGCCGAGCACTCCTCGGGCCTGCTCGGGACCCGCGTGTGGCAGGTCCGGGCCGACGACGGCACCCGGGCGGCCGTCAAGCGCTACGCCGGCGCCGACCGCCACTTCGAGCGCGAGCTGGCCGCGCACACCCAGGTCCTGGCCGACATGACTGGCCGGGCCGGCCACGCCGACCAGGCCGACCAGGGCCGCTTCCCCCGGCTTCTCGGCGCCGACCGCGACCACCGCCTGCTCGTGCTCGCCTGGCTCCCGGGACGCCTCGTCGAGCACCAGCCGGCCGAGGAGCAGCCCGACACCTACCGGCAGGCCGGGACGCTGCTGGCCCGGCTGCACGCGGCCGGCTCGCGCGTGGACGGCGACTGGGAGGCGGCCGAGCACTCCCGCACCCTGGAGCTGCTCGCGGCCGAGCACCGCATCGCCCCGGCGACCGTCGCCCGCCTGCGGGCGGCCCTGGCCCGGCACGAGCACCCGCCGGTCCGGGTAGTGCCCACCCACGGCGACTTCCACCCGCGCAACTGGGTCGTCGACGACGCCGGGACCGTGCGCCTGATCGACTTCGGGCGCCACGCCTGGCGTCCGCCCGTCACGGACCTGGCGCGCCTGGACGCCCAGCAGCTCGCCGGCCGGCCGGACCTGACCGCCGCGTTCGTCGAGGGCTACGGCACCGACCCCCGTCGCGGGCCCGGCTGGCGGCGCGTGCGCCTGCGCGAGGCGATCGCCGCGGCGGTCTGGTCCCACCGGGTCGGGGCGTCGTCGCTGGAGGCGCAGGGCCACCGGATGATCGCCGCGGCGCTCGCGGACGAGGAGGCGGCCGGGGCCGTCGGCTGACGCCGGATCAGCACGCTGGCGGCCGCCGCCAGAGCGCAGAGGACCGCCACGGCGACGAACGCCGGGCCGTAGGACCCCGTCAGGTCGCGCACGACGCCGGCGCCCAGCGCGGCCCCGGCGGCCCCGACCTGGTGGGCGCCGGTCAGCCAGGCGAACACCACGGCGCCGTCGAGGTCGAAGTACTCGCGGCACAGCGCGACCGTGGGCGGCACGGTGGCCAGGTCCAGCAGGCCGAAGGAGACGGCGAAGACCACCAGCGCGGGGGTGAGGTCCGGCCCGAGCAGCACGGGCAGCGCCGCCAGGCTCACCGCCCGCAGGGCGTAGGTGCCCGCGAGCAGCAGGCGCGGGTCCACCCGGTCGGTGCCCCACCCGGCCGCGACCGTGCCGGCCACGTTGACCGCCCCCATGACCGCCAGCAGCGTCGAGGCGAGCGCGGGGGCGAGCCCGACGTCGGCGGCCGCCGGCACGAAGTGGCTCATCATCACCCCGTTCGTCGAGGCCCCGCACACCGCGAAGGTGGCCACCACGAGCCAGAACGGACCCGTGCGTGCCAGGCGCGTCAGCGCGGCCAGGCTGCGTCGCATCGTGCCCCGGTCCAGGACCGGCGCCGTGGGTGCCGACCCGGCCGCCCACGGCGCCCGCACCGGTGCCCGGCCGTCGGGGCCGTCGGCTCCGGGCCGGTCGCGCAGCAGGCCGGCGGCGGCCAGCGCCACCACCCCGGCAGCGCCGGCGGCGACCCAGGTCGCCGCCCGCCAGCCCGCCGTCGTGGTCAGCCCGGCCAGCACCGGCAGCAGCACCATGCCGCCGACCATCGTCCCCGACGTCAGCAGGCCGGTGACCAGCCCCCGGTGCCGGGTGAACCACCGCTCGGCCACCAGCGCCCCGAAGGCGGTGGCGATCGCGCCGCAGCCCAGTCTCACCAGCACACCCCAGGCCAGCACGAGCTGCCACGAGGCGGTCACGGCCGTGGTCGCGGCGGCCCCGCCGGCTACGAGCAGCAGCGCCACCACGGCGACACGGCGTACGCCCAGGCGGTCCGTCGCCGCCGCCGCGAACGGCGCGGTGAGCCCGTACAGCACCGCGTTGACCGCGATCGCGACCGAGATCGTGCCGTAGGACCAGCCGAGCTCGTCGTGCAGCGGGCCCACGAGCAGGTTGGGCAGGCCGACGAACACCCCGGCGCAGACGATGACCACGAACGCGGTGGCGGCCACGACCACCGCGCGGGGCGCCGGTGGGCCCCCCGTCGGCGGCGAGGTCACGGGGCGCGGTGCAGGACGGGAGCGTCGTCGGAGTGCCATGGCTCCACGGTGCGCGGCGGGCGACCCGCCCCACGAGTGGCCAGAAGGTCAAGTGATGAAAGAATCGGGCCATGTCCGTCCAGCCGGGATCAGGCCCCGCACGCCGGGCCGACGCCGTCTCCCGGCCCCACCGCGTCGCCGTGCTGGTCCGGCCCGGGGTGATGCCGCTCGAGCTCGGCCTCTGCCACCAGCTGTTCGGCCGGGCCCGCGACACGGCCGGCCGCGCGCCGTACACCGTGACCACGTGCGCGCCCGCACCCGGTCCGGTGCCGACCGACGCCGACTTCACGATCCACGTCGCCGCCGGGCCGGAGGCGCTGGCCGCGGCGGACACCGTCGTCGTGCTCGCCTCCCACGCCCCGGGCGAGACCGAGATGACCGGGACGCTGGGCCCCGACCTGGCCGCCGCCTGGGACCGGGTGCGGCCCGGGGCGCGGCTGGCGTCGATCTGCACCGGCGCGTACGTGCTCGCTGCCGCCGGGGTCCTGGACGGCCGGCGCGCCACCACGCACTGGAACTCCGCCGCCGACCTGGCACGCCGCTTCCCCGCCGTGCAGGTCGACCCCGACGTGCTGTTCGTCGACACCGGCGACGTGCTCACCTCCGCCGGCGAGGCGGCCGGGATCGACCTGTGCCTGCACCTGATCCGGCGCGACCACGGCGCGGCCGTGGCCAACGACGTCGCCCGTGCCGCCGTCGTGCCGCCGTACCGCGAGGGCGGGCAGGCGCAGTACATCCCGCGCCCCGCCGCCTCCCCGCACGGGCCGGTGACGGCATCGGCCCGCGCCTGGGCGCTGGACCGCCTCGACCAGGACCTCTCGCTGGCCTCCTGGGCCGCCGCCCAGGCGATGAGCGTCCGCACCCTGACCCGCCGCTTCGCCCAGGAGACCGGGCTGTCGCCCTGGCAGTGGCTGACGGCCCAGCGCGTGGCCCGTGCCCGCGAGCTCCTGGAGAGCACCGACCTGTCCGTGGACCGGGTGGCCGCCCAGGTCGGGTTCGGCACGGCGGTGTCCCTACGCACCCACCTGCACGAACGCCTCGGGGTGACGCCGTCGGCCTACCGGGCCACGTTCCGCGGCCCGGCGGCCGTGACGTCCTGAGGGTCAGCGCCAGCCGAGCTGCGGGGCCACGTGCCGCACCACGTTGTCGATGACGTGGGCGTTGTAGTCCACCCCGAGCTGGTTCGGCACCGTCAGCAGCAGCGTGTCCGCCGCCGCGACGGCCGAGTCCTCGGCCAGGTCGGCCACGATCTGGTCGACCTCGCCGGCGTAGGTCTTGCCGAACCGGGCCCGGCCGCCGTCGAGCACGCCCACCTGGTCCGTCGAGCCGGTCGCCGTGCCGAAGTAGGCACGGTCGCGGTCGTCGGTGATCGGGAACACCGACCGGGACACCGACACCCGCGGGGTGTGCGCGTGGCCGGCCGCCGTCCACGCGTCGCGGAACCGCTGGATCTGCTCGGCCTGCAGCTCGTGGAACGGCACCCCCGTGTCCTCGGTCAGCAGCGTCGAGCTCATGAGGTTCATCCCCTGGGTTGCGGCCCACTCGGCCGTCGCCCGCGAACCCGCACCCCACCAGATGCGCTCGCGCAGGCCCGGGGAGTGCGGCTCCAGGCGCAGCAGGCCCGGTGGGTTGGGGAACATCGGACGCGGGTTCGGCTCGGCGAACCCCTCGCCCGTCAGCAGCTCGAGGAACCGCGCGGTGTGCCGGCGCGCCATGTCCGCGTCCGACTCCCCCGCGGCCGGGACGTGGTCGAAGTGCCGGTAGCCCTCGATCACCTGCTCCGGGCTGCCGCGCGAGATGCCGAGCTGCAGACGCCCGCCGGCGATGAGGTCCGCCGCGCCGGCGTCCTCGGTCATGTAGGCCGGGTTCTCGTAGCGCATGTCGATCACGCCCGTGCCGATCTCGATCCGGCGCGTGCGCGCCCCGACCGCGGCCAGCAGCGGGAACGGGCTGCCCAGCTGTCGTGCGAAGTGGTGCACCCGGAAGTAGGCGCCGTCGGCCCCGAGCTCCTCGGCGGCCTCGGCCAGCTCGATCGACTGGTGCAGCACGTCCGCCGCGCTGCGGGTGGCCGAGGACGGGTGGTCGGTCCAGTGACCGAAGGACAGGAAACCGATGTGCTTCATGTCCATGACAACCGATGGAACGGCACGACATTCCCGGCCCGGGTGCGATCGGCACCCCGTGCTCCTAGCGTGGGGTCATGCTGCTCGCCCACGACATCGCCGGTACCGGCCCGCACGTCGTCCTGCTGCACGCCGGTGTCGCCGACCGGAACATGTGGGACCCCGTCATGCACGGGCTGACCCAGGTCTTCCGCGTGCTGCGCCCCGACCTGCGGGGGTTCGGCGAGACTCCGCTGCCCGCCGAGGACTACGTCGACGCCGACGACGTCGCCGAGGTCATGGACGCCTGCGGCATGGACGACGCCGTCGTGGTCGGCAACAGCCTCGGCGGACGCGTCGCTCTCGAGCTCGCTACCCGCCACCCCGCCCGCGTGCGCGAGCTCGTGCTGCTCTCGCCGGCCTACCCCGACCTGCCGCCCAGCGACGCCCTGCACGACTTCATCGCCCGCGAGGAGACCCTGCTCGACGCCGGCGACCTCGAGGCCGCCGTCGCGCTCAACGTCGACACCTGGCTCGGGCCCGCCGCCGACGACGACACCCGGGCCGCGCTGGCACGCATGCAGCACCGTGCCTTCGACATCCAGCTCGCCGCCGAGGCCGACGCCGACGTGCGCGGCGCCGCGGTCGGTACACCCCGGCCCGTGGCGGTCGACCTCGACCAGATCCACGTGCCCACGCTCGTCGTCTCCGGTGCCCACGACCTGGACCACTTCCGCGCCGTCGCCGAGCGCCTCGTGGCCGCCCTGCCCAGCGCCGAGCACCTCGACCTCGACTGGGCGGGCCACCTGCCCACCCTGGAGAACCCCGACGCCATCGAGCCGCTCCTGCTCGACGTGCTGCGCGACGACCCCACCGTGCACGCACCGTGACGCCACCCCTCCCCCGCGCGGGTCGGTGTCCGCGGCAACCGGTGCGAAACACGGCTGGACGATGATGCCCGGATGAACATCGCCGTCGACTCCCCCGCCCGCGACGACGTCCGTGCCCTGCTGGACGAGCACCTGACCGAGATGCGCGCCACTTCGCCCGAGGAGTCCGTCCACGCCCTCGCCCCGGCGGCGCTCACGGCCCCCACCATCACGTTCCTCACCGCCCGCAGCGACGAGACCGGCGCCCTGCTGGGGTGCGGGGCCCTCAGCGAGCTCGCCCCGGGCCCGGGCGGGCACGGCGAGATCAAGTCGATGCGCACCGCCCGGAGCGCTCGAGGGCTCGGAGTCGCCACCCGGTTGCTGGGCGAGCTGCTCGCCCTGGCCGCCGAGCGCGGCTACGAACGGGTGAGCCTGGAGACCGGCTCGGAGCAGTTCTTCGCCCCGGCACGGCGGATCTACACCCGCCACGGGTTCGTCGAGTGCGAGCCGTTCGCCGACTACGTGCCCGATCCGAACAGCGTTTTCATGACGTTTGCCTTGCCCGTCCCGCCTCCTGAGGGCGATCGCTGAGCAGTCGTCGGGCCGCCATCACCGGGTTGCCCGCTGAAAGCGTCCGTGACACGCCGACATGGGTGACTCTGACCTGCGTCGGTGCAGGTCATCGCCGTGCCCGGACCAGTAGTCTCCCCCCATGGCCTACACGGAGAAGCGCACCGGAACCGGCGGCACGACGTCGTACGTGGGGCGCTTCCGGATCGACGGCCGCCTGCGCAGCACCCGGGCGTTCCGGGCCCGGCGCGACGCGCTGGCCGAGGCACGCCGGGCCGAGGAGGCAGGCAAGCGCGGCGACTGGGTCGACCCGAGGTCCGGCATGCTCACCGTGGCCGAGTGGTTCTCCGCGTGGCAGGCCGGCCGCGCGGACCGCGCCCCGCGGACCCTGGAGTCCGAGCGCGAGCGGTTCCGCTCCCTGGTCGCCCCCACCTTCGGCGAGGAGCCGTTGCGCCGGGTGACGCACGACGACGTCGCCCGGTGGGCGGTCGAGATGCGCGGACCCGGACGCACCGAGCCGGCCTCCGCGGCCCGGCGCCGCGACGCGGTGCGTTTGCTGGTGGCGCTGCTGGACGCGGCGGTGGACGCCCGCCGGCTGACGTCGAACCCGGCGCGCACCCCGTCCGGCCGGGTCCCGTCGCTGCCGCGTGCGTCCACGACGAAGCCGCACCGGTACCTGTCCCACGAGCAGCTGCGCCGCGTGGCCGACGCGACGACGTCCGCCCAGGCGCGCCCGCTGGTGCTCCTGGCCGGGCTGACCGGCCTGCGCTGGGGCGAGGTCTCGGCCCTGCGCACCGGGGACGTGGACCTGCTGCGCCGTCGTGTCACGGTCGAGCGCGCCTACACCCGCCTGGACGACGGCACCCTGCTGCTCGGCAACACCAAGACCCACGCGCGCCGGGAGGTGCCGGTCCCCCGAGTGCTGGAGCCCGAGCTGACCGACCGGCTCGGCGGCCGCCCGGGCACCGCGCTGCTGTTCACGGCGCGCGACGGCGGCCCGCTGCGCCGCGAGTCCTTCGACCGGCACGCCTTCCGTCCGGCCGTGCGCGCCGCCGGCGCTGCGGTGAGCACGCTGCAGGAGCTGCTCGGGCTGACCGCGACCGGGATCTACGACACGACGGCCCTGACCGCAGTGCGCCGGGTCCAGGCCGAGCACGAGCTGCCGGTCACCGGGGTCGTGGACCCCGCGACCTGGGCGGTGCTGGTCGCGGCCGACCGCACCCGTCGCGACGGGATGACCCGTGGCGAGAAGATCGCGCGCACCCGTCGCCTCGACGTCGTGGCCCGGGTGACCCTGCGCGCCGGCGCCGAGGACTTCGCCCCGCTGACCCTGCACGACTTGCGGCACACGGCGGCCTCCCTGGCCATCGCCAGCGGCGCGAGCGTCAAGGCCGTCCAGCGCATGCTCGGCCACGAGTCGCCGGTGCTGACGCTGCGCACCTACGCCGGTCTGTTCGAGGACGACCTCGACCGCCTCGGCGAGTCGATGTCCGCGCAGTTCGCGGCGCACGCCCCGACAACCGGTGCTCACGATGTGCTCAGCGAGGCGTCGTCGGCGCCCGCGGGAGTGGTCGACCTGTCCATGCGCGCGGCGCTCTGACCTGCACAGACGCGGCATCCTCTGCTCTGGAACCCTTGCCTGCGCACCCGCTTTGGAAAAGCGGGTGTCGGTTATTGGAAAAGAGGAGTAGGAGTAGTCTCAGGTGATGACGCAGACTACTCCGCAGGACCTGGATGTCGAGCCCGAGGCCTCCGACCTCGCCGCTCCCCCGCCGCCGGTCACCGCGCGCGACCGCGTGTTCGCCGCGGCCGACGCCCTGCTCGCCGACGACGAGCCCGTCACGGTCAGCACCGTGCGCGAACGGGCCGGCTGCTCCAACGCCACGGCCACCACCCACCTGCGCGCCTGGCGCGAGGCACGGGCCGCCGCCGCGGCCGACGCGGCGCGGCTGCCCGAGCTGCCGCGGTCGGTGGAGCTGCTCGTCGAGCGGGGCGTGGCCGGGCTGTGGGGGGCGGCCGTGCGTGCGGCGCGCGAGGAGCACACCGCGCAGGCGACCCGGAGGGACGAGGACCTCGCTACCGCGCGCGAGGACGCCGACCGGCTCGCCCGCGCGCTGGACACCGCCCGGGACGAGCGCGACGACGCCCGCGCCGCGCTGTCCCAACTGCGCGACCAGACGTCCGACCGGGTGGAGTCGTTGACCGAGCGGCTCGCGCAGGCCGAGGACGAGCGCACACGGGCCGCGGACGCCGCGCACCGGTCCGCGGGTCAGGTCGACGAGCTGCGCGAGACGCTGCAGCAGCTGCGCAGCCAGGCCGAGGAGCTGCGCAGGGACCTGGCCGCCGCCGTGGCGGCACGGGCCGACGCGGCCGAGCAGCGTGCCGAGGCGCGGGCGGCGGCCGAGGCCCGGCAGGACGCCCTGGCCGAGGCGCGATCGGTACTGGAGTCGGTGCGGACCGACCACCGGCGCGCCGAGGACGAACGGTCGCGCCTGGTCGCCGAGCTGGCAGCGGCCCGTGCCACGGCCGAGCGGTCCGCGGCCGAGGTCGGCTCGCTGCGCGAGGAGCTCGCCGCGGCCCGGTCGCGTGCCGAGGAGGCGGTGCACGAGACGGCGGTGCACGCGGCGGCGCGGGCCCGCGCCGAGGGCGAGCTCGCCGGCGTGCGCGCGGCGTCCACCCCCGCGGAGGGGAGCTGATGGCCGCGACGCCGCCGCGGCTGGACCGGACCTTCCGCTGGCGCGGACGCGAGATCGCCTGGACGCGCCTCGGCGCCGGCCCGCCGCTGGTGTTCTGCCACGGGACGCCGTGGTCGTCCTGGCTCTGGGCGCCGTACGCGCAGGCCCTGGCCCACGAGTTCACGGTCTACCTGTGGGACATGCCCGGCTACGGGTCCTCGTCGCACCTCCCGCAGCACGACGTGCACCTCGGGGTGCAGGGCGAGGCCTTCGCGGCGCTGCTGGAGCACTGGGAGCAGGAGGCCGGCGCACGGACCGCCGGCTGGCGTCCGCACGTCGTCGCCCACGACTACGGCGGTGCGGTCGCTCTGCGCGCGGCGCTGCTGCACGGTGCCCGGTACCGCTCGCTGTGCCTGGTCGACGTCGTGGCGCTGCGTCCCTGGGGCTCGCCGTTCTTCACCCTCGTGGGTGGGCACGCGGACGTGTTCGCCGCGCTGCCGCCGGCCGTGCACCGCGGGGCGCTGGAGGCCTACGTCCGCAGCGCGGGGTTCCGGCCGCTGGGCGACGACGACCTGGGGGCGCTGGTCGCGCCGTGGCTCGACGAGGCAGGGCGGGCCGCCTTCTACCGGCAGATCGCCCAGGCCGACGAGGGCTGGACGGCGGAGCTCGAGCCGCTGCTGGGGGACCTGGACCTGCCCGTGCACGTCGTCTGGGGCGCCGAGGACACCTGGATCCCGGTCGACCGGGCGCACCGGCTCGCCGACGCGCTCGGCGCCGGCCCACCCACGGTGCTGCCCGGGGCCGGGCACCTGGTCCAGCTCGACGCACCGGTCGCCCTGGCGACCGAGCTGCACCGGTGGCTGACGGCCGTGCGGTGAGGAGTCGCCGGCGCGCCGGCGACGCCGTTGCCGGCGTCAGTACCAGCCACCCCGGGTGTGCTGGAAGATCAGGTTCGTCTCGGTCAGCGCCACGCCCGGGTTGGCCGAGAGGTTCTCGATGACGAAGTCGTTGAGCACGTCGGAGTCGGGTGCGGTGACGTGCACGAAGAAGTCGTGCGCCCCGCCGATGAGGTAGACGTCCAGCACGCCGGGCAGCCGTGCCAGCTCGCGGGCGAAGGCCGGCAGGTGGGACCGGGCCGCGCCCTGCATGCGCACCGCGATGATCGCCTGCAGCGGGCGGCCGGCCAGCGCGGGGTCGACGTCGGCGTGGAAGCCGCGGATCACCCCCTCGTCGCGCAGGCGCCGCACGCGGGTCAGGCAGGTCGACGGGGCGATCCCGACCCGGGCCGCCAGGGCGTTGTTCGGCATGCGGGCGTCCTCGGCCAGCGCCGCCAGCAGGCGGTGGTCGATCCCGTCGAGGCGCACGGTCGCGCGCGCACGGCGTTCCAGTCCGGCGCCGCCGTCGACGCGGGTCCGAAGATCCTGCGAACGAGGTCCCCCAGACATCCGCGCGGACGAAGATCCGGTGCTCATTCCTCGACCCTACCGAAGGATCCACCAATCCTGCCGCGCGTGCCGAACGACGGGGTCACACTGGCAGTGAGCGCCGTCACATCCGGTCGGCGCGACCGTGCTCGCGAACCGAGCCGACCGAGAGGGCCACGATGGACGTCGCCGTCCCGAAGGAAGTCAAGAACCACGAAGACCGCGTCGCCATCACCCCGGCCGGCGTGCACGAGCTCGCCACGCGCGGTCACACCGTGCACGTCCAGGCCGGTGCCGGGCTGGGCGCGGGCATCACCGACGAGCAGTACGCCGCCGAGGGGGCCCGCATCGTCGAGGGTGCCGCCGCGACCTGGGACGCCGGGGAGATGGTGCTCAAGGTCAAGGAGCCCGTGGCCTCCGAGTACGAGCTGCTGCGCGAGGACCTGCTGCTGTTCACCTATCTGCACCTGGCCGCGGACAAGGCCCTGACCGAGGAGCTGCTCGCCCGTCGTGTCACCGCGGTGGCCTACGAGACGGTCCAGCACGCCGACGGCTTCCTGCCCCTGCTGGCGCCGATGTCGGAGGTCGCGGGCCGGCTCGCCACGCAGGTCGGGGCCGCCACGCTGCAGAACGCGGCCGGCGGGCGCGGCGTGCTGCTCGGCGGGGTCCCGGGCGTCCCGGCCGCGCAGGTGGTGATCATCGGCGCCGGCACCTCGGGCATGAACGCCGCTCGCATCGCCGTCGGCATGGGCGCCCACGTCACCCTGCTGGACACCAACGTCGACGTGCTGCGCGCCGCGGACCGCGAGTTCGCCGGCCGCGTGCAGACCCTGACCTCCAACCGGCTCAGCCTGCGCCAGGCCGTGCTCGAGGCGGACCTGGTCATCGGCGCGGTCCTGCTGCCCGGGGCCAAGGCACCCGTGCTCGTGCCGAACGAGCTGGTGGCGCAGATGCGACCCGGCGCGGTGCTCGTCGACATCGCCATCGACCAGGGTGGCTGCTTCGCCGACTCGCGGCCCACCACCCACGACCAGCCCACCTACCCGGTGCACGACACCGTGTTCTACTGCGTGGCCAACATGCCCGGCGCGGTCCCCCGGACCTCCACCTACGCCCTGACGAACGTCACCCTGCCCTACGCGGTGGCGCTCGCCGACTCCGGCTGGCGCGAGGCGCTCGGTGCCGACGCGGCACTGGCGCGCGGGCTGAACACCCACGACGGTCACGTCATGCACGCCGGCGTCGCCGAGGCGCACGGGCTGGACCACCGCGAGGTCGCGGGAGTGCTGTGAGGGGGCCCCGCCGCGGATCCACGCCCGCGCCCGGCGATGCCGGGCGCGGGCGTTCGCGTGGTCCGGTGGCGCTCGCCCTGGCCGGGGTCGTGCTGGCCGGGTGCCGGTCGGCAGGCCCGGACGACGCCGCCGACGCCTCGCCCTCCGCGACGGCGGCGGAGACCCAGCGTCACCCGGACGTGCTGGAGGTGGTGGCCGACTGCGCCGGGAAGACGTGCGACCTCGAGGTCACGATCAGCTCGCCGTACGACACCCCGCAGCGGTACGCCGACGGTTGGCGCGTCCTGACCGAGGACGGCGTCGTGCTCGGGGTGCACACCCTGGCCCACGACCACGCCGGCGAGCAGCCGTTCACGCGCACCCAGCGTGGCGTCGAGATCCCGCGGGAGGTCGAGGCCGTCGTCGTCGAGGGCCGGGACCAGGAGCACGGCTTCGGCGGGCGGACCGTGACGGTGACGCTGCCGGACCGTTGAGCCCGCCGCGTACCGGCGGATCCGACGTCGGGCGTCGGCCCGGGCCGACGCCCGACGGCGCGCAGCAGCCCCGAGGTGCTGGCGTCGCGGCGGGTCAGGCGTCCGGGAAGCCCTGCGGGTTGGCCTGCTGCCAGCGCCAGGTGTCGGCGCACATGTCGTCGATCGACTTCTCGGCGCGCCAGCCCAGCTCGGTGTTCGCCCGGGTGGGGTCGGCCCAGAACGCCGGCAGGTCCCCGGCCCGCCGGGGCCCGACCTCGTAGGGCAGCTCGCGCCCGACGGCCCGCTCGAATGCGTGCAGCATGGCCAGCACCGAGGTGCCGGTCCCGGTGCCGAGGTTGAAGGCGCGCACGGGCTCGGCCATGTCGTCGAGGTGCTCGAGCGCGGCGACGTGCCCGGCGGCGAGGTCCTCCACGTGCAGGTAGTCGCGCTCGCAGGTGCCGTCGGCGGTGGCGTAGTCGTCGCCGAACACGGTGAGCTTCTCGCGACGGCCCACGGCGACCTGGGCGATGAAGGGCATGAGGTTGTTCGGGATGCCCTGCGGGTCCTCGCCGATCTCGCCCGAGGGGTGCGCCCCGACCGGGTTGAAGTAGCGCAGCAACGCCACGCGCAGGCCCTCGGTCGCGGCGGCGACGTCGGTCATGATGCGCTCGATCATGACCTTCGTCTGCCCGTACGGCGAGGAGGAGGACAGGTGCTCGTAGTCCTCGACGTAGGGCACGGGAGCGTGCTCGCCGTAGACGGTCGCCGAGGAGGAGAACACGAGCCGGTGCACGTCGTGGCGGCGCATCGCCTCCAGCAGCGACAGCGTGGAGTCGAGGTTGTTGCGGTAGTAGGCCAGCGGCTTGGCCACCGACTCCCCCACGGCCTTGAAGCCGGCGAAGTGGACCACGGCGTCGAAGCGCTCGTGGGCGAACAGCCGCTCGGTCTTCTCGGCGTCCGTCAGGTCGATGGCGTGCACCGGCACGTGCTTGCCCGACAGGGCCTCGAGCCGGCCGATGACGCTGGGCTTGGCGTTGGAGAAGTCGTCGACCACGACGACGTCGTGACCGGAGGCCAGCAGGGACAGGACCGTGTGGGAGCCGATGTAGCCGGCACCGCCGGAGACGAGGACGCGCATGGGCCCGAGCCTACCCGGGCGGCCGGTGCCGCCCGGGTCGCGGCCCGGTGGGCGGACTGCTCAGGAGCCGCCGAGCAGCTGGGCGAAGTCCGGGGTGTCACCGAAGGGGTCGTCCTGCCCGGTGGCCGCCGGGCGCGACGCCACGGCCGCGGCGAGCTCGCGCCCTGCGCGGGAGATGCGGCGCGTCAGGGCGTCGGAACCGTCCTGGCCCGCCCAGTCGTCGGTGGCCGCGAACACGGCCGTGGGCACCACCTGCGTGCGCAGGTACGTCAGCAGCGGACGCATCGAGTAGTCCAGCGCCAGCGAGTGCCGGGACGTGCCGCCCGTGGCGCCGAGCAGCACCGGCTTGCCGGTCAGGGCGTCGGGGTCGATGACGTCGACGAAGGACTTGAACAGCCCGGAGTAGGTCGTGGTGAACAGCGGGCTGACCATGACCAGCCCGTCGGCGCCGGTGACGGTGTCCAGCGCGGTGGCGAGCTCGCCCGAGGGGAACCGCGTCAGCATGGCGTCGACGATCGCGTGGGCGTGCTCGCGCAGCTCGACGACCTCGACGTCGGTCTCCTGGCCGGCCTCGAGCAGCCCGTCGGCCGTGGCGGTGGCCAGCCGGTCGGCCAGCAGCCGCGACGAGGACGGCTGGGACAGGCCTGCGGTGACGACGGCGAGGGTACGGCGGGTGCTCATCGGACGGCCTCCTCGGCTCGGGTGCCGGTGACGGCGTCGCCGCCGTCGCCGACGTGGGTGGTGCCGGAGGCGCCCGCCGTGCGGGCGGCGGCGACGCGCTCGGCGTGCGTGGGCGGGTCGAGCGGCACGTCGTCGGCGGGCCGCTTGGCCTCGACGATCCTGCGCAGCTCGGGCACGATCTCCTCGGCCAGCAGGTCGATCTGCTCCAGCACGGTCTTCAGGGGCAGGCCGGCGTGGTCGATGAGGAACATCTGACGCTGGTAGTAGCCGACGTCCTCGACGAACGCGCCGTAGCGGTCGATGACCTGCTGGGGCGAGCCGACCGTCAGGGGCGTCTGGGCGGAGAAGTCCTCCAGGCTCGGGCCGTGGCCGTAGACCGGTGCGACGTCGAAGTAGGGGCGGAACTCGCGCACCGCGTCCTGGGAGTTCTTGCGCACGAAGACCTGTCCGCCCAGGCCGACGATCGCCTGGTCGGCGCGGCCGTGGCCGTGGTGCTCGTAGCGCTGGCGGTAGAACCGCACCATCTGCTTGGTGTGGTGCATGGGCCAGAAGATGTTGTTGTGCAGGAACCCGTCGCCGTAGTACGCGGCCTGCTCGGCGATCTCGGGCGAGCGGATCGAGCCGTGCCACACGAACGGCGGCACGCCGTCCAGCGGCCGCGGGGTCGCGGTGAAGCCCTGCAGCGGGGTGCGGAACTGCCCGCTCCAGTCGACGACGTCCTCGGTCCACAGCCGACGCAGCAGCGCGTAGTTCTCGATCGCGAGCGGGATGCCGTTGCGGATGTCCTGGCCGAACCACGGGTAGACCGGCCCGGTGTTGCCGCGGCCCATCATCAGGTCCATGCGGCCGCCGGAGAGCACCTGGAGCATCGCGTACTCCTCGGCCAGGCGCACCGGGTCGTTGGTGGTGATCAGGGTGGTGGCCGTGGACAGGGTGATGTTCTCGGTCACGCCCGCCAGGTAGCCGAGCATCGTGGTGGGGCTCGAGGCGACGAACGGCGGGTTGTGGTGCTCGCCGGTGGCGAAGACGTCCAGCCCCGCCGCGTCGGCGTGCCGGGCGATCGTCAGCATCGACCGCACCCGATCGGTGTCGTCCGGGGTGTGGCCGGTCGTGGGGTCCGTCGTCACGTCGGAGACGGAGAAGATGCCGAACTGCACGGTGCACTCCTGTCGATCATCTGCATGCGTTTGCATGCACCCGCCCCAACCGGGCGACCCGGTCGATTGTTCCCGACCCCGACGGCGCTCGCGGGACCGAGGTCGTGACGTCACCCACATCGTCGCACCGGACAAGGCTGTCAACTTGCGAGCAGGGCCGCTGGTCGCCACATTGGAGTCCGTCGCCGGGCCCGCACCCCAGGGAACCGGTACGCTTCACCGGACCTTCACGCCCGGGCGGAACAACCGCCGTCGACGGCGCGTTGGATCCCACGGCCCCCTGTACCCCGACCTGTGGAGGACGACATGCCCGACCGCTCCCTCCGTGGCATGAGCATCGGCAGCAAGAGCATGGAGTCCGACGAGGGCGTGGACTTCGCCCCGCGATTCCAGGCGCACTACGACTGCCCCAACGGCCACACGATCATCCTGCCGTTCTCCACCGACGCCGAGGTCCCCCCGATCTGGGAGTGCCAGTGCGGCGGCGAGGCGCTGCTGCGCGACGCCGAGCGTCCCGACGCCAAGCCGAGCAAGCCGCAGCGCACCCACTGGGACATGCTGCTCGAGCGCCGCACCGTCTCCGAGCTGGAGGAGCTCCTGGACGAGCGCCTCGAGCTGCTGCGCGCCGGCAAGTTGCGCCGCTCCGCCTGAGTCGCACTGCTCGCCCGCCCGACGGGCACCCCCGGCACGTGCTGCTGCGGGTGGGAAAAATGCGGTTCTCCCCCGGGGAGAACCGCATTTTTCATGCCCACAACGCTCGGGGGCGGGGCCGACGGCGGCCAGCGCTGCGAGGATCAGCCGCGGTCGGCGCGCCGCAGCAACCCGCGCAGCTGCTCGCCGCGGTGGCGCAGCCCCCAGCGGGTCACCTTCGTCAGCGCCTCGACCACGATCGCGCGCGACATCTTCGACTCGCCGGCCGTGCGTTCGACGAACGTGATCGGCACCTCGGCCACCGATCCCCCGCCGCGCAGCACCCGCCAGGTCATGTCCACCTGGAAGCAGTAGCCGTGCGACTCCACCGCCGCCAGGTCCAGCGCCCGCAGCGTGTCCGCCCGGAAGGCGCGGTAGCCGCCCGTGGCGTCGCGCACCGCGATGCCCAGCATGATCCGCACGTACGTGTTGCCCCCGCGCGAGAGCAGCTCACGGTGCCACGGCCAGTTCACCACCCGCCCGCCGGGCACCCAGCGCGAGCCGATCACCAGCGACGGGGCGTCCGCGGCGGCGGCGCGCTCCAGCAGCCGCTCGAGCTCCTCGGGCCGGTGCGAGCCGTCGGCGTCCATCTCGCACAGCACGTCGTAGCCGCGCTCGAGCCCCCAGCCGAACCCGGCCACGTAGGCGGCGCCGAGCCCGCCCTTGCCGGACCGGTGCAGCACGTGCAGGCGCTCGTCGTGGGCGGCGGCCCGCTCGGCCCACCGCCCGGTGCCGTCCGGCGATCCGTCGTCGACCACCAGCACGTCCGCGTCCGGCACGGCGGAGCGCAGCCGCTCCACCGTCACCGGCAACGACTCGCGCTCGTCGTAGGTGGGAATGATGACCAGGGTGCTCACGAAGCTCCTCCCGCACGGCGGCGGCTGATGATCGGGGACAGGGCGCCCGCCGCGACCAGCAGCACCGCGGCCGCCTCGACGACGGCACCCGGCCACTCGCCGGCGCGGACCGCCGGCGTCAGGGTGGTGCGCAGCGGCAGCTCCGCGACGATCTGGTCGGCGGTGAACAACCCGGTGCGCGCCACCAGCGTGCCGTCCGGCGCCACGACGCCCGAGACCCCCACCGTGGAGATCTGCACCGCCGCGCGTCCGGTGATCATCGCCTGCATGCGGGTCATCGCCAGCTGCTGCGTCGACTCGGCCGTGTACCCGAACGAGGCGTTGTTCGTCGGCACCACCAGCACCTGCGCACCGCGCAGCACCGCGTCGCGCACGATCTCGTCGTAGGCGACCTCGAAGCAGATCGCCGTCGCCAGGCGTGCCGTCGACCCGTCGGCGCGCGGCAGGTCGATCACCGCCGGCTGGGTACCGGGCAGCATGTCGTTGGTGACCCGGTCGACCTGGTCGGAGAAGATCCGCACGAAGCCGCGCAGCGGGATGTACTCCCCGAACGGCGCCGGGTGCTGCTTGGCGTAGCGGTCGACCACCCCGACCCCCGGCTGCCACAGCAGCGAGACGTTGTAGCGGCCCCCCGTGGCGGGGAACTCCTGGGCACCCACCAGGATCGGGGCGCCCGCCCGCGTCGCCGCGGCGTCGATCGCCCCGGCGACCTCGGTGACCTCCTGCGGGTCCAGGTCCGAGCCGTTCTCCGGCCAGAGCACCACGTCCAGGTCGTCGTCGCGGTCGGCCAGCACGTCGGTGCCGTCCAGGTGGTTGTTCAGCACCTCGGCACGGTTGGCGAACGAGCCCAGCCCCGGCTCGGCGACGTTGCCCTGCACCGCCCCGGCCCGCAGCACCGGCCCGTCACCCTCGTGCGTCGCCGTGCCGGCGTCCACCACCACGGTGTCCAGGTCGACCGTCGCCACCTGCGGCAGCGGGTCCGGCCCGGCCGGCAGCGGCAGCGCCGCCGGCGCCACGACCAGCACCGCGCCACCGACCACCGCGGCCCCCGCGCCCAGCAGCGCCGGACGCACCGGTCGCGCGGCCCGGGCCGCGCGCACCGCCGCGACCAGCCGACCCGCCGCCACCGCGCCGAGCACCCCGACCAGCGCCACCAGCAGCGACACCGCGACCGTGCCGCCCAGCCAGGCCGCCCGCCCCGTGGGGGCGTCCACCATCGTCCACGCCAGCCGGCCCCACGGGAACCCGCCGAAGGGCACCTGGGAACGGGCCTGCTCGACGGCCACGAACAGCACGGCGAACGCCGCGGCGTTCGCCAGGGTGCGGCCCACCGCCGGCCCCGGCCGGGCGCCCGGTCCGGGCAGGGCCAGGACCGGCAGGCGTCGCGCGACGGTCCACGCCGCGCCGAGCAGCGCCCAGAACACCGCCTGCAGCGTCGCCAGCGCCACCCACGGCACCGTGTCCGTGGCGAAGTTCGCCCACCAGATGTGCGGCAGCCAGAACGACCAGCCCGCCACCAGCCCCACCAGCGCGTTCCAGCCGGCCGCCCGCCGACCCGTACGCCGCCAGGCCGCGAACAGCAGCCCCACCGCCACGAACGCCGCCGGCCAGAAGGCCACGTCCGGGAACGACGCCCACAGGCTCACCCCCGCCGCCACGCCCAGCAGCAGCGTCACCGGCCGGGACGTCGTCCACGACGACGGTGCGGCCGGGGCGCTCGCGGGCGTCGGGGCCACGGCGGGATCGGTCACGGTGCTCATCCGCTCAGCCGTCGAGCACGTCGTGCAGCACGACGCCGTCACGGACCGTGCGCAGGCACTCGGGGTCGGGGACGTCGTCGGACAGGTCCGGCAGGAGCGGCTGGCCGGCGCGCGCCTCGGGGTTCCACTGCGACAGCCGGCCCGGGGCGGACTGCACGGCCAGGGACTCGGCGCGCCAGACGGCCAGGTGGGCGGGAGCACCGACGCGCAGCTCGCCGGCACCGGTGTGGTCCAGGCCCGCCAGCCGCCAGCCGCCGCGCGAGTGGGCGCGGAAGGCCGACCGGGCGCTGACGCGCTGGGACGGGTCGGCGTGGCCGATCGCCGCCCGCACCGCCTGCCACGGCGCCAGCGGGGTGACGGGGCTGTCCGAGCCGAACGCGATCGGCACGCCCGCCCCGGCCAGGTCGGCGAACGGCGACAGGTTCGCCGCCCGGGGACCGCCCAGGCGGCTGGTGTACATCCCGTCCGGGCCGCCCCACGTGGAGTCGTAGGCCGGCTGGATCGACAGCGCCACCCCGTACAGCAGCAACGAGGCCAGCGCCGCGGCGTCGACGAACAGGGCGTGCTCGATGCGGTGGTGGCCGCCGCGCAGGGTGCCGGCGTCGGCCCGCTGCACGGCGATCTCCAGCCCCTCGACGAGCTCGTCCATCGCCCGGTCGCCCACCACGTGCAGGCCGCCCTGGACCCCGGCGGCCGAGCAGGCCAGCAGGTGGGTGGCGATCTGCTCCGCCGACAGGTACAGCCGGCCGGTGCGCTCGCGGGCGTCGGGCTCCAGGTCGCTGTACGGCGCGGTCAGCGCGGCGGTGCGCGAGCCCAGGGTGCCGTCGACGGTCAGGTCCCCGGCGATACCCGTCAGGAACGGCAGCTCGGCCAGCAGTGCGGAAGCGTCGTCGGCGCCGGTGCACAGCTCGGCCCGGTAGGCGGTCACGTGCGGCAGCCGGGACTCCGGGTCCGCGGCCAGCCCCGTCAGCATCTGCAGGCCGGCGCGGGTGTCCACGTGCGGGGTGCTCATCTCGTGCACGGCCACGATGCCGCGCGCGGCGGCCGAGCTCAGCGCCTGCCGGTACAGCGTCTCGCGGCGTGCCGCGTCCAGGTCGTGCACGACCGCGCGGGCGCGGGCGTAGTCCGCCCCGGTGACCAACCCGCTGCCGTCCCAGGAGGGCGTGCGGTCCAGGCCGGTGCGGGCGGCGAAGGAGGACGAGGCCAGCGCGGTGTGGCCGTCGACCCGCACGGCCAGCGTGGGGCGCCCCCCGGTGGCGGCGTCCAGCTCGCCCAGGTACGGGGCGCGGCGTTCGGGCCAGGCGCCCTCGTCCCAGCCGAAGGCGAGCAGGACCTGCTCGCCGCTGGGGTCGGCGGCCTCCAGGTCGCGTGCGGCGGCGGCCAGGCGGTCCAGCGCGGCGGCGAGGGTTCCGGCGCCCGCCGGGGACAGGTCGGTGCCCTCGGCGGTCAGCGCCGTCTCCAGGGTGTGCACGTGGGCGTCGACGAATCCGGGCGTGACCAGGGCTCCGTCGAGGTCGACGACCTCGTCGGCACGCGCGGCCAGGCCGGCGGCCGTGTCCTCGGCGCCGAGCCAGGCCACCACGCCGTCGTCGACGAGCAGGGCCTCGGCGAAGGGGTCCGCGGCGGAGTGGACGACACCGTTGCGGTACAGGGTGGAGGTCACGGCCGAAAGCCTAGGGCACGTGCGGCCCCGGCCGGGGTCGCGCCCGGCCCGCTCACACCGTGGAGTGCGCCACCACACCCCGCAGCACGGCGTCCTGGGCGCTGCGGGCACGCCCGCGCAGCGGCGGCTGCGCGGCCGCCGCGAGCTGGTCGAGCACGTCGATGACCTGCTTGCACCAGCGCACGAAATCACCCGCCGCGATGTCGGTGCCGCGCAGCACCGTGTCCAGGCTCGCGCCCGAGGCCCACTGGTGCACCGGGGCGGCCAGCGCGGTGTCCAGCGTGCCGGTGACGTCGAGCCGGTGCGCGGCCTCCAGGTCGCGCACCCGCGCCCACACGTCGAAGGTCGCGTCCACGGCGTCGGCCAGGCGGCGTCCCGGTACGCCCGCCAGCGTGGTCTCGGGCTCCTCGCGCCGGCCGGAGTACACCACCACCGACACCGCGGCGGCGAGCTCGGCGGGCCGCAGCTCGTCCCACACGCCCTGGCGCAGGCACTCGGCCATGAGCAGGTCGTCCTCGGCGTACAGCCTGCCCAGCCGGCGCCCGGACTCGGTCACGCGCAGCCCGTCGTGGTCGCGCTGCAGGTAGTCGAGCTCGGTCAGCACCTCGCAGATGCGGTCGAAGGTCCGCGCGATCGAGCCGGTGCGTCCCTCGATGCGCCGCACCAGCGCGTCCTGCTCGCGGGAGAGCTTCTCGGCCCGCTGGGCCCAGCGCGCGTGGTCCTCGCGCTCGGGGCACGAGTGGCACGGGTGGGCGCGCAGGTCGGCGCGCAGCCGCTGCAGCTCGCGGTCGGAGGCGACGTCGCCGCGGTCGCCGCGCGCGGCGCGCCCCGGGTCGTCCGCCCCGGGTGCCGACCGCTCCCCCAGCGCGTTGCGCAGGCTGGAGGCCAGGTCGCGGCGGTCGGCGGGGCGGCGGGAGTTGAAGCCCTTCGGGATGCGCACCCGCGTCACGGTGCGCACCCCGTCGGGGGTGTCGGCCACGGTGAGCTTCTTGACCTGCTTCTCCTGGGTCAGCACCGTGGGGCGCGGCCCGTCGAACCCGCCCTCGTCGGCGCCGGGGTCGAGCACGACGACGAAGCCGCGCCGCCGTCCGGACGGCACCTCGGCCACGTCCCCGCGGCGCAGCCGCGTCAGGGAGTCGATGGCGTCGGCGCGCCGGGCACCCTTGGCCACCTTGGACAGCTCCTTCTCGCGGGTGGTGATGGCGCGCCGGACCGCGAGGTAGCCCTCGAAGTCGCCGCGCTCGCAGCGGGCGGCGCCGCGGTAGCCCTGCAGCGCCTCGGCGTGGGCCTGGGCCTGCTTGGCCAGGTCGACCACGCCGCGGTCGGCCTGGAACTGGGCGAAGCTGGTCTCCAGCACCTCGCGGGCGCGTTCGGCGCCGACCTGCCCGACGAGGTTGACGGCCATGTTGTAGGTCGGGCGGAAGCTGGAGCGCAGCGGGTACAGCCGGCGCGAGGCGAGCCCGGCCAGCGCCACGGGGTCCAGGCCGACGTGGTCGACGACCACGGCGTGCCCCTCGACGTCGATGCCGCGGCGGCCCGCGCGCCCGGTCAGCTGGGTGTACTCCCCCGGCGTGATCGGCTGGTGGGCGGTGCCGTCGAACTTGACGAGCTTCTCCAGCACGACCGAGCGGGCGGGCATGTTGATGCCCAGCGCGAGCGTCTCGGTGGCGAACACGACCTTGACCAGACCGCGGGCGAACAGCTCCTCGACGGTCTCCTTGAACACGGGCAGCAGCCCGGCGTGGTGGGCGGCGACGCCGCGCGCCAGCGCGTGTTGCCACTGCCAGAAGCCGAGCACCTCGAGGTCCTCGGGCGGCACCGTCACGGTGCGCTCCTCGACGACCCGGCGGATCTCCGCCTCCTCCTCGGCGTTGGTCAGGCGCAGCCCGGCGCGCAGGCACTGCTCGACGGCGCCCTCGCAGCCGGCGCGGGAGAAGATGAAGTAGATGGCGGGCAGCAGCGCGTCGTCGTCGAGCGCCTCGACGACGCCGTAGCGGCGCGGCACGCGGCGCTGCGGCACGGCCCCCTGGCCGCCGCCGCGCCCGCCGCGGCCCCGGTAGCCGCGGTCGCCCCGACCGCGGCGGCGGGCGCCGGGTGCGGCCCCGGCCCGGCCGTGGGTGCGGAACAGCCGCGCCAGGTCGGGGTCGATCGGCGGGTTGGTGCCCGGGTCGGTGGGGTCGACGTGCCCGGCGTACAGGTCGAACAGGCGCGGGCGTCCGCGCGGCTCCTCGGGCGAGGTGATGACGTGCTGCCACAGCGGCACCGGGCGGTGCTCGCTGACCACGACGGCGGTGTCGCCGCGCACGGTGGCCAGCCAGTCGCCGAACTCCTCGGCGTTGGACACGGTCGCCGACAGCGACACGAGCTGGACGTGGTCGGGCAGGTGGATGATGACCTCCTCCCAGACCGGGCCGCGGAACCGGTCGGCGAGGTAGTGCACCTCGTCCATGACGACGTAGGCCAGGCCCTCCAGGGTGGTCGAGCCGGCGTAGAGCATGTTGCGCAGCACCTCGGTGGTCATCACGACCACGGGGGCGTCGCCGTTGATGGAGGTGTCACCGGTCAGCAGCCCGACGGCGTCGACGCCGTGCCGCTCGACGAGGTCGTGGTACTTCTGGTTGCTCAGCGCCTTGATGGGCGTGGTGTAGAAGGTCTTGCCGCCGCGGGCCAGGGCCAGGTGCACGGCGAACTCGCCGACGACGGTCTTGCCGGCGCCGGTGGGGGCGGCCACGAGCACGCCGCGGCCGCGCTCGAGGGCCGCGCAGGCGTCGGCCTGGAAGTCGTCGAGCTCGAAGTCGATCAGGTCGCGGAACCGGCCGAGCTCTCCGGCGTCCGCCTGGGCGCGGGCCGTGCGGGCCCGGGCGGCGGCGTAGCGTTCGGCGGGGCTGGGTGCTGCCGTCATGGCGTCAGCCTACGGCTCAGGCGGAGGTCAGCACGTGCAGCGCCCCGGCGACGGCGCGGGCGGTCAGGGGCAGCGCCGCCAGCGCCTCGCCGTCCCCGTGCGCCACGGGTGGGCCGGCGCTCGCGGGCGTGCCGGGCGCGGGCCGGATCGTCACGGCCCGGGCGCGCAGCAGGTGCACGTCGCGGCGCCGGGTGTGGGCGCCGGCGTACATGGCGGGGAAGATGCTCGCCGCCGCCGTACGCGAGGTCACGCTGGCGACGAGCACGTCCAGCAGCCCGTCGTCGACCAGCGCGTGCGGGGCGACCCGGATGCCGCCGCCGATGCGGGCGATGTTGGCCGCGGTGACCATGGCGGCCCGGCCCTGCCAGGTCGCGCTCGCGTCGTCGTGGACCGTCAGGCCCGGCAGACCGCCGTCGTCGACGAGGCCGGTGAGCTCCAGCGCGTAGTCCCAGGCGCGGAACCGGGCGATCTCGGCCAGCGCCGCGACGGTGTACCGGGCGGCACCGCGCGGGCGGCGCATCCCCAGCGCGCGGGCGCTGACGGCGGCGTCCAGCCCGGCCGAGACCGCGCCGGCGACCCAGCGTGGCGGGTCGTGCGGGCCGGTGACCTCGATGGCGTCCACCGTGCGGGCGGTGCCGTCGTGCAGGGCCCGCACGACCCGGTCGACGGCCTCCAGCGGGTCGTCGGGCAGGCCGAGCACGGCGGCGAAGTCGTTGCCGGTGCCGACGGGCACCACGCCCAGCGGTGTGCCCGTGCCGGCGGTGGCGCCGGCGCCGAGGTGCACCATGCCGTCGCCGCCGACGACGACCAGCGCCTCCAGGTCGTGACGGGCGGCCAGCCGCGCGGCGGTGGCGGCGCCGTCGGTGCCGGACAGGTCGGTGACACGGTGCCCGGCGCGGCGCAGGCGGTCGTGCAGCACGGTCGCCACGACGCGTCCCCGGCCCGCCCCCGCGGTGGGGTTGACCGCCACGCCCACGTGCCGGGCGGCGGGTCCCGGGGCCGGCGTCACTCGACGGGGGCGACGCGCCGGCGGTCGACCCGCCGGTCGTGCACGAAGCAGATGCCGGTGGCCACGAAGTACAGCGCGGCGATCGGCACCGCGATGCCGAACATGCTCAGCACGTCCATCGTCGGGGTCACGATCGCGGCGAACAGGAAGGAGATGAGGATCGCCCAGCGCCACCCGGCCAGCCAGGTGCGCGCCCGCACGGTGCCCATGAGGTTGAGCACCACCATGAACACCGGCACCAGGAACGCGATGCCGCAGGCCAGGATCAGGCGCATCACGAAGCTCAGGTACAGCTGGGCGCCGATGAGGTTCGAGCCGCCCTCGGGCACGAAGTCGTTGAGGACCTCGACCACGAACGGCAGCACGTACCAGGCCAGCAGCGACCCCGCCAGGAACATCGGCACCGCCGCGGCCAGGAACCCGAACACGTAGCGGCGCTCGGTGCGGGTCAGGCCGGGGGTCACGAACGCGAACACCTGGTACAGCCACCACGGGCTGGACACGATCACCGCGAGGAACAGCGAGACCTTGACCCGCATGTCGATCGCGGTGGCCACGCCGTCGAAGTTCAGCCCGATCAGCGCGCCGCGCCGGTCGGCGGCCTGCTGCAGCGGCTGCATCAGCGCGTCCAGCAGCGGGTCGTACAGGACCCAGCCGACCACCGCGCCGAGCAGCAGGCCGACGGCGATGCGCACGATGCGTCGCCGCGCCTCGACCAGGTGCTCGCGCAGCGGCATGCGCCCCTCGGGATCCCGGGGGGTGCGGACCATCAGCCGGCTCTCAGGACTGGTGCGGGTCGGTGCGACCCGGGACCTGCGCCGAGTCGTCCGACGACGCGCGCGGTGGTGTCGGCGACGACCCCTCCTGCGACGAGGCCGCGGTCGGCGTGCTGCCGTCCTGCGAGCTCGCGGCGTGGGTGCCCGACCCCTCGGGCCGCGACGTCGTGGTGTCGTCGTCGTCCTCGCCCAGGTCCTTGATCTCCTTCTTGAAGATCTTCAGCGACGAGCCGACGCTGCGCGCCACGTCCGGCAGACGCTTGGCACCGAACAGCAGCACGACCAGCAGGATCAGCGTGATGATCACTGCCGGGTTGCGGAAGATACCCACGGACTTCAACTCCCAGGACGATCGGACGTGCCGCGACCGGCACGCACTGCCAGTGTAGGCCGAGCGGTGTGTGGGACGGAACACATCCCGCCGCCGCGGTGCTCAGCCCCGGCGCTGCGCCTGCCGGCGCTCGAGCCAGGTGCTCCGCGACCAGGTGCGCCACACCTCGGCCTGCGCCCGCCGGCGCTGACCGCGACGCTCCCAGCGCGCCCGGCGCAGCGCGTCCCGGCGCGCTTGCAGCACCGCGGGGTCGTCGTGCCACGTCGCCGTCACCCGCGGCGGGTCCGCCTGCGCCGCGGCGGCGGCCTGCCCGACACGCTCGGCCGCCTCGCCCGCGACACGTCCCGCCCGCCCGGCACCGCGCACCAGCGCGATGACGCTGCGCACCACGCGCCAGGCCAGCCACGCCAGGAACAGCACGGCGGCCACCGCCAGCGACGTCCAGATCCAACCCCACACGGCGTCCACCCTAGTCCCGCCCGTAGCCGGCCAGCGCCGCGCGCGCCGCCGCGGCCACCTCCGCGGCCACCTGCGGCGGGTCCACCGCCAGCACGTCCACCGCGTGCGTCAGCAGCAGCCGGCGCAGCCACGCCGGGTTCGTCACCCGCAGCCGCACCTCGAACGACCCGTCGGGCAGGTCCGTGACCTCCTCGACCGGCACCTCCTCGGCCACCCAGCGTGCCGCCGACGCCCACCGCACCCGCACCTCGTCCACGGGGCCCGCGGCGTCGGCGACCACCTGGGCGGCCACGTCCACCTCCGCGTCGACGGGCACCGCCGAGACCGGCACGTCGGTCGGCTCGGCCGACAGCACCCGGTCCACCCGGAAGGTGCGCCGTCCGCCCGCACGGTGGCACCAGCCCACCAGGTACGTCGCCTCCGACTGCGTCAGCAGCCGCCACGGGTCCACCTCGCGCTCGCTGGTCACGTCCGCGGCGTCCACGTACCGCAGCCGGACGCGCCGGCCCGTCGCCAGTGCCCGCGACAGCACCTCCAGGGTCGCGACGTCCTCCGGACCGCCCAGCCGCACGTCCACGGCGCTCGCGGCCTCCCCGGTGGCGGCGGTGAGCTTGTCCAGCGCGGCGGCGACGACGGCGGCGCGCCCCGGGTCGGCCTGCACCGCCGGGGTGGTGCTCATGGCGCGCAGCGCGGCCACGAGGGCGACGGCCTCGCGGGTGCCCAGCCGCAGCGGGCGCGTCAGGCCGCGGGACTGGGTCAGGCTGACCAGGCCCTCCTCGAGGGAGAAGGCGTCGAAGTCGATCAGGTCGTCGGGCATGTAGCCGGGGGTGCCGGAGACCCACAGGGCGTCGATGTCCTCGCGCAGCCGGGCGGGGGTCACGCCGAACCGATGGGCGAGCTCCTCGACGTCGACGGGTCCGGCGCCGTCGAGGTAGGCGACGATGCCGAGCAGGCGGACCAGGCGGTCGTCGGCGCGTTCAGCCACGGCGGGCCTCCTCGTCGGGGTCGGCGGCAGCTGCGGCACCGTCGGTGTCGGCGGCTAGGGCGGCCGCCGCGCGCAGCCGGCGCAGGACCTCGGCACGCAGCGCGGCGGGTTCGAGCACGACGACGGCGGCGCCGTAGCCGGCGACCTCGTCGGCGAACGCGGTCAGACTGCCGTAGGGCACGGTGACCAGGTCGCGGCCCGGGGGCGGTGCCGGGACCCCGGAGGTGCTGTCCCCGCCAGGGGTGGCCAGCGCCCGGGCGCGCAGCGCGGTGGCCCGTTCGGGCACGACGGCGAGGCGGGCGGTGCTGTCGTGGCGCACGCGGGCGCCCAGGGCGGCGTCGACGTCGACGCGGTCGGGCAGCTCGTAGGTGTGCGGCGTCGCGCCCAGGCGGACGCGGCCCTCGATGCGCGAGAGGCGGAAGACGCGTTCGGCCTCGCGGTCGCGGTCGTGGCCGACCACGTACCAGCCGCCGCCGCGCGCGGCGATGCGCCACGGCTCCACGTGCCGGGTGCGCACCTCGCCGGTCGAGGCCGCCCGGTAGCGGAACGTGACCACCCGGCGCTCGGAGATCGCCTCCAGCAGCGGGCCGTAGGCGTCGCCCGCGGCCCGCACCCGCGGGGTCAGCCCGGCGACCGCGTCGCCGACGGCGTCCCCGGCCCCGGCGGCCGCGAGCTTGGTCATGGCCCGGGACATGTCGGTGCGCAGCGTCTTGTCCGACCACAGCTGGGCCGCCAGGGCGACCGCCCCGAGCTCGGCGGGGGTGAGGTCGACCGTGCCCAGGGCGTAGGCCTCGTTGTCGATGCGGTAGCCGACCTCGTCGCTGTGCCCGGTGCCCTCGACGGTGACGATCGGCACGCCCAGCGCGCGCAACGTGTCCTTGTCGCGCTCGAACATCCGCTCGAACGCCTCGGTCGAGGACGCGCCGTCGTAGCCGTGCACGCCGGCGCGGATCTGCTGCTTGGTCATCGCCGCCGAGGTGTTCACCAGCGCGATGACGAGGTTCAGCAGCCGCTCGTCCGGACGTGTCGGCGTTCCGCCCGCCGCGTTCTCACCAGCCATCGGCCACCACGCTATCCCCCGGTACGCTCGGGCGGGTGACGACAGGGCCGACGCAGCACCGAACCGCCGCCGACCACGTGACCTGGCGCACCGGCGCCGTGACCGCCACCGGCCGGTCGTGGCGCGGCGCCACCGAGCTGCGGGTGCGGCTGGACACCCCGCTGCCCGCCGCGCCGGACGGGACGGCCCCGCCGGCCGAGGTGCGGGCGCTGGCCTACACCGCGCTGGTCGGGACCCCCGCCGTCGGCGACCGCGTCGCGCTGAACGTCTCCGCCCTCGCCCGCGGCCTGGGCACCGGCGGCTACGCCCTGGTGGTCGCCCCCGCGGATCCGACGGCGCTGCCGCCCGACCCCGCCCGCGGCCCCGGCCACCTGGTCAAGGCCCGCTACACCCCGCTGCAGGCCCTCGTCCTCGGCGTCGACGAGCAGGAGTCGCCCCACCACGACGCGCTGCGCGAGGCCGACGACCTGCACGGCATGCCCGTCGTCGTCGCCGACCTGCACTCGGCCCTGCCCGCGATCGTCGCCGGTGCCCGGTACGCCGCCGCGCAGGCCGGCCGGCCCGCCCCCCGCGTCGCCTACGTCATGACCGACGGCGGCGCCCTGCCGGCCGCGTTCTCCCGCGCCGTGGCCGCGCTGCGCGACGCCGACTGGCTCACCGCCACCATCACCGTCGGGCAGGCGTTCGGCGGCGACCACGAGGCCGTCACGGTGCACACCGGGCTGCTCGCCGCCCGCCACGTCGTCGACGCCGACCTCGCCGTCGTCGCCCAGGGACCCGGCAACCTCGGCACCGGCACCCGTTGGGGGTTCTCCGGCGTCGCCGCCGGCGACGCCGTCAACGCCGCCGCCACGCTCGGCGGACGCCCCGTCGCCTCCCTGCGCGTCTCCGGCGCCGACCCGCGCGACCGGCACCTGGGCGTGTCCCACCACTCCTTGACCGCCTACGGACGCGTCGCCCTCGCCCCCGCCGACGTCGTCGTGCCCCACCCCGACGACGCCCTGCAGGACAGACCCGCCTGGGGCGCCGACCTCACCCGCCGCGTCCACGACCAGGCCGCCGGACTCGCCGACCGGCACCGCCTCGTCGCCGCCCCCGTCGGCACCGACCTGCTCGAGACCCTCGAGCACACCCCCGCGCGCCTGTCCACCATGGGCCGCGGGCTGCACGACGACCCCGCCGCCTTCGTCGCCGTCGCCGCCGCCGGCCGGCACGCCCAGCAAACCGCATGACCCGCCGCTCCCCCGGCACCCGGCCCCTGCTGCTGACGGCGCTCGCCGCCGCGACGCTGCTCGGAGCCGCCGCGGCCACCCCCTGGCACCTCGAGATGCCCGCCTTCGTCGCCGGCTTCGGCGACATGGACCTGCCCGAGCGCCCCACCCCCAGCATCAGCGCCAGCCCCGCCGCCGACGACCCCCTGCCCGAGGACCCCGGCGACTCGGTGCTCACCGTCCTGCTCCTGCTCGGCGCCGCCGTCGTCGTGCTCCTGCTCGCCCTGGTCGCCCGGCGCGTGCTGACCCTGCTGCGCGACACCCCGCCCGCCCCCGAGGAACCCGACCGGCCCGACGCCGGCACCGCCCTGGCCGGCACCGAGGCCCCCTCCGTGCCGCTGCCCGACCTGGACGACGCCGTCACCCGCGCCCTCGGCCGCCTCGAGGCCGCCCGCACCCCCCAGGACGTCGTCATCGCCGCCTGGGTCGCCCTCGAGGACGCCGCCGCCGAGCACGGCGCCCCCCGCGACCCCGCCCAGACCCCCACCGAGTACACCGCGGACCTCCTGTCCCGCACCCCGGCTCCCGCCGCCGACGTCACCACCCTGCGCCGCCTCTACCAGCAGGCACGCTTCGCCGACCACCCCACCACCGACGCCCAGGTCGCCGACGCCCGCACCGCGCTGACCCGCATCGCCCGGCACCTGCCCCGGACCACGGACCCCGCGCCATGACCCGCCGCCTGCTGCCCGGCGCCCTGGCCCTGACCACCGCCCTCCTGCTCGCCCTCAGCGGTACCGTCGACCCCGTCCACGCCCTCCTGCTGCCCGCCGGCCTCCTCGCCCTCTGGCACGCCTGGACCTCCCTCGACGACGGCGACCACGCCGAGTGGCCCCAGCCCCCCACCGAGGAACGGCACGGCGCCCGCCGCGACGTCTCCGACCTCGGCTGGGCGGCCTTCACCCGCGACGGCCGCGTCTCGCCCCGCGTCACCCGGCGCGTCCAGGCGCTCGCGGCCCGACGCCTCGCCGCCCACGGTGTCGACCTCACCGACCCCGACCAGCGCCCCGACGCCGCCCGGCTCCTCGGCCCGGACACCCTCGCCGGGCTCACCTCCGACACCCCGCCCACCGCCCGCACCCTGCACCAGTGGCTCGACGCCCTCGACCGCCTCACCACCGACGCCCCGCCACCCGGAAGGCCCACCCGATGACCGACACCGCCCCCGCAGCCCTGCCCGTCCCCGACGTCGCCGGCCACGCCCGCGCCGTCCTCGACGAGATCGGCACCGCCGTCGTCGGCATGCGCGAGGCCCTCGAGCTGGCGCTCGCGGCGGTGCTGGCCGGCGGCCACGTGCTGTTCGAGGACGTGCCCGGGCTCGGCAAGACCCTGGCGGCCCGCTCTCTCGCCACGGCGCTCGGCCTCGACTTCGCGCGGCTGCAGTGCACCCCCGACCTGCTGCCCAGCGACGTCACCGGCTCCAGCGTCTTCGACCCCGCCGACCGCGAGTTCGTGTTCCGGCCCGGCCCGGTCTTCACGGGCCTGTTCCTCGCCGACGAGATCAACCGCACGGCGCCCAAGACGCAGTCGGCGCTGCTCGAGGCGATGGCGGAACGCCAGGTCTCGGTCGAGGGCGTCACCCGTCCGCTGCCGGCGCCGTTCCACGTGGTCGCGACGTCCAACCCGGTCGAGTACGAGGGCACCTACCCGCTGCCCGAGGCTCAGCTCGACCGCTTCATGGTGCGCCTCGCCGTCGGCTACCCCGGGGCCGCGCAGGAGCGCGACGTCCTGCTGCGTCGCGTGGCGCGCCGTCAGGAGGCGGCCGAGGTCCGCCGCGTGGTGGACGCCGACGTGGTGCGGGCGATGCAGGCCGGCGTCGAGGCCGTGGCGGTCGACGACGACGTCGTCGACTACTGCGTGGCCCTGACGGCGGCGACCCGCGCCCACGCGGCCCTGGAGGTCGGCGCCTCCCCGCGCGGGTCGCAGAACCTGCTGCTCATGGCGCGCGCCGTGGCCGTGCTGGACGGTCGCGACTTCGCGCTGCCCGAGGACGTCAAGCGCGTCGCGGTGCCCGTCCTGGCGCACCGGCTCACCCTGACCCCGACCGCCTGGGCCGCCGCCACCCGGCCCGAGGACGTGGTGCACGAGCTGCTCGCGTCCGTGCCGGGCCCGGCGACCGTCGGGGCGACCCGGTGACGTTCGGCACGAGCGTCCGGGACCGTGCGCGCGACCGCGGCCTGCGCGCCGCGGAGGACCCCGTCTGGCGCCGGACCCCGACCGCGGTGCTGAGCACCGTCTCCGGCGTCGTCGTGCTCGTCGTCGGGCTGCTGGCGGGGCGGGCGGACGTCGGCGTCATCGGCCTGCCCCTCCTGCTGACCGGCGTCTGGACCGGCCGGCCCAGGGCGCTCGGCGAAGCCTCCCCGCAGACGCCCACCCGCGCGTCGCTGTCCTCCGAGGACGGCCCCACGGCACCCGGCGAGCTGTCGGGCACCCTCACCCTCGACCCGCCGCCCGGTGCCGAGCTCGTCGTGCTCCGCGCGGCCGCGCCGGGCCACGAGCCGAGCGACCTGGTCGTCGCGGCCGACCACCGCGAGCTCGCGGTGCGGTCGGCCACCGTGCGCACCGGCCCGCAGCCCACGTTCGTCGTGGACCTGCGCGGCTACGGCGCCGCGGGCACGACGGCGGAGGACCCGGTCCGTGCCGTCGGCCCGCCCCGGCTCGTGCTGCCCACCGCCGTCCCCCTCGGCCGGGTCCCCCTGCCGCCACGGATGCGGGGGCTGACCGGACCGCACACCTCCCGGCGTCTCGGCGACGGGGACGAGCTGCGCGACGTGCACCTGTTCACCCCGGGAGACCGGCTGCGACGGATCGACTGGCGCACCACCGCGCGGCGCTCGCCGGAGCTGGACGAGCTGTACGTGCGTCGCACCTACGCCACCGCCGAGGCCACCACGATGCTCGTCGTCGACTCCCGGGACGACGTCGGGCCGGACCTGCGGACCTGGCGCGGCCAGGGCGAGCAGCGGGTGGACGAGGCCACGTCGCTGGACCTCGCCCGGCACGCCGCGGCGTCGGTCGCCCACGCCGTCGTCGACGCCGGGGACCGGGTGGGGCTGCAGGACCTGGGCCGCCGCCGCCGTCCGCTCCCGCCCGCGGCCGGTCGTCGCCACCTGCGCCGGATCCTGCACGGGCTGGCGATGAGCAGCCCGTGGGGCAGCCCGACGCGGCGTCTGCGTCCGCCGCAGCTGCCGACGGACGCCGTCGTGTTCGTGTTCTCCACGGTGCTGGACGACGAGCCGGTCGACCTGGCACGGACCTGGCGCGAGCAGGGGCACCGGGTCGTCGTCGTCGACACGCTCCCGGCGGTCCGCCCGGTCGTCGAGCCGCACATGCGGATCGCCTGGCGCGTGACCTCGATGGAGCGTGCGGACCGGTTGCGCCGGCTCGAGGCCGAGGGGACGCCGGTCGTGCCGTGGCGCGCCTCGGAGCGGGCGGGCGCCGCGGCTCGTCTCGAGGCGCTGGTCAAGGCCTCGGAACGTCACCACAGCGCCCACGTGCGACGCGCCCCGGTGGCGGGAGGTGCCCGATGACGCTGCGGGCCGAGGTGCAGGACTGGCGCCACCGGCGTCACGACCGGCCGCTGCCGTCGGTCCGGGTGGAGCACGGGCCCACCGTGGCCGGCGCCTGGTTGCGCGTGGCCGCCGGGGTGGTCGCCACCGCGCTGGTGCTGCTGGCGGCGAGCCGTACCCCGCTGCTGCCCGACCTCACCCTCGTCGGTGCGGGGGTGCTCGGGGCCTGGTCGGTGGCCCGGCCGGGGCGGGTGCCGGCGCACGTGACCGTCGTGACGTCGGCGCTGGTCCTGCTCGGCGCACGATCGGCACCGTTCGACCCGGCCGTGCTCGGGCTGCTGCCCGTGGCGCTGCTGACCGTGCGGCTGGGCTGGTGGGCCGAGCACGTCGGATGGAGCGCACGGGTCGAGATCGCGGCACTGCGCCGCACGGCTGGCCGGGACCTGACGATCGTCGCCGTGTCCCTGGTGGCGGCGGCCGGTGCCTGGGCCGCCTCGGGCCGAGCGGTCGGCGGTCTGGTGGTCCTCGGGGCCGTCGCCGTCGTCGTGCTGGCGTGGTGGGCTCTGCCACGATGGGCGTCGTGACCAGCATCGAGATCCGCTCCTACCGTCCCACCGACCGCTCCGCGCTGGCGGAGGTGTGCGTGCGGACGGCAGCCGGCGGGGGCGACGCCCGCGGGGTGTACTCCGACGACTCGCTGATGCCCGACGTCTACGCGCTCCCCTACGTCGAGCACGCGCCCGACCTCGCGTTCGTCGTCGTCGACCACGACGCCGTCGCGCCGGGACCCGACCCGCTCGCCGTGGACGACGGACGGCTCATCGGCTACATCGTCGCCGCGCCGGACACCGCGGCGTTCGTCGCGTGGTGGCAGCGTGCGTGGACCCCGGGGTTCCTGGCCCGGCATCCCGTTCCCGGGCCCGCGACGGCGGAGACCCCGGCGTACACCGAGGAGTCGCTCGTCCGTGACGGCGCCGACCCCGGACGGATGGTGCGTGGTCTGGACCAGGACGAGCTCCGGACCCACCCGGCGCACCTGCACATCGACCTCGTCCCCGAGGCGCAGGGCCACGGGCTGGGCCGTCGACTCGTGCAGACGTTGTGCGACGCCCTCGCGGGTCGCGGCATCCCGGGGGTCCATCTCAGCTACGACCCGGCCAACACCGGCGCCCGCGCCTTCTACGACCGGCTGGGGTTCGTCGAGCTGCCGTCCTCGGCCGAGCACCTCCCGCTGCTCGGGATCTCGACCGCCCGGGGCTGACCCTGGCTCGTCCAGGCAGGTCTGCCCCGGGCTGCCGTGCGTGGGTGCTGTTTCGGTGCTTGGCACACTATTTTTCCTGGAGAACCACACCGGGATCGGTGACGCCGGCCTCGACCCAGGCACGCCGCACCTGCTCGAACCGGGTCGGCAGCGGAGGCCGGGTGGCCCCCTGGCGGGCGTTGGACCGCAGCACGAAACGCCGCCACGAGAGCACGAGGCCCTGTCGCGTGATGGGCAGACCGCTCGAGACCGTGGTGCCGTTGTCGTGCGTGTGGTGGACGGTGAGCAGCAGCGCCCGCGGCACCGACCCCTCGAGCTCGGCCGCCAGCTCGGTGCGCACCACGGACCAGTGCCGCAGCACGACGACGACGTCCCCCGGCACACGGTGCCGGCGCGGCGTGCGGTGCTTGCCGTGCCGCACCAGGACCCTCCCCTCCCCCGTCGCTCGTGCGCCGGCGACACGGCCCCGCCCGGCCAGCTCGTCCGGGCCGAGGTCCAGGTCCTCCGCCCGGACGCGGAGCAGGTCGCCGTACCGCGCCCCGGTGCTGCGGGTCAGACCGGCGACGACCGCCAGCCGCACCGTCTCGGGCTTGGCCTCCGGGCGCAGCGCCTCGACCGCGAGCTCCCGCCAGACCCGCTCGGCCTCCTCCAGCGTGACCGGCGGGCGCGGGTAGCGTCCGGGGTTCGGGGCCGTCGTGGGGGTGTCGTCGCGTGCCATGCACTTATCCTCATGCTTGGCACACTTTTTTCTCGCCACGTGCCGCGGCGTGTCCTCGACCGGCGCGGGGCCACCCGACCAGGGCCAGGGCACCGAACGCCAGCACGGCACCGGCCGTCACGAAACCCGTACCCCGGGAGGTCGCCGACACGAGCACCCCGAGCCCCGCGGCGGCCCCCGCTCCCCCGGCCTGCAGCACCAGGGAGTTCACCGACAGCGCCGTGGCGCGCTCCCGGGACGAGACGGCACGGTGCGTGAGGTCGTCGAGCAACGGTCCGGCGATCCCGAGCAGCACGTAGACGGCCAGGAACCCGGTCACGGCCGCGCCGACCGTGGGCAGCCCGACGACACCCAGCGCGAGGGCTGCCAGCACCGTCGACACGGCTGCCGCGCGCGACCCGGAACGAGCCACGCGTGCCGCACGGGCCGCCAGCACCGACCCGCCCGCCGAGGCGCAGAACCCGAGCGTCACCAGCACGGCGTACGGCGCGGCCGCGCGCTGCTCCCCGCCGGTCGCGTCGGCCACGGCGCCCGGCGCGAGCAGCTCGATCCCCGCCAGGGCGACGCCCGTGGCCCCCATCACCAGCGCGACCCGGCGCAGCGGCGCCCGGGTGGCCGCCGTCGTGACGCCCCGGGCCACGGTGACCGGCACGTCCCGCAGGACGTCGCGCACCGATCCACGGGCGGGGCGGGCACCCTCGGCCACCCAGCGACGCACCAGGACGAGGTGCACCACACCGACGCCGGCGGCGACGACGAAGGGCACCGGCAGCGCGACGGCGGCGACGCCGCCCGCCAGCAGCGCTCCCGCACCCAGACCGAGGGACTCCGCGGAGGCGGCGCGCCCCAGGGCGGGGCGCAGGTCGGTCCCGGCGTCGAGCGCCTGCACGTGGTCGACGTACCAGGCCTGCAGCGGGCCGGAGTCGAGCGCCCGCGCAGCGCCGAGGAGGACCATGGCCGCGGACAGCACCGGCAGGGACGTGCCCACGGCCAGCAGGACCGCGGCGAGGACGGACAGCGCCGACGCGACGGTCAGCACGGGTCGGCGCCCCACGACGTCGGCGACGCCGCCCGTCGGGAGCTCCAGGACCACCGTGACCGCGCTGTGCAGCGCCACCAGCAGCCCGACCGCCGCCAGGTCCAGGCCGCGCTGCTGCAGGAGGAGCACCGTCACGGGCAGGGTCAGCCCCGTGGGGAACCAGCGCAGGAAGGACAGGGCCACGAGACGACGACGGAGCCCGTTCGCGTCGAGGGTGGCCGGGGTCCGGACGCTCACCGGTCCGACCGGTCCCCGGGAGCTCCCGGGTAGCCGTAGGCGAAGAACCGGACCGCCCGCGCACCGGCCGGGCGCGCCGACGCGTCGGCGGCACGGTGCTCGTAGGGGGCGAACAGGTCGTACAGCCCCTGCGTCACGCGCTCGAGCTCGTCGGGCGTCAACCACGCGACGACGTCGGTGGACAGCGCCGCACGACGCCACTCCTCGGGCTCGGCGGACCGTCGGTGCCAGAACCGACGCCAGGCGTCGAAGCGGAACGCGTCCACCGCCTCGTCGAGGGCGGCACGGGCCGCCTCGCCGGCCGGACCGGCGTCGTCCCAGGTGATGCCCTCCTCCCGGGCGGTCCAGGGGCGTTCCCGGCCGTGGCCGCCGCCGGCCGGGAAGACGTGGCCGTACTTCGCGAGCTGACGCAGGTGGTACGAGCAGTTCGCCGGGGTCTCCCCCAGCCGCTCCGCGCACTGCGTGGCCGTCAGGGGCCCTTCGGCGAGCAGGTCGAGCAGGGCGAACCGGACCGGGTGCGCCAGCGCGCGCAGCTCACGGGGGTCGGAGATCGTGCGCACCGGGAACGGCGGGGTGGGCGGCCCGTCACGCCGCGCGGGTCCGGACCCTGCCGGGACGGTGTCGTCTGCCATGCGATGAAACTACTCTTTCGAAAGAGTTGTTGCAATAGTAGGATGGCGTCGTGTCGTCACCCCTGCCCCGCACCCTGGCCACCGCCGTCGACCACGAGCTGGTCGTCAAGAAGTCACGGTTCCTGGCCCACCTCGCCCCCGCGACGACGGAGTCGGCGGCGGACGCCGTCGTCGCGGCCGTGCGCAAGCAGCACTGGGACGCGCGCCACCACTGCGTGGCGATGGTCCGCGGCACGCACGCCGACGCGCAGCGCTCCTCCGACGACGGCGAGCCCTCCGGCACCGCGGGCGTGCCGATGCTGGAGGTGCTGCGCCAGCAGCACCTCACCGACGTGGTCGCCGTCGTGACGCGCTACTTCGGGGGTGTCCTGCTCGGGGCGGGCGGCCTCGTGCGGGCCTACTCCGCGGCCGTCGCCGGCGCGGTCGAGGAGGCCGCCACCCGGCACCTGGTCCTCGAGCGCCGCGCCGTGCGCGAGGTCTGGGTGGACGCCCCGCACGCTGACGCGGGCCGCGTCGACCACCTGCTGCGCGACTGGAGCGCGGCGCACGGTGCCGTGGTCGGCGACCCGGAGTACGCCGAGGTCGCTCGTCTCCGGCTGCTGGTCCCGCCCGCCGAGCTCGACCGGCTCGACGCCGACCTCGCCGCCGCCACCGCCGGGCGGCTGGCCGCGCAGGTCGGTGCCGAGCGGATCGTGGACGTGCCGCCGGCGGACTGAGGCGCCCGCGGACGGCGACCCGTCAGGCCCGGACGCCGTCCGCGGCGACGGTGGCGCCGTCGGGAACCGTACCGACCCCGCCCTCTGGCTCGTCGAGGACGGCGTCGCCCACGACGGTGACGTCCGCGCCGAATGTCCAGTCGCCGGCCACGGACAGCCCCTCGGCCCCGCGCAACGACGGCGCACCGGCGGCGAAACGCTCGTCGAAGGCACCGATCGTCTTGTAGGTCTTCGACAGCTGCACCAGCGGGGCCGGCGCGGTGGCCCGCAGCCGGAAGTCGTCGGTCAGCTCGTACACGTCCGAGCGCAGCAGCAGCAGGTCGTTGGTGGTCTTCACCGGCAGGAACCGCTCACGGCCCACCTCGATCGCCGTGGCCCCGTCGAACACCGCGACGGCGGCACCCATCGCCGACTCGATCTGGACCACCTCGGGCGAGTCGCCGTCGGTCGGGTCGACCGTCTTGGAGTTGCGGATCAGGGGCAGCTCCAGCACTCCCCCCGTCCGGTCGAGCTCGGCCGCCAGCGCCTCCAGGTCGAACCACAGGTTGTTCGTGTGGAAGTACCGGTGCCGGGTCGGGTCCAGGGAGACGTCCATGTCGTCGGGGTGCGTCTGCGCGGTCTCGCGCTGGATGATCCGCCCGTCCGCCTTGCGCACCACGAGCTGGCCGCCCTTGACGTCGGCCGGCGTCTTCAGGCACATCTCGGCCGCGTAGGGGGCGCCGCTGCGGGCGAACCACGCCGCGATCTCGCCGTCCGGCGTCGCGCCGAGGTTGTCGGAGTTCGAGACCGACGCGTAGCGGAAGCCCGCCTCGAGCAGCGCGTGCACGACCCCGCCGGCGTGCAGCGCCGGGTACAGGTCGCCGTGACCGGGCGGGCACCACTCGAGGGTGGGGTCGGCGGGCCACTCGACCGGCTCGAGCGTGTCGGCGCGCAGCTTCGGCTCACGGTTCTGCAGGAAGTCCAGCGGCAGCCCGTCGACGGCCAGGTCGCCGTAGGGGGCGAGCGCCGCCAGCGTGTCGTCCTGGGTGCGGAAGGAGTTCATCAGCACCAGCGGCAGCCGGGCCCCGGTGGACCTCCGGGCGGCGCGCACCTGGCCGACGATGACGTCGAGGAAGCTCAGCGGCTCCCCCGCCTCGTCGCGCCGGACCTCGAGCAACGACTTGGCCTTGTCCATCCCCATCGAGGTGCCGAGGCCGCCGTTGAGCTTGATGATCGCGGTCCGGCCGAGCGCCTCGGCGGCCTCCTCGTCCGGGACGTCGAGGTCGGCGTGCCGCGTCAGCCCCGTCAGCGGTTCGACGTCGTCCTCCCGGACGAGCCCTGTCGCCCCCTCCTCCAGCAACCGGTAGAACCGGGTGAAGGTGTCGATCGCCGCGGTCGCCACGCCCGCGGCGCGCATCTTGTCCTGTGCCAGCTCGAGTCCACGATCGCTCATGCCTGGCACCCTAGCCGCCGCGGGTGTCCCGCGCGTGAACGGCCCGCGGCGCGGTCACAGGAACGGGTCGGGGTCCCCCGCGCCCTCGCGCACGACCTCCGGCGTCGGGCCGGAGAAGTCCACGACCGTCGTCGGCGCGGCCGTCACCACGCCGGACTCGACCACCAGGTCCACGTCGTTGTCCAGCTCCTCGGCGACCTGCCAGCCCTCGGTCATCGCCACGTCCTGGTCCGGCAGGATCAGCGTCGAGCTGAGCAGCGGCTCGCCCAGCTCGCGCAGGATCGCCTGGACCAGGCGCGAGTCCGGGATCCGCACCCCGACCGTCTTCTTCTTCGGGTGGGCCAGCCGCCGGGGCACCTCCGCCGTGGCCGGCAGGACGAACGTGTACGGCCCCGGAGTGGCCGCCTTGATCGCGCGGAACTCGGCGTTGTCCAGCCGGACCAGCTGGCCCATCTGCGCGAAGTCGGCGCACACGAGCGTGAAGTGGTGCTTGGCGTCGAGCCGACGGATCCGCCGGATCCTCTCGGCGCCGTCGTGCTGGCCGACCCGGCAGCCGAGCGCGTAGCCCGAGTCGGTCGGGTAGGCGACCAGGGCACCGGAGTCGAGGGCGTCCACGACCTGCCGGACCAGCCGCGGCTGCGGGTCCACGGGATGGATGTCGACGATGCGCGCCATGCCGCCAGGCTACGCCGCCGACCCCGCCGCGTCGCACGTCAACGCGCGCCGCAGCTCCTCCTCGCGCGCGTTGCCGCCGCTGCACACGACCGCCACGCGGCGCCCGGCGAAGCGCTCCGGGTGCGACATGACGGCCGCGAGCGCCGCGGCACCGGCGCCCTCGGCGACGGTCCGTGCCGCGGTGAGGTAGGCGTGCTGGGCGCGGGTGATGGCGTCGTCGTCGACCAGCAGGAAGTCGCGCAGGCGGTCGCGGAGCACCTGCTGGGTCAGGGCGAACCCGCAGCCGACGGCGAGCCCCTCGGCGCGGGTGCGGCTGGGACGGGTGCGCAGCGCCCCGGCACGCCAGGAGTCGTGCGCGGCGGGCGCGGCGGCGGACTGCACGCCGACGACCTCGACGTGGGGTGCGAGCGCGGCCGTGACCAGGCACGCGGCGGCCGCGCCGGAGCCGCCGCCGACGGGGACCACGAGGGTGTCCAGGTGCGGTTCCTGCTCGAGCAGCTCCAGGGTGGCGGTGGCGACTCCCGCGACGAGCTCGGGCTCGTCGCCGGCGCTGACCAGCCGAGCGCCGCGGCGCCGGGCGATCTCGTGGGCGTGGGAGGCGGCCGCGGCGAGGTCCGTGCCGTGCAGGACGACCTCGGCGCCGTGGTCGCGGACGGCTCGTTCCTTGACCGGGTTGGGGTTCCGCGGCATGACGATCGTGCACGGCAGGCCGGCGCGGGCGGCCGCGTAGGCCAGGGCCTGCGCGTGGTTGCCGGTGGAGTAGGCCACGATCCCGCGGGAGACGTCGCGGCCGCGCTGGACCAGGTTGAGGGCGCCGCGCACCTTGAAGGCGCCGGTGTGCTGGAGGTTCTCGTGCTTGACCACGACGGCGGTCCCGACGGCGCCCCGGGCGTGCACCAGCCGGTCGAGCGCGGGGTAGGCGCGGGCCGGGGTCCGCACGACGAGCCCGTCGAGGCGGTCGCGGGCGGCGTTGACGTCGTCGACGGTCGGGGGTGACGGTGCCATGGATCCATGCTGCGGCGGGGGCTTTCATCGGTCCAATGCCGGTCTTCGCGCACTTGGATCGCATCCGTCTATCAATGGCTCGTAGGCTGGGGGGATGACGGACGTCCCTCCTCCCCCGGCACAGCTCGACCTGACGCGGCTGCGGGTGCTGGCGGCCGTGGCGCGCACCGGGTCGGTGACGGCGGCCGCCCGCGACCTGCACTACGCGCAGCCCTCGGTCAGCCACCATCTGGCCCGCCTCGAGGCGGAGGCCGGTCTGCCGCTGCTGGAGCGCGTGGGCCGCGGTGTCCGGCTGACCGAGGCCGGCCAGCTGCTGGCCGACCGGGCCGAGGAGATCATCGCCCGGGTCGAGGGGGCGCAGCGCGAGCTGGACGCCCTGGCCGGGCTGCGGGCGGGCCGGGCGCGGTTGGCCGCCTTCCCCTCGGCGCTCGCCACGCTCGTGCCCGAGGCGGTGCACCGGCTGCGTGCGGCCCATCCCGGGCTGGGGGTGAGTCTCGTCGAGGCCGAGCCGCCGGAGGCCATCGCGGCGCTGCGCTCCGGCGAGGTGGACGTGGCGCTGGTGTTCGACCACGTCGACGTCTCCGACCCGCGTGCGGTGCGCGACCCGTCGCCGTTCACCGCCACCGCCGTGCTCGACGACGAGGTGCACCTGGTCACGTGCCCGGACCGGCCCGCGGCTGCCTCCGGGGCCCCCGAGACGTCCGACGCGACCGGGGATGCGGAGACGCCCGAGACGCCCGATGCCTCCCTCGGGGCCGGGTCGACGCCGGTGCTGCGCCGGTACGCCGACGCGCCCTGGATCGCGGGCTGCGAGCGGTGCCGGGCCGACCTGGTCGCCCGCTGCGCGGTGGCGGGCTACGCCCCGCGCATCGCCTTCGAGACCGACGACTACGTCGCGGTCCAGGCGCTGGTCGCGGCCGGTGCCGGGGTCAGCCTGCTGCCCGGTCTGGCGCTGCGGGCGCACCGCCACCCCGACGTGGCGACGTCGGTGCTGCCCGGCGCACGCCGGGCCGTGCGGGCGCTGACCGTGGGCGAGCCCTCGCCCCCCGTGCGGGCGCTGGTGGACCAGCTCGTCGCGATCGGCGCCGCCGACGCCGTGCCGGCCTGAGGCGCGAGGAGGCTCAGGCCACCGAGTCCTGCCACGCGCGCTGCATCGCGGCGTACCGCCCGCCCGCGGCGATGAGCTCGTCCGGGGAGCCGTCCTCCAGGACGCGCCCGTGCTCGAGCACCAGGACGCGGTCGGCGATGTCGACCGTCGACAGGCGGTGGGCGATGATGATCGCGGTGCGGTCGGCCAGCAGCGTCTGCAGACCGCGCTGCACCAGCCGCTCGCCCGGGACGTCCAGCGAGCTCGTCGCCTCGTCGAGCACGAGCACGGCCGGGTCGGCGAGGAAGGCGCGGGCGAAGCTCAGGAGCTGGCGTTGCCCCGCCGAGACCCGGCCGCCGCGCTTGTTGACGTCCGTGTCGTAGCCCTCGGGCAGGCTCTGGACGAACTCGTGCACGCCGACCGCACGGGCGGCCGCCTCGATCTCCTCGTCGGTGGCGTCCGGACGGCCGAGCGCGATGTTCTCCCGCACCGACCCGCTGAACAGGTACGCCTCCTGGGTCACCATCACCACCGCACGGCGCAGGTCCTCGCCGGAGACGCCGCGCACGTCGACCCCGTCCAGCAGCACCCGCCCGGCGCTGGCGTCGTAGAACCGGGTGACCAGCTTGGCCAGCGTGGACTTGCCCGCCCCGGTCGAGCCGACCAGGGCGACGGTCTGGCCGGCCGGGATCGTCAGGTCCAGCCCGGGCAGCACCACCGGGCCGTCACCGTAGCCGAAGGTGACCTCGTCGAGGCGGACCTCGCCGCGGGGCGCGGGCAGCGGCGTGGGGTCCTCCGGCTCGACGACGGTCGGTTCCTCGGCGAGAAGCCCCGAGACCTTCTCCAGCGCGGCGACGGCCGACTGCAGGGCGTTGTAGAACATCCCGAGCTGCTGGATCGGCTGGAAGAACCGCTTGACGTACAGCAGCACGGCCACCAGGGCCCCGACCTCGAGGGTCCCGTCCACGACCCGCCAGCCGCCATAGGCCAGCGCCGCGGTGACGGTCAGGTTGCCGATGAGCACCAGTCCGGGCTGGTAGCGGCCGTTGACCCCGAAGATGCGCAGGTTCGCGTCCCGGTACTGCTCGCCGAGGCGGCCGTACTCGGCGTCGTCGGTGGCCTCGCGGCGGAACGCCTGGACGGCGCGCATGCCGGTCATGGTCTCGACGAACTTCACGATCAGGCGCGCAGAGGCGGTGCGCTGCTCGCGGTAGGACACCTGCGAGCGCCGCTGGAACCACCGGGTGAGCCACCACGCGGGCAGCAGGGCGACCAGCAGCACGAGCCCGGAGCGCCAGTCGACGTAGAACAGCGCCCCGGCCGTGAACACCATGAGCATCAGCGACGACACGACACCGGTCAGACCGCCGTCGAACAGCTCGCGCAGCGCCTCCAGGTCGGAGGTCTGACGGCTGATCACCCGCCCGGAGGTGTAGGACTCGTGGAACTCCAGGGACAGTCGCTGGGTGTGCCGGAAGACGCGGCGGCGCAGCTCGAGCAGGACGCTCTGGGCCACCCGGGCGGCGGCGCGCACGTAGGCGCCGGCGCACAGGCCGCCGAGGACGGCCGCGAGCACGTACGCGCTGCCGACGGCGACGAGCCGGCCCGGGTCCCCGTCGCGCAGGGCGGGCAGCGCGGTGTCGATCGCGGCCTGGACGAGCAGCGGTCCGGCCACCTGGGCGGCCGTGCTGACCACGACCAGGGCGCCGGCCACGGCGAGCGCGCCGGCCCGGGGGCGCAGCAGCCGGCCGAGCAGTGCCAGGGACCGGCGGCGCACGGCGCGCGAGGTGCCGCGGTCCAGGTCGGTGGCGTCGTCGGCGCGCGCGTCGGTGGGGCGCAGCCGTGCGGCCGGCGTACTCATCGGACCTCCTCGGTGACGTCGGCGTCGTGCTCGTGGGCCGCCCAGTCCTCCTCCAGGGAGGCGACGACGTAGCGGTAGTGGGCGTCGCGGGCCAGCAGCTCGCGGTGGGTGCCGACGGCGGTGACGCGCCCGTCGGCCAGCACGGCGACCCGGTCGGCGAGCGCCACCGTGGAGGGCCGGTGGGCGATGACCAGGCTGGTCGTGCCCGCCAGCACCTCGCGCAGCCCTCGCGTGACGGCCTCCTCGGTGCTCACGTCGAGGGCGGACAGCGGGTCGTCGAGCACGAGGACGCGAGGCCGCGCGGCGATGGCGCGCGCCAGGGCGAGGCGCTGGCGCTGCCCGCCGGACAGGGACAGCCCTTCCTCGCCGATGCGTGTGTCGACACCGTGGGGCAGGTCGTGGACGAACCCTGCCCGGGCGACCTCGAGCGCGTCGGCGAGCAGGCGGTCGCGCTCGGTGGCGGGCAACGTGTCGTCGACGCCGAGCAGGACGTTCTCGCGCACCGTGGTGGAGAACAGCGTCGGGTCCTCGAAGGCGACGGCGACCGCGCGGCGCAGGTCGTGGCGGCGCAGGTCGCGCACGTCGACGCCGTCGAGGCGGACGGAGCCGCCGGTGACGTCGTGGATGCGCGGCAGCAGCATCGCCAGGGTCGACTTGCCCGAACCGGTCAGGCCGACCAGGGCGGTGGTGGTCCCGGCGGGCAGGTCGAGGTCGACCCCGTCCAGGACGGGCGGCTCGTCGTCCTCGTAGCGGAACACCACGTCGCGCAGCGTCACGTCGCCACGGACCGTGCCGAGCTCGCGCGGCTCGGCGGGGTCCGTCAGCGGGTTGGGCGTCTCGACGACCTCGAAGAAGCGGTCGACGGCGGTGCGAGCGTTCAGGGTCATCGACAGCGTCATGCCGAGGTCGACCACGGGGCCGTTGATGACGGCGGCCGTGAGGAAGAACGCGGCCAGCGCCCCGACGCTGATCTGCCCGTCGGCGGTCAGCCAGACGCCCAGGACGAGGCACACCGCGAGCGTCAGCTCGGGGATGAGCTGCAGGGCGGTGGTGACGGTGGCCTGGTTGCCGGCCTTGCGGATCTCGGTGCGTCGCAGCCGCTCGGCCTGGCCGGTGAACGAGGCCAGGGCGTCCCCGCCGCGGCCGAAGGCCTTGAGCACGCGGATGCCGTGCACGGACTCCTCGACGGTGGTGGCCAGGTCCCCGGACTGGTCCTGGGACAGCCGGGCGATGACGCGGTATCGGCGCGAGAACCGGTACGCGACGACCGTGACGGGTACGGCGCCGGCGAGGTAGACGAGGCCCAGCCACCCCGCGGTCGAGACGAGCACGCCGACGCCGACGACGATGGTGATCGTGCTGACCACGAGCTGCAGCAGCCCGAAGACGAGCCAACGGCGCAGCAGGCCGAGGTCGGTCATCGAGCGGCTGAGCAGCTGGCCACCGGCCCAGCGGTCGTGGAAGGAGGCGGGCAGCTGCAGCAGGTGGCGGAACAGGGTGGTGCGCAGCGCCGCCTCGACGCGGGTGCCGGGGTACATCACGAGGTTGCGGCGCAGCAGGATCAGCCCGGCCTCGAGCAGGCCGAGGGCGAGCACGGCCAGGGTGGGCCACACCAGTGCGCCGACGTCGCCGGCTGCCGCCCCGGAGGCCAGCGGTCCCTCGACCAGCTCCTGGAGCACGCGCGGGATCGCCAGCGCGGCCAGGCTGGCCCCCAGCGCGGCGACGAGCCCGGCGACCAGCCGGGGCAGGGCGGGCCGCACGTACGGCAGCAGCCGCCGCAACGAGGCCGGGGTGCTCAGGTGCGACCCGGCCGGGGCCGGCGGTCCGTCGGGTCGGTGGGGAGGCGCGGAGGAGGGCATCGAAACGATTCTCGCACCCGGCACCGACATCGTTGCCCCGGGCACGACCTCCGGCCGCCTACGCTGGGGCCGTGGTCCGCTTCGACGACGAGCACTGGAACACGTACAACGCCGCCCAGGAGGGACGGACGCCCCGTCGTCTGTGCCGGCGCCTGCTCGACCGTGCCGGCCCGGGCGACGGTCGCCGCGCCCTCGACCTGGGAGCCGGTGCCGGCGTCGAGACCGCCGCCCTGCTGGACCACGGCTGGCGCGTCCTCGCGATCGACCCCGCCCCGTCGACCGTGGAGCGGGTGACCGCCGCGGTCGCGCCCGCGCACCGCCCAGCCCTGACCGTGCGCCGCCAGGGCGTCGCCGACGCGCTGCCCCTGCCCCCGCTCGACCTCCTGCACGCCGGGTTCACGCTGCCGTTCGTGCCGCCCGCGGACTTCCCCGCCGTGTGGGACGGGTTGCGCACCGCGCTGCGTCCGGGCGACTGGTGCGGCGTCACGCTGTTCGGCCCGCGCGACACCTGGGCCGCCGACCCGACCCTCGCCGGGCGGCTCTCCTTCCACGACCGCGACGAGCTCGACGACCTCTGCTCCGGCTGGGACGTGGTCGAGGTCCTCGAGGAGGAGAACGACGGCCCGTCGTTCGGCGGACCGAAGCACTGGCACACCCTGGAGGTCGTGGCCCGCCGCCCCCTCGACGACACCGGGCCGCGCTGAAGTCAGCCGGGTACGCCGGCCCCGGCCCTCGCGGGCTGCCACCCGCCGCCGACCGGTGCCGTGCCGCCGTCGTGGACCGCGGTGCGCACGGCGGCGAAGTGGTCCACCGGTCCGTGGCCCTGCCCGACGCCGAGGTCGGCCCCGGCGGCCAGCGCCGCCGTGAGCCAGGCCTTCGTGCCCGCCAGGGCCCGGTACCAGTCGCCCTCGCGCACGAAGCGCGTGGCCAGCCCGGCCGACAGCGAGCAGCCGGTGCCGTGGGTGTGCGGCGTGTCGACCCGGCGGCCCTCGACCTCGCGCACGGTGCCGTCCGGGCCGACCAGCGCGTCCGGGACGCGGTCCCCGGGCAGGTGCCCGCCCTTGACGACCACGTGCAGCCGGGCGCGAGCGGCCAGCCGCACGCCCTGGCCCACGGCTGCCTGCCAGTCCCGGGCCGTCGGCTCGCCGAGCAGGACGGCCAGCTCGGGCAGGTTGGGGGTGACGACGTCGCAGCGGGACAGCAGACCGCGGACGGCCGTCTCGCCGGCCGCGTCCAGCAGCCGGTCGCCCGAGGTCGCGATCATCACCGGGTCGAGGACCACGGGCACGGTGGCCGGGATCCGCCGCAGCCAGGCGTCCAGCACCGCGGCCACGTCGGCGCCGGCCAGCATGCCGATCTTCACGGCGTCGATCGCCACGTCGTCCGACAGCGCCTCGAGCTGCGCGGCCAGGAACTCCGGCGGCGGGACGTGGACGTCGCGCACACCGCAGGTGTTCTGCGCGGTCAGCGCCGTCAGCGCGGCCATGCCGTAGCCGTCGGCGGCGGCGATCGACTTCAGGTCCGCCTGGACGCCGGCACCTCCCGACGGGTCCGAGCCCGCCACCGCCAGCACGCGGGGCGGGGCTCCCGGGCTCCTCGGCGGCGCGGTCGGCGGCGGGGTGGCGGCGCGGGTCGTCATCGGCGACATCCCTTCGTCAGTGCGAGCTGCGTCAGGTTCGACGGGTGTGATCTCAGCGCCCTGGCGGGCGCACCCCGTGTCGAGTCCCCACCGTAGCGTGCCGTCCGGTCCCGGGGTGCACGCCGCTGGCCGGGCTGCCCGATGCCTGCCGTACCGCGCGGTGCCGGCGGCTCAGGACCGCGGGACGACCTGGCCGAGCGCGTCCTCGAGCGAGACGACGCCCACCAGCAGGTCGCCGTCCATGACGACGGCCAGCTGCACGCTGGCGCGCCGCATGCCGGACAGCGCCTCGTGGACCGGCATCTGGGGCCGCACGACGTACGCCGGACGGGCGAGCTCGCGCACGGGGCGCTCGGCGGGTTCGAGCAGCGTGTCGCGCACGTGCACGATGCCGGGCGGGCCGTCACCGGTGTCGACCAGGATGCGCAGGTGTCCGCTGCGCCGTGCGGCCTCCTGCACGGCGGCGACGTCCGCGTCCGCGGCGACGGCGGTCGGTGCGGCGTCGGCCCGGACGAAGGAGGACACCTCGCGGGTGGTCAGGTCGAGGGCGCCGGCCAGCGGGGCGCTGAGGGCGTCGTCGAGCGACCCCTTGCGCGCCGAGTGGTCCACCAGGTGGCGGATCGTCTCGGCGTCCTGCCCGCCGACGGCGGCGCGGTCGACGGGTTCGACGCCCACCGCGGCGACCAGCTTGTTCGCCATCCGGTTGATCCAGCCCAGCAGCGGCCGGAACACCCAGATGAAGGCGCGGGCCGGCGGCGCGATGAGCATGGCGGACCGTTCGGGGTGGGTGATGGCCCACGACTTCGGCGCCATCTCGCCCACCACCAGGTGCAGGAAGGTCACCAGCAGCAGCGACAGGACGAACGCGGCCGAGTCGGCGAGCCAGTACGGCGCACCGACGGACTCGATCCACGGGCCCAGCCACCCGTCCACGGCGGGTTTGGTCACCGCACCGAGCGCGAAGGTGCAGGCGGTGATGCCGAGCTGGGCCCCGGCGAGCATGACGGTCAGCTCGTTGGTGGCGCGCAGCGCGGAGCGGGCGGCCCCGTGCGTCGGGGCCATCTCCTCCAGGCGGTGCCGGCGCGCGCCCAGCAGCGCGAACTCGATGATCACGAAGAAGCCGCTCGCCACGAGCAGCAGGGTCGTGACGGCGGTCACGATCCACGGGTTCGTCATCGCCGCTCCCCCTCGCTCTCGAGGTCCTCGTCGCTCGCCGCGGGCGTCTCGTCCCCGGGATCGTCGTCGGGGTCCTCGGACTCCGACGGCTCGATCTCGTGCAGTGTCACCCGGAGCCGGGACGGGACGTACCGGTCCACGGTGAGCACCTCGATGGTGAGCCGGCGCTGCACCTGCTCGTGCAGGGCGAGCTCGACCGGTTCGGTGGCCAGCTCGACCGTCACGGTCTCCCCCACCTGCGGCAGGTGGCCGTGCTCGGCGATCACCAGGCCGGACATCGTCTCGTAGTCCCCTCGGGGCAGCTCGTGCTCGAGGACGCGCTCGGCCTCGTCCAGGTGGACGTCACCACCCATGCGCCAGGAGGTCTCGTCCTCGGGCTCGACGATCTCGGCCTGCTCGACGTCGTGCTCGTCGGTGATCTCCCCGGCCACCTCCTCGGCCAGGTCCTCGGCGGTGAGGATGCCGGCGAAGCCGCCGTACTCGTCGATGACGCAGGCCAGCTCGTCGCGCCGCGCCGTGAGCTCCGCGAGCGCGTCGGGCAGCAGCATCAGGGTCGGCACGACTGTGGCCGGACGCATGATGTCGCTGACCGGTGCCTCCTGGTCCTCGCCGGCGGCCAGCACGTCGAGCAGGTGCACCACCCCCACCGGTTCGTCCTCGTCGGAGATCACCGGGTACCGGGTGTGCGCGGCGGCCATGGCGGCGCGTGCCTCGCCGACCGTGGCGTCCGGGGCCAGCGTGTCGACGCGGGCGCGCGGGACCATGGCGTGCTCGACGTCGCGCTGGGGGAAGTCGAGGATCCGGTCCAGCATCATGGACAGCTCGTCGGGCAGGTCCCCGCTCTGGCGCGAGTCGGCCACGATGTGCTCCAGGTCGCGCGCGGTGGCGCTGGAGTCGACGTCCTCGACGGGCTCGATGCGCACCAGCCGCAGCAGACCGTTGGCGGCGTGGTCGAAGACCGTGATCAGCCAGCCGAAGGCGGCCAGGTAGATCCGGGTGGAGCGGGCGAGCCGGCGCGCCAGGGTGTCCGGCGCCGCGATGGCCAGGTTCTTGGGGAACAGCTCGCCGAAGATCATCTGCGCCACGGTGGAGATCGCGAGCGCCGCGACGGTGCCGACGGCCACGCTGACCCCTGCCGGGACGCCGACGACGCCGAAGATCTCGCCGAGGGACTCACCGACGAGGGGCTCGGCGACGTAACCGATGAGCAGACCCGTCACGGTGATACCGAGCTGGGCGCCCGAGAGCATGAAGGAGGTCCGTCGGGTGACCGTCAGGGCGTTGGCGGCGGCCTTGTCGCCCGCCTCGGCCTGCGCCCCCAGCCGGGAGCGGTCCACCGACATGTAGGCGAACTCCTGGGCGACGAAGTAGCCGTTGAAGGCGATGACGACCGCGATGACCACGATCCCGAGCAGCAGGGTGGCGACGGTGATCAGCACCGGCCACCCCCGGACTGCTGCGACGCGCTGTGCCGTCGATGGTCTCCGTCTGCTGGATCAGCAGCCTTGTTCACGAGTTGTTCCACGCCTCCCAGCAGGTGTTGTCCCGGGATCCTATATCGGCCCGGGGCGGGCGGCCACGGCGCGCGGAGGTCAGGCGCCGCCGGTCACCCGGGGGCTGGTCAGCGCCAGGCGCAGCACGTTGCGGGCGGTGCGCTGCAGCTCGCCCCGCGTGAGACCGTCGTCGGCGGCCAGGGAGGCCAGCAGGGAGCCGTCACCGTGACGGTCCTCGCGCCCCCACGCCCCGGGCATGTGCACGTCCACCTGGGCGCGCACCCGGTAGGCGTCGTTGGTCACGGCCGGGAAGTCGGGGTCGACGGCCTCGCGCATCCACCAGTCGGTCATGACGGCGCCGTCGAAGCCCCACTCGCCCCGCAGGATCGTCGTGACCAGGTCGTGGTGGTAGTGGCCCCAGACGCCGTTGATCTTGTTGTAGGACGTCATGAGGGTCCGCGGCGCGGACTCGGCGACGCAGATCTCGAAGCCGCGCAGGTAGATCTCCCGCAGCGCCCGCTCGGACACGCGCGAGTCGTGGTGCTCGCGGTTGTCCTCCTGGTTGTTCGCGGCGAAGTGCTTGGGGCAGGCCGCCAGCCCCCCGGACTGGATGCCGCGCACGGTGGCGGCGGCCATCCGCCCGGTGAGCAGCGGGTCCTCGGAGAAGTACTCGAAGTTGCGTCCGCACAGGGGGTCACGCTGGACGTTCATGCCCGGCGAGAGCAGGACGTCCGACCCCTTGGCCGCCATCTCGGCGGCCAGCAAGGTGTTGAGCTCGGTGACGAGCTCGACGTTCCAGGTCGAGGCGAGCGCCGTCCCGCAGGGCAGCAGCGCGGTGTGGGTGGCCAGCCGGATCCCGGCGGGGCCGTCCGTGGTGGTCAGGGCGGGCACGCCCTTGGCGCGCAGGGACGGCACGGTGCCGGCGAGCGCGCCGGCGTTGCCCGCGGCGCCGAGGGCCGAGTCCATCGTGAAGTCCCCGCGCGAGAGCGCCTCGAGCTCGTCGTCGTCGAGCTGGGCGACGAAGGTGTCGAGGTCGGCCCGCCCGGCGGCGACGTCGGCCAGGTGGACCCCGGCGTCCCCGGTCTGCGCGACGGCGGCGGGCAGCCCGGCGAGCACCCGGTCGCGGCGCGACACGGTCGCCACGGGCACCGGGGCGTGCGCGACCTGCGGCGCGCCGTCGGGTCCGGTGCGGGCCACGACGCGGTCGAAGGCGTGCGCCGGCTCGACGGCGGCGGCCTCGGCCACCTGCCGCACGACGCGCAGGTCCTCGACGTCGATGCCGCCGCACGGCAGGGCGCTGCGCACGTCGGTGCCCAGCAGGACCTCGTAGCGGCCGGCCTCGAGCACGTAGGCGGACCGGTGCCCGGTCGCCCCGCCGTCGTCGTACGCGGCGAGGTCCTCGAGCCGGAAGCGCAGCTCGAGCGTCTGCGACGCGCCGGGGGCGAGCTCGCGGGTCTTGGCGAAGGCGGCCAGGTGCCGGGCCGGGCGGCCCAGGACGCCCTGGGGGGCGCGCACGTAGACCTGCACGACCTCGGTGCCGGGGTGGACGGCGTGGGTGTTGGTGACCTCGGCCCGCACCACGACCTCGCCGTCGTCGGCGCGCACGTCCCGGGCGCGCACGTCGAAGCTCGCGTAGGTCAGCCCGAAGCCGAACGGGAACAGCACGTCCTCGGCCGCGAACGTCTCGAACCACCGGTAGCCGACGTAGACGTCCTCGACGTACTCGTTGTGCTCGTGGCCGCCGAAGTGCCCGGCACTCGGGTAGCGGTCGTAGGCGGTGGCGATCGTGGCGGTCAGCTTGCCGCCGGCCGGGACGGCCCCGGTGAGCACGTCGGCCACGGCGCGTCCCGACTCCATCCCGCCCTGCCAGGCCAGCAGCACGGCGTCGAGGTCGTACTCCCGGGTCCAGGCGAGGTCGACCACGTTGCCGGTGTCGACCACGACGACGGTGCGCTCGAACGCGGTGCTGACCTGCGACAGCAGCGTGCGCTCGTCGGCGGTGAGGTGGTAGCCGCCCTCGGTGAGCGACTGCTCGCGCGCCTCGCCCGCCGCACGGCCGAGGACGACGACGGCGGTCGGGGTGCGGGCGGCGACGGCCTCGACCTCCGCGGTGGTCAGCGGCATCTCCGGGTGGGAGCGGGGCCAGGTGCCCCAGGCGGGTTCGGGGTCGACGGGGTGCTCGTCGCACCAGGTCGCGTACCGCTCGGCGAGCGGGGCGTCCACCTGCAGGTCGGTGGCCGCCAGCGCGTCCACGAGGTTCCACGAGTACGGGGGGCGCACGTCCCCGCCGGAGCCGTAGCCGACGGTGAAGTAGTCGCGCTGGACGCGGCCGAACACCGCGATGGGAGCGCTCCCAGACAGTGGCAGAGCCTCGTTCTCGTTCGTCAGCAGCACGATGCCCTCGGCGGCGGCACGGCGACACGTCTCCCCCATGCCCTCCGGGATCCACGCGTCCTCGGACCGCAGCTGCACACGTCCCTGCGCGAGCCGGTCCGAGCTGTCGACCTGGCCGATACCTGCCGCTCGTTCGTTCACGTCGAGTACTGTACGCGCCGCGACGCACCCCGGGCATCCGCTCGACGGCCCGCCGGCACCGGCCCGGGGACGCCGACGGCGGGGCGCCCGACCCGCGTCGGACGTCCCGCCGTCGACCGCGACCTCAGTCCTCGACGACCGAGAGGGTCAGGTCGATGTTCCCGCGCGTGGCGTTGGAGTACGGGCACACCTTCTCCGCGGCGTCCGCGAGCGCCTGGGCCTCGGCAGCCGGCAGGTCCGGCACGACGACCTCGAGCTCGACGGCCAGGCCGAAGCCGCCGTCGTCGTCGGCACCGATGTGCACCCGGGCCCCGACCGAGGTGTCGGTCAGCCGGATCTTCTGCTGCCTCGCCACGTTCTGCAGCGCCGAGTGGAAGCAGGCGGCGTAGCCGGCGGCGAAGAGCTGCTCGGGGTTCGATCCCTCGCCCGACCCGCCGAGGTCCTTGGGGACGGCCATGTCGAGGTCGACGCGCCCGTCGTCGGTACGGACGTGGCCGTCGCGGCCGGCGCCGGTGGACAACGCCTCGGCGGTGTAGCCGATGTTCTGGAGCACGGAGCGGTTCCCTTCGTGGTGGACTCGCCACGCCCGGTCAGGCGTCGGCGTGCAGGGCCAGGTAGTCGTTCGCCTCGCGCAGCCGGGCCATGAGGTCGGCCGCGGCGGCGTGGTCCGGCGGCAGGCGCTCGGCGAGGCACCGCTGGACGTCCTCCAGCTCGCCGTGCATCGCCCGCCCGGCGTCGGTCAGCGCGACGGTCACGACGCGTTCGTCCTCGGGGGAACGCCCCCGGCGGACCAGCCCGCGTCCCTCCAGCCGCTTGGCCAGCGGGGACAGCGTCCCGGAGTCGAGGTCCAGCAGGCGCCCGAGCTCGCCGACGGTCAGCGGCTGGCCCCGGTTGGCGCCGAGCATCTCGATCACGAGGTACTGCGTGTAGCTCAGGCCCCACGGCGCGAGCAGGTCGGCGTACAGCCGTCCGATGCGGCGCTCCAACGAGTACACGGCGAAGCACAGCAGGGGGTCGAGGACCTTCGAGGCGCCGACGTCTGGCATGCCAGGAGCATGGCACGCATTTCCATTGCGCGCAATGCAGTTGTGCGCAATGCAGTTGTGCGCAATACATTCACGTGCGACGTGCCGGTGGTGTGCGCGCCACGCGGGGTCGATGCCGCCCGACGCGGCGCACCGAGGCTTACCGTGGGGGCGTGACCACCCGCCTGCGCGCCGTCGTCCACGGTCGGGTCCAGGGCGTCGGCTTCCGGTACGCCACGGCCCGGGTCGCCGAGCGGGCCGGGGTGGCCGGAGAGGTCGCCAACCTCCCCGACGGCACGGTCGCGGTCGAGCTCGAGGGCGACGAGCCGTCCGTCGCGGGCGTCGTGGACTTCCTGCACCGCGGTCCCCCGGCGGCGAGCGTCTCGTCCGTCGAGGTGACCACGGTCGAGCCCCGGGGCGACACGGTCTTCCGCATCCGGTGAGACACCCGCGGCCCGCCGGTCAGTCGAAGTAGTGCGGGACGTCGATGGCGCCGCCCTGGGCGGCGAACTCCGCGTGCACGCTCTCGCGCAGGGCGTCGTCGGCCAGGTAGTCCAGCGCCGTGGCCGCCAGCCCCGCCGCACCGTCGACGGCGGCCCGCACCGCCGCGGGCCCACCGGCGGCCTCGGCGAACTCCACGGTGTGCAGGGCGACGTCCGGGCCGGCGACCTGGATCAGCGGGTGGATGCCCGGGATGCGGAAGCTGACGTTGCCGAAGTCCGTCGACGCCGCGAGCGTCTCGGAGACGACCCCGCCGGGCAGCACGTCGCGGCCACGCCGCTGCTGCGCCGCGACCCACCGCCGCGTGAGCGCCTGGTTGGTGCGCACGGGCAGCGACGGGTGCGCGCCGTCGTCCCAGGCGATGTCGACCTCCGTGCCCGTCATCAGCGCCGCACCCCGGGCGACGTCGTCCAGGCGCCGTGACAGGTCGCGCAGCGTGTCCGGGTACTTCGAGCGGGCGTACAGCCGCATGACGGCCCGGTCGGGGATGATGCTGGGCCGGGTCCCGCCCTCGGCGATCGTCGCGTGCACGCGGTCGATGGGCGGCAGCTCCTGGCGCAGCAGACCGATCCCCGTGTAGGCCAGGTTCGCGGCGTCGAGCGCGTTGCGCCCCATGAAGGGCTGCGCCGAGGCGTGCGCGCTGCGGCCGGTGAACGTCCAGGTCAGCAGCCGGCGGCCCAGCCACACCTGGTCGGCCACGTCGACGCCGTAGGGGTGCAGCATGATCGCGGCGTCCAGGTCCTCGAAGGCCCCGGCCCGGGCGAGCACCTCCTTGCCGCTGTGCCCCTCCTCGGCCGGGGTCCCCAGCAGGACCACGCGGCCGGCCGGCGCGCCGGGCGCCGACACGGCCCGGCGCAGGGCCAGGAACGCGCCGACCGCGGAGGCGGCGATGACGTTGTGCCCGCACGCGTGCCCGATGCCGGGCAGGGCGTCGTACTCGGCCAGCACCGCGATCGTCGGCCCGTCGTCGGTGCCCGCCTCGGCGCGGAACGCCGTCTCCACCCCGCCCGTACCGGTGCGGGCCTCGACGCCGTGCCGGGCCAGGACCTCGACCAGCAGCCGTGCGCTGGCGTGCTCGGCGAACGCGGTCTCCGGGTGCGCGTGCAGGGTCCGGACGATCGTGGCGAGCTCCGGCTCCAGGTCCGCCGCGGCGGCCTCGGCGGCCTCGATCAGCGCCGCGGGCGCTCCCCCGCCCGACGGCTCGGCGGGCTGGGCGGCCAGGGCGGCGTGGCGTCGGTCGTCGGTCTCGTCGGCGATGTGGTCCAGGTAGGCCGTGCTCGGCGGGTTCGGCGCTGGCATGCGGCCATCGTACGGAGGCCGCCGCCGGACGCGAGCCGCTACGCGCTGAGCCCGCCCTCCTGGGCGGCGTGCAGGGCGGCGTACCGTCCGCCGCGCGCCAGCAGCTCGGCGTGCGGCCCCACCTCGACGATGCGCCCGTGGTCGAGCACGACGATGCGGTCGGCCTGGCGCACCGTGGACAGCCGGTGCGCCACCACCAGCGTGGTGCGGTCGGCCATCAGCCGGTCCAGCGCGTCGCGCACGGAGACCTCCGACTCCGGGTCGAGCGCGCTGGTGGCCTCGTCCAGGAACAGGATGTTCGGGTCGCGCACGATCGCCCGGGCGATCGCCAGCCGCTGGCGCTGACCGCCGGAGATGCGGGCACCGCGCTGGCCCACGACCGTGTCCCAGCCCTGCGGCAGCGCGTCGACGAACTCCAGGGCGTTGGCGCCGCGCAGCGCGGCGCGGATGCGCTCGTCGTCGGCCTCGTCGAGCCCGTAGGCGACGTTGTCGCGGATCGACCCCTCGAACAGCACCGACTCCTGGGGCACGACCGAGACGTGGCGGCGCACGGTGCGCAGGTCGAGCTCGGACATGTCCTGACCGTCCAGCCGGATGCGGCCGGCGGTGGGACGGACGAAGCCGAGCACGAGGTTGAGCAGGGTCGACTTGCCCGATCCGGAGGGCCCGACGAAGGCGACGGTCTCGCCCGGGCGGATCTCGAGGTCGATGCCGCTGAGCGCGTCGGTCTCGGACTCGGGGTACCGGTGCGAGACGTGGTCGAGCTGCAGCAGGCCCTCCACCCGGTCGACCGGGCGGCGCCCCTCGTTCTCCTCCAGGTCGGGCTCGGCCAGCACCTCGGCGATGGAGCGCATGGACTCCACGCCGCGGGCCGTGACGGGCACGAGGTTGAGGACCTGGGTCAGCCCCTGGGTGAGCAGCGTGAAGTAGGTCGACAGCACGACGACCTCGCCGGGGGTGATGGGGATGACGCCCGACAGCGACACCGCGGCGGCCAGCACGAGGCAGAACACGCCGAGGAACTGCATGGACACCCACGACATGGACTGCATGCGCCCGTTGAGCAGGTCCAGGTTGAGCCCGGCGCGCCGCACGTAGTCCGCGCCCGTGGCCACCCGGGTGGCGGCCGTCTGCTCCAGCCCGTGGGCACGGGTCACCGGGATCAGCGAGGCCATCTCGCCCACGCGGGAGGCGAACCCCTCCATCTCGCGGCGGAACTGCTCGTTGCGGGCCTGGGAGCGACGGGCCATGGTGCGTCGGATGAGCAGCGCGGTCGGGATGACCAGGGCGTAGACCGGCAGGAACTCGGGCACCCGGATCGCGGTCATCGAGACGGCACCGACGAGCACCATGAGCGCCGACAGCAGCGGGTGGGTGACCTGCTGCAGCATGATCTCGACGTTCTCCACGTCGCGCACGACCTTGGACTGGACCAGCGCGGCGCTCGAGCGCGCGTAGTACCCGATCGAGAGCACCTGGAGCCGCTGGACCAGCGCGTTGCGCAGCCGCACGCCGGTGTCGCGCACCACGGTCATGAACTTGCGCGTGTACAGGATGTGGTGCGGGTAGTTCTGGGCGAGCAGCACCACGGCGACGGCGAACCAGATCATCACCGAGCCGACGGGGCCGTCCTCGGCGACGATGTCGATGACGGCACCGGTGATGACCGGCAGGAACCAGAGCGGGATCTCCTTGAGCGTGAAGGCGTACAGCGCCAGCGCCAGCTTGCCCGGCTGGGCCGTCAGCAGGCGCAGGATCGAGCGGACCGGGTGGGCGCCGTCGATGCGCTCCAGGTCGGACGTGTGGGTAAGGGCTTTCCGTCGCACACGGTCGATCGTATCGATTCACTCGCCATCGTGTCGGCCCGTCCCACGACCGGGACGGCACTCCCCCGTCGTCCGCCGTGCTGCAGGATGGTGCCATGTCCCGTCGCATCGGACTCAAGCTCACCCAGGACGCCCCGGTCGCCGACTTCGAGCAGGTGTGGCGCACCGCCGACGACGCGGGCTTCGACCACGTGTGGGTGATGGACCACCTCGCCTCCCTCGGGCCCGACCCGGCGCGACCCGTGTTCGACGCCTGGGCGATGCAGGCGGCCATGGCCGCCCTGACCACCCGGGTCCGCATCGGGTGCATGGTCTCGGGCAACTCCTACCGCCACCCCGGGATGCTCGCCAAGCTGGCGACCACGGTCGACCACCTCTCGGGCGGCCGGCTCGAGCTCGGCATCGGTGCCGGCTGGAACGAGCGCGAGCACTCGATGTACGGGCTCGACCTGGGCGACGTGCGCACCCGCATGGACCGTCTCGAGGAGGCGCTGGTCGTCCTGCGGTCGCTGTGGACGCAGCCGACCACCACCTTCCACGGCGAGCACTACCGGCTCACCGACGCCGTCGCCGAGCCCAAGCCCGTGCAGCGTCCGCACCCGCCGATCTGGATCGGCGGGTCGGGCCCCCGCCGCACCCTGCGCATGGTCGCGCGGTACGCCGACGCCTGGAACGACACCTCCAGCAGCCCCGAGCGGATCAGGGAGCTCGGCGACGTCCTGGCCCGCCACTGCGAGGACGTCGGCCGCGACCCCGCCGAGATCCGCCGCACGGTCCAGCTCCGGCTGCGCGAGCACGACGTCGCCGACCTGCCCGCGCTCGTGGGGGCCTACGCCGCGGTCGGCGTGAGCGAGTTCGTCGTCGTGCTCCCCAGCGAGGGGGACGTACGCCCGCACCTCGACGCCGTGGTCGACGCCTTGCCGCGCCTGCGTTCGGCGGGCTGACCCGGGACGCCTACTCGTGCACCGAGGCGGCGACCAGCCACGCCGTCAGCAGCACGACGACCACCATGAAGCCGGTCTCGTGCCCCGCGCCGCGCTGGAGCAGGCTGCCCGCCTTGTGCGCCCGGCGCGCGCCGTGCCCGGGTGCCTGCAGCATGGGCACGACCCGGAAGTGCTGGTAGGCGCCGATCGCGGCGACCACGGCCACCACCGCGACCTTGGCCAGCAGGAACAGCCCCCAGCTGGTCTCCCAGAGCTGGGACGGTCGGTCGAGGATCTCCACGGTCAGGGCCACGCCCGCGATCCCGACCACGACGACGGACCCGGTCGCCAGCACCGAGAAGCGGCTGCCCAGCAGCCCCGCGTCCAGGGGACGGGCGTCGCGCCGTCGTCGGCGCAGCACGACACCGACCATCACGACCCCGCCGACCCAGGCCCCGGCGGCCAGCAGGTGCGTGACGTCGGTGGTGATGACGAGCCAGTGCGGACCGACGCTGTTGCTGTGCCCGTCGAGCACGATGCCCGCGCCGAGCAGGAGCGTGCCGACGACGGCGAGCCACGACCCGGCCAACGTCCGTCGCGCGCCGAGCAGCACCGCCAGGGCGCCGGCGCCCTGCAGCGCCAGCACCAGCCCGGTGTCGCCGGTCAGGGCGTCGCCGAGCGCCGACGGGTCGACGGCGGCGCCGACGTCCCCCTGGGCCACCACGACCGACCGGGCGGCCAGGCGCAGGGGAACCCCGACGAGCGCGAGGACGCCGACCCAGCGCACCGCGGTGAGCACCGCGGGCACGTCCTCCCGGTCCCGGCCCCGCAGGACGAGGGCCGCGAACAGCAGCCCGCCGCCGGCGACCAGCGCGCCCCACAGCACCGCGGCCCCCGCGAGGCGGGCGACGACGGCGGCGAAGTCGGCCGCGTCCTCCTCGGCGGCCGCGGTGTCCGCGGCGACCGTGTCGTCGGGGACGGGTGCCGCCGTCCCCGCGGGCGAGGCCTCGTCGTCGGCGGCGGCGCCGTCGTCCGACACGTCCGGCGCGGCGCCGGCGACCGTGAACGCCACGGTGCCGTCCAGGGGGTGCCCGTCCTCGGCGGCCACGTTCCAGTCGAGGGTGTACTCGCCGTCGGTCAGCGGCTCCGCGGGCGTGGCGAGCAGCACCACGCCGTCGTCCTGCGGGGTGACCTCGACGGGCACGGCCCCGTCCGGGCCCGTGACCTCGACGGCCTCGCCCAACGGCGTGACCGGCAGGGTGAACGTCAGGACCATCTCCTCGACCGGTCCGTCGGAGGTGGAGCCGTCGGCCGGCTCGGCGGTGTCCAGGTCGGTGTGCGCCTGGGCGGGACCGGCGCCGACGAGCAGGAGCAGCAGGGCGAGCAGGAACCCGCCGGTGATCGCGCGGGCCCGGGGAGCGGCGGCTGCGGTGGGGTGGTCGGGTCGGCCGCGCGCGGCCGGGGGCAGGGCGAGGGCGGCGTCGAGCGCCGCCGCGGTGGTACGGGCGGTCATGGGTTCCTTCGGCGGGATCGTTCCGGGGGCCGGCATCGCCGGCTGCTGGCACGGGGGCGGGTCGTCGAGGACGACCGCCCGCTCACGTGCGCGAGATCCCGAGCGCCAGGAGGTCGGGCGGGGCGATCCTCCGCGTGGTGGCGACCAGCGCGGCGACGACCCGGAGCCGCGTCGTGCCCGCCGACGGTGCGGGCGACGGCGTGGACCGCCAGCGCAGCACGACGAGCGCCAGCAGGGTGGCGGCGGCCAGGAGCGTGCAGGCGACCAGCGTCCCGTGGTCGTGGTCCCCGGCGGGGCTCCGGTGGGTGTGGGCCGCGCCGCCGTCCGCGACGAGGTCGTCGTGCGCGGCGGACGCGTGGACCACGCCGGCGTTCGACCCGTGCAGATGTCCTGCCGACGCCGCGGAGGCCGAGGGCTGGTGGGAGACGACGAGCAGCACCAGCGCAGCGGTCAGCACGGCCACGCCCGCGCACAGCATCAGCGCGCGCAGCAGGGGCCGGCGCTCCACCGGTGCCGTGCTCGTCATGCTGCGATCCTACGTGCCGCCGATCGTCAGGCCGAGGGTGATCCCCAGCACGAGGCTCGTCGCGGCCGCGACGTGCACCGTCACCACCGCCGGACGGCGGACGACCCCGACGCGCGGCCGGGTGGACGTCACCGACCGGAACGCCGGGGCGATCCAGCGCAGGTAGTAGAACAGGCTGGCCACCGAGTTGGCGGCGGCCAGCACCACGAGCCAGGCGTACCCGCCGTCCGCCGCGGTGGTGAAGGCGGCCAGCTTGCCCACGAACACCGCCGTCGGTGGCGTGCCGACGAGTCCGAGCAGACACACCACCAGGCTGACCACGAGCCACGGCCGCCCTGCGACCCCGGCCGCCCAGCCGACCGGCGAGGTGCGACGGGGCACGGCGGCCACCGCGGCGAAGGCACCGATGTTGGTCACCGCGTAGGCGGCCAGGTAGACGTGCAGGGCCGGGGCGGCGAGCTCGACCGTGCCGGCGACCGTGACGATCATCAGCAGGTACCCGACCTGGCTGATCGTGGAGTAGGCCAGCAGACGTTGCAGCGAGGTCTGCCAGAAGGCGGCCAGGTTCCCCAGCGTCATGCTCGCCCCGGCCACGAGGGCGACCGCGAGCGTCAGGCCGGGCGGTACCTGGGCGAACGGTTCGGCCAGGAGCCGGAACGCGGCCGCGAGCGCCCCGACCTTCGGCACGGTGGAGATCAGGGCGGCCACGGCCGGGCTCGCGCCGTCGACGGCGTCGGGCACCCAGAAGTGCACCGGCACCGCGCCGGCCTTGAACAGCACGGCGGCGAGCAGACCGAGCGCGGCGAGCGCACCGAGCGCCGGGGCGGCGTCCGGCAGCGTCGCGGCAGCGTCCGCGTAGCCGGTCCGGCCGGTGGCGAGCACGAGGGCGGTCACGCCGACGAGCAGCACCACGCCGACCAGGGCGCTGAGCAGGTAGTACTTCAGCGCCGCCTCGGTGCCGCGGGCGTCCTTTCGGAACGCCGTCAGCGTGTAGGCCGGCACGCTCGCCAGCAGGTAGGCGGCCACGAGCAGCAGGGCGTCGCTGGTCGCGGCGAGGGCGTCGGCGCCGACCGCCACGAGCAGCGCGAGCACGTAGGCCTCGCTCTCGCGCGGGTGACCGGCGAGCTCGGTGCGCAGCAGGACCACCACGGCGAGGGTCGCGGCGGCCACCGCCAGACGGACGACGCCGGTGGTGGTGTCCACGGTCCAGGTCCCGGCGAACACCGTCCGGGCGGGGCCGGCCAGCGCGACCGCGGCGGCGCCTGCGCTGGCCAGGCATCCGGCGACGGCGACGACGGCGACCCGGCGCTGGGCGGCCTGCGGCGTCCACAGCCCGAGCAGCAGTCCCCCGACGGCCGCGACGAGCAGCAGGCCCTCGGGCAGCAGTCCGGCCAGGTCCTCCCCCGTCATCGGCGCCTCACCGGGCCACCAGGGCGACCAGGCCGTCCGCGGCCGGCCCGACGACGTCGACGAGCAGCCAGGGCAGCAGGCCCACGGCGACGCTCAGCGCCAGCAGCGGGACGACGGCGACCCGTTCGGTGGTGGTCACGTCCCCCACCGCCGTCGCGTCGAGGCCCTCGGGCACCCGCAGGTCGCCGGTCAGCAGCCGTTGCAGCGCCCGCAGGAACAGCCCGGCGGTGAGCAGGATGCCCACGACGGCGATCGTCACGGCCACGGGCACCGCGGCCAGCGACCCGGCGAAGATCTGGAACTCGGCGACGAATCCCGACAGGCCGGGCAGCCCGAGCGACCCGAAGGCGGCCACGGACAGCAGCACGGCGAACCCGGGCACCGCCCGGCCCAGCCCTGCCCAGCGGGCGAACGCGTAGCTGCCTCCGCGGTTCCACAGCACGCCGGCGACGAGGAACAGCGCTCCGGTGAGCAGTCCGTGGCTGACCATCTGGACCACGGCCCCGGTCGCGGCCACCCCGGCGGCGCCCGCGGCGTCGGCGGCCTCGACGTCCTCGCGTGCGAGCACCCCGACGGCGCCGAGGCCCAGCAGGACGTAGCCCATGTGGTTGACCGAGGTGTAGGCGATCATCCGCTTGAGGTCGTCCTGGGCCAGCGCCACCAGGGCGCCCCAGAGCACGCTGACGACCCCGACGACGACGATCCACGTGCCCCAGCGCTGCCACGCCTCGGGCAGGGTCGGCATGACGATGCGCACGAACCCGAAGGTGCCCAGCTTCAGCAGCACGCCCGCCAGCACCGCGGAGCCCTCGGCCGGGGCGTCGGTGTGGGCGGGCGGCAGCCAGGTGTGGAAGGGGAACAGCGGCGTCTTGACGGCCAGCCCGACGAAGAGGGCCAGCAGCACCCAGGAGGCGGTGGCGTCCTGCCCGGCCCACGGCGGGTCCTCGACGAGGCGCACGATGTCGAACGTGCGCGGCTCGCTGCCGAGGAACAGGCCGATGAAGCCGAGCAGCAGCGCGAGCGAACCGAGGAACGTGTACAGGAAGAACGTCAGGGCGCTGCGACGGCGGTCGCCGTGGCCCCAGCCGGCGATGACGAAGTACATCGCCACGATGGACAGGTCGAAGAACAGGAAGAACAGGATCAGGTCCAGCGCGGCGAACGTGCCCAGGCAGGTCGTCTGCAGCAGCAGGAACAGTGCGGCGTGGCTGCGCGGCCGCGGCGTGCCGCGCAGCGACCACACCGCGCAGCACCAGAACAGCACGGCCGTCAGGGCCAGCAGCGGCAGCGACAGCCCGTCCACCCCGACGTGGTAGGACGCGTCGACGGTCGGGATCCAGCGCACCTTGACGTCGTACTGGACGCCGCCGGCGGCGTCGAAGCCCCACCAGATCCACGCCACGAGCGCGACGACGCCCGAGGACGTCGCCACCCACGCCCAGGACGCGACGCGGTCGGGGACGCGTGCCGCGACGAGGACGAGCCCGGCGAGCGCCGGGAGGAGGACGAGGACGGTCAGGAGCACGAGGTCACCTCACGAGGATCAGCAGGACGAGCAGCGCACCGAGGCCGGCGGCCACCTGCGCGTAGTACTGGTGCAGCAGGCCGGTCTGGGGACGGCGGGCCGCGCGACCGGCGCGACCCGTGCCGGTCGCGACGTCGCGCACGAGCCCGTCGACGCCGCGCACGTCGACCATCGCCGCGTGCCGGGCGCTCGTCACGGCGAGGCCGGCGACACCGTGCACGCCCCGGTCGATCCCGCCGTCGGCCGTCCCGGCGCCCCGGGCCGCTGCCAGGGCCCCGGTCGGCACGGACCTGACGGCGCGGTCCAGCCCGGCGTCGGCGCGGTCGACCGCACCGGCCAGCCGTACGGCCGCTCTGCCGGCCACCGCGAGCAGGGCGGGCAGGGACCACCAGTCCCGCAGGGGCACTCGTTCGGTCGCCCGGGCCAGGCCCGGGCGCCACAGCACGACGGCGGCGACGAGCACGGCGAGGCCGCCCGAGATCGCCAGTGCCGTGGGTGTCGGGGCCGCGCCGGGCGCGGCGTCCAGCACCCGGGCGACGGCGTCGCGGACCCCGGGCAGGGCCAGGACGCCGAGCCCGACGGCAGCGGTGGCGAGGGTCAGCGCGGCGGCGACGGCCGGCACCGGTGCCGGGGACCCGTCGCCGGTGCCGGACGCCGGTGCGAGCACGACGGCGACGATCTTCGCGGCATAGGCGGCAGACAGCGCGCCGGCGGCCAGCAGCACGACGTGCAGCACGGCGCCGCCGGGCAGGTGCGCCTGCTCCACGCCGTGCAGGACCTCGTCCTTGGTCACCCACAACGACAGCGGCGGGATCCCGGCCAGCGCGGCGGCCGCGGCGACGACCGCGGCACCCACGACCGGGTAGCGACGGCCCGCGCCGCGCAGCCCGCCGAGCGCCCGCGTCCCCAGCGCCCCGAGCCAGACGCCGGCCGCGACGAACAGCCCGGCCTTGACGGCGGCGTGCGCGACCAGGTGCTCGGCGCCACCGAGCAGGCCTGCGCCCGCACCGGCAGCGTGCGCCCCCGCAGCCGCGACGACGAACCCCATCTGGGCGGCGGTGCTCGCCGCCAGGAGCTGCTTGAGGTCGCTCTGGGCCACGGCGGCCAGGCCGAGCACCAGGGCGGTGGCGGCCCCGGTCCACACCACCACCGTCGCCGCCCCCGCCATCAGGTCCGGCCCGACGCGCAGCAGCAGGTAGCCACCGGCGGCGACCATCGTGGCCGAGTGCAGCAGGGCGGACACCGGGCTCGGCCCCTGCATCGCCGCGGACAGCCAGCCGGACAGCGGCAGCTGGGCCGACTTGCCCAGCGCCGCGACCACCACACCGGTCGTGGCCACCGCGGTCCACGGCTCGGGCAGGCCGCCCAGCCCGGAAAGGTGCAGGCCCCCGCTGCCCGCCAGGACGGCGCCCGCCGCGACGTACAGCCCGAGGTCGGCGGCCCGGGTCGTGAGCAGCGCCGTGGTGCCGGCCGCGGTCCGGCCGGCCAGCCGCCAGCGGAACCCGATGAGCGCGTAGGAGGTCGCCCCCATGACCTCCCAGCCGAGCAGGAGCGCGGGGAAGGTCGTGGCGGTGACGGTGAGCTGCATGGCGGCGACGAACAGCAGCCAGAAGCCGAAGAACCGGGCGCGGGAGGTGCGGACCTCGTGGTCGACCGCGGCGTGCACCGTCACCACCAGTGCGACGGCGGCGACGGTGACGACCAGCAGGGCCGACAGGCCGTCGACGGCCAGCGCGAGGTCCGCGCCGTCGGCGACCGCGGCGGCGCCGCGGCCCAGGAACGGCACCGTGACGACGGGACGTCCGACGGCGGCCACGACCGCGAGCGCCAGCCCGACGGCGCCGAGGCCGAGCGCCAGGGGCGCACCGACGCGGTCCAGCCGGTGTCGCCCGAGCAGCAGCACCGCACCGCCCGCGGCGGGCAGCAGCACGAGGAGCAGCAGGGCGGCGCTCATCCGGCGAGGTCCTCGGCGGCGTCGACGGTGTCGACCTGGCGGGCGCGGTAGATCGCCAGGGCGACGGCGAAACCCATCGCCATCTCCACGGCCATCACGACGGTGGCCATCAGCACCAGGACCTGTGCGCCGGGCAGCTGCGGCGTCAGGAAGGCCCAGGCGGCCCCCGCGGCCAGCAGCACGCCGTTGACCACGAGCTCGAGGCCCATCATCACCATGACGATCGACTGCTGGGACAGCGCCCCGAACAGCCCGGTGCCCACCAGGGCGGCGGCGACGGTCAGCACGACCTGCAGGGTCAGCTCGGTCATCGGGGCAGCCCTCCCCGCACGGGGTCGTCGGGCTCGCGCCGGTCCAGGTCGGGCCCGAACCGGTCGTAGCGCCCGCGGTGCGTGGCCAGCGCGATGGCCGCCACGATCGTCGCGAGCAGCACGACGCCGACCACGATCATCACGAGCATGTAGTCGCCCATGATCGCCTCGCCGACCTGGACGGTGGCGTCGTCCGGTTGTGGGCCGGGCCGGTCCGGCCAGTCGGTCGTCCACACACCGACGGTCAGCAGGACGAACACCGCGCCGCCCACGATTGCGGACCCGGTGGCGTTGTGCACCATGGTCATGGGCATCAGACCGGCCGGGTTCATCATGAGCATGATCATGAACACGGCCATGATCGCCATCTCGATGGTCATCATCAGGACGGTCAGCAGGCCGAGGTAGGCCAGGTCCATGACCAGCAGCGCCGCGCCGGTCGCGAGGAACGAGGCGAGCAGCGAGAACGTGGCCCGGGCCATGGAGTCGACGACGAACACCAGCACCCCGGTGCACACGGCGACGGCCCCGAGGGCGGCGAGGACCAGCAGCTCCGTCATCGGTAGAAACCTCCCAGCACGAGCACCGCGGCCACCGCGGACTGCAGGATCGTCGCGGGCAGCAGGACCACCCAGGCGACGTCGGCGAACCGTTCGGGTCGCACGACCGGCCAGCGTCGCCCCACCCCGACCAGCAGGGCCATCACCGCCAGGGTCTTGAGCGCGTACCACACCGGACCCGGCAGCACGGGTCCGTCCTCGCCGCCGAGGAACCAGGCGGCCGCCGTGGCGGCCGCGACCCCGAGGAGCACGGCGCGACCCACCTGCACCAGCAGCCGGTCGACGCCCGAGACCTCGGCGAGCACGCCGCCGGCGACGTCGGCGCCCGCCGGCGCCGCGAAGGGGCCCCAGAAGGCGAACGCCGCCGCCCCGAGCAGGAACACCACGAAGGCCACCGGCATGGTCCACACGAACCAGGCACCGCCGGCCTGGGCGGCGACCACGTCGGTGGCCCGCAGCGACCCGGCACCGACCCCGACGGTGATGATCGCGAACATCAGCGGCAGCTCGTAGGCGAGGCCCTGGGCGAGGAAGCGGTAGGCGCCGACCAGGGGGTGCGCCGCGTTCGGCCCCCAGCCCAGCAGCCAGACGGCGGCCCACAGCAGCGCCTCGGCGGCGTTGAACCACACCAGGTCCGCCGACGTCGAGACCACGCTGCGGCCCCCGAACGGCAGCACCGCCGCCGAGAGCAGCGCGAGCACGGGGATCGCCAGGACCGCCACCGTGCGCAGCAGCCGGTCGGGGGCGAGCGTCGTGCGTCGACGCTCGAGCAGCAGCCGGGCGACGTCGCGGACCGGGGTCACCGCGCGCTCGGCCGATCGGCCCTCGGACGCCGGTGCGCGGCGGGCCACGGCGTCCATCGCGGCGAGCACGACACCGAGCAGCACGGCGACGCCCGCGACGGCGAGCCCGACGCCGGGTGACGTCCAGGTCGTCTCGGTCATGGGTGCTCCCCTGGTGCCACGTCGACGCAGGCCACGGCGAGGCGCGCCGCGGCGAGCTCGGCGCCCTCGAGGGACGCGGCCACGCTGCCGGGGGCGACCGGTGCCGGCGGTCGCGCGCCGTCGAGCACGTCGCACCAGGTGTGCAGGCGGTCCAGCACGTCACCGCCCCCGGGGGCCGGCAGGCCACGCACCGACCAGGCCAGCGTGCGCGACCGGCGCAGGTCACGAACCACCCGGCCCGCCTGCTGCGTCGCGTCCGGGTGCTGCTGCACGACGGCGTCACGGGCGTGCCGGGCGCGGTCGAGCAGCCGTTCGGGTCCGGTCAGGGTCAGGACGCGGCACACGGCGTCCAGGGCCCGCACCGCTCCGCCCGGCAGTGGACGGGCACCGGCGTCGGCCCAGCGCACGTGCACCCCGGTCAGGACGTCACCCTGCATCGAGGCCTGCACGACCAGTCCGTCGGGGGCCCCGGGCATCCAGGGACCGAGCGTCAGGGACAGCACCTCGAGCTCGAGGCCGTCGCGGTCCGGCGCCGAGGACGCCATGGGCAGGCCCGCCACCATCATGGCGCCGTGACCGCCGTGACCCCCGTGACCCCCGTGACCCCCGTGACCCTCGTGACCGCCGTGACCCCCGTGACCGCCGTGACCCCCGTGATCACCATGGCCCTCGTGAACCTCGTGAACCTCGTGACCCTCGTGACCCTCGTGACCCTCGTGGTCGCCCTCCTCGTCGGGTCCGCGCCCGAGCCAGGGATCCCCGTCCGGTCCGGAGGCCCGGGCGCGTTGCGTCCCCCACGCCTGCAGGGACTCCGCGGCAACGTCCAGGGCGCCACCGACGTCGTTCGCGGCCGGGAGCCGGACGCAGGACCGGGGCGCCGGGACCTGGGACCAGAGCACGTCGACGGCCGCCGTCAGCTCGGGACCGGGATTCCCGGCCACGACGAGGAGATCGGCGTCGGCCGGCGAGCTCGCCGTCGACCAGCCGCCCCGCAGCAGTGCGGACTCCACGTCGCGCCCGACCCCGTCCCCGTCCGGGGCGACGACCAGCAGCACGCGCGGACGTGCCAGGGCGAAGCGGACCAGACGCCGTCTCAGACCCACCGCAGCGCTCCCTCGCGCCAGGCGTACAGGACCCCCACCAGCAGCACCGCGAGGAACGCGAACATCTCCACGACCGAGGTCGCGCCCATCTGCGCGATCACGACGGCCCACGGGTACATGAAGATCATCTCCATGTCGAAGGCGAGGAACAGCAGGCTCACGGCGTACCAGCGGACGTGGAACCGCGACACGGCGTGCTGCGCGGGGAGCGTCCCGGACTCGAACGGCAGGCCGAGGGCCGGCGTGCGAGCGACGGCCAGGGCGGTGGCGGCCCCCCGCAGACCCAGCACGAGCAGCGCGATCCCCAGCACGAGCCCGACCGCGGCCATCAGCGTCCGTCCCTCCCGTCGTCCGGTGGTCCTGCCGTGGGCCCATGGTGACGAGGATCGGTGCGGTCAGCATCTCGGGCGCCCGGGGCCGGCGACCGCGGACGTAGGCTCGGAGCATGGCCACGGCACCGACCCGGCTCGTCCTGCTGCCCGGCTGGGCCGAGACGGGCGGGGTGTTCGCCCGGCTCCTGCCCCGGCTGCCCGCGACGGTCGCGGCCGAGGTGGTCGAGCTCGCCGACCCGACGATCACGGACTGGTCGGTCCGCGCCCTCGCGGCGCGCGTCGCCGACCCGCAGGACCGGTCCCGGCCGACGGCGGCACGCACCGTCGTGCTCGGGACGTCCAGCGGTGGCTACGTGGCCCAGCAGCTCGCCGTCGACCGCCCGGACCTGCTCGACGGACTCGTCCTGGTCGGCTCACCCGTGGACCTGCGGAGCAGACCGCCGTTCGCCGACGACGTCGAGCGGCTCACCGACCCCGTCGATCCCGCATGGGTGCTGGAGTCGCTGGCCTGGTTCGGCACAGGCTCCACGATCCCCGCGGACTTCCTCGCCGCCCGGGCTGCGGAGTCGGCAGCCCTGGGCGCCCGCGTGTGGCGCGACTCGCTGCACGGCCTGGTCGACTCCGAACCGCCGCTGTCCACGGGCAGGATCGAGGTGCCCACGCTGGTCGTGGGCGGGGCGCAGGACGAGCTCGTCGGCCCGAGTCACGAGCGACTCCTGGCGGCCCTCCCCCGGGCCCGCGGGACGGTGTACGCGCGCACGGGTCACCTCGTGCTCTGGGAGCGCCCGGACCGGGTCGCGGCCGACGTCGTCGACTTCCTCGACGACGTCGGCCGCGACGCGTGATCCCTGGTCAGGCGGAGGCGTCGGTGAGCCGGTCGACCTCGCCCGGTGTGAGCTCGAGCGTCATCGAGGTCAGCAGCGCGTCGAGCTGGTCGGTGCGGCGCGCGCTGGCGATCGGGGCCACGACGGTCGGCTGCGCGCGCAGCCAGGCCAGCGCCACGGACGCGAGGGGCGCGTCGTGCGCGGCGGCGACCTCGTCGAGGGCGTCCAGCACCCGGCGGCCGCGGTCGTCGAGGTAGCGCGCCGCACCCTGCGCCCGCGGACTGTCGGGCGCGACCCCGTCGCGGTAGGTGCCGGTGAGGAAGCCGGAGGCCAGCGCGTAGTACGGCAGCACGCCCAGGCCGTGCCGCAGCGCGGCGCCCCGGACGGCCTCCTCGAAGCCCCGCTCGACGAGGTTGTAGTGCGGCTGCAGGGCGACCGGGCGGTGCAGCCCGTCGGCCTCGACCGCGGCGAACCACTCGTCGATCCGCTCGGCGCTGTAGTTCGAGATCCCGATCTCGCGGACCAGGCCGTCGTCGACGAGGCGGGAGAACGCGGCAGCGGTCTCCGCCACCGGGGTGTCGGCGTCGTCGAAGTGCGCGTAGTACAGGTCGATGCGGTCGGTGCCCAGACGCCGCAGGGACGCCTCGGCCGCGGCGCGGACGTTCGCCGCGGACAGCCCGGGGTACTCGGGGTGCTGGGAGACCTTGGTGGCGATCTGCACGTCGTCACGGCGCCCGCCGCGCGCGAGCCAGCGCCCGACGGTCGTCTCGCTCTCGCCCCCGGAATTGCCGGGGACCCAGGCCGAGTAGACGTCGGCGGAGTCGATCATCCGCCCGCCGGCCGCCACGAAGGCGTCCAGCACGGAGAAGGAGGCGTCGTCGTCGGCCGTCCAGCCGAAGACGTTCCCGCCGAGCGCCAGGGGCGCCGCGGACAGGTCGAGGGAACCGAGCTGTGCTGAGATCGTCGACTGCGTCATACGGGCGACAATCGAGACAGGGCCGGTGGCATTCCCGGCCCGGCGGCACCGGACAGGAGGCGAGGACGGGATGACCCAGGAGACCACGACGGCGTCCGGCGCGGGGTCGCGCGACAGCGCGGTACGCGTCGTGCAGGCGCCGGCGGGTCGCTTCTCGGCCCGCGTCGGCGCCGACGTGCTGCACGCCGGCGGGATCCGCTACGCCCGAGCCGCACGCTTCGACGCGCCCGTGGACGAGCCACCGGCTCCGGGCACCGTCGACGCGACCGGCTTCTCGCCGTCGTGCCCGCAGAATCCCGACCCGGCCGGGCTGGACGTCTTCGGCCCGGGCTCCGCGCGACCGCTGCCACCGTCCGAGGACTGCCTGCGGCTGACCGTCACCGCACCCGTCGACGCCTCCCCGGGCGAGAACCTGCCCGTCGTGGTCTGGATCCACGGCGGGTCGTACGTGTCCGGCGCCGGGGACGCGATCAGCTACGACCCGACCCTGCTGGTGCGCGAGCAACGCGTCGTCGTGGTCGCCGTGACGTACCGGCTCGGCGTGCTGGGGTTCCTCGGCGACGCGGAGCGTCCGGCGAACCTCGGTCTGCTGGACATGCTGGCCGCGCTGCGCTGGGTGTCGCGCAACGTGGCCGCGTTCGGGGGCGACCCCGGGCGCGTGACGGCGATGGGCGAGTCCGCGGGCGCGGACGCGATCGCGCACCTGATGGTCGCCGACGGCGCGGCGGGGCTCTTCCGGCGGGCGATCGTGCAGAGCCCGCCGCTCGGGATCTCCCGCCACCGCGCGGCCATGGCGGCGACCCTGGCCGCCGAGGTGCGCACGGTCCGCGACGACGCACCCCTGGAGGACCTGCTCGCCGCCCAGCACCGCGCCGCGCGTCGCGTGCTGCCCCGCTACGGGCTGCGCGCGGCGATGCCGTTCGGCGCGCAGTACGGGTTCGCTCCCCTGCCGCCGGAGGACCACCTGGCCTCCGCCTGGTCGCGGGTCGCCCCGCAGGTCGAGGTCCTGGCGGGGACCAACGCCCGCGAGGCCGCGCTGTTCGTCGACGGGGCCCTGCCCCGGCCGCTCGTCCCGGGCCTGGGCCGCGGGCTGCGCGAGGCGGCGGTGCACGAGCTGACCCGGACGGTGTACGGCCGCGCGGTGGACCGGTTCGTCCAGCGCCACCGCCGCGCCGGGGGCAGGGCGGCGCGGTACACCTACCTCGGCGGCGACGCGCACCACCCGCTCCGGGCGGCGCACGCCACCGAGCTGCCGCTGCTGCTCGGCGACCCCGACGGCTGGCGCGGGGTGCCGGTGGTGGCGGGCCGCTCCGACGCGGAGCTCCTCGACACCGGGCGGACGCTGCGTGCCGCCTGGGCCGAGTTCGCCCGCTCGGGCCGTCCTCCCACCGACGTCCCCGCGCTGCTGCGCGTCGACTGACTGTGAGGATCGCGTTCGCAGCCTGATGGTGCTGGGCTGTGGATCGGTGGTCTTGAGCGTGACCCTTCGACTGACTGGTCTCGTGCCTTTCACACGACTTGTCCGCTCGAGGCTGCCGGCCCCGGCCCGGTCG
>NZ_JBAGLP010000020.1:0-344 GCF_036689775.1 Isoptericola haloaureus | reverse complement strand
TCCGCTCGCCGTGGGTCTTTACCCCGAAGACCCCGTTACCGTTGCTCGGAATTGGGTCTCCCACCCCTGCCGTACGGGCAACCCTTGGACCCGCGGCGTTTACTGCTTTCCACGTCCGTCCCCGCACTCGCGCCTGCCGCCTGCGTTCGCCACCACAGCAACACGACGGCCAGCGGCCGCGGTGGGGTCCGCCATAATCGGGCGGCGGGCGGCGCGGTGCTTCCCGCGCATGCTGCGAGCAGTCACGTTCAACCTCTCCGCGCGCCTACGAGGTCAGCTGTCGGGGTCGGGTGGGAGAAATCACCCGGCCCCACGATCCGAGGACCGTGGGACTTCACCCCGAG
>NZ_JBAGLP010000007.1:0-508 GCF_036689775.1 Isoptericola haloaureus | reverse complement strand
AGCCCTGGATGCCGGTGGCGGTGGCGGCGAAGTGCGCCTGGAACGCGGCGAAGGAGCCGAACTGGTCCTTGATGGCCTCGGCCAGCTCGCCGGTGGGCTCGCCGCCGCCCTCGGGGGACAGGTTGTGCCAGAAGATGGTGGGGTTGGTGTGCCCGCCGAGGTGGAACGCGAGGGTCTTCTCGGGCAGGGTGACCGCCGCGAGGCCGCCCGACTCGCGCGCCTCGGCGAGCTTGTCCAGGGCGGTGTGCGCGCCGGCGACGTAGGTGGCGTGGTGCGTGTCGTGGTGCAGCTGCATGATCTTGCCGCTGATGTGCGGCTCGAGGGCGCTGTAGTCGTAGGGCGGGTCAGGCAGCGTGTAGACGGTCATCGGGTGTCCTTCGGTGGTCGGAGGGGACGATCCGCCCCGAACCTAGGACCTCGACCGCGGTCGAGGTCAACGGAGACGAGCGTCACAGCCCGAGACCGGTGGGGGGGCCGGGGCCTGGCGCGCGCTCGAGGCCCTAGCGTC
>NZ_JBAGLP010000096.1:0-423 GCF_036689775.1 Isoptericola haloaureus | reverse complement strand
CTCCTCGAGGCAGCCCTTGTCCTTGACGTCGACGCAGGGCTCGGCGATCACGTAGGTCATGCCCGGCGACGCTAGGACCTCGAGCGCGCTCGAGGTCCCGGCCCCGCGACCGGGCTCGGGCTGTGACGCTCGTCTCCGTCCACCTCGCCCGGGGTCGAGGTCCCAGGTTCGGGACGGATCGTCCCCTCCGACCACCGAAGGACACCCGATGACCGCCTACACGCTGCCTGCCCTGCCCTACCACTCCACCGCCCCCCAGCCGCACCGCCGCGGCCAGCTCATGGAGCGGCCCCCCCACACCTCCCCCAATGTGCCCCCGGCGGCGACCAACGTCAACCAGCCGCGCTGAGACTCCTCCCAGGTTCCGCCAGAGACCCGAGAGCCGAATGCCCCGCTCCCGCCGGAACAGCACCCCACTCTCTC
>NZ_JBAGLP010000095.1:0-58573 GCF_036689775.1 Isoptericola haloaureus | reverse complement strand
CATGGCCGTCGGCTACTCGCTGTCGGCCAAGGCGGCCCTGCCGGTGGTGCAGGTCGTGCTGTTCCCGCTGGCGTTCGCCGGCGGCCTGTTCCTGCCGCCGGTGGCGTTCCCGGACTGGCTGAACACGCTGTCCCAGGGGACCCCGACCCGCGCCGGCCGCGACCTGCTCGTGCAGGCGCTGACCGGCGAGGCCGCCTACGCCGCGGCGTGGCCGGTGCTGATCGGCTGGACCGTGCTGTTCGCCGCGCTGGCCGTCGGTGCCTACCGTCGCGACGAGGGCCGACGCTTCCGCTGACCCCCGTCGTCCGTTGTGGGCATGAAATCTGCAGTCCTGAACCGGTTCAGGGCTGCAGATTTCATGCCCACAACGGGAGGGCGAGGGGTACGGGACGGCCGGTCAGCCGGCGCGGCGCAGCCGCAGCGAGTTGCTCACCACGATCACCGACGACGCCGCCATGGCCGCGCCCGCGATCATCGGGTTGAGCAGGCCGGCCGCCGCCAGCGGGATCGCGGCGACGTTGTAGGCGAACGCCCAGAACAGGTTCTGCTTGATGATCCGCAGCGTCCGGCGGGACAGCCGGACGGCGGTGGCCGCCGCCCGCAGGTCCCCGCGGACCAGCGTGATGTCGCTGGCCTCGATGGCGACGTCGGTCCCGGTGCCCATCGCCAGGCCGAGGTCGGCGGTGGCCAGGGCGGCGGCGTCGTTGACGCCGTCGCCGACCATCGCCACCGTCCGTCCCTCGCCCTGCAGCCGGGACACCGTCGCCGCCTTGTCCTGCGGCAGGACGCGGGCGATCACCTCGTCGATGCCGACCTCGGCGGCGGCCGCGCGGGCCGCTCCCTCGGCGTCCCCGGTGAGCAGCACCGGACGCAGCCCGAGGTCGCGCAGCTCGCGCACGGCCTCGGCCGACGTCGGCTTGACCGGGTCGCGCAGCACGAGCGCGGCGCGGGCGGAGCCGTCCCAGGCGACGACGACGGCGGTCGCCCCGTCGCTCTCGGCCTGCTCGACGGCGTCGCGCACCTCGTCGGGCACCCGGACGTCGGCCTCGTCGAGCCAGCTCGGGCGACCCACGAGGACCCGCCGGCTGCCGAGGCCCCCGACGCCGAGCCCGGTCTCGCCGAGGCCGGAGTGGGCCGTGCGCACGACCGCCTCGACGCCCCCACCGGGGACGGTGCGGAAGTCGAACACCTGCAGGGCGCCGATCGCGACACCGTCGTCCCCGGTCTCCACGGGGCGACGGCTCTCGCCGGCAGAGGGAGCCTCGGCGACCGCCCGGGCGATCGGGTGCTCGCTGCGGGCCTCGACGGCGGCGGCGTACCGGAGCGCCTCGTCGGGGTCGACGCCGGGGGCCGGGACGACGTCCTCCAGCGCCATCGCACCGGCGGTGACGGTGCCGGTCTTGTCGAGCACCACGGTGTCGATGCGCCGGGTGGACTCCAGGATCTCCGGTCCCTTGATGAGGATGCCGAGCTGGGCACCACGGCCGGTCCCGACCAGCAGTGCCGTGGGGGTCGCCAGGCCGAGGGCGCACGGGCAGGCGATGATGAGCACCGCCACCGCCGCGGTGAAGGCGAACGGCAGGTCCGCGCCGGCGAGCAGCCAGCCACCGAGCGTCAGCACGGACAGTGTCAGCACGATCGGCACGAACACGGCCGAGATGCGGTCCGCGAGGCGCTGCACGGGGGCCTTGCCCGTCTGCGCCTGGGCGACGAGCCGGCCGATCTGCGCCAGCGTCGTCTCCTCGCCGACGCGGGTGGCCCGCACCAGCAGGTGGCCCGAGGTGTTGACGGTGGCGCCGGTGACGGCGTCGCCGGGTCCGACGTCCACCGGCACGGGCTCACCGGTCAGCAGCGAGGTGTCCACCGCCGAGGTGCCCTCGACGACCTCGCCGTCGGTGGCGATCGTGGAGCCGGGACGCGCGGTGAACAGGTCGCCGACGCGCAGGGCCGACACGGCGACGAGGTCGGTGACGTGCCGGCCGTCGTCGCGGGTGACCGGGGTGCCGTCGGGCCGCGTGCGCACGCGCTCGGCCTCCTTGGCGCCCATGGCCAGCAGGGTCCGCAGGGCGTCCCCGGCCCGGCGCTTCGAGCGGTGCTCGGCGTACCGGCCGGCCAGCAGGAAGGTCGTCACCACGGCGGCGACCTCGAAGTAGAGCTCCGGGGCGCCGGCGTGCTCCCGCGAGGGCAGCAGGGAGACGTCCATCGTCATGCCGATCTCGCCGGCACCGCCCAGCAGCAGCGCCCACAGCGACCACAGCGTGGCGGCCACGACGCCGATCGAGACCAGGGTGTCCATCGTCGACGAGCCGTGGCGGGCGGCACGGGCGGCCGCGGTGTGGAACGGCCAGGCGCCCCAGGTCACCACGGGCAGCGCGAGGGCGGCCACGACCCACTGCCAGCCAGGGAACTGCCACGCCGGCACCATCGAGAGCGCGACGACGGGCACCGTCAGGACCGCGGACACGCGCAGCCGGCGCAGCAGGTCCGCCCCGCGGTACTCGGCACCGCCCGCGGCGGGTGCCTCGTCGCTCGCGGCGGGTGCCCCGTCGGTCCCCGCAGCCGTCTCGTCGGTCCGGGGAGCGGGTTCCGCGGACGACTCCGGTTCCTGCTGCGGCTCCGACGGCGCGGCGGCGGTCCGCGACCGCGTGACGGTCGCGGTGTAGCCGGCGGAGGCGACGGCCTGCAGCAGGTCGTCGTCGTCGTGCTCCTCGGTGAGGACCACGTGCGCGCTCTCGAGCGGCAGGTTGACGGTGGCCTCGACACCGGGCAGCTTGGCGAGCTTCTTCTCGACCCGCGCGACGCAGCTGGCGCAGGTCATGCCCGACACGGCGAGGTCGACCTCGCGCACGGCGGGGGTGGGAGTGGTGGTCATGGGGTGACTCCTGGGGACGTGCGGGGATGTCACCGGCGACGGTCCGGGGTGGCGGTCGTCGTGGTCGGGGCGCCGAGGGGTGGTCGGCGCGGCGCGGAGGGTCCGCGTCGTCCCGGGGGACGGCGGATCGGCGGACGGTCCGCGGTGGCGGGTGCTCCCGCAGGCTGGGGGTGCGGGAGCGCTCAGTCGTCGGCGCCGCGTGCGGCGTCGTCGTGCGCCCGCTGCTTGGCGGGAGCCTGCTCGGCCTGCTGAGCGGCCAGGGCGTCGGTCTGGACCTCGACGGAGGCGACGGCGTAGCCGGCGGTGTCGACGGCGCCGCGCAGGGCGTCCTCGTCGACGGGCTGGTCCGAGAAGACGCTCACCTCGGACTCGCCGTCGGACTCGAGCACGATGCTGACGTGCTCGACCCGCTCGACGGCCTCGATCTGCTCGGTGACGCGCGCGACCGAGTCGGCGCTCGTCAGGCCGGTGACGCCCAGGGTGGTGACGGTGCTCATGGTGCTCCTGTGTCTCCTCGGGTCAGCTGCGGACGAGGCGGCCGATCGCGTCGGTCGCCTCCTTGACCTTGGCGGCGCCCGCCTCGTCGGACTCGCGCGCGGCGCCGACGACGCAGTGGTTGAGGTGGTCCTCGACCAGCGCGAGGCTCACGGACTGCAGCGCCTTGGTCACGGCGGACACCTGGGTGAGGATGTCGATGCAGTAGACGTCGTCGTCGATCATCCGGGCGATGCCGCGGACCTGCCCCTCGATGCGGCGCATGCGCTTGAGGTAGGCGGCCTTGTCCGAGGCGTACCCGTGCGGGCCGTCGTGCTCCACGGCCGTCGGGTCCTCCCGTGCGGCGAGGCTCTCGGGGGCGGGTGGCGCGGTCTCGGTCATGGATCCAGCATACCCTCAGGGGGTATGCGGTCAAGGGGTCCGCAGCATCGGCCGACGGCGCCGTCGGGCCCGCCGGCGCGCCGCTACTTCTTCTTCGACTTCTTGTTCTTCTTCTTGGACTTCTTCGTCGAGTCCTTCGTCGAATTCTTCGAGCCCTTGTCCTTGTCGGACTTCTTGCCCTTCGACGACTTCGACGACTTCGACGACGAGGGCTTCGACGACTTCGACGGGGCGGCCGACGTGCTGGTCGAGGCGGCCGACGCGGACGAGCGGGCCGGCGCGGGCTCGCTGCCGGAGACGCGCGCCTTGAACCCCGAGCCGGCGCGGAACCGGGGCACGACGGCGGCGGGGACGTCGATCGTGTCGCCGGTACGCGGGTTGCGGGCCGTGCGCGCAGGTCGCTCGGCCCCCGTGAACGTGCCGAAGCCGAGCAGGGAGACGCGCTCGCCTGCGGAGACGCTCTCGACGATGGAGTCCAGGACGGCGTCGACCTGCCGGCGGGCCTCGGTGGGAGTGCTCTCGGTGCGCTCCGCGACCGCCGCGGCGAGCTCGGACTTGTTCATCTCTGTTCCTCTCCTGCCACCGTTCCGGGTGCGCGATGCGTCAAGGTGCACAAACGTACAGAAATGTGCTGGTCGTGACCAGGGTCTCGTGAATGCGCGCGAGACGTGGGACGCCGTGCCGCGTCGAGGCGAATTCGTGGGACAGTGGAGGAAAGCGCTTACACGGAGGTGGCGATGACCCGGACGATCAACGACAACGGTGCGTGGTGCTGGTTCCAGGACGAACGTGCCCTGACGGACCCGGGCACCGGGACCCTGGTGGTGGGGTCGGTGGCCGCGCCCGAGGGCCCCGGGGGCGAGGCCCGGGCCGGAACCATCGAGCTGGCGGTGGTCGACCTCGCCACCGGGGGGTCCGTCGTCGTCCCGCTGCACGAACGGCTCGAGGCCGACGACCACGACGCCCCGGCGCTCTGGCGACGCCGGGACGGCCGCTGGCTGGCCGTCTACGCCAAGCACAAGACCGACGACCTCACCCGCTGGCGGATCAGCGACACGGACGATCCCCGTGGCCCGTGGGGGCCGGAACGCACCTACGACTGGAGCGAGCGCACCGGCGGCGCCGGCGTCACCTACGCCAACCTGCACGAGCTCGACGGGCGGTTGTACTGCTTCGCCCGCGCCGTCAACGACGACCAGTGCGCGCTCGTCTCCGACGACGACGGCGAGACCTGGGCCTACGCCGGCAAGCTGTTCACGCGGCCCAAGGTCGGCTACGTCAACGGCTACACGCGGTACGCCTCACGCCCCGGGTCGCCCGACCGCATCGACGTCGTCACCACCGACCACCACCCGCGGGACTTCGACAACTCGATCTACCACGGCTACCTCGCCGACGGGGCGCTGCGGCGCTCGGACGGCAGCGTGCTCGACCCCGACCCGCTGCACGGCGAGGGGCTCTCGCAGGAGGGACTGACGACCGTCGTCGCCGCGGGCTCGGTGCACGGCGGGGTGCCCGTGACCCACTGCTGGACCACCGACGTCCGACGCGCCGCCGACGGCACCGTCGCGATGGTGGTCACCGCGCGCCACGACACCCCCGACGACCCGGCCGACGCCTTCGAGCGGTTCCGCGACGTCACGGACCACCGGTTCCTCTACGCCCGGCTCGCGCCCGGCGGCGAGTGGGAGGTCCACCACCTCGCCCTGGCCGGCCCCGGGCTGCTGCCGCACGAGCAGGACTACACGGGCCTGGCCGCGATCGATCCCGAGGACCTCGACTCGCTGTACGTCTCGACACCCGTCGACCCCCGCGACGGCGCCGGGCTGGCGCACCACGAGATCTTCCACGGTCGCACGGCCGACGGCGGCGCGACCTGGGCGTGGACGGCCGTCACCGAGGACTCCGCCGTCGACAACCTGCGTCCGATCGTCGCCCCCGGCGACCCGGAGAACCGCCCGTTGCTGTGGTTCCGCGGGGAGATGACCGCCTCGCAGCACTACCGGTGCGAGGTGGTGCTGCACGGCGCCTGACGCGGACGCACGTCGGCCCCGGTACCCGCTGGGGGTACCGGGGCCGGGCGGTGCGGACGTCGACTCGCTCCCGGGGGGGCCCGGCCCGAGGGTCAGGCCGTCGCGGCCGCCGCAGCCTGCGCCGCGGAGGGCAGCGCCTCGAGGATGCGACCGACGGCGTCCTCGTCGTGCGCGGCCGAGCAGAACCAGGCCTCGAAGAGCGACGGCGGCAGGTTCACGCCCGCGTCGAGCATGGCGTGGAAGAACGGCCTGTGCCGGAACACGTCCTGGGCCTGGGCGTCCGCGAACGACGCCACGCCGTCGCGCGCCGCCGCCTCGCCGAAGAAGACCGAGAACAGCGAGCCGACGCGCTGCACGCGGTGCGGCACGCCCTCGGCGTCCAGGGCCTCGCCGAGCGCGCCGGACACCGTGTCCGCCACCTGGGCCACCCGGTCGTAGACGAGCTCGTCCGCCAGCCGCAGCGTCGCCAGGCCGGCCGCCACGGCGACAGGGTTCCCGGACAGCGTGCCCGCCTGGTAGACGGGCCCCGTCGGGGCGAGGTGGTCCATGACCGCCGCCGGACCGGCCAGCGCGGCCACGGGCATCCCGCCGCCCACGACCTTGCCGAAGGTGAACAGGTCGGGGGTCCAGTCCTCGCCCTGCTCCCGGGCCAGCCCCCAGTAACCGGCGTCGGAGACCCGGAAGCCGGTGAGCACCTCGTCGAGGATCAGCAGCGCCCCGTGCTGCGACGTCAGCCGGCGCAGGCCCGCGTTGAAGCCCGGCAGCGGCGGCACCACGCCCATGTTGGCCGGGGCCGCCTCGGTGATGACCGCGGCGATGCGGTCGCCGTGCGCGGCGAACGCCGCCTCGACGGCCGCCAGGTCGTTGTACGGCAGGACGAGCGTCTCGGCCGCGGAGGCCTCGGTGACGCCGGCCGACCCGGGCATGGACAGCGTCGCGACGCCGGAGCCGGCCTCGGCGAGCAGCGAGTCGACGTGCCCGTGGTAGCAGCCCGCGAACTTCACGACCAGCGGACGGCCGGTGACGCCGCGGGCGAGGCGCACCGCCGTCATCGTCGCCTCGGTGCCCGTCGAGACGAGCCGGACGTGCTCGGCGGCCGGGACGCGCCGTCGGATCTCCTCGGCCAGCTCGACCTCGCCCACCGTGGGCGCCCCGAACGACAGGCCCCGCGAGGCCGCTTCCTGCACGGCGGCGACCACCTCGGGGTGGGCGTGGCCGAGCAGCGCCGGACCCCAGGACCCCACGAGGTCGACGTACTCGCGCCCGGCCACGTCGGTGACGTACGGGCCGCGCGCGGAGGCGAGGAACCGCGGGTCCCCGCCGACCGAGCCGTAGGCGCGCACCGGTGAGTTCACCCCGCCGGGGATCGCGTCCTGCGCGCGCAGGAACGCGGTGTGGTTGTCGGCGGGGGGCGTGGCGCCCACCAGCGCCGTCTCGACCTGGCCGAAGCCTGCGGTGTCCGTCATCGTCGTCCTTCCGTGGGGAGTGGCAGCGGGGGCGTCAGGGGCCGTCAGGAGGCTCCGGCGAGCCAGTCGGCGATCTCGAGCGCCCAGTAGGTGAGGATCACGTCCGCACCGGCCCGCTTGATCGCCAGCACCGACTCCAGGACCGCGCCCCGGCGGTCGATCCAGCCGTTCGCGGCCGCCGCCTCGATCATCGCGTACTCGCCGGAGACCTGGTAGGCGGCGACCGGCACCTCGGCCCGGTCGGCCACGCCGCGCAGCACGTCCAGGGAGGACCCGGCGGGCTTGACCATCACCATGTCGGCGCCCTCGGCGATGTCCAGGTCGGCCTCGCGGAGGCCCTCGCGGGCGTTGGCGGCGTCCATCTGGTAGGTCCGGCGGTCGCCCTGCAGGGCCGAGTCGACGGCCTCGCGGAACGGACCGTAGAAGGCGCTGGCGTACTTGGCGCTGTAGGCGAGGATCGAGACGTCCTCGAAGCCGGCGTCGTCGAGCGCGTCGCGGATCACCGCGACCTGGCCGTCCATCATGCCCGACGGCGAGACGACCTCGGCCCCGGCCTTCGCCTGGGCGACGGCCGTCGTGGCGTACCGCTCCAGCGTGGCGTCGTTGTCCACCGCGCCGTCGCGGGTCAGCACGCCGCAGTGCCCGTGGTCGGTGAACTCGTCCAGGCAGGTGTCCGCCATGACGACGGGCCCCGGCCGCCCGGTCTCCGCCTCGGCGGCGGCGACGGCCTCGCGCGCGATGCGGATGCCGCGCTGCAGGATCCCGTCCGGCGCGTCCCCGGCGGTGCCGCGGGCGTCGCGCACCGCCGGGATGCCGAACAGCATCACGCCGCCGACGCCGGCCCGGGCCGCCGCGGTGACGGCGTCGGCCAGCGTGGCCTCGGTGTGCTGCACCTGCCCGGGCATCGAGGCGATCGGTGCCGGCTCGGTCAGACCCTCCTTGACGAACAGCGGCAGCACGAGGTCCGCCGCGTGCAGACGGGTCTCGGCGGCCAGCCGCCGCATGCGCGGGGTGGTCCGCAGACGGCGGGGCCGGTAGACGATGCCGGACGTGCTCATGGGTTCTGCTCCAGGGCGGTCGTGACGGCGGCGGCGAGGCCGTCGTCGGTCGGTGCGGACGCGACGCCCGCGACGGTCAGCCCGACCTCGTCGGCGGCCTCGGCCGACGGGCGGCCGATCGCGACGACGGGGGCGGCGGTGCCGAGCTGGTCGGCGACCTCGCGGGCCACGGACCCGGAGGTGACGACCACGAGGTCGTAGGCGCGGCCGACGACGTCGGCGGGCAGCTCCGAGCGCACCGTGCGGTAGGCGGTGACGACCTCGGGCGTCCAGCCGAGCCGGGCCAGCCCGTCGCGCAGCGTGGGGCGGGCGCGGTCGCCGAGCGGCAGGAGGACATGGTGCGAGGTCGGTGGCGCGGCGCGTGCGGCGTCGCGTTCACGGTCGCTGCGCGACCTCCACTTCGGGACGGACGACGCCGCACGCGCCGCGCCACCGACCGTCCAGTCGCGCGTGGCGCCCTCCGCGTCCTCGGACGGACCGGGGAACGCGGCGACGAGCCCCGCGGCGGAGGCGTCGGTGGGCACCAGCTCCGGCTCGATGCCGACGGACCGCAGGGCGCGCACGGTGGCGGGTCCGACGGCGGCCCACCGGGTGGGTGCGGCGGCGAACGTGGCCTGCGCGGCCGGGCTGCCGCCGTCGGACACCGGGAGCGCGTCGGCCAGGGCGTCGACGGCGTTGACGCTGGTGATCACCGTCCACGCGTAGCGGCCGTCGCGCAGGCGGTCCACGGCGTCGCGCAGCGCGTGCTGGTCGAGGGCCGGGGCGCGCTCGATCACGGGGGCGACGGTGACGTCCGCCCCGGCGTCGCGCAGCCGCCGCGCCAGCCCGGCCGCGCGGTCGGGGGAGCGGGGCAGCAGCACGGACCGTCCCGTCAGGTCGGGTCCCGGGCCCGGTGCGGTCACGGGACCTCCGGGTCGTCCGTCCCCGTCGGTCCCCGCTGCGGCTCGCGCGGGGCCGGCGGCGCCGCGGCCGTCAGAGGGGCCAGCCGGGCGGCCCCGTCGGCCAGCAGCCGCTCGGCGACGCGCACGCCGAGCTCGCGGGCCTCGGTGTCCGCCGCGGCGTCGGCCAGGTCCGGCCCGACGGCGACGCGCGCGGTGTGCGTGAGCTGCTCGGCGCCGTCGACCCGGCCGACGACCGCCGACATCACGAGCTCGCCGTCCTCCAGACGGGCGTAGGCGCCGATCGGGGCGGCGCACCCGGCCTCGAGGCGGGCGAGGACCGCGCGCTCGGCGGTGACCGCGAGCCGGGTGGGCCGGTGGTCCAGGGCGGCGAACGCCTCGGCGAGCGGGCCGCCGTCGGCCAGGTCGGCGCTGCGGGCCTCGACCGCGAGGGCGCCCTGGCCGGGGGCCGGGGCCACGACGGCGGGGTCGAGCACCTCGCTGACGACCTCGGTGCGGCCCAGACGGCTCAGGCCGGCGAAGGCGAGCACGACCGCGTCGAGGTCGGCGTCCTCGCCGAGCGCGCGGGCCAGCCGCGTCTCGACGTTGCCGCGGATGTCCACGATCTCCAGGTCCGGACGGGCGGCCTGGAGCTGGGCGGCGCGCCGCGGCGAGCCGGTGCCGACGCGGCCGCCGCGGGGCAGGGTCTCCACGGTGAGCCCGTCGCGGGCGCACAGGGCGTCGCGGGGGTCCTCGCGCTCGGGGGTGACGAACGCCAGCTCGGCCGGCTGGGTCGTCGGCAGGTCCTTGAGCGAGTGCACGGCGACGTCGCACCGGGACTCCAGCAGGGCCTCGCGCAGGGCGGCGACGAAGACGCCCGTGCCGCCGAGCGCGGACAGCGAGGTCGTGCGGTCCGCGTCGCCCTGGGTGCGGACGTGCACGAGCTCCACCGGGTGCTCGAGCAGCTCGGTCAGGCGGCGGGCCACGAACCCGGACTGGGTGGTGGCCAGCCGGCTGGCCCGGGTGCCGAGGCGCAGGTGTTCGACGTCGAGGGGGCTCACCGGTTCAGTCTCTCGCGAACCGAGGGGTGCGGGACAACTCCCGCGGGCCGACTCCGGCGGATCTCACACAGGACCAGTCGCCGATTCGACGGCGAGCGCGGAACGCACAGCAGCAGCGTATCGACCGAGCCGCTCGTCACGGGGACGCGGCCACCCAGGCAGCGGGAGCAGGAGGTTGCCCGCGAGGAGCGCATCCTCAGAGCCGGCAGCACAGTCCCGTCGGAGCACCGCTTGGCGGTCGGGGCTCAAGAGGCCGATGGCGTCGGTCGCGAGCTGACGTACGGCAGCGGTCGCTTCGTCGAAGCCGGTCGCGGTGAGATGGGCCCGACCAGCAGCGGTGTCGTACAGCCGATCGCGGACGACGTGCCTGAACGTTCCCCGGTTCATCGGGTCCACGCACCAGTACATGGCACAGGCAAGGTCGGGGGCGTCCTTGTAGTTCGGCTGTTGGACCCGGTCGAGCCAGGCCCTGAGCTTGAGCAGGGTGTATCCGGCGACCGTGGGGAGCCGCACTGGTCCAGCGCCGTTGACATCGATCACCTGCGCGTCGTTCCAGACGTCCTGGAAGCCGAAGACGCTCATGACGTCCTGGCGTGGCGGCGGGGTGACTTCACCATCTGGCTCTTCGATCGTCTCACCGAAGGGCATGAGGTCGACCGGGATGCCTCCCACGAGGAACCTGATCCCGTTCGTCGAGCCTGAGACGCGTTCGAGACGATCTGTCAGTGCGCGGTACCTGTCCCAGTCCTCGACAGCCAGTGCGATATCCAGGTCGTCTGTCTGCCGCAGCGCGTCGTCGTGGCCGCATGCGTGGTGCAGAGCATCGCGGCAGGTGGCGCCCACGATCATGACCTCAGGAAGATCCCTTTCGCCCCTGCGTAGTTCGTGCAGCACCGTGGCCGCTGCGGAGTGCCGGAGGTGTTCTTCAGCCGCCCTGGTCAACCAGGTCTCCCCGCATCGCTCGTGCAGTCTCTTGTTGTCTCGGCTCTCGAGAGGCGAGCAGGTCGGCGTAGACGAGAAGCGCGGGTGCTCTCCGGATCGAGGGTGCCCCGGTGTTCCTGCCGAGTGGTGACGTCGGCTCGGTCCAGAACTGACGGCGCACGATGATGTTGGCTGACTCACCCGGTTCGGGCCTGCGCCAACGTGAGCGCGCGATCAGTGCGGGTTCCAGTTCCTTGGCGTACAGGGTGAGGTCAGTTCCGCGGATGTTGTCCGCGGCGTACTCGCCGCTCACACGGACGCTGCTCCCCGTCGCCTCCCATGCGCTGAGATCGGGCTTCCCGCAGAATCTGCCGAGCTCGAGTGATCTTCCGAGTCCGAGGGGGAAAGCTGTCGCCCATCGATCGAGCAGCTCTTCTCGGCGGGCGATGACGGAGGCGCCGAGAAAGAGGTAGTCCTCCTCCGTGAGTGCCTTGATGGTGGTGTGCGCGGTGCCGGGCGATACGCCGGCGACGTCGGCGATGGCGCGGATCGGCATGCTCACCAGGTCTGGCCAGCTGAGCAGGCAGAAGATGACCTGGGCGCGTCCTGCGCTCATGAGGTTCGTCTCCTGCGCCGTCGACAGTCTGGTCGTCCGCTCGGTCCGCGACGCCGTGCGGCGTCCACGAACGTCGATGTGCACACCGGGGGCGCGAACGTAGGCGTTCCCCGCGGCATCGATGTGCCAGCCTCCGCGTTCTCGCGTGCGCTCAGCGACGGAGAGGGGGATCTTGTCGCCGATGAGCAAGAGGTCCTCGAAGCTGTCCTCCGCGCGCAGAGCTCGGCGATGCTCCGGGTCTTTGGCGTCGAACCACCACCACCGTCTCTCGGACGACATCCCGTCGACCTCGATGCGGGCCACCGGGCCCGCGAGGGTCAGTTCGACCCCGTCGTCGTGCCATCGCGTTGCGATCCGCTCGACGAGTGTGTCGACGTCTGACACTGCTGCACCCCCTCCGTATCCTTGTATTGTCCGCCTAGACGTCTAGCACGGCAAGACGTCTAGGCGGGCAGGACGCGCGCGAGGTCGACGTGTGTTCATCGGTGACGGAGGCATGCAGCTGAACCTCGGGGAGACCACGGCCGTACGGGCTGTTTCCGATGGCGGATGGGCGGCGTGACAGCATGAGCAGCAGGCGGGTGCGGCGGGCGCCCGGTGACGGAGAGGAGCGCACCATGGAGGCCGTCCGGCACGACATCGCCCTGGTGGCGCACGACAACAAGAAGGTCGAGCTGCTGCGCTGGGCGGAGTTCAACCGGGGCACGCTCTCCGGTCACGCGCTGTGGGCCACGGGCACGACCGGCACCATGCTGGAGTTCGAGCTGGGGCTGCCGGTGCACCGGCTGCTCTCGGGCCCGGTCGGGGGAGACCAGCAGATCGGCGCCAAGATCGCCGAGGGCACGATCGACATGCTGATCTTCTTCTGGGACCCGCTCGAGGCGCAGCCCCACGACCCCGACGTCAAGGCGCTGCTGCGCCTCGCCGCCGTGTGGAACGTGCCGATGGCGTGCAACGTCGCCACCGCGGACATGATGATCTCCTCGCCGATGATGCACCAGGACTACACGGCGAACCGCCCGGTGATCGACCAGCGCGGCTGGGTCGGCGGGGAACCGGCCGAGTGATGGCCCTGCGCTTCGAGGAGCTCGACTTCCAGCCGACCCCGATGGGCGAGATCAGCCTGCGCCGGCGGTACGACCCGGCAGCGCGCCAGGACGTCTACGAGGTGCGCCTGGGCGACGAGTACCTGATGTCGAGCCTGTTCACCGCCGCCGAGCGGGCGCTGGCGACCCTGGCGCTCGACGTCCTCGACGCCGGTCCTGACACAGGCCCCGACGCCGGGCTGCGGGTGCTGGTCGGCGGTCTCGGCCTCGGCTACACGGCCCACGCCGCGCTGGCCGACCCGCGCGTCGCGGCCCTCGACGTCGTCGAGTACTCCGCGCCCGTGCTGGACTGGCACCGGCGCGAGCTGCTGCCCGACACCGCCGGCCTCGCCACGGACCCGCGCTGCCGGCTGGTCCAGGACGACTTCTTCCGCCGGATGGGTGCCGCCCCCCAGGACCGCTACGACGCGATCCTGCTGGACATCGACCACACCCCGGACCACGTGCTGCACCCGAGCCACGCCGCGTTCTACACCGCCGACGGGCTGCGGAACGCGGCCGAGCACCTCACGCCGGACGGCGTGTTCGCGCTCTGGTCGGACGACCCTCCCGAGCCGGTCTTCGAGGCGACCCTCGACGAGGTCTTCGCCGAGCGCGCGTCCCACCCGGTGCGGTTCGGCAACCCGATCACGGGCGGGGAGTCCGCCAACACGGTGTACGTGGCCCGCGGACGGGCCGCCCGGTAGTCCGGCCCGGTCGTCCCGCGGGCCGACGGCCCGGACCGGAGCACCGGTCAGAGTCCCGCGACCGCCGCCTGGGCGTGCGCGACGATCGAGGCGAGCCCGGTCCCGGCGACCCACCCGCCGGTGGTGGCCAGGCCCGGGGTGCGGCCGACGGCGGCCGCCAGGTCGGCCACGGCCGTCCGGTAGGCGGGCGTCGGCGGGGGCAGCGCACCGTCCCAGCGCTGCAGCAGGTGGTCGACGACGCGGTCCGCCACCGGCACGCCGAACAGCTCGGCGGCGTCCCGCGCGGCCTCCTCGGCCGTCGGGGGCACGGTCGGCTCGCCCAGCCGTCCGTACGACAGCCGCACCACGTGCATCCCCTCGCCGGCGGCGGCGCGGACCCGGTCGGCGAGCCACGGCCACTTCGCCGTCGCGTGGGTCATCGCCTTGGCGCGGACCGGGCCGGCGTCCGGCGCCACGAGCATGCCGGACCCGCGGGGGGCGGCGTCCAGCGCGGGGGCGTCCAGCAGCAGCGTCGCGAGCCACACGTCCGCCCCCTGCTCCGGGCGTGGCACGACGTCGGTCCACGGCTCGAGCATCGGTGCCACGGCGGGCGTGGCCACGACCAGGCGCGGGGCCGTGGTGGTGTGCACCGACCCGCGGCCGCCGCGCACCTGCGCGGCCGTGGCCCGCGAGCGCACGACCCAGCCGCCGTCGTCGGCCCGCTCGATCCCCACGACCTCGTGACCCAGCCGCAGCGTGGTGTGGATGGGGCCGGTGGCGTCGGTGGTGGGCGAGTCGGTCCAGTCCTCGGCGCTCGCGGCGATCTGGCCGGCCAGCGCCTCGACGATGCCGTGCAGCCCGCCCGCGATGCCGCGCACCGCCGACCCGGCCGGTGCCGCGGCCCGCAGGCCGGCGACGGCGCGGGTCAGCGAGCCCTCGACGGCGAACCGGTCGCGCAGGCCGGGAGCGACCGCGGCGACGTCCAGCCGGTCCAGCGGCGCGGAGTGCACGCCCGTGGCGACGGGTGCGACGAGCCGGTCGGTGGCCCGGGCGCCGAGCCGGGCGCGCACCAGCGCGTCGAGGTCGTGGGCGTCCGCGCCGACGAACCGCGGCAGCACACGGTCCAGGGACGCCCGGGCCACGCCGGTCCAGCCGATCACGTGGCGGACGTCGGACGCCCACGGGACCGCCGGGATGCCGAGCACACCGGCGGCAGGGAGCGGGAAGGGCCGGCCGGCGGCGTAGCCCCAGGCGGTCAGCGGCGCGGGGGCGACGACGTCGAGGCCGAGACGGGCGGCGAGCTCGGCGACGGCCGTGCCGCGCGAGGCGAACGACTCGGCGCCGAGGTCGATGGGCACGCGCGGCAGCGACTCGAAGGAGCCGCCGCGGATCGGGCCGCCGAGGCGCGGGGACGCCTCGAGCACGACGGTGTGCAGGCCGCGGTCGATGAGCGTGCTGGCGGCGACGAGCCCGCCGATCCCGCCGCCGACGACGACGGCGTCCACCTGTTGGCTCACAGCGAGTGCACGAGCTCGACGACGCGGGTGAGCACCGTCGGGTCGGTGGTCGGCGGGACGCCGTGGCCGAGGTTGACCACGTGCGCGGGGGCGGTGCGACCCCGCTCGACGACGTCGCGCACGTGCGCCTCCAGCGCGGGCCACGGGGCGCCGAGCAGCGCCGGGTCGATGTTGCCCTGCAGCGGCACGTCGTCGCCGAGGCGGCCGGCGGCCTCGTCCAGCGGCGTGCGGTAGTCGACGCCGACGGTGCGGTGGGTCACCCCGGCGTCGACGAGGACGTCGCGCAGGGCGGGCAGCAGGTGGCCGGTCGCGGTGCCGAAGTGGATGCCGGGCACACCGGCGTCGTCGGGCGTGCGCAGGTCGGCGACGTGACGCAGGGCCCGCGTGGACGACGGCGCGACGTGGGTGACGTAGTCGGCCAGGGACAGCGACCCCGCCCAGGAGTCGAAGAGCTGCACGGCGCTGGCGCCGGCGAGGACCTGGGCCCGCAGGAACCGGCCGGTGAGGTCGGCGGTCCAGGTGGTCAGGCGCTGCCAGGTCTCCGGGTCGGCGTGCATGAGGGTGCGTGCGGCCAGGTGGTCCCGCGACGGGCGCCCCTCGACCAGGTAGGCGGCGAGCGTGAAGGGCGCGCCCCCGAACCCGATGAGCGGGGTGGACGCGGCGCCGTCGGACAGCTCGGCGACGGTGCGCTGCACGGCCTCCGTGATCGGGGCCAGCGCGGCGTCGTCGAGGTCGCGCGAGACCAGCTCGTCGATGTCGGCGGCCGTGCGGTACGGGCGGTCCATGACGGGGCCGACGCCGGAGGCGATCTCGACGTCCACCCCGGCGAGCTTCAGCGGCACGACGATGTCGCTGAAGAAGATCGCCGCGTCCACGCCGTGGCGGCGCACCGGCTGCAGCGTGATCTCGGCGGCCAGGTCGGGCCGCAGGCACGACTCGAGCATCCCGATGCCCTCGCGCACCTCGCGGTACTCGGGCAGCGAGCGGCCGGCCTGTCGCATGAACCACACGGGCAGGCGATCCGGTCGGTCTCCGCGCAGCGCCCTGACCAGGGGAGACGTCGACGTGCGACCGTCGGCCAGGGGGTGGGTGGACGGCAGGTTGCTGACGCTCGGCGTGGGGGATGTCACGGTTGACGATTCTGCCCCCACGCCGGGGTGAACTTAAAGTGGAGCCACTGTGGTACTCCTCTCCCTCACCGCCTCCCACCGCGAGCTGGACCTGGACGCGCTCGAGCGCCTGTCGTCCGGCTCGCACTCCGTGGGCCGTGAGGTCGTGGGCACCTGCCGGCCGGTCCAGGGCGCCGTGGTGATCTCCACCTGCAACCGCTTCGAGCTGTACCTCGACGTCGACGCGCCCCTGGACGGTGACGCCGTACGCCACGCCACCCGGCACGTGGCCGATCTCGTCGCCGCCTCCTCGGGCGTCACGACGGCCACCGCCGCGGACTCCTTCACCGTGCGCACCGGCTCCGAGGTCGCCCAGCACCTGTTCGGCGTCGCCGCCGGGCTGGACTCGATGGTCGTCGGGGAGCGGGAGATCGCCGGGCAGGTGAAGCGCTCCCTGGTCACGGCGCGCGAGGACGACACCACCTCCAAGACCCTCGAGCTGCTGTTCCAGACGGCGTCGCGCACCTCCAAGCAGGTGGGGCACCACACCACGCTCGGCGGGGTCGGGCGCTCGCTGGTCGCGCTCGGTCTCGACCTCGCCGGGGAGACCCTGCCGCCGTATCCGGCAGCGCGGGCCGTCATCATCGGCACGGGCGCCTACGCCGGCGCCTCCGTCGCGGCCCTGCGGGCCCGCGGCTGCACCGACGTGCGCGTCTACTCCCGCTCGGGCCGGGCCGCCGACTTCGCCGCGTCGCACGACGTCCAGGCTGTCGGCACCGGGCTCGAGGAGCTCGTCGAGGCGCTCGAGGACGCCGACGTCGTCGTGTCGTGCTCGGGTGCACGGGGTCGTGCCCCGGGCGCTCCGGGTGCCGCCGGGGCGGAGGCCTCGCTGGCCTACGTCCTGGACGCGGCGGCCGTGGCCCGCGCCCGGGAGCGCGCGGCCGCCCGGGCCGAGGACGCGCCGGAGCCCCCGGCGCTGGTCATCCTGGACCTCGCCCTGCACCGGGACGTCGACCCCCGCGTCGCCGACGTCGAGGGCGTGCTGCTGTACGACCTGTCGACCCTCAAGGCGCACGCTCCGGCCACGGACCACGCCGAGCTGGAGCGGGCCCGCGGACTGGTCGACGACGCCGCCGTCCGGTTCGAGGAGACGCGGCTGGGCCGCGCGGCAGACGTCGCCGTCGTGGAGCTCTTCGACGACGCCGAGCGGCAGGTCGACCGCGAGGTCGCCCACGAGACCGCCCGTCTCGTGGACGAGCTGGCGCCCCGGGGCCAGCGGCCGACGGAGGCCGACGTCGAGCGCATCGCGCGGTCGGTGCGCCGTCGGGTGCACACCGCGCTGCACGACCGGATCGTGGCCGTGCGGGCCGCCGCGCTGGCCGAGGCACGGGCCGCGGAGGCGGCGGTCGTCGAGGGAGCGGAGCAGACGCTCCGGACGTCTCGGGCAACACCGGCCTCACGCGCATAGCGTCTTTGTCGGGCGAGCGGCGACGACCTCCGCTAGCGTGCGTCCCGAGGCCGGCCGGCCGGCCGACGGACGAACTCGCGGAAGGACGCACCACCGATGGACAGCTTCTGGGACTACATCTGGTTCCTGCTCTGGATCTTCCTGTTCATGGCGTATCTCATCGTCCTGTTCCAGATCCTCACCGATCTCTTCCGTGACCACACCCTCAGCGGGTGGTGGAAGGCGGTCTGGGTCGTCTTCCTCATCTTCATCCCCCTGGTGACGGCGCTGGTCTACCTCATCGCGCGCGGTCGCGGCATGGCCGAGCGCAACCTCGCGGCCGTGAAGGAGTCCAAGGCGGCGACCGACGACTACATCCGCTCGGTGGCCCCCCACCCGGCGCCGGCGGACCAGATCGCCTCGGCCAAGAAGCTGCTCGACGAGGGCACCATCACGCCCCAGGAGTTCGAGGCGATCAAGGCCAAGGCCCTCTCCTGACCTGAGTAGGTCTGACGCGCCCGGGGAGAGTCCGGTGCGTGATCGTCATCCCCGAAGTGGAGGGCGCGCAGCGCCCGTGAACGCGATCGCGTACCGGACTCTCCCCGGGCGCTTTCGCGTCTGCGGGTAGGTTTCGCTCATGCGTCTCGGCGTCATCGACATCGGCTCCAACACCGTCCACCTGCTGGTGATGGAGGCACGCCACGGCGCGCGTCCCGTGCCGCAGGCGAGCCACAAGACGACCGTGCGGCTCATGCGCTACCTGCAGCCGGACGGGTGCCTGTCTCCCGACGGCGTCGCGGCGCTGCAGGAGGCGGTCGGCGAGGCCGCCGCCGTCGGCCGCGAGCACGGGATCGAGGGGACGATGGCCCTGGCCACGTCGGCGCTGCGGGAGGCCACCAACGGCCCGGAGCTCATCGAGGACCTCTCCGAGCGCATCGGCGCGCCGATCGAGGTCCTGGAGGGTGACGAGGAGGCGCGCCTGACGTTCCTGGCGGCGCGCCGCTGGTACGGCTGGGGCGCGGGCCGGCTGCTCCTGCTGGACATCGGCGGCGGGTCGCTGGAGATCGCGACCGGCGTGGACGAGTCCCCGGACGTCGCGCTGTCGGTCCCGCTCGGGGCGGGGCGGATGACGCGCGAGTTCCTGGACGAGGACGACCCGCCCGCCCTCAAGGACGTCGAGAAGCTGCGCAAGCACGCCCGCAAGGTGCTGCGCGACGCCGTCGGCCCGGTCCGCGAGGCACCGGCACCGGACCACGCGGTGGCGACGTCGAAGACGTTCCGGTCCCTGGCCCGCCTCGCGGGGATGCCCCGCCAGGTGATGGGCACGGGGGAGCGGTGGCGGATGCGCCAGGAGCACCTGGCCGACTGGGAGCCGCGGCTGGCCCGGCTCTCCTCGTCCGACCGCACGGTGCTGCCGGGCATCGGGCCGGGCCGGGCGAAGCAGGTCGTGGCGGGTGCGGTCGTCGCCGAGGAGGCGATGCGGGCCCTGGGCGTCGACGAGGTGGAGATCTGCCCGTGGGCGCTGCGCGAGGGCGCGATCCTGCAGCGCCTCGACCACCTCTGACCTGCTCGACCCGCCGTCCCTCTCGCACCACCCCGACCCGCCCCACCTCCGCTGTGGGCATGAAATCTGCAGATCGGTGCCCTGCCGGACCTGCAGATTTCATGCCCACAGCGGGGGGTCGGTGCCCCAGGGATGCGCCGGGGCCGGGTAGTCCTGCACGGGCAGCGCCGGACGTGCCGTGGTCACGCCGTCGTGGGTCACGCTCGTCGACGACGGCGGGACCGCGGGCGTCGCGTGCCGCGCGTCGCGCCCGGGGGCGTCCAGCAACCACGTCGCCGTGCGGGCCAGGGAGACCGACACGTCGCGTCCGACGCCATCGGCGGCCCGGTCGGTGAGCGCCGTGAGGACCCCGGCGGCCAGCAGGTAGCCGGTGGCGTGGTCGAGGGCCTGGGCCGGCAGCGCACCGGGGGTGACGCCGTCGGGCGACTCGACCAGCGCGATCCCGCAGGCCGCCTGCACGATCGAGTCGAACCCGCGCCGCGTGCCCCACGGCCCCGCGGTGCCCCACGCGGAGACCCGGGCGTGGACGGCGGACGCGGGGACGCGCAGGCCGAGGTCCTCCACGGCGCCGGGCCGGTACCCGGTGACCAGCACGTCGGCGGCCTCGAGCAGCTCCTGCGCGCGCTCGCGGTCGGGGCGGTCCCGCAGGTCGAGGAGCGTCGTGCGCTTGCCCTGGCCGGTGTCGAGGTGCTGGGCGGGGATCTCCGCCGGTGCGGGCGGGTCGACGCGCAGCACGTCCGCGCCCAGCAGGGCGAGCGTGCGGGTGCCGACGGGCCCGGCGACGACCCGGGTCAGGTCCAGCACACGCAGTCCGCGCAGCGGTACCGGGCCGGCCTGCGGGGAGGAGCCGTGCCCGTCGGGGGCGGCAGCGCGGGGATCGATCCGGACGAGGGGGCCGACGGCGGCTGCCCGGCCGGGGCCGGAGTCCCGCCACTCGTCCTCGGTGCGGACCCGCACGGCGACCGCCCCCGCGGCCGCGGCGTCGTCCTCGACCTGCTGGGCGGACGACGTCGCGAGCCGGGCGGCCAGGTCGTCCCGCGTCGCGTCGTCGGGCAGCCCGAGCAGCCGCAGCAGCCGGGTCCGGTGGTGGGGGTAGTTGGCGTGCGTGCGCACCCAGCCGTCGGCGGTCGGGAAGAAGCCGGAGTGCGGGGCGAAGCCGGCGACCGGCGCGCCGTCGACCCGCAGCAGCCGGTCGGAGGCGAAGGACGCGGCGACACGGGCGGGGTCGAGGGGCTCGTCGACCGTGGCACCCGTCGCCCCGGCCCGCCGGGCGGCGGTGCGCACCGCCTCGAGGGCGTGGGTGGCGAGGTCGAGGACCGGCAGGGTCGCGGCGAGCCAGCTCATGAGGGCGACGCTACGCCCCGCCGTGGCGCGCCGAGAGGACCGAATCCCGACCGCTGGTCCGAAAAGTGATCGAAACGATTCATGCCGGTCGATGAAACGTCATCGACCTAGCGTCGGGACGGGCCGAGCACGAGCCCGGCCCCACCCGACCGGAGGAGAACGTCCGTGAGGATCCCCTGCATGCGTGTCGTGGCGACGGGCGCCGCCGCGACCCTGGCCGGGACGGCCGCCGTGGCCGTCGTCGCCGGACCTGCCGCCGCCGCCGACGAGCCCGGCGCCGCGTTCCTGGCCCCGTACTACAGCGAGCTCGACCTGACCGGTGACGAGCAGGTCACCACCGACGACCTCGACGTGCTGACCGAGGCGCTCGGCACCACCACGGGGTCGAAGGGCTGGGACGCCGTGGCGGTCGCCGACACCGACGGTGACGGCGAGATCACCGTCACCGACCTGGCCGACCTGGCCCAGCGCATGGTCTACGACGACGGCCCGTTCGACCTCGTCGAGGCCTCCGTCGTGGACATGCAGGCCGCCATGAACGCCGGCGTCACCACCTCGGTGGAGATCACGCAGGCCTACCTCGACCGCATCGAGGCCTACGACCGCACGCTGGTGGACCCGGCCGAGGACGGACGTCCGCTCGCCTCGATCATCTCCACCAGCGACGTCGCCCTCGGGGTGGCCGCGGAGGCCGACGCTGAGCGCGCCGCGTCCGGCATGACGAGCATGCTGCTGGGCGTGCCGGTCGCCGTGAAGGACAACTACAACACCGTCGACATGCCGACCACGGCCGGCTGCGGCTGCTGGGACGACAACGTCACCACCGACGACGCGACGATGGTCACCGGCCTGCGCGACGCCGGGGCGGTCCTCCTGGCCAAGGCCAGCCTCGACGAGTTCGCCTACGGGTTCTCCTCCCAGTTCTCCTCGTACCAGCCGGCCGGCGAGACCACCTACGTCGCCAGCCCGTACGACACCTCCCGCACCGCCGGCGGCTCGAGCGGCGGCACGGGCGCGGCGATCGCGGCGAACCTCGCCGGGATCGGCTTCGGGACCGACACCGGCGGCTCGATCCGCGTGCCGTCCTCCTACAACCAGCTCGTGGGCGTCCGCCCGACCGTCGGGCTGGCGAGCCGCGACGGGATCGTGCCGCTGGCGCTCAGCCAGGACACGGGCGGCCCCATGACCCGCTCGGTCACCGACGCCGCCGTGGCGATGGACGCCGTCGTGGGCGTGGACGAGAACGACCCGGTCACCGCACGGCAGGACGGGCTGGTCCCCGACTCGTTCACCGCGTACCTCGACGCCGACGCCCTGGACGGTGCCCGCATCGGGTACGTGCCCTCCATGCTCGGCAGCAACGCGACGACGAACCGGCTCTGGGCCGAGGCCGTCGAGACCTTCGAGTCCCTCGGGGCCGAGGTCGTCGAGGTCGCCGAGCCGGACGCCTTCGCCACGGTGCTCGCCGAGGGCTCGGGCAGCACGCCCGAGTTCCGGCACGACCTCGCCGAGTACGTCGAGGCGTACCTCGCTCCGGAGGTCGAGGCACGCACGCTGCCCGAGATCATCGACTCCGGGCGCTTCGTGACCAGCCGTCAGTGGACGTACGAGCGGCGCGCCGCGGTCACCGAGGAGGAGTACGAGGCGTGGGCCGGGCCGGAGGGCTCGCACACGCAGGTGCTGGCGATGGGCAAGGAGCTCGTCACCGGCATGCTCGACGAGGCCGAGCTCGACGCGCTCGTCTACCCCTCGGGCAACCCCTACCGCACCCAGGGCCGCAACCTGCGCCTCAGCCCGAACACCGGGATGCCGGCCGTCACCGTCCCGATGGGGCAGGCGATCCCGGAGGACGACACGATCGACGGCGCGGGCGTGAACCTCGAGTTCCTCGGCCGCGACTTCGACGAGGGCACGCTCCTCGGGCTCACGTACGCCTTCGAGCAGGCCACCGGCGCGCGGACCAGCCCCGCCCTGTACGGGGAGCTGGACCAGTGACCCGCGCGACCGTCCCGCCGACCCGCCTCCGAGAGGACCGAACCATGCCCACCACCCCTGCGCGGACCCGTCGGACCCGCCTCCTGGCGGGAGCCGGGGTGCTCGGCCTCGCCCTGTGCGCCGGCGGTGCCGCCGTGGCCACCGCGGACGACGCCGACCCGTCGTTCGCCGTCGAGGTCTCGGACCCGGCCCCCTCGCCCGGCGACACGGTCGAGGTGACCGTCACGGCGTCCGACGTCGTGGACCTCTACGCGTACGAGCTGACCCTCGAGTACGACCGCAGCGACCTCACCTACGTCGCCGGGTCGGCCACGACGCCGGAGGGCGGCTACTCGGACACGAGCGCCGGTCGGGGCTCGCTGGAGGTCGTCCACACGCGGCTCGGGACCTCGCCGGCGCCGTCCGGTGACCTGGAGCTGGTCACGGTCACGTTCCGGACCCACGGGCCGGGCGAGGCCGGGGTCGACCTGGCCTCCGCCGTCACGGTCACCACGGACCGGGAGACCACAGTGGTCGACGACGCCGCCGCGGCGACGCTGACCGTCGCCACGCCCGGCAGGGGCTGACACCGCGGGACGTCGTCGGGCACCCGGCCGGATTTCACCCGGCCGGGTGCCCGATGTCGGCGCATCCTGGAAGAGGCGGCGTCCTCATCGCACGGACCGGTCGCGGTCCCCGGGTGCCGTCGCGGCACGAGGGAGTGCGTCATGGTCACTGCACAGCGCGGGATCGCCAGCTTCTCCGTCGACGACGTCGATGCGGCCCAGCGGTTCTACTCCGACGTGCTCGGGCTGCAGGTCACCGAGGCCCGGGGTTCGCTGGTCCTGCACCTGCCCGGGGGGACCTCGGTCTTCGTCTACCCCAAGGGGGAGGACCACACCCCGGCGTCGTTCACCGTGTTCCACCTGATGGTCGACGACGTGGACGCGGTGGTCGACGAGCTCGCGGCCCACGGCGTCGAGCCGATCCGCTACGAGGGCTTCGAGCACGACGACAGCGGGGTCGTCCGCGGCTTCATGGAGGGTGGCGACGGGGTCTGGTTCGCCGACCCGTCCGGCAACGTCATCGGGTTCGCCGACGGCGAGGGCGCCCGGCTGTTCGACGAGCTCGTCGGCTGAGCCGGCACCCGGCCGGCGGCGCGGGGACACGGCGGATCGCGGCCCGTTAGGATGCCACCCATGGCCAAGTCCACCGCTGAATTCGTGCTGCGTCCGTTCCAGGGTCTGTCCGGGGAGGCCGACTGGGTCTCGATGCGGGAGATCGTGCCCTCGGCGACCGCCCCCGCTCGTACCACCGCCGAGCACGGCGGCGAGGACGTGGTCATCGCCACGGTGCTGCCCGGCGGGTGGGCCGCCATGCGCCGCGAGGACGGCACCGTGCTGCTCGGCGTCCAGGGCGTGCTGAACTCCGACGACCTGAGCCGCGACCTGGCCGCCGCGCTGCTGGCCGCCGTCGAGGGCGAGCCGGGCACCGGGATCCTGCCCGAGCACCTCGAGGTGTCTGCGGACGGTCCGCGCCTGCAGGACGTCCTGGACGACTCGGTGCCCTTCGAGGTGACCGTGCACGAGGGGTACGACTACTGGATCGACGACTCCGCCGAGATGACCGACGAGATCAAGGCGGGTCTGGACGAGGCCGCCGGCCAGTCGGTCCCCACCGTCAAGATCGACGGGGTCGAGGCCGCGTACTGGTGCCGCATGAGCCGTGAGTTCGTGCGGTGGGCCCGCACGGAGGACGAGGACCGCGTCGTCGACGCCATCGCCCGGATGCACGCGAAGCGCGACTCCGGCCTCGCCGGGGGCAAGTTCCTCGGTATGTTCCGCGCCTGCGGTCTGGTCGTGCCGGTGTGGGAGCTGCCGCGCGGCACGGAGGCCGACGAGCTGGCCGAGCCGATCCAGGACCTGTCGAGCCGGTTCGAGGCGGCGCTCGCCGTGGACGAGCCCCTGGACGCCACCCAGCGACGCGCCCGGGCCGGGATTGTCTCCCGCCAGGTCACGCTGCGCTGATCCTCACGGAATTTTCACCCGCTCCGCCCCGCCGCACCGGCCGTCGGTCCTTCGGTCCGCCCTACTCTGGGCGTAAGATTCCGAGGGAAGTTCTTTGCACTTCCGATCCCGGCGCGACAGGCCGGGATCATCGACGACCGCGGTCGTGACCACCGCACGAGGCAGGGAGCTGTGAACGCGGATCCAGGGGGTACCAGGACCGACGGCGCGACCGTCCCCGAGGGCGGTACCAGCGGCGCCACGGGACGGCCGGCGGGACGTCGGCCCAGCATGCCGGTCGCCAAGACGCCGCGTCCGCCGACCACGCGGGACGGCCGCAGCTCGCAGCGCGTCGCGGTGATCGTCCCCGCGAAGGACGAGGCCGAGCGCATCGCCGCGACGGTGCGTTCCGCCCGGGCGATCCCGCACGTCGACCTCGTGCTCGTGGTCGACGACGGCTCCGAGGACGACACCCAGCACGTCGCGCGCGAGGCCGGGGCGGTGGTCGTGCGGCACTCGCACAACCGCGGCAAGGCTGCCGCCATGGAGACCGGCGCCGCCGTCGTGGCGATGCGGGACGCGGACGGCCGCGCCCCGCGCCTCCTGCTGTTCGTCGACGGGGACCTCGGCGACACGGCGGTCAACACCGCCCCGCTGGTCTCCCCGGTCCGCGAGGGCGTCGCCGACCTCGCCATCGCGCTGCTGCCGAAGCAGAAGGGCGCCGGCGGGCGCGGCGTCGTCGTGGGCGCGGCCCGCCGGGCGATCCAGCGCCTCGCGGGCTGGAGCCCCACGCAGCCGCTGTCCGGCATGCGGTGCCTCACCCGGGACGCCTTCGAGGCGGCCACGCCGCTCGCCCACGGGTGGGGCGTCGAGACCGGGATGACGATCGACCTCCTGCGCGCCGGCTACGTCGCCGTCGAGGTCCCGTGCGACCTGCGGCACCGGCCGTCGTCGAACGACCTCGCGGGTCAGCTCCACCGCGCCGGGCAGTACCGCGACGTCATGGCCGCCGTCGGGGCGCGTCAGGTGCGTCGCGCCGTCGACAAGGTCCGACCCCGCCGCGCTTCCTCGCGCTGACTGGACGCCCCTCCCGACCGGCCGAGCCGGTCAGGGCGTCACGATCGCGAAGTCGGGGTCTCCGGGGTCGAGGACGGCCGTGAGGCGCCGGAGCGCCGATGCGTCGCCGCTGAGCTCCATGCCCGCAGCCTCCAGCGCGTCGGGCGTGGTCGCGCCGCCCAGGGCGAGCGCCGGGAGCGCAGGGGTGGTGGTGGTCAGCGTCGCGTCGGCCTCGCCGCGCTGCGTCGCGGTGCTGTACGTGAGCACGCCGTTCGCCAGACGCAGCCGGTAGCGGTCGCCGGTGTCGGTGAGGACGACGTCGATCGACAGCCGCTCGTCCCACGCCCGGGGTCCGTCCACCTGGACGGCCAGGGCGTCGAAGAGCATCGCCGGAGTGAGGTTGCCGACGATGTCGGGTGAGCTCGTGGCGGTCGGGGTGCCGAACCGTCCGTCGCGGAGCTCGGTCGCCCCCGACAGGAAGAAGTCGCGCCAGGTGCCGTTCTCCGACCCGTAGCCGAGCTGTTCGTAGGTGTCGGCCAGCAGCTCGCGGGCCCCCGCGTGCTCGGGGTCCGCGAAGACCACGTGGTTGACGACCTCGGCCACCCAGCGGAAGTCGCCCGCGTCGAAGGACTCGCGGGCCCGGGCGACGACGGCGTCGGCCCCGCCCATGAAGTCCACGTACCGCCGGGCCCTCTCTACCGGTGGGTGCTCCCACAGGTGCGCCGGGTTGCCGTCGAACCAGCCCATGTACCGCTGGTAGATCGCCTTGACGTCGTGGCTGACCGACCCGTAGTACCCCCGGGCGTTCCAGGCGTTCTCGAGCACGGGCGGCAGCTCGATGGTCTCGGCGATCTCGGGGCCGGTGAGGCCCTGGTTCAGCATCCGCAGCGTCTGGTCGTGCAGGTAGGCGTACAGGTCGCGCTGGTTCTCGAGGAACTCCACCGCCCGCTCGCGTCCCCAGGTGGGCCAGTGGTGGGAGGCGAAGACGACCTCGAGGTCCTGGCCGAACAGGTCGACGGTCTCGGTGAGGTAGTGCGCCCAGACGTGCGGGTCGCGCACGAGCGCCCCGCGCAGCGTGAGCAGGTTGTGCAGCGTGTGGGTGGCGTCCTCGGCGGCGCACAGCGCCCGGTGGTCCGGGAAGTAGAACAGCATCTCCGCGGGCGCCTCGGTGCCGGGGGCCATCTGGAACACGATGCGGACCCCGTCGACGACCTCCTCCTGCCCGGTCGTGGTCACCTCGAGCGTCGGCGGGATCAGGGTGACGGTCCCGGTCGACGTGGTCTGGCCGAGCCCGGCGCCGACCTGCCCCTGCGGTCCGCGGGCGAGGGCCGCGCCGTACATGTACCCGGCCCGGCGGGACATCGCGGTGCCGGCGTAGACGTTCTCGGCGACGGCGTGCCCGACGAAGCCCTCCGGCGCCAGGACGGGGACGCGGCCGGCGTCGACGTCCTCCTGGTCGACGACGCCGCGGACGCCGCCGAAGTGGTCGACGTGGGAGTGGGTGTAGATCACGCCCGTGACCGGCCGGTCGCCCCGGTGCTCCCGGTACAGCGCGAGGGCGGCCGCCGCCGTCTCGGTCGAGATCAGCGGGTCGATGACGACGACGCCGGTCTCGCCCTCGACGAACGTGATGTTCGACAGGTCGAGACCGCGGACCTGGTAGATGCCTGCGACGACCTCGAACAGCCCCTGCTCGGCGACGAGCCGGGACTGGCGCCACAGGCTCGGGTTCACGGTGTCCGGGGCGTCACCGTCGAGGAACGCGTAGGCGTCGCCGTCCCACACGACGCGACCGTCGTCGGCCGTGACGGTGCCGGGCGTGCGCCGCGCGACCAGACCGCGCCGGGCGTCCTCGGCGTCCCGGGCGTCGTCGAACGGCAGGGTCTGGAGGATCAGCTGCTGCTGGCCGGCGACGGACGCCGTCGCCGGCCGTGGTGCTGTCGTCATGACCCCAGGATCGGGTCGCCTCGCCGGGCACGCCCGGCGAGGCGTCGTCCTGGGGGGCGGCGCGTCACCTCGTGGTGACGGCTCTCAGGCGGCGGTGCTGAAGTCGTGGCGCTGACGTCGTGCCGGGCGCACCACGGTGCGCTCGGGCACGACGGCGTCCGCCTCGACGTCCGCGCCCGGCTTGAGGACGATGTCCTCGCCGAGCTGGGCGTAGGCGCCGACGCGGGCGTCCTCGCCCACGACGCTGCGCGGTCCGACGTGGACGCACTGGCCCACGCGTGCACGGGGACCGACGACGGCGTCGACGTCGATCCAGCTGAACCGGTCGACCCGGGCTTCGGCTGCGACCCGCGCGCCGGCCTCGACGTAGGCGCCGGCTTCGATCCGGGCCTCCGGGTGGACGGTCGCGTGGGGGGAGACGTAGCCCAGGCCGTTCTCGTGTCGGACGTACCGCGTGACGTTGCCCGCGTCGTCCTCGATCTCGACCTTTCTCGGGATGCGTCGCACAACTCTCCTTGGCTGTTGGGCTTGTTCCACTTTGCACAACGTCTGTGCGGGCGCAAGGATTCCTGGTTTCACCCCCTCGACGCCACCCGCCGGGCGTCACGGTCTACCCGGTGTTCGCCCGGTGGGCGGGTCGTGGATGCACCGCGGCCCCGGCCATCGCGAGGATGACCGGGGCCGCGGCGTGGCGCTGGTGCGTCTCAGTAGCGCAGCGTCGAGAGGTACTCGAAGCTGTCCTGGGCGAACTCGATGCTGTTCGGGGCGCCGTCGCGCTCCAGGATGTAGTAGTCGATCTTGCCGTGCGCGGCCCGCAGGATCGGGGCCCAGTCGATGTCGCCCTCGCCGACGTCGGTGAGGGTGTCGCGGGTGTACGGCGCGTGACCGTCCTTGATGTGGAGCAGGTCGATGCGGTCGCCGTAGGTCTCGAGCAGTTCGACCACGTCGACACCGGCCGAGACGGCCCAGTAGACGTCGACCTCGAAGGCCACGTACCGCGGGTCGGTGTTCTCCTCGAGGATGTGCCAGGCGCTCTTCATCTCGCCCGTCTCCGGGACCTCGTACATCGTCTGGAACTCACCGGCGTGGTTGTGGCCGAAGAACTTCCCGGTGCCGTTCTTGACCGAGCGCTCGCCGAGGCGGTTCATCGTCTCGGCGGTGGCGATGACGTTCTCGTAGCCGCCCCCGATACCGGGGGCCGCGAAGCCACCCGAGCCCACGTGCTTCTGGCCGAAGTCCTTCGCGAGCTCGAGCGTGGTGTCGAAGGTCTCCTCGTTCGTGCTGCCGTGCGAGCTCGGGATGTGCATCCCGTGGTCGCGCAGCTCGGTGCGGAACTCCGACGCGGAGTAGTCCCCGTACGAGCTGAAGAAGCCTCCGGGCGTCCCGAAGCCCTCGACGTTGCGCAGGCCGACCTCCTCGAGACCGTCGATGACGCCGTCGACGCCGATGTCGCGCTGCCAGCCGAGGTAGCTGAAGAGCTGGATGCCGATCTTGTTGGCGGGAACGGTCCGACCCTGGCCCTCGCCGGGGTAGTCGTCGCCGTGCGGGTGGTCCGGGACGGCGTTGGCGGCCCCGGCGCCGAACAGGCCGGCGGCGAGCAGGGCGCCGGCAGCGGTGGTCGCGAAGAGGCGACGAGTCTTGTGCGTGGTCACTGCGGTTCCTCCTTGGGTGGGCAGCATCGGTGCTGCACAGGTGGATCGGTGGGCGGCTGCGGTGCCGCCCGGGTGGTGGGGCGGGGCCTCGGTGGCCCCGCCCCACCCGGTGCTCCGGAGAGCGGCTCAGCCGAGCTCGGCGATGAGCGCCTCGGCGTCGCGGATCAGCACCTCCTCGTCGGTGGCGTCGGCGAACCGCTGCAGGGCGTTCGCCGCCTTGGCGTCGCGGCCGGCGTCGGCGTGCCGTTCGGCCTGCTCGAGGAAGGCGTGCAGGCGGGCCGACTCGGACGTCGACAGCTCGCCGGCCTCCTCGAGGCGGTCGAGGTGCGCCGCGAGGTCGGCGGCCGAGGTGGTGACCGTGAAGCTCACGGTCGTCTCGGCCGTGTTGCCGGCCTCGTCGGTCGCGGTCGCGACGACCTCGTGGTCGCCGAGGTCGAGCGTCCACAGCTCGATCTCGCCGACCTCGATCTCCTCGCCGTCGAGCGTGAGGCTCCACGACGCGACACCGGAGGTGGCGTCCGAGGCCTCGGCGCCGAGGTCGAGGACCTCGGAGGAGCCGAGCTCGTCACCGTCGGCCACACCGGTCACCGCGACCTCGGGGGCCGTGGTGTCGATGGAGACGGTCACCTCGCCGACCTCGGAGACGTTGCCGCCGCTGTCGATGACGCGGTACTGCAGGTCGTGCACGCCGTCGGAGTCGAGCGTGACGGGCTGGATGCCGAACCAGCGGTGACGGATGCTCTCCCAGGTCTCGCCGCCGTCGTAGGAGACCTCGGCGTCGGCGACCTCGCCGTTGTCGGTGCCGTTGATCGCCACCTCGACCTCGCCGGTGTACCAGCCGTTGTCACCGGTGGGCTCGGCCGGGTCGAGCGAGTGGCTCGCCTCGGGCGGGGTGACGTCGCTGACGCCGTCGCCCTGGAACTCCAGGGTGTCGAGCTCGACGCCGCCGGTGGAGGTGACGAAGAGCTCGCCGGTGCCCTCGGGGAACGCGGTCACGTCCGCGGCCACGGTGGACCAGCCGGACGAGTCGAGGTCGGCGGTGGCGAAGGGCTCGGCGTCGGCCGCGCCCCAGCGGAGCGCGATCGTGCCGGTCCCGGCACCGGTCACCTCGACGCCGTCGATCCCGGCGAAGTTCACCGGGTCCCAGGCGAGGTGGTCACCGGCGTCGAACGAGACGACCTTGGCCAGGCCGCCCGCGGTGTCGTCGCTGACGACCTCCACGCCGGAGAGGGTGTCGGCGTGCTCGGCCTGCTGGGTGAAGGTGTTGAGCAGGAGCGAGACCTCGGCCTGGGCCGGCGGGATGTCCCCGTTGCCCTGGTCGGTGTAGTTCGCCACGACGACGGCGTACAGCTTCTCCGTCTCGCCGTGCTCCGGGGCGTCGGCCGGGGTGACCCAGGCGCCGGAGCAGCCGCTGCCGAGCACCTCGGGGTGAGCGTGCGTGTCGTGGCCCAGACCCAGCGTCCAGGACAGGTTCGAGCACACCGTGTCGGTGCCGTCCTCCGGGTCGGAGGTGCTGAACGCGTACGGCACGGCGTCGCCCCAGGCGAAGAATGCGCCGTCCGCCGGGTAGTCGGCGGTCAGCGTCGGCGCCACGTTGCCGACCGTGATCAGCTCGGAGGTCAGGCCGATGCGGCCGGCCGGGTCGGTGACCCGCAGGCGAGCGGTGTACTGGCCGAGCTCGGTGTAGGTCGTGGTGATCTCCACGCCGGTCTCGTCGAACGTGCCGTCACCGTTGGTGTCCCACTCGTAGGTGAGCTCCTCGCCCTCGGGGTCGGTCGAGCCCGAGCCGTCCAGGGTCACCTCGAGCGGCGCCGTGGAGGACGAGATCGGGTCGGCCTCGATGACCGCGGTCGGGGCCTTGTTGCCCTCGGCGTAGTCGACGCGGTACAGGCCCGCCTCCGGGTTCTGCCGGAAGAAGCCGTTGCCATAGTCGAGGATGTACAGCGACCCGTCGGGACCGAACTCCATGTCGATCGGGCTGTCGGTGATGGCCTGCACGTTGTCGGTCAGGGCCGCGTTGGGCAGCACGTGCTCGACGTGCGTGACGGGGCCGTCACGGTCCGGGATGGTGATCCCGGCGATGTAGTCCTGGGAGAACTCGTAGAAGAACGCCTTGCCGTCCCAGTACTCCGGCCACTGGGTCTCGGGACCCTCCGGGTCGAAGGCGAAGGTCGGGCCGCCCATCGGGCCCTGGCCGCCCTGCGCCTCGAACTCGACGAACTCGTCGAACGGCTGGTCACCCGGGTTGTCGCCGTAGTAGACCTGCGGCGCCGTCGCCGGCGGCAGGACGTCGAGACCCGTGTTCCAGGTGGAGTTGTTCTCCGCCCCGGCCTCGCAGTCGAACCAGTCGCCCTGCGTCGCGGTCTCGAAGTCCCACTCGTTGTAGTTGGCGTTCGGGCCGTGGCAGTACGGCCAGCCGCCGTTGAGCGGCGTCGTCGTGCTCTGCCACTCGACGTAGCCCATCGGGCCACGCTCGTCGCTGGCGACGCCCGAGTCGGGACCGTAGTCGCCCCAGCTCACCGCACCGGTGACGTCGTCGACGTCGATCCGGAACGGGTTGCGCAGGCCCATCACGAAGATCTCGGGACGGGTGCCCTCGGTGCCCGGCGCGAACAGGTTCCCCTCGGGGATCGTGTAGCTGCCGTCCTCCTCGGGGTGGATCCGCAGGATCGCGCCGCGCAGGTCGTTGGTGTTGCCGGCGCCGCGCCGCGCGTCGAACCCGGGGTTCATGCCGGGCGCGTTGTTGTTGGGGGCGAAGCCGTTGGAACCCGGGGTGCCGGCCGGCGTGTTGTCGCCGGTGGACACGTAGACGTTGCCCTCGGCGTCGAAGTCGATGTCACCACCGACGTGGCAGCACTGCCCGCGCTGGACCTCGACCTCGAGGAGGTCCTGCTCGGTGCTCATGTCCAGGGCGCCGGCCTCGGCGTCCCACTGCACGCGGGTCAGCTGGTTGTAGCCCTTCCACTGGTCCCAGTAGGACTCGTCCTCGCCCTCGGGCAGGGAGTTGGGGGCCGAGCCGGACGGCGTCGTGGTGGGGTAGCCCTCGACGTCCATGACGCGGGGCGCGTAGTACAGGTACACCCAGCCGGACTCCTCGAAGTCCGGGGCCAGGGCGATGCCCTGCATGCCGTCCTCGGAGTTGGCGTAGACGTCGACGGTGTTGACCACCTCGGTGACGCCCGTGCTGGGGTCGGTGTGCCGGATCGCGCCGTCGCGGGCGGTGTGCAGCACCGACCCGTCGGGCATCACGGCCATGGCGATGGGCTCGCCGGTGTTCTCGGTGAGCAGGATCTTCTCGTAGTTGGACCAGTCGAGCGCCGCCTCGGCGCCGTCCTCGGAGCCGTGGTCGACGCCGTCGTGGGCCGACGCCGTCGCCGCTGCGATCGGCAGTGCCAACGCCGCGGTGGCTACCGCCGCGAGAGCACGTGAACGCATAGAATGGGACATCGCACTTGCCTTCCTGGATGTAGTGCGTGAGTGCCCCGCCGACGTCCCCGTCGCCGCCACGACGGATACGGACAGGGCGGGGTTTCTCATTCCGGGGTGTGGAGCAGGAGCCTCCTCTCGCGTCCGTGACGGAGAGCGTGATGTGACCCGTTCCGCGGCGACGTCGCAGCGATCACGGGTCCGGTAGGCGACTGAAGCGCCCGCTGGCGCGGCATCCGCGCCGCGCGGTCGTCAATGACCATGGCCCCGAATCTAGGGGCACTTATGACGAGTGTCAACCAAAAGATGTGACTCAGTTGGCAGACATCTGTCGAGAATCGTCGGTGCGGAGCACGAGCAGACCGATCAGCGGCACCGCAGGGAAGAGCATGATCGTCACGACCCGGATGCCGTAGTCGTTCGCGAGCGCACCGCCCACGCCCGCGATGAGCAGCGCCACCAGCACCGGACGCAGCAGGGGCCACGCCTCCTCGGCCCGTTCGAGCCATCGCGCGGAGAAGCGTGGACCCGCCCACAGGGCAGCCACGACCCCGAGCAGGACGGCCAGCGACAGCCAGGCCGGCGGACCGCCGTCCAGGGAGCCGAGGGCGTAGCCCGCCTTGCGCCAGATCGTCTCGACGGCGGTGCCGTCCACCACGGACTGCACGAAGGCGCCCAGGTGCGAGCGCTGCGCCGGCGGCCGCAGCCAGTCCAGGACGCCGATGACGGCGACCAGCAGCACGCCGGCGCCCCCGGCGACCAGCAGCTTGCGCCAGGTCAGCCGCGCGCCGAGCGCCGCGAGCACCACGACGGCGAACACCGGGACCAGGACCAGCCCGCCCCCGACGTCGACGCCGAACGTGGGCCAGACCGTCACGACCAGTGCGACGAGGCCGACGACGCCCGCGACGACGGCGCCGGCGACCCGACCCCACCGCCGTGCGACGACGGTCGCGAGCCCGGCGGCGGCCAGCACCGCCACGACCGCGTAGACCGAGTACGTCGGGTTGCCGAAGCCGTAGAACCGGCCGCCCAGCGTGGGTGCCGCGCCGAGCGGGCTGCCGCGGTGCAGGGGTGTGCCCAGCACCGCGTCCAGGGTGAGCACCACGAACGTGACCGTGGCGAGCACGACCGTGCCCGCCCACGCCGGGCGACGTGGCGCCAGGGTCCCGACGAGAGCCACCAGCGCGGTGCCGCCCGCGAGCGCCACCCACAGACCCGCCTGCGGGTCCGGCATCCGCCACCACGACCAGGTCGTCATGAGGAACGAGGCCGCCGGGATCGCCGCGCACACCAGCAGGACCGTCTCCAGCGCACCCGTCCACAGCCGGGTGGTGCGGTCGGAGGCGCGTCGTCGGACCGTCGGCAGCAGGAGCACGACCAGGCCGAAGGCGGCGAGGGCGACGTAGGTCGGCAGCCCGGTCACGGCGCCGGTCACCTCGCGCAGGCCGTGGTCCCGCTCCGTCAGGGACGACAGGTCGCGGACCGTGGCGCCCGTGCCGCTCGGACGCTGCTCGCTGAGCGTCACGGGCGCCCCGGAGAAGTCCGTCGGCCGTGGCAGGTCGAAGTCCGCGACGAGGGTCGGGGGCAGGTCCAGCAGCCGGACGACGCCGACCCAGCGGGTGGCCGAGGACGCCAGGTACGACGGCGCGGCGTCCGTGTGCGTCCGGGCGACGCCCACGCCGAGCGCCGGCCGCGTGGGCGCGGGGTTCCCCATGTCGGCGACGAGCACGGTGACGTCCCGCGGGGCGGCGAGCAGGACGCTGCGCACCGTCGCGTCGACGTCGCGCAGCATCGCGTCGCGCTCCGGCCCGGGCTGCGTGGCGTCCGTCGGCACGGGCCGGGCGTCCGATCCCTCGCCGGTCGGGTGGTAGGGCGCGGCGCCGGCGTCCACGACGGTCACCGGGCACGAGAACACGTCGTCCGGGTCCTGCAGCGCGGCGTCCAGGGTCCGGTACCGCTCGACGGTGCCGTCGCGGCCCGCGAGCGTCAGGGCGGCCGCGGGGCCGACCGCCGTCGTGCAGACGTCGCCCGCGGACAGGGTCTCGCCCAGCACCCCGGGGTGCGGGTTGAACTCCGAGGCCGCCTGCTCGGCCTGCAGCGCGTCCCAGCCGTCGACGACGGCGCCCTCGCCGTCCGCCGTCACCCCCCAGTCCGTGCAGCGCCAGGTGCCGTCGTCGAACGCGCCGGTGACGGTGCTGCGGCCGGCCGACAGGCTGAGCCACCCGGCGGCCCGGCAGTCCCCGGACGGTCCGGTGACGGTCGTCGTCATCCCGCCGGCGCTCGCGCCGTCGCGCAGCAGGCCCCACAGGGTCGGGGTGCGGGTGGGGGAGACGTCCTGCCAGCGCAGACCGTTCGTGCCGACGACGACGACCGGCTCCTCGTCGGTCAGCACGGGATCACCACCGGCGGTGACGTCCCCGGCGTGGGACATGCCGCCCGCCGGCACCGCGGCGCCGCCGAGCTGCAGCGCGACCACGACGCCGGCGGCCACGCCGAGGATCCGGCGTCCCGTGCCCCGGGCGGCGCCGGAGGGTGCGGCGGGCGGGGTGAGCGTCGCCTCGAGGCGGCCGACGAGCAGCAGCGGCGTGCCGACGAGCAGCACGTACATCGCCACCACGACGCCCGAGTCGTTGACCACGGTGCCGACGACGCCGACCGTGACGACGGCCAGGACGGCGCGGCGCAGCAGGGGCTCGCGGGCGTAGGCCGCGGCGACGCCGTCGAGCCGGGCCCGGCGCGGGTCGATCACGGCCCAGGCCGCGAGCGCGCAGACGACGGCGGCGAACGCCCCGGCGGGGTTCGCCACCGTGGCCCAGGCTCCGGCCGCCTTGCCGGCGATCACCGCCAGGGCGGTGCCGTCCAGGACGGAGTCGACGAACCCGCCCAGGTGCGTCGCCGGGGGCAGGGCCCAGTCCAGGACGGCGACGACGGCGACCACGAGGGCGGAGGCGGCCAGCACGAGCAGCACGCGCCGCCAGGTCAGCCGGATCCCGGCGACGCCGAGGACCAGCACGGCGAAGGCGGGCACGAGCGCGAGGATGCCGCCGAGGTCGGCGCCGAACGGCGGCAGCCCGTCGACGAGCACGGTGACCGTGCCGACCGCGGCGGCCGACCACGCCTGGGCGCGGCGGGAGGCGCCCCGGTCGCGCAGCAGCGCGGCCACGCCGGCGGCGAGCACGAGGCCGACGACGGCGTACACGGCGAACACGGAGTTGGAGAACCCGTAGAAGCGCGCCCCGAGCGAGGGGGCGGGGCCGAGCAGCGACCCCTGCTGCAGCGTGGTGCCGGTCAGTCCGTCCACCGTGAGCACGAGCCAGGTGATCGCCGCGAGAGTCGTGGGCAGCCGCCACGGCGTGCGCGGCAGCAGCAGCCGGGCCCACCACGCGCCGAGCGCCACGGCGAGCGCGGCGGCACCGATCGCGAGGCACAGGACCGCGACCGGGACCGGCCACACCCACCAGCGCGACAGCGTGGCCAGGGTGGCGGCGGCGGGCAGCGAGGCCACGACGGTCAGCACCGCGATCGCCAGCCCCGTGCGCCACGGCGGCGGGACGTCCGCGGGGGACCCTGCGGACGCGGCGTCGCCGGTGCGCCGGCGACGCGCGAGCAGCAGCCCGGTCACGACGCCGACGACGCCGATCGCGAGCACGCCGACCAGCACCGGCGTCATGCGCGGCAGCGTCTCGGTCAGGACGGACAGGTACTGCCGGTTCTCGACGGTGCGGAACACCGACAGCCGGCGGTCCTCGCCGCGTTCCAGCGGGGACCCCGTGAACGCGGAGACGAGCCCGGCCAGCCTGCTGTCGGGGTCCTGCTCGGCGGCGGCCAGCTCGTCGGGATCGGCGTCGGTGAGCAGGGCGTCGGCCAGCGTCGCGGACAGGTCGCCGGCCACCACCACGCCGGGCCAGCGTGACGAGGTGGAGGTCAGCCAGGTGGCCTGGCCGCCCGGACGCGTCCAGTCCACCACCACCTGCAGGTCGGCGGGGCCCAGCGGGGTGTCGGCCAGGCCGGCCACCACGAGCCGGCCACCGGTGGGCAGCAGGTCGGCGATCCGTCCGACGGCCGCGTCGACGGCGGCGACGGCGTCGGCCCGCTCGGTGGCGGCGTCCGGCAGCTCGCCGAGGTCGACCACAGTCACGGGGCAGGTGGTCAGGTCCGCCGCCGCCGTGACGTCGTCGGGGCCGGCGAGGTAGCGGAGCACGTCGCCGGACCGGTCCGCCGTCGCGAGAGCTGCGCCCGGGCCGACCGCCGTCGTGCACGTGCCGACCGTGCGGGCCAGCTCGCCGAGGGTGCCGGGCTCGGCACCCGTGGAGGCCAGGGCGTCCTCGTCGACGAGCGCGTCCCAGCCGGGCACCTGCGTGGGTCCGCCGCCGTCCGGCCCCCGGACCGCGGGCAACGGCGGGCAGGGCTGCTCCGGCTCCCCGGCCGCCGCCCGGCCGTCGTCCTCGCCGTCGTCGCCCCCGCCGGCGCTGCCTCCGTCCGCGCCCGCGCCGGTGTCCTCGGGCCGCTCGGTCACGACCCGGCTGCCCGCGGAGAGCGAGAGCCAGGCGTCCCGCGGGCAGGTCGGGGTCAGGGTGCGGACCGAGACCGACGCGACCGACCCGCCGCCCACCAGCCGCCACAGGTGCGGGGTGCGCGCGGCGTCGATGTCCGTCCACTGCAGCCCGGCGACGCCGGCCAGCACGAGCGGCGTGTCGGTCGGGGCGGCGGACTCCTCGGCGTGCGCGCTCGTCGGCAGGACGACGGACGCGGCGGTGACCAGGAGCGCCACCACGGCGACGACGAGTCGGACGAGGAGACGCACCCCGTCAGCCTATGCGGCTCAGGCGGGCGCGCGGACCACCAGCGCCCCGGGCTCGACCCACGTCTCGATCTGGACCGCCTTGCCGAGCACCTCGCCGTCGACCTGCGCCTGCTCGCCGTCCTCGACGCGGATCGTGGCCCGCCGGGCCTTGACGTGGTCGATCCGGCCGATCTTGGCCCGCATGTCGTTCTGCACGCCCATGCCCTGCGCGACGACCTCGCCGAAGAGCTGTGCCCAGCCCGCGAGCCCGCCGCGCGTGTCGATCGCGGCGACGTCGAGCACGCCGTCGTCGAGCGTGGCGTCGGGCAGCAGGTTGATGCCGCCCGGCAGCCGGCCGCAGTTGCCCACCATGATGCTGCGCAGCCTGGCCTCGACCGGTTCCTCGTCGTCGACGGTGATGCGCGTGGCCATACGCCGACCGTGCAGGTGGCGCGCCCCGGCCAGGAAGTAGGCGACCCAGCCCATCTTCGCCTTGAGCTGGTCGTCGGCGTCGGCCACCATCGCGGCGTCGAAGCCGAGGCCGGCGATGACGAGGAACAGGTGGTCGGTGTCGTCCGGCTCCTCGTCGGGCGGGCGCTCGGTGACGCGGACGCGGCCCACGTCGATCGACCGGTCGATCCCGCCGAGGACGACCGCCAGGGCGTCCTTCGGGTCGGTCAGCGGCAGGTCGAGGTTGCGTGCCAGCAGGTTGCCCGTCCCGGCCGGGATGATGCCCATCGGCACCTCGGACCCGAGCATGCCCTCGGCGACGGCGCGGACGGTGCCGTCCCCGCCGGCCGCGACGACGATGTCGGCCCCGTCGCGCACGGCGGCGCGGGCCTGCCCGGTGCCGGGGTCGTCGACGGTCGTCTCGTAGAAGCGTGGTGCCGGCAGCGCCGCCTCCCCGGCGACCCGGCGCACGGTCTCCATCGCCTGCTGGGTGCTCTCCTTGGAGGGGTTGACCACCACGGCGAGCTGGGGACGCTGCGGACGGTCGGTCGGCGTCCCCCGCCCCGACGACGGGGCGGCGGCGTGCCGGCTGCGGCGCAGGACGACGAGCGCGACCACCAGTGCGGTCAGGCCGACGACCAGTGCGACGATCCCGACGGTGAGTTCCCAGGGCATGACCGAAAGATAGGACTGATCCCCCTCGACCGCACGACGGCGTCGGCGGCGCGTCGCCGCGCGGACGTCCGGGAGCGGAAGTCCGCGCGGCCGTTAGGCTGGCGGGCGTGATCGACATCCGTCTCCTGCGCGACAACCCCGACGCCGTCCGCGCGAGCCAGCGTGCCCGCGGCGAGGACCTCGACCTGGTGGACGCGGCGCTGGCCGCCGACGCCCGCCGGCGCTCCTCCCTGGCGGAGTTCGAGTCCCGGCGGGCCGAGCAGAAGGCGATGGGCAAGCAGGTCGCCCAGGCGACCGGCGAGGAGAAGGCCGCGCTCATCGGCCGCACCAAGCAGCTCGCCCAGGAGGTCAAGGACCACCAGGCCGCCGCGAACGAGGCGGAGGCCGAGCTCGACGAGCTGCTGTTCCGGATCCCGAACATCGTCGCGGGCGCCCCGGCGGGCGGCGAGGAGGACTTCGTCACCGTCAAGTCCGTCGGCACGCCGCGCGACTTCGCGGCCGAGGGCTTCGAGCCGCGCGACCACCTCGACCTCGGCGAGGGCCTCGGCGCGATCGACACCCAGCGCGGCGCGAAGGTCTCCGGGTCGCGGTTCTACTTCCTCACCGGCGTCGGTGCCCGCCTCGAGCTCGCGATCCTGCAGGCGGCCATGGACAAGGCCGTCGCCGAGGGCTTCACCCCGATGATCACGCCCACGCTCGTCACCCCGGAGACGATGCGGGGCACCGGGTTCCTGGGGGAGCACTCCGACGAGGTGTACCGCCTCGAGCGGGACGACCTGTACCTGGTCGGCACCTCCGAGGTGGCGCTCGCGGGCTACCACGGCGACGAGATCATCGACCTGTCCGACGGCCCGAAGCGGTACGCGGGCTGGAGCGCCTGCTACCGCCGCGAGGCGGGCTCGCACGGCAAGGACGTGCGCGGCATCATCCGCGTCCACCAGTTCCACAAGGTGGAGATGTTCAGCTACTGCTCCGTGGACGACGCCGAGGCCGAGCACCAGCGTCTGCTCGCCTGGGAGGAGGCCATGATGGCCGCGGTCGAGCTGCCCTACCGGGTGATCGACACGGCGGCCGGGGACCTCGGCACCAGCGCGGCGCGCAAGTTCGACTGCGAGGCGTGGCTGCCCACCCAGCAGCGCTACCTCGAGCTGACCTCGACCTCCAACTGCACCACGTTCCAGGCGCGGCGGCTCAACGTGCGCGAGCGCGCCGAGCACGGCACGCGGACCGTGGCGACCCTCAACGGCACCCTCGGCACCACCCGGTGGATCGTCGCGATCCTGGAGAACCACCAGCAGCCGGACGGCTCGGTGCGGGTCCCCGAGGGACTGCGCCCCTACCTCGGCGGACTCGAGGTCCTCGAGCCGGTGCGCTGAGATGGCCCGGACCCTGCCTCCGGACGGCCCGATGCTCGTCGCCCTCGACATCGACGGGACCCTGCTGTCCTACGACGGCGACCTCACCGACGCCGTGCGCGAGGCCGTCGGAGCGGTCCGCGAGGCCGGGCACGAGGTCGTGCTCGCCTCCGGACGGTCGCTGCTGGCCATGCTCCCGGTCGCGTCCGCTCTCGGGATCGGGACCGGGTGGATGGTGTGCTCGAACGGTGCCGTCACGGTCCGGCTGGACCCGGCGTCGCCGCAGGGGTGGGCCACCGAGGACGTCGTGACGTTCGACCCGGAACCGGCGCTGCGCCTGCTGCGCGAGCAGCTCCCGGACGCGCGGTACGCCGTCGAGGACCTCGGCGTCGGGTTCCGGATGACCGAGCACTTCCCGGACGGCGAGCTGGAGGGCGAGCACGTCATCGTCCCCATGGAGGACCTCTGGTCCACCGAGGTCACCCGTGTCATCGTGCGCCGGCCGGACTCGACGTCGGGGCACTTCCACGAGCTGGTCGAGCACCTCGGCCTCGAGGACGTCACCTATGCCGTGGGGTGGAGCGCCTGGATGGACCTCGCCCCGCTGGGGGTGTCCAAGGCGACGGCGCTCGAGCAGGTGCGGCGACGGCGGCACCTGCAGCCGCACCGCACGGTCGCGATCGGCGACGGGCACAACGACCTCGAGATGCTGCGCTGGGCGGCGCGCGGCGTCGCGATGGGGCACGCGGACGACGCCGTGCAGGCGGCCGCGGACGAGGTCACCGGGCCGATCGAGGACGACGGCGCGGTGGAGGTGCTCCGCTCCCTCCTCCCGCCGAGGTAGGCAGTTCTCCGGCGAGGTAGGCAACTTTCCCATCAGGTAGGCAAAGGCGGGCCGAGGTAGGCAACCTTCCCACCAGGTAGGCAAAGGTGGGCCGAGGGAGGCAACCTCCGGCGGCGTCTGCGGCGGCCCCGAGAGGGAGCTGCCTACCTCGTCGAGAAGTTGCCTACCTCGGCCGGAGGGTGCCTGCCTCGGCGGGGTGCGGGGGTCAGTCGCGGGCGGTGAGGACGATCGGACCGTCGGCGGTGATGGCGATCGTGTGCTCGCTGTGCGCCCCGCGCGAGCCGTCGACCGAGCGCAGCGTCCAGCCGTCGTCGTCGGTGTAGATCTCGTCGGTGGTCTCCAGGAACCACGGCTCGATGGCGATGACGAGCCCGGGACGCAGTGGGAAGCCGCGCCCGGCGCGGCCGTCGTTCGGCACGTGCGGGTCGCCGTGCATCGTGCGTCCGACACCGTGACCGCCGAAGTCGGTGTTGATCGTGTAGCCGGCCTCCCGGGCGACCGCGGCGATCGCGGCGGAGATGTCCCCGACCTTCTTCCCCGGCTGCGCGGCGGCGATCCCGGCCTCGAGCGCGACCTCGGTGGTGCGGATCAGCTTCTCGTCCGCGGCCGCCCGCTCCTCGGACGGCGACTCGCCGACGACGAAGGACATCGCCGAGTCCGAGACCCAGCCGTCCACGGCGACGGCGAAGTCGAGGGTGAGCAGGTCCCCGTCGACGAGGTCGTAGTCGTGCGGGAGCCCGTGGAGCACGGCGTCGTTGACGGAGGTGCAGATCACCTTGCCGAACGGGCTCGCGCCGAAGGAGGGGTGGTAGTCGATGTAGCAGGACTCCGCACCGCGCTCCTTGATGAGCCGGTGCGCCAGGGCGTCGAGCTCGAGCAGGTTGACGCCGGGCTCGGCGGCCTCGCGGACAGCCTGCAGCGTCTCGGCGACGAACCGGCCGGCAGGACGCATCTCCTCGATCTCACGGGGCGTCCTCAGCTCGATCATGGTGGTCCTTCCGGTGCGGTCCGACGGTGTCGGCTCAAGGGTGTCACAGATCCGACCCCGTCTTGATCGTTACGGCATCGTCATCAAGTTGTGCGCGCTGTGAGGTTGCACCGCGTGAAACCTTGCGGTCGACTTTCACCAGGAACGACGTGTCCGGTGGCGGCCGGTCGAAAGTCCTGGACGAGTCCGACGGCGGACGGCCGCCGGGCGACCACACACGATGGAGTGGAGGGTCTGCGATGACACGAAGGACCACGACGAGCGCGCGCCGACGTCTGGCGGCGGTGGCCGCCGGTGCCGGTCTCGCCCTCGTGCTCGCTGCGTGCGGCGGCGGGGACGACGACGGCGGTGGCGGCGACGACACGGGCGACGGCGGTGGCGGAGGTGCCGCCGCGGACATCGACTGTGCCGCGTACGACGAGTTCGGTGACCTCGAGGGCACGAGCGTCAGCATCTACACCTCGATCGTCGACCCCGAGCAGACGCAGCAGGAGAACTCCTACGACGCGTTCGAGGAGTGCACCGGCGTCACGGTGGAGTACGAGGGCTCGCGCGAGTTCGAGGCGCAGCTGCTCGTCCGCATCCAGGCGGGCAACACCCCCGACATCGCCTACATGCCGCAGCCCGGCCTGCTGAACACGATCGTGTCCGACTTCCCGGACGCCGTCGTGGAGGCTCCGGAGGCGACCGCGGCCAACGTCGACGAGTACTTCAGCGAGGACTGGAAGGAGTACGGCTCGGTCGACGGCACGTTCTACGCGGCCCCGCTGGGCGCGAACGCGAAGTCGTTCGTCTGGTACAACCCGGCGATGTTCGCCGACGCCGGCTACGAGGTCCCCGAGACCTGGGACGAGCTGATGGAGCTCAGCGAGACGATCGCCACCGAGCAGGAGGTCCTGCCGTGGTGCGTCGGCTTCGAGTCCGGTGACGCGACCGGTTGGCCCGGTACGGACTGGATCGAGGACGTCGTGCTCCGCACGGCCGGCCCCGACGTGTACGACCAGTGGTACATGCACGACATCCCGTTCAACGACCCCCAGATCGTGGACGCGTTCGACACCGCCGGGGAGATCCTCAAGAACCCGGACTACGTCAACGCGGGACTGGGCGGCGTGGACTCGATCGCCACCACGCCGTGGGACCAGGCCGGCGTCGGTGTCCTGGACGGCACCTGCTGGATGTACCGCATGGCCAACTTCTACGCCACGCAGTGGCCGGAGGGGACCGAGGTCGGGTCGGACGGTGACGTCTACGCCTTCTACCTGCCCGGCGACGGGGAGACCCAGCCGATGCTGGGCGGCGGGGAGTTCGTGCTGGCGTTCGAGGACCGCCCGGAGGTGCAGGCGTTCCAGACCTACCTCGCCAGCGCCGACTGGGCCAACCAGAAGGCCATCGCCACGCCCGAGGGCGGCTGGATCAGCGCGAACAACGGCCTGGACGTGAGCAACCTCGCCACGGAGTTCGACCAGGACGCCGCCGCGATCCTCGCGGACGAGAACACCGTGTTCCGGTTCGACGGTTCGGACCTGATGCCCGGTGAGGTCGGTGCCGGAACCTTCTGGACCGGGATGGTGAACTGGGTGACCGGCTCCTCCACCCAGGAGGTCACCGACCAGATCGAGAACAGCTGGCCGTGACGTCCTCGGACCGGGTCCGCCGACAGGCCGTCGGCGGACCCGGTCCGTCCTACGCCGTGAGGAGAGAATGTCGTGGACTGGTTGCTGAATCCTGACACGGTCACCCAGAAGTTCGTCGTCATGGGCGTCGGCATCGCGCTGTTCGTCGCGGTGATGAGCCTGATCCTGTTCCTGGTCGACCGGCCGAAGCGCATCCCGTCGTGGGTGGTCGCCGTGGGCTTCGTCGGCCCCGCCCTGCTGCTCATCGCCTACGGTCTGCTGCGCCCGGGGCTCGAGACGCTGTTCAACTCGTTCTTCAACCGCACCACCACGGAGTTCGTCGGGTTCGACAACTACGTGACGATGTTCACCGGTGCGCAGTTCCAGAAGGTGCTCGTCGTGACCGCGGCCTGGGTGATCCTGGCCCCGCTGGTGAGCACGTTCGTCGGGCTGGTCTACGCGGTGCTGGTCGACCGTGCCCGCTTCGAGAAGATCGCCAAGACGCTGATCTTCATCCCGATGGCGATCTCCATGGTCGGCGCCTCGATCATCTGGGGATTCGTGTACGAGTTCCGGCCCGACCAGCCGGGCATCGAGCAGATCGGTCTGCTCAACCAGCTGCTGGTCTGGCTCGGACTGCCACCCCAGCAGTTCCTCATCGGCGAACCGTGGAACACCGCGTTCCTCATCGTCGTCATGATCTGGATCCAGACCGGTTTCGCCATGACGGTGCTCGCGGCGGCGATCAAGGCCATCCCGGACGACATCGTCGAGGCGGCCCGCCTCGACGGGCTGCACGGGATGGGGATGTTCCGCTACATCACCGTGCCGAGCATCCGGCCGGCCCTCGTCGTCGTCCTGACCACCATCGCCATGACGACGCTCAAGGCGTTCGACATCGTCCGCACCATGACCGGCGGTCAGTTCGGCACCCAGATCATCGCGAACGAGTTCTACACGCAGGCGTTCCGCCAGAACAACCAGGGACTGGCCGCTGCGCTCGCCGTGGTCCTGTTCATCCTGGTCGTGCCGATCGTCGCCTACAACGTGCGGCAGATGCGTAGGTCGGAGGAGATTCGATGAGTACGACGCCGCCCGTCCCCACGACGAACCCCGAGACGGAGGACACCGCTCCGGTCAAGGAACGCAAACTGACGCGTCTCGAGAAGCGGGCCATCGCCACCAAGGGTCGGCTGACCTCGCCCTGGGCCTCCCTGACCGCGGTGATCCTGGCGATCCTGTGGACCATTCCCACGGTCGGGCTGCTCGTGACGTCGTTCCGGCCGGAGATCGACATCCGCCGCAGCGGCTGGTGGACCGTCATCCCCGGCATCTTCACGGGCGAGACGGAGTTCACGCTCGACAACTACGACCAGGCGCTCTACGGCAGCGGGACGGGACTGTCGGAGGTGTTCATCAACACCTTCGTCATCACGATCCCGGCGGTGATCATCCCGATCACCGTCGCGCTGCTGGCGGCCTACGGGTTCGCGTGGATCGAGTTCCCCGGCCGCAACCTGCTGTTCGTGGCGGTCTTCGCGCTGCAGGTGGTGCCCATCCAGGTCACCCTCGTGCCGCTGCTGACCAACTACAACAACTGGGGCATGGAAGGGTCGTTCTGGGCCGTGTGGTTGTCCCACTCGATCTTCGCGCTGCCGCTCGCGGTGTTCCTGCTGCACAACTTCATGAAGGACATCCCGCGGTCGCTCGTCGAGGCGGCCCGCGTCGACGGGGCGGGGCACGTGAAGATCTTCTTCCGCGTGCTGTTCCCGCTGCTCGTGCCGGCCATCGCGGCGTTCGGGATCTTCCAGTTCCTCTGGGTCTGGAACGACCTGCTCGTCGGCCTGACCTTCGCGGCACCGGAGTACCGGCCGCTGACGGTGGCCGTCGCCGAGCTCGCGGGTACCCGCGGCGGTGACTGGCACATCCTGACCGCCGGGGCGTTCATCTCGATGATCGTGCCGCTGATCGTGTTCCTGCTGCTCCAGCGCTACTTCGTGCGCGGGATGCTGGCGGGGGCGGTGAAGGGGTAGCTCTCGTTCCTGGCGGGGATGCGCAGGGCCCTCGAGACGTCGCGTTCACGGCCGCTGGGCGGCCTCCACTTCGGGAGACGACGACGTCGCGAGGGCCCTGCGCATCCCCGCCGGTGCGCGGCGGGCGCAGGCCGGGCCGGGCCTCGGGCCGCCGTCCGGCCCGGCGTCAGGTGCGCGGGACGACGGCGGTGCTCAGACGGTGGGCTGCACCGGCGCGGCGGCACCCTTCGGGCTGGGGCCGAAGCGGTTGGCGCCCGGCGAGCCCTCCAGCACCATGAAGACCAGCAGGACGATCGGGCCGACGAACGGCACGAGGCCGATGAACCACCAGAAGCCGGAGCGGTCCGTGTCGTGGAGACGACGGACCGTCACGGCGAGGGAGGGCAGCAGGAACGCGAGGTTCACGACGACGACGAGGAGGTAACTGGCGCCGAACTCCGGCATCATCGTCTCGGTGTTGATCGAGTAGCCGCCGGTGGCGCTGACGATGATCGACACCACGATGCTGACCAGGAACGTGAACAGGGCCCACCACCAGAACTCCGAGCGGCGGGCTCGGCCCGAGAAGGTCGCGTACTTGCCGAAGACGGTCTTGACGGCTTCGCCGAATCCCATGATGTGCCTTTCGTGACGGTCGATCGTCGCCACCCTGCGTGCCGACGCGTGCCGAACCTAGGGCACCGCACACCTCACGTCCAGGAGATCATCAGGGTTTCTCCACATCGGGTCGTCGGCGCTGGTCAGCCTGGCAGGTCGGATCAGCTCGGCAGGTCGGACCGGTACCTCGGGTCGCGGCCGAAGCGGTTCGGTCCCGTGGTTCCCTCCAGCACCATGAGCACGAGCAGGATGATCCATCCGACCAGGGGGACCAGACCGATGAACCACCAGAAGCCGGAGCGGTCGGTGTCGTGCAGACGGCGCACGGTCACCGCCAGGTTGGGGAGCAGCAGCGCCAGACCGACCAGGAGCGTCACGTAGTACATGCCGCCGATCTCGGGCATCCCGGTGTCCGGGTCGAGGGTGAAGCCACCCGTGGCGGCCGCGATCACGGAGAGCGCGATGCTGACGAGCAGCACGAACAGGTACCACCACCAGAACTCCGCGCGGCGTGCCCGCCCCGAGAAGGTCGCGTACTTGCCGAAGACGGTCGTGACGGCCTCGCCGAACCCCATGCCGAGCTCCTCGTGCAGGTCGATGGACATCTCGTCCCGGAACCTCTCGGTGACATCCTGGCGGCTGCGGCCGGTCCTCGCGCGGCGACACGACCGCGCCGCGTAGGCTCCCCGCGTGCCCGACGCGACCTCCCCCGCCCGGCCCGGCTCGCCGCCGTCGGCCCCTGGCGGCCTTGCCGACCGTGTGCCGGCACCGCTGCTGTTCGTCGCCTCCGGGCTGACGCTCTACCTGGGTGCGGCCGTCGCGGTCGGTCTCTTCGACACCCTCGGCGCGCCCACGGTGAGCTGGTGGCGGATCGTGCTCGCCGCCGTCGTCCTGGTGGCCTGGCGCCGTCCCTGGCGCCGGCGCTGGACCCGCCAGGAGCTGGTGGGCGCCGGGCTGTTCGGCGTGGCGCTGGCCGCGATGAACATCGTCTTCTACGTGGGCATCGACCATCTGCCGCTGGGCGTGGCGGTCGCGATCGAGTTCACCGGTCCCATCGCCGTGGCCGCGATCACCGGGCGCGGCTGGCGCGAGCGCGGCGCGATCGTCGTCGCCGCGGCCGGCGTGATCCTGCTCGCCGGCGTCACGCTCGAGGGGGACCTGGCCCGCTCCGACGCGCTGGTCGGCCTGGTCGCCGTGCTGGCCGCCGCTGCCTGCTGGGCGGGGTACATCGTGCTCGGCAAGCGCGTGGCCGGCGGTGGGGCGGGGATCGACGGGCTCGCCGTAGGCATGGCGACCGGTGCCGTCGTGTTCGCGCCGTTCTTCGCGGGCTCGGTCACCACGGTGGTCCCGGACCTGCGCCTGCTCGGGTTCCTGCTCGTGGTCGCCGTGTGCTCGTCCGTGGTGCCGTACGTGCTCGACCAGGTGGTGCTGCGCCGGATCGGCACGGCGACCTTCGCCGTGCTGCTCGCCCTGCTGCCGGCGACGGCCACGGTGGTCGGCGCCGTCGTCCTGGGGCAGCTGCCGAGCTGGCCGGAGATCGTCGGCCTGGTGCTGGTGTCCGGAGCCATCGCGATGACGGCGACCGGGCGCGAGTAGGGCGTCGGCTCAGAGGTACTGGCCCGGCGACGCGGCGTCGTCGCCGTCCTCCGGCCCCCTGCCCGCGAGACCCGGTCCGGGGCGTGCGCCGCGGGGTAGCTGGCGCCGCATCTGGTCGAGCTGGTGGTGCGCCTCCATCTGCTGGGCGACCAACGCCGTCTGGATGCCGTGGAAGAGCCCCTCGAGCCAGCCGACGAGCTGTGCCTGGGCGACCCGCAGCTCCGCGTCCGACGGCGGGTCGTGGTCGGTCAGCGGCAACGTGATGCGGTGCAGCTCGGCGACGAGATCCTCCGAGAGCCCGTCCTCCAGCTCGGTGAGCGACCTCTCGTGGATCTCGGCGAGCCGCCCGCGCGCCGCGGCGTCCAGCGGGGCGGCCCGTGCCTCGTCGAGCAGCTTCTTGACCATGCTCCCGATCCGCATGACCTTGGCCGGCTCGGAGATGCGGGAGGTCTCCGGTGCGGCGGGTGAGGTCTCCGCGGGCTCCGGTGCCGACGCCTCGCCGGGATGCTCGTCCGTCATGGTCCCAGTCTGCCCCGCGCGCGCCGCGACGTCAGGGCAGCAGGAGCACCTTGCCGAAGGCCTCGCCGGACTCGAGCATCCCCAGGGCCCGGTCCGCCTCGTCGAAGGGCAGCCGGGCGTGCACGACCGGGCGGACCCGGCCCGCGGCGACGAGCGGCCACACGTGCTCCCCGACGGCCTCGACGATGGCGGCCTTCTCCTGCGGGCTGCGCGACCGCAGCAGGGTCCCCGTGACGAGGGCGCGCTTCGCCATGAGGCGGGCGAGGTCGAGCTCGCCGGTGCGCCCCTGCTGCAGCCCGATCACGACGAGGCGGCCACCCGGGGCGAGGGCGCGGACGTTGTCGCCGAGGCCTCCGCCGCCGAGCACATCGAGGACGACGTCGGCGCCCCGGCCGTCGGTCGCGGCCCGCACCGCGTCCACGACGTCCTCGGTGCGGTGGTCGACGACGACGTCGGCCCCGAGCTCGCGGCAGCGCGCGGCCCGCTCGGGTCCGCCCGCCGTGGCGACCACGCGGGCCCCGAGGGCGTGGCCGAGCTGGACGGCCATGCTCCCGACGCCGCCGGACCCGCCGAGGACCAGCAACGTCTCGTCCGCCTGCAGCCGCGCGGTGTCCACGAGGTTCGTCCAGGCCGTGCAGACAGCTTCGGGCAGCGCGGCCGCGTCGACCAGGTCGACGCCGTCCGGTCGGGGGAGCGTCTGGCTCGCGCGGACGACGACCTGCTCCGCGTAGCCGCCCCCGTCGAGCAGGGCGACGACCTCGTCGCCGACACGCCGGTCCGACACGCCCGCGCCGAGCCGGGCGACCGTGCCGGATATCTCGAGCCCCGGCCAGGCGGGGGCGCCGGGTGGCGGAGGGTAGAGCCCGGCGCGTTGTAGCAGGTCAGCACGGTTCACGCCACTCGAGGCGACGTCGACGAGGATCTCGCCCTCGCCCGGTTCGTCTGGTTCGACCTGGCTCGTGGTGAGTTTCGCTGTGGGCCCATCGCCCGATATCGTGACGGCTCGCACACCGACGAAGACTACTCGCGCGCGCCGTCGTGCGTGGGGAAGCGGTCCCGCCGGCGGGTGGCGACATGCCGGAGGTTCGGGGAGGGTGACCCCCCGCCGACCTCGAACGATAAGTGATGGAGAGAGGTCCAGATGCTCCGCAGGTTGGGCGTTCGCGGGAAGATCCTGGCGACACTCGCCGTGCCGATCTTCGTCCTGATGCTGGCGGCGGCCTACATCTCCTGGGGCGCGCTGCAGGACGCCGTGAGCGCGGACCAGACGTCCGAGCTGGTGGACAGCCTCGAGGCGCAGGACGCCGCAGGCACCGCGGTGGCGACCGAGCGCGCGCTCGCCGTCGCCGCGCTCAACGGTGCCGACGGTGCGATGGAACAGCTGGTCGCCGCGCAGGAGCAGACCGACGAGGCCGTCGACGCCCGCGACGAGGAGCTGCGTGCTCTCGAGACGGACGCCCTGAGCGTCAACGTCCAGGACGCCATCGACGTGACCCTCGAGGACCGGCGCGCGCTCGACGAGCTGCAGCGCAAGGTCATCGCGGGCCAGATCACCGAGACCGCCGCCACCGGTCAGTACACCGACATCATCCAGCGGGCCCTGGACCTCCCGCGCGCGGTGTCGGCGTCCTCCACGGACTCCGGGCTGGCCGAGCTGCTCAACGCCTACGTCGCGATGGACGAGGTGATGCTGGCCAACACGATCGAGCGTCCGATCGTGGGCCTGGCGCTGGCCGACGCCGCCCGCGCGGCGCAGCAGGGCGAGGACCGCGACGGCGAGCTGGTCAGCCGGATGGTCAACGCCATCGAGACCACCGACGAGCTGCAGGTCGCCGCGCAGGCGCAGGCCGACCGCCTCGGCCTGGACATCACGGTCCCGCCGTTCTCCGACGAGCTGGACGAGCTGCGGTTCAAGCTCCGCTACGTGAACTTCTCCTCCATCGAGCCGGAGACCGCGAACAGCTGGTCCGAGCTCTCCGCCGGCTGGATCGACTCCATGCGCCCGGTCCGCGACGAGGTCCGGACCGAGACCGTCAGCTACGCCGCGCAGGCCTCGGCCGACGCGCGCAACCAGGCGATCGGCACGGTCGCCGCCACGTTCGGCATCGTGCTCATCTCGCTGGTCCTGGCGCTGGTCATCGCGCGCCGGATCGTCACGCCGCTGCGGCGCCTGACCGTCGCGACGGCGGACGTGCGCGACCGCCTGCCGCAGATGGTCGAGCAGATGGCGGTGCCGGGCCAGGCACCCGAGATGGACGTGGTCCAGATCCCGGTCGAGTCCACGGACGAGATCGGTCGTCTGGCCAACGCGTTCAACGAGGTCAACGCGACCACGATCGAGGTGGCGCGGGAGCAGGCCGCGCTGCGTGGCTCGATCGCGGAGATGTTCGTCAACGTGGCCCGCCGCGACCAGGTGCTCCTGAACCGTCAGCTCGCGTTCCTCGACGAGCTGGAGCGGTCCGAGGAGGACCCGGGCACGCTGTCCAACCTGTTCCGGCTGGACCACCTCGCGACCCGTATGCGCCGCAACGCCGAGTCGCTGCTGGTCCTGGCGGGCATCGACTCCGGCCGCCGCGTGCGCACCCCGATGCCGATCTCCGACGTTATCCGGACGGCGTCCTCCGAGATCGAGCTGTACGACCGGGTCCGGCTGAACCTGCAGGCCGACCCGCACATGCTCGGCCACAACGCGCTGAACGCGGCTCACCTGCTGGCCGAGCTGCTGGAGAACGCGACGATGTTCTCCGAGCCGCACACCGCGGTCGAGGTCACGGCCTCGCGCGACACGCGCGGCGTCGTCGTCTCCGTCGTCGACCAGGGCCTGGGCATGTCGGCGGCCGAGATCGCCGACGCCAACGCCAAGGTCGCCTCGTCCGCGGCGTCCGACGCCGTCGGCGCCCAGCGCCTGGGCCTGTTCGTGGTCGGCCGCCTGGCGCAGCGTCTGCGCGTCCACGTCGACTTCTCGAGCGGTCGGGACGGCAAGGGCACGGTCGCGACCGTGACCTTCCCCGACGAGCTGTTCGTGGCCGACGAGGCGATGCCGCTGCCGCAGCCGACCGACCCGCTGGAGGCGTCGACCCAGGCCTCCGCCGCCCAGCTGACGAGCCCGTCGACCGACACCCCGCTGCCGCAGGGCGAGCCGTCGACCGTCCCGGTCCCGGGGGAGGACCACGCGCCGGCGTCGGCTCCCGCGCCGGCCGAGCCCGCTCCCGCCCCCGCCCCGGTCGAGCCGGCGCCCGCGCCGCCCGCACCCGCGGCTCCGGCACCGGCCCCGGCCACGTCGTCGATGCAGAGCGTCGCCCCCGAGGCGCCCGAGGTCGAACCGGTCGACATCGCGGCGCTGACGGACGGCACGACCCGCGCCGGCATGCCGCGTCGCCGCCGCTCGGAGACGACCGCGACCCCGACCGAGGCGATCGTGCTGCCGCCGCTCGAGACGCCGCACCTCGAGGAGTCGGACCCCGGAGACAGCGCGTGGGCCCCGCCGACCGCGGTCGAGCCGGCGGCGGCCTCGCTGCCGAGCCGCCGGCCGTCCCCGACCGGGCCGCCGGAGCCGGAGGCGCAGTCCGGTGCCATCGCGCTGCCCGACGCCGAGCCGACGACGGAGCCCGTCGCCCCGCAGCAGCGCACCGGCCTGTTCTCCAGCTTCCGGACGATGGACAACCTCGCCGAGAGCACCCTCCAGCTCGACGCGGTGACGGACGACCCGGCCGACGTCCCCGAGCTGGAGACCTCGACGTCCGAGTCGGCCCCGGCCCCGCGGGTCGAGGAGGAGGCGCCGTCCGAGCGCCCGGAGTCCGACCAGGTCGTGCCGCCGTCGCCGGTCCCGGCTCCCGCGCCGGCGTCCGCCCCGGCCCCTGCGCCGGCACCCGTCCCGGAGCGTCCGGCCGCGTCGGAGCCGACGTCCGCGAGCTCGGCTCCCGCGCCGGAGCGGACCGCGGCGACGCCCGCTCCTGCTCCGGCCTGGCAGCCGCCTGCGGAACCGGCCCCGGCCGTCCCGGCCGCACCGGTGGCGGACCACCGGCCGGCACCCGCGACGCAGCCCGAGGCGGCCTCCGCCGACTCGGCGCCCGCTTCGTCCGCCGCCGAGTCCGCGCCCGCCGCGTCGAGCGCCGCTTTCGCGGCGTTGCCCGCCTTCGAGGAGCTCATGTCGGACCTCCCGACGCGGCGCACCGAGGGCGGCTCGTCGACGGCGCACCGCAAGCGTGGGCTGTTCGGTCGCAAGCCGGCCCCCAAGGACGCCCCGGAGTCCGCCGTCGGGTCCGTGACCCGCGGAGACTCCGCGCAGCCGGTCGGCTCGGCCGGCGGGGTGGACCCGCTGACCGCGCCGACCGCCGACTCCTCGGCGACGCCGTCGACCGTGCCCGCACCCCGTGACGGCGGCCCGGCCCGAGTCGAGGACGCCGCCACCCTGGACGCCGCCCCGCAGGACGGCGCCGCACCGGTGCCGGCACCGCGTCCCGACGAGCTCCCGCTGCCCTCCGCCCAGCGTCGACCGGCCGACCGGCCGTTCGACGAGGCCTGGGGAGCGGCGCGTCCGGACGGCTCCGCGCCGTCGGCGTTCTCCCCGCCCGTGGCGGACGAGGTGCCGTTCCGGCCGGAGCCCGCCGCCTCGTCGACGCCGGCGTCCGCGTCGGCGGAGCCTGCTCCGGCGGCGAGGGAGACCCAGACCGACCCGACGGTGAACGGGGAGCGTCCGTCCCGGACGTCCTACGGCGACTCCGTCCTTCCGCTGCGATCCACCGAGACGGCCGACGTCGACGCGTTCGACCCGCAGGACGTCTCCGACACCGTCGAGGCGCGGTCGGAGTGGATGGCCTCGGCCGTCCTGTACGAGGAGATGTCCACGCTGATGCAGCGCGGCGTCTTCCAGGAAGAGAACGTGACGACGACCAACGAGGAGCAGACCTATCGTCCCGCCAGCGTGGCGCCGGCAGCCAACGGGCTGACGCGCCGCGACCGACGCGACGAGACCGTGGAGCCCCCGGAGCGCTTCACCGCCCGAATCGAGCGTGACCCGGAGCAGCTGCGCGCTCGGTTGTCGGCCTTCCAGACCGCCACGGCGCGTGGCCGTTCGGAGAAGACCGACGAGGGGGCCTCGACGGATGGGCCCCTGAGCGTGAATGATGTCCAAGGATCGGCTCCGCACCAGCGGTGACCTGCGCAGATCAGCGCACTTGACGAGGAGGAAGCGTGACCCTCAGTACTGAAGCGACCAACTTCGGGTGGCTTCTCGACAACTTCGTCCGGACCGTTCCGGGCAGCCGCCACACCCTGGTGGTCTCGGCCGACGGTCTCCTGATGGCGATGTCGGACCAGCTCGACCGGACGAGCGGCGACCAGCTCGCCGCCATCGTGTCGGGGATGTCGAGCCTGACCCGTGGTGCCTCGCGCCAGCTCAACGGCGGCAACGTCCGCCAGGCCATCATCGAGATGGACAACGGGTACCTCTTCCTGATGAACGTCTCGAACGGCTCGGTCCTCGCGGTCGTGGCCGACGGGAACTGCGACATCGGGCTCGTGGGATACGAGATGGCTCTTCTGGTGTCCCGCACGGAGTCGACGCTGACGCCGCAGCTGATCTCCGAGATGCGCGGCAACCTTCCGGTCGACGGCAACCAGCGCTCCGCACAGGTGGGATGAGGTAGAGCATGACGCACGCACCGTTCGGTTCCCTGGGCGCGCAATCCGCGGACGGCTACGAGGCTGCCACGGTGCGTCCCTACGCGGTCACGGGAGGTCGTGTCCGCTCGTCGATGTCCGACCTGCCGCTCGAGGCGCTCGTCGAGGTGATGCCGGGGGCGGTGAGCAGCCACGGTCTGACACCGGAGAAGCGCGCGATCCTGCAGCACGCCGCGCACACCTACGTGTCGATCGCCGAACTGTCGGCGCTGCTCAAGCTCCCCCTCGGTGTGGTCCGCGTCCTGGTCGCGGACATGCAGGAGGAGGGGCACATCACCGTGCACACCTCGGCCCCGGTGAACGTCCACACGGGCCACGGCAGCAACCACTCGGGACTTTCCCTGAGCGTCTTGGAGAGTGTTCTCAATGGCATTTCCGCCCTCTGACAGTGCGTCGCCCGCAGGCTCGGGCGGGTTCGCTCCCAGCTGGGCGCCGGTCTCGCAGCCTGCCGGTGCGATGAGCGCGTCGACGGGCGGCGCGGCTCCCTCCGTCGGTGCGAGCAGCGGCCCGGCGCGCCAGAGCGTCCTCGGCGGCGCAGCGTCGGCTCCGGCCGCCTCCGCGGCGTCGGCCGCCCCGCAGCAGGGTGGTGCGGTCGCGGAGACCGAGTCGGCCGCACCCGCCGCCCCGGCGCACAACCAGCACCCCGCCCCGCCGGCGCAGAGCGCCCCGGCGGCGGAGACCCCTGCCGCCCCGCAGGCCTCGAGCGGTACGGCCTCCGCGCCCGCGCAGACCGCCGGGCCGGCGCAGTCGACGGCGGGCGAGAACAGCGCCGCCCCGACCGTCACGAAGATCGTGGTCGCCGGCGGCTTCGCCGTGGGCAAGACGACGTTCATCGGGTCCATCTCGGACGTCGAGCCGCTGAACACCGAGGCGGCGATGACCGAGCACTCCATGGGTGTCGACGACGCCGGCGGTGTGACCGACCGCAAGACCACGACCACCGTGGCGATGGACTTCGGGCGCGTGTCGCTGCCGGGCAACCTGTGGCTGTACCTGTTCGGCACTCCCGGTCAGGACCGCTTCCTGTTCATGTGGGACGACCTGGTCCGGGGCGCGATCGGTGCCGTGGTGCTCGTGGACACCGACCGCCTCGAGCAGTGCTTCCCGGCCATCGACTACTTCGAGTCGCGCGGCGTCCCGTTCGTCGTGGGCGTCAACTGCTTCGACGGCGTGGCCAAGCACCGCCTCGAGGACGTGCGGGAGGCGCTGCAGATCCCGGCGCACGTGCCGATGCTCTACACCGACGCGCGGTCGCGTGCGGCGACGAAGCAGACGCTGACCTCGCTGGTGCAGCTCGCGATGCGGCAGCTGCGGACGGGCAGCCAGCCGGCCTGACGACGTCGGACGACGGTCGGGGGACGGAGCTGCTCCGTCCCCCGACCGTCGTGCTGGGCCGGAAACGGGCCCGACTACACTGTCGGGCCGAGGAGGGCTGACAGAGCGGCCGAATGTGACGGTCTTGAAAACCGTTGTTGCGCAAGCAACCGGGGGTTCGAATCCCCCGCCCTCCGCCGGACGGACCGGGGTGCGACGCACGACGTCGCACCCCGGTCGTCGTCTCAGCGGATCTCGACGAGGGGCAGCCGCAGGGCCCCTGGTGCCGTCGGAGGCACGACCGGTCGCCGGGGAGCGGTCGTCGCGACCGGGGTGTAGGCGTTGCCCGGAGCGGGCCGGCGGTCGGGCTCGTCCCGGTTGGGCCAGAGCGCACAGGCGCGCTCGGCCATGGCCGTGATCGTCAGCGACGGGTTGACCCCGAGGTTGGCGGTCACGGCCGAGCCGTCGACGACGTGCAGTCCGGGATACCCGTGCACGCGGTGGTAGGGGTCGATCACCCCGGACTCCGCCGAGACCCCGATGGTGCATCCGCCGAGGATGTGCGCGGTCATCGGGACGTCGAACGGGTCGCCGATGCTCCCGCCGGCCACCCCGCCCATCCGGTCGGCCATGGCCCGCACGACGTCGTGGGCGACCGGGATCCACGTCGGGTTCGGTTCGCCCGTGCCCTGACGGGACGTCAGTCGGCGGCCGAACAACCCCCGTCGGGTGACCGTGGTCAGGGAGTTGTCGCGGTTCTGCATCACCAGGGCGATGACCGTCCGCTGCGACCAACCGCGCAGGTTCAGCAGCGTGGGCAGGTGCCGCCGCTGTCGCCACAGCTCGGTCAGCCAGCGCCGGACCCGCGGACGGTCGCCGGGACGGCGCCGGCCGTCGACCAGGACGGTCTGCAGCAGCCCCATCGCGTTCGATCCGTGGCCGTAGCGGACCGGCTCGACGTGCGTGTCGGCGTCGGGTGCGAACGCCGAGGTGATCGCGACGCCGCGGGAGTAGTCGGGCGCGTCCGGTGCGCCGGACGGACGCACCGCCCCGAGCAGCGCCTCGGAGTTGGTGCGGGTGAGCTCGCCGAGGCGGTCGGACAGCCGGGGGAGGGCGCCGCCGTCGCGCATCGCGTGCAGCAGTCGCTGCGTCCCGAGCGTGCCGGCCGCGAGGACGACCTGCCCGGCGTGCAGCGCCCGGCGTCGTGACCAGGGGCGCCCGGTGCGGTGCGTCCGGACGGTGTAGCCGCCGTCGGACCGGGGGACGACGGCGGTGGCCGTGGTCAGGGCGTGCACCTGGGCGCCTGCCCGCTCGGCCAGGTGCAGGTAGTTCTTCACGAGGGTGTTCTTGGCGTCGTGCCGGCACCCCGTCATGCACTCGCCGCAGTGCAGGCAGGCGTGGCGGTCGGGCCCCGCGCCGCCGAAGTAGGGGTCCGGGCGGGAGGCACCCGGCTCCGTCCTCGCAGGATCCCCGAGATGCACGCCGACGCGGGCCGTGCGGCACGTCGCTCCGACGCCCATCTGCGCAGCGACGTCGCGGACCACCTCGTCGGCGGGCGTGGTGCGGGAGTAGTCCACGACGCCGAGCATGCGCTCGGCCTGGTCGAAGTACGGGTCGAGCTCGGCCTCCCAGTCGGTGATGCCTCGCCAGGCCGGGTCCTGCCAGAAGCGTCCGACGGGCCGGTACAGCGTGTTGGCGTAGACGAGCGACCCGCCGCCGACGCCTGCTCCCGCCAGCACCACGACGTCACGCAGCCGGTGGATGCGTTGGATCCCGAAGCATCCGAGGGCCGGTGCCCAGAGGAATCGACGCAGGTCCCAGGACGTGCGGGGGAACTCGTCGTCCGCGAACCGGCGCCCGGCCTCCAGGACACCGACGCGGTACCCGCGCTCGGTGAGGCGGAGCGCGGCCACGCTGCCGCCGAACCCGGAGCCGATGACCAGGACGTCGTAGTCCTCACCGTCTGTGGTGCGCGTCATGCCCCGACGATACGACGGCGCTTTGCCCCATCGTGCCCCGGGCGGTTACTCTGGTCGCCGCGGCACGGGGACGTGGTTCGTCGCCGGCCGCAAGGAGACGTCGCATAGTCTGGTCTAGTGCGCCACCCTGCTAAGGTGGTAACGGGGCAACCCGTTCGCGGGTTCAAATCCCGCCGTCTCCGCCAGGAAGGCCTCGGTGCTCGACGCCCGGGGCCTTTTCTGTTGCAGCTCTACCGGCTGCTCGTGGCGTCGGTCACGAACGGCCGATCCGGTTTGGGGATCGGCCGTCAGGGCGGTAGAGTTCTCGTCGGCCGGTGCGAACGCATCGGACGGTCTGCGCCCGTAGCTCAACGGATAGAGCATCTGACTACGGATCAGAAGGTTGGGGGTTCGAATCCCTCCGGGCGCGCCAGACACGACGCCCGCCAGCACTGCTGGCGGGCGTCGTTCTCGTTTCCTGGCATGGAGCGGACGCCCCGCGTCCTCGGAGCCGGCCGTGGTGCCTCCTCCTGGACGCTCCCGAGGGGACGAGGACGCCTCCGGTGGCCGGGTGCGCGACGACGCGACGACGCGAGGCCACGACCCGGCCGCCGCAGCCCGCTCGGGCGGCCGGCCCGTTTCTCCCCGATGCACGGCGCCGTCGGGCCGACACCACGTTGCCCGGCCCGGGGTCGGCCTACTGCGGACGACGTCCTCGTGATGGAGCTCCACGCTCCGGCGTCGGCCGGCTGCCCGTCGCCCGACAGTCCCTGCCGGTTGGCGGTCGGCCGGGTGCCCGTTTGTCGGGGCCCTCGTCCGCCCGGTGCTCGCACGCCGGGCGGACGAGAGGTGTTGTCCCGCGGCGGTGCGTCCTGTCGCCCCGGTGTCGACGGGGTGGACGCGGACGATGGAACCCGCCGGCTGCTCGCCGGGCGAGTCCGGCGGCGCCGACCGGGCTCAGGAACCCGCCCACAGGATTGCCACGGCCGGATCAGCGGCGGAGAGGCGCGGAATTCCGCGGTTCCTGTCGACAGTGGCGCGCGCCACGTCGTCCCGCGTTGACTCTCGGGGATACACGTCGGTAATGTTCTCTGATGTCAGCCCGACGGGCCGACGGACACCAGATGAACGAACCGCGACGGTTCAGTTCGGTGGCCGGGCCGGAGTTGACGACCACCACCCTCCGGGACAGGTAGCATTGTGCGCCCTGAACCGGGTGGAGCACGACGCTCTTTTGTCCGAGTCGTCATTGATCGCGAGATCAGGGCGATTTGCAGAGAGAAAAGCGAAATGCTAAGTTAGGGGGGTTGCCTCGGACGGGGTCGGGACGGGTTGTTCCGGTCTTGGATGGTGTGTGTCGGTTGTTTGAGAATTCAGCAGTGTGTTTGATAGTCAATGCCAAATTTTGAACCTTTATTGGTTCCTTTGGACGAGATTGGACAGCTTGTTTTGCTAGTTTGTGGGGTCGGGCCAGTAGCGATATGGCGTCGCCGGCCTGTTGTGGTTGGTGGTGTCTTCTCTCTTTTACGGAGAGTTTGATCTTGGCTCAGGACGGTCGCTGGCGGC
>NZ_JBAGLP010000055.1:0-312 GCF_036689775.1 Isoptericola haloaureus | reverse complement strand
GGGGGGCCCGGCCCCCCCCCCCCCGCGGCCGGGCCCCGGGGGTCGGCCTGGGGGCGCGGTGGGCGAGGGGGGGGGGGGTGTAAGCAGTTAGGCCCCCCACCCGCCTGAGGTTGGGGGCCTGCTGGGGAGGGTGGCCGTCGGCGCCTCTCTCGCACATCGCCGGGATCTGCCGTGCCGCGCGGCGCGACGTTCCCGCTCGGCCTCTCTTCTCCGATCTGGCCGCGATTCTCCCACGCCCTCGGCCGGCCGTGCGCACCGACCGTTCCCCGATACACGTGCAGAGAGCAGTCAGGCCCCCAACCCGCGAGGGGT
>NZ_JBAGLP010000043.1:0-363 GCF_036689775.1 Isoptericola haloaureus | reverse complement strand
GGGAGGGGGGGGGGGGGCGGTTGGGGGGGGGGCGGGGGGACGACGCGGTCGGGGGGGGTGTCGGCGGCCGACCGTTGCGGTGCACGGCGCGGGGCCGCGCGGCGCCGCGGTGGGTGGCGTCGAGGTGGCGGTCGCAGTTCCCGCGGGCCGGGCGCGAGGAGGCGCGAGGGCTGCGCCTGCTCCCGCCCCCCGACGAGGCGTGGTGGGTCGATCATGTGGGCAGTGCGTCGTCGGGCCGGCAGGTGGGGGGGCCGACCCGACGCCGAACTGCCGACAAGATCGGGGAGGGTCACGCCAGCTCGGCGGCGACGGCCGCGACGAACGCGTCGACGGCGTCGGCCGGGGTGTCCCACGAGCACATCC
>NZ_JBAGLP010000034.1:0-353 GCF_036689775.1 Isoptericola haloaureus | reverse complement strand
GGGGGGGGGGGGGCCGGTGCGGGTCGGCGTGGGCGGGGCCTCCGGCCTCATGGGGGCCGGGGTGGGGTTGGGCTACTTCCAGATCCAGCACTCCGGCGCGACGTCCTGGTACGTCATGGCGGCCGGGGGTGTGACCCCGCTGCAGGTCGGCGGTCTCGGCGTCGGCCCTGCCCCTGTCCGCGCTGTGGGCCTGAAATCCGCAGGTCTCCGACCAGGAGCACCTGCAGATCTCATCCCCACAGCGGCGGGCGCGGCCGCCGCGCGACGTTGCGGGTGCTCCCACGGGAGCCCTGGCAACGCCTCAGATCGGGCTGTCGCAGCCCGGACCGGCGAACCGGAGCGGGTGATGCCGG
>NZ_JBAGLP010000025.1:0-312 GCF_036689775.1 Isoptericola haloaureus | reverse complement strand
GGTCTCCCCGGTGCTGAACGTCAGCGGGCCGCCACCGCCCGGGCCCGCCCCCGGCCCCCCGGACTGGCCGGCGGTTGCGGACCCGCGGCCCCCCCCGCGGGCGCCCGCCCGCACCCCGGGGGCGTCCCAAGATGGGGGGGGCTCCGGCCCCCCGCGGCCCCCCCCGCCCCGCGGCGCCCCGGGTCCGCCGCCGCCCGCCCGGCCCCGGGGGGGGGCCGGGGGGGCGGGCGGGGGGGGGGGCCGGGGGGGGGGGGGGCGGGGGGTCGGGCGTCCGCCGGGGCCCGCGAGGGCCCCGCCCCCCCCCCCCCCCCC
>NZ_JBAGLP010000009.1:0-314 GCF_036689775.1 Isoptericola haloaureus | reverse complement strand
GGGGGGGGGGGGGGGGGGGGGGGGGGGGGGGGGGGGGGGGGGGGGGGGGGGGGGGGGGGGGGGGGGGGGGGGGGGGGGGGGGGGGGGGGGGGGTGGGGGGGGGGACGACCTGGTCACCGAGCAGGAACGCCTCGTCGATGTCGAGCATGAGCCCGACGACGTCCCCCCCCCGCCGGCCCCCCGCCCCCCCCCCCCGCCCCCCGCCCCCCCCCCGCCCCCCCCCCCCCCCCCCCCCCCCCCCCCCCCCCCCCCCCCCCCCCCCCCCCCCCCCCCCCCCCCCCCCCCCCCCCCCGCCCCCCCCCCCCCCCCCCCCC
>NZ_JBAGLP010000092.1:0-391 GCF_036689775.1 Isoptericola haloaureus | reverse complement strand
GACGGGGTCGCGGGCGCGCCGCCGCCGTAGCCGGGCAGCGGGGCGCCGGCCCCGCAGGCGGCGGGCAGGGCGGCGGGCGCCACGAGCGCGACGGCCCCCGCGGTCCGACGACGGTGCGGTGAGCGCTGCACGGTGCGATGGTGTGCAACGCGCGGTTGAGCTGTCGGTCGCCGGAGCGGTTGAGGCGGGGTCGGTTGGCGGCTCGTCCGCTGGTGGCGGGGAGGGGGGCGGCGCCGGCGCGCGTCGCGACCGCGGGTTCGGAGTTGAGGGGTCCTGGGTCGGCCCAGGCACGGAGCACGGACGCGGCCACGATCGGGCCGCGGCCGGGCTGGTCCAGGCGGTCGGGGCGCCAGGACCGGACGATCGGCAGGAGCGCTTTCTCGGGGATGGC
>NZ_JBAGLP010000104.1:0-309 GCF_036689775.1 Isoptericola haloaureus | reverse complement strand
GGTCACCCGGCGGACCGGGCCGAAGACCGGGACGACCGCCGTCACGGGGTACGGGCCGCCATCCAGCACGGGGCCGCCGCCCCCGCCGAAGAGGAACTCCGGGGCCGGGTGCCAGATGTCCCGCCCGCCGTACTGGCAGGCGCACGAGGCCGACCGGGGCCGGCCCACGCGGCCGCCCCGGAGGGCGGCGAGACCGGCCTGCAGCCCGGTCCCGGCGCTCGCGGCCGGTGCCGCCCCGCCGCGCCGGGCCGCGGCCTCCCCGCCGGACACGACCGCCCGGGGGGGCGTCCCGTCGTGCAGCGACCGGGC
>NZ_JBAGLP010000088.1:0-361 GCF_036689775.1 Isoptericola haloaureus | reverse complement strand
CTCGCCGTCCCTGTACGACGAGGAGACGGCGGAGATCGTCGCGACGCTCTTCGCCGAGGACTTCGAGACCTTCGGCTACCGGCCGGTCGAGGCGGGCCGGGGTGAGCTCGGCGGCTGGGTCGGCAACGCCCGGCCGTACCTCGCGGCGATCCCCGAGATCGCCGACCGCCACGAACGGATCGCGGTCCTGCACCGCAGCGCCCACCGTCGGCGCCGATCGTCCGAGGGCGACTCACCCACCGAGAGCGACTCCGCGGCCGAGGGTTCGCCGCTCCGCGGGCCGGAGCCCACCGACGTCACGTCGCCGACCGAGCCCGCGCCGGACGCAGGCGACGGCACGCCCGACACCGTGACGGACCCC
>NZ_JBAGLP010000080.1:0-318 GCF_036689775.1 Isoptericola haloaureus | reverse complement strand
CGTGACCCGGGACGTCGAGCGTCTCTGTTCCTCAGGAATCAGCTGGTGATCCCTGAGGCACAGAGACGCTCGACGCGTCTGGGCACGGCTCCGTCCCGCCGCGCCGGCCGGTCGGTGACCCGGGACATGACGATCGCCGTGCGCGGCTTGGCCACGCGGGCGGTGACCCGGCACGACTCGACGCTCCGCTCGACGTCGGACATCGACCCCGCCACGATCTGCACCCGCGCGTCGGCCTCGCCGGTGACGGTGTCGACGCGCCCGACCTCCGGGACCGGCCCGCAGTCCCGCCCCAGGGCGGCCGGCGCGGTGGTGCCG
>NZ_JBAGLP010000072.1:0-305 GCF_036689775.1 Isoptericola haloaureus | reverse complement strand
AGGCACCGGGACACGGGGGCAGCGCCCCTGGATGTGAGGCCGTGCGAACGTAGCTCAGTTGGTAGAGTACCTCCTTGCCAAGGTGGAAGTCGAGAGGTCGAGTCTCGTCGTGCGCTCCACGGGCGGTTGGCGCGGCGGGAGCGCGCTTCCCGGACAGGGAGGGGGTCCCTGGTTCGATCCCGGTATGGCCCACCACCACGGACGGCCACTGTACTGCATCAGCAGCACCGGGGCCGTTCGTCGTCTCACGCGGCCTCCCCTGCTCCTCGAGGTGGACCGCGATGTTGCCCGTGCCGACGTCCTGG
>NZ_JBAGLP010000064.1:0-354 GCF_036689775.1 Isoptericola haloaureus | reverse complement strand
ATCGAGATCGCCCGGGAGATCCGCGGCGCGTCGGGCGCGCCCATCACCATGCCCACCGCCAAGACGGCCACGGGCGCCGTCCCCCTCGGCCTGGACTCCGGTGCCGACGACTACGTGGCCTAGTCGGTCAAGCCCAAGAAGCTGGTCACCCGCGTCCGTACGCAGCCGCGCCACTCCGACGAGCCCGGACCCGAGCGCCTCAAGATCGGTGACGGGGAGATCGACGGCACGGGCCACGCGGTCACCCGCGAGGGCGGGCGCATCTGCCTGACGCCGCTCGAGTCCGACCTCCCCGTCGAGCTCGCGCGCATGCCCTGGCAGGTGTGCACCCGCGAGGTGCTGCTGGAGAAGGTG
>NZ_JBAGLP010000049.1:0-308 GCF_036689775.1 Isoptericola haloaureus | reverse complement strand
GACGGCGGCCCGGGCGTCGCGTCCGCGTTCGCCGCGCCGGGCGACCAGCACCTCGACGCGCGCCTTGATCATGAGCATGTCGGCCAGCAGCTCGGCGGGTCGGCCGCGCGGGCTCGCGGGCGACGGCGACGCGCAGCTGCGGGTAGCCCTCGTGGCCGAGGGTCTGCGCGGCGCGCACGACGGTCGGTGGCCGTCGTGCAGCCGAGGACGGCCACCGGTGTCCACGCCGGTGCGGAGCGGTACCCCTACGGGTGGATCGCACCCGTGGCCAGCAGGACGACGCCGACGACCGCGCACGCGAGGACCGT
>NZ_JBAGLP010000035.1:0-347 GCF_036689775.1 Isoptericola haloaureus | reverse complement strand
GCGATCTCGCACACGGGGACCGGCGACCTGGCCGAGGGCCCGATCATCGAGCAGGAGGTCGAGCGGGTCGACGCCTCCCGGGCCGTGCGCGGCCTCCTGGCCGTGGGCGCGGACGCCGAGCGGCGTACGCTCGCTGGCGCGGGGCGGAGGCACGCCGAGCTTCGGGTGCTGCCCAGCGGCCGCCGCACGGACAGCAACCACTGACCGGGGGCGTCCGGGAGCGAGAGGGCCCGGGACGCGCGGGCCCGAGGTGAGGACGCCTCGGCGGGGCGGTCGTCAGACGCGAAGTGCAGGTCGCGCAGCGACCGTGCACGCGACCGCCCCTCCGAGGCGTCCTCACCGACCGG
>NZ_JBAGLP010000016.1:0-314 GCF_036689775.1 Isoptericola haloaureus | reverse complement strand
AGGCCCACGAAAACGCCAGCCCGATTCCCAGCATAGACATCCTGACCATGCTCACTGCACCCGTCTGTCGTCGGACGGAGTCGGCCTACGTCCCGGAAGCAGTCTACCAGATACCCCTAAGGGTATCTAGACCGGGGGCGCCGTCGTCGCCGGCCGCGGCGCCCGGGGCCGTCTCGACCTCGCTCTCCGGCCCGGCCACGGGCGAGCATACGCCGATGACCGGGTCACACACCGCAGCGCCGGCGGCGGCCGCGGACGTCAGCGCTCCCGCGGCGTGATCAGGCAGCGACCTGCTCCCACGCCTGCGCGATCGC
>NZ_JBAGLP010000061.1:0-342 GCF_036689775.1 Isoptericola haloaureus | reverse complement strand
TCGGGCGGGCAGTTCGTCACCCGGACGTGGACCAACGACAAGTAGGTCGACGGCAACGACCCCGTCCTGCTGCCGGCCGACCAGGAGTCGGTCCCGCTCGAGTACCCCATCGCGGTCGCCGAGAGCGACACGGTCCTGGACGAGTCCGAGCCCTCGCCCCGCTCGGTCACCGTCACGGTCACCAACCCGAACGCGGGCGCCGTGACCGACACGGTGGACGTCGACCTCGACGGCACCGTCTGCCCCCTCGAGGGCACCGAGCTGGCCGGCTGGGAGAACGAGTTCGCCCCCGGTGCGACCGTGCTGACGGTCGACTGCCCCGACCCGCCGCTGTTCGGCGAG
>NZ_JBAGLP010000057.1:0-338 GCF_036689775.1 Isoptericola haloaureus | reverse complement strand
TCGGGAGTCGTCGCGGGACGATCAGCCGGTGACCCGCAGGAAGGTCGGGCTGGACTGCCAGAGGCTGGACTGGCGGACGGTCCAGCCACCGGGGCGGGTCGCCTCGATCTGCTGGCCGTTGCCGATGTAGATCGAGGTGTTCCCCGGAGACCAGAAGAGGTCGCCCGGCTGCGCCCCGGAGGGCGGGATCCGCGTCGGGTTCGAGGCGCTGAGGATCGCGCTCGAGGAGTGCGGCAGCGAGACGCCGACCTGGGCGTAGACGTAGGTCACCAGGCCGGAGCAGTCGAAGCCGGAGGGCGAGGCGCCGCCGACGACGTACTGGGTGCCCAGGTAGCGGG
>NZ_JBAGLP010000046.1:0-656 GCF_036689775.1 Isoptericola haloaureus | reverse complement strand
GCGAAGGTGACGGGGTAGGAGACGTCGTCGCCCGCGCGGACGAAGACCGAGGCCGTGGTGGCCGGGGTGTTCTTCTTGCCGGAGAAGATGCGCATCACGGTGGACTCTCCGGACGAGAAGGCGGGGATGAACCCGGAGTCGCTCTGGCCCCAGACCTCCAGCGTCGGGACGAGGTCGACCAGCGCGACGCCCTCGTCGGTGGCGTTGAACCGCACCGTCACGGTGGCGTCGCCGTCGGGCGAGCAGGACGCCCACAGCGTCGCCCCGGCCCCGTTCGCCCAGGTGTACGACGCCTCGTAGGCGCCGTCCGCCTGGAAGACGCCGTCGGACTCGGGCACGACGACGTCGGCCGCGGCCGGGACGGCCGTCAGCCCGAGGGCGACGAGGCAGGCGGCGGTCACGGCGACGAGGCGTCGGCGGATCGACATGAGGAATCCTCTCCGGAACGGGGCCGGGATTACTTGCCGTCGGCGGGGATGGCGCCCTTGCCGCTGGGGCAGTTCAGGTGCGGCACCGCGAAGGTGACGGGGTAGGAGACGTCGTCGCCCGCGCGGACGAAGACCGAGGCCGTGGTGGCCGGGGTGTTCTTCTTGCCGGAGAAGATGCGCATCACGGTGGACTCTCCGGACGAGAAGGCGGGGATGAACCCGGAGTCG
>NZ_JBAGLP010000103.1:0-327 GCF_036689775.1 Isoptericola haloaureus | reverse complement strand
CGATCGACCTGCGGGCCGACGAGGAGTCGGCCACGATAAACTACACGATCGAGGTCATGGAGAGCGACACGGTCCTGGACGAGTCGGCCGACCCGTACCGGTCGGTCAGCGTCACGGTCACCAACCCGAACGCGGGTGCCGTGACCGGCCCGCTGGACGCCGACCTCGACGGTGCGTTCTGCACTCTCGAGGGCGACGACGCCGACGGGCTGTCGTACGCGTTCCCTTCCGGCCAGACCGTCCTGCAGCTCGAGTGCCCGACCCCGCCGCTGTTCGGCGAGGTCGGGGCGACCGTGACCTGGGAGCTGGCGGACTACCCCCAGACCC
>NZ_JBAGLP010000032.1:0-302 GCF_036689775.1 Isoptericola haloaureus | reverse complement strand
AAGAACCGCGTCGTCGAGCAGATCGTCGCCGACCACCCCGACGACCAGGTGCTGGTGAGCGGGCAGTACATCGACCAGCTCGAGGAGCCCGCCGAGCACCCGGCCTCCCCGCCGATCCCCGGGTCGCCCACCGTCCGCGAGCGCCAGCACCTGCCCGCGGCGCCCCCGGCCGGCGCGATCTCCCGGCTCGTGGTGAGCAAGGTCGCGAACTTCTCCCTCGACCTGCCCGAGGCGTCGGTGGCGCTCCAGGTCTCCGGGTCCTTCGGCTCCCGGCAGGAGGAGGCCCAGCGCCTCGGCCGGGT
>NZ_JBAGLP010000029.1:0-315 GCF_036689775.1 Isoptericola haloaureus | reverse complement strand
GGCTGGGGCGGTTGGCCGAGCCCGCGGGCGGCCGGGACGAGCTGGTCTGGGCCGCCGTGCGCTCGTCGGTGGCGGGGTCCGTCGCCGGAGCGGCGCCGCCCGACGCGCTCGGCGCCGCGGCCGAGGCGCGGCACCCCCGGGCCGCCGGGGCGCCCCGCGAGGTGGCCCGGACGACGGCGGCGACGGGCCGGGCCCACGCCGGGTCGGCGCCTGCCGCCCGGGTGCCCGGGGTGCCGCCGCTGTCGGCAGCCACGGCGGCGTTTCCCGCGCTGCCGCGGCGGGGCGGGCGGGGTGGGGTGGCGAACCTGCCGGCCC
>NZ_JBAGLP010000021.1:0-272 GCF_036689775.1 Isoptericola haloaureus | reverse complement strand
GCAGGGACGTCTCGCGGCAGAGGACGGCACCCTCGGAGACCTCGACGACGGCACCGTCCGCGTCGAGATCTGGAGCGCCCTGGGCACCGCCACCCCGACCGTGACCACCGGCCCCGACTCCACCCTCACCCTGCCGTTCGTGGCGTCCTGGCGATCAGTGCTGGTGCTCGCCGTCCTGCGCCGCGGCGATCTGGGTCCGGACGTCGTCCATGTCCAGGTCCTTGACCGCGTCGACGACCTGCTTCAGGGCGGGCGCGGGCAGGGCGCCGGCC
>NZ_JBAGLP010000012.1:0-342 GCF_036689775.1 Isoptericola haloaureus | reverse complement strand
GCCCGGTCACGACGCCGACGACGCCGATCGCGCGCACGCCGACCCGCCCCGGCGGCACGCGCGGCAGCGTCCCGGCCCGGACGGACAGGTACTGCCGGTTCTCGCCGGTGCGGAACACCGACCGCCGGCGGGCCCCGCCGCGCTCCCGCGGGGACCCCGCGAACGCGCAGCCGAGCCCGGCCGGCCTGCTGGCGGGGTCGTGCTCGGCGGCGGCCCGCCCGTCGGGGTCGGCGGCGGGGGGCAGGGCGGCGGCCCGCGTCGCGGGCAGGGCGCCGGCCCCCCCCCCGCCGGGGCCGCGTGACGGGGGGGGGGGCAGCCAGGGGGCCCGGCCGCCCGGACGCC
>NZ_JBAGLP010000003.1:0-418 GCF_036689775.1 Isoptericola haloaureus | reverse complement strand
CGGCCGTGGTCGGCGGCGTGCGCGGCGGCCGTGACGAGACAGGCGGTCAGCCCCACGGCGGAGGCCGTGGCCGCGGACAGGGTGCGGCGTCGCGTCTTCATGACGCCACGCTAGACATCACCGCCGCGCCCGGGAAGGGCCTCGGGGCGCCGGCTGCGTGAACAACCGGGCCGCCGGCGGCGCGGGGCGCCGCCGGGACTACTCGCCGTCGGCCGCGCTCGCGCCCGCGCCGCCCGGGCTGTGCGGAGGAGAGGGCGGGGGGGTACCCGGGGTCGCTGTGGCCCCAGACCTCCAGCGTCGGGACGAGGTCGACCAGCGCGACGCCGTCGTCGGTGGCGTTGAGCCGCACCGTCACGGTGGCGTCGCCGTCGGGCGAGCAGGACGCCCACAACGTCACCGTGTTCCTGGCGTTCCCTGG
>NZ_JBAGLP010000060.1:0-761 GCF_036689775.1 Isoptericola haloaureus | reverse complement strand
GGACATGGCCGCCAGTCTAGTGGGCCGACGTGACGGCCCGATGACACGGAGACGACTGCCGATGTGACACGCGTCCCGTCCGGGACGGTGGTCGGTCGGCCGACGGTGTGAGACCGGTCGGGGGCCCGGCCCCCCCCCCCGCGGCCGGGCCCCGGGGGGCGGCCGGGTGGCGCGGTGGGCGCGGGGGTGGGGGGATAGAGCCGTCCGGCCCCCAACCCCCCGGGGGGCGGGGGCCCGCCGGTCAGGGCGCCCGGTTTGGGGGGCCGAGGTGCCGGCCCCAGGCCACGGGGGGGACTGCCGGTGGGCCACGCGCCCCGCCCGGGGCGGGGGTGGGCGGGCCGCGGGGGGGAGCCCGGGCGGGGGCCCGGCCCCCCCCCCCCCCCGCGGCCGGGCCCCGGGGGTCCGCCGGGGGGCGCGGGGGGCGCGGGGGTGGGGGGGTTGAGCACTCCGGCCCCCCACCCGCGCGGGGGTGGGGGCCTGCTGGGAAGGGTGTCCGGGGGCGTCCTGCCCTCCCACCCCGGCTCCCGGGCAGTACCATCGGCGCTGAAGGGCGGAGCTTCCGGGTTCGGTATGGGCCCGGGCGTTTCTGCCTCGCTGTGCCCGCCGTAACAGTATCGAGTGGTCGGGTCCCCCACGTATTTGCCCCGGCTGCCACGCAGGGTGGCGGGGGGGGTGGGGGTGGTGCCCGTTTCTCGGGAACCGCACAGTGGACGCGTAGCAAGCAGTGTAGGTGTGTTGAAGTTGTCGGCTGGTTAGTACCG
>NZ_JBAGLP010000048.1:0-283 GCF_036689775.1 Isoptericola haloaureus | reverse complement strand
CCCGTCTCCAGGGCAGTACCATCGGCGCTGAAGGGCTGAGCTTCCGGGTTCGGTATGGGACCGGGCGTTTCCCCTTCGCTGTGACCGCCGTAACAGTATCGAGTTGTCGGGTCCCCCACGTATTTGCCCCGGCTGCCACGGATGGTGGCGGGGGGGGTGGGGGTGGTGCCCGTTTCTCGGGAACCGCACAGTGGACGCGGAGCAAGCAGTGTAGGTGTGTTGAAGTTGTCGGCTGATTAGTACCGGTCAGCTGCGACAGTCGTTGGTCCTGTCTTCCACTTCC
>NZ_JBAGLP010000042.1:0-364 GCF_036689775.1 Isoptericola haloaureus | reverse complement strand
GTCGGCGCGGCCGGCGCGGATCATGTCCAGGCCGTAGCCGATCGCCTCGGCGCCGGAGGCGCAGGCCGAGACCAGCGCGTGCGCGCCGGCCTGGGCGCCGAGCTCGAGGGAGACGTAGGCCGCCTGCCAGATCATGAAGTTGCTGGTGCGCTGCTCGCCGGAGGACCGCAGGAACAGGTCGACGTCGGGCAGGTCCGGCTCGTCGAGGTACTGCTGGACCGTCTTCTCGGTGACGAGGTAGCGGTCCTGCTGGGAGGAGTAGAGCCGGTCGGCCTGCCGGAAGAGCCCGGCGACACCGGTGGTGGTCCAGTAGTTCGGCGCGGACTTCTCCACCGAGGCGTCGAGCCGGTCCTGCATCCCGTAG
>NZ_JBAGLP010000036.1:0-443 GCF_036689775.1 Isoptericola haloaureus | reverse complement strand
CTGGCGCGAACACCGGGATGCAGGTCTCGGACGGCTCCTGCTCCCCCACCGCACCCGACCCGACGCCGGAGCCGACGGGCGAGCCGACGCAGGAACCCACCCCGGAGCCGACGGAGGAGCCGCCGCCGGAGACGACGGGCGAGCCGTCGGACCCGCCGAGAGGGGAGAACCTGTCGATCGGTGACGGCTCGGACGGGGCCAGCAAGGCGAGCGGGACGAGCGACGGGAACGTGCGCGACGGTGACCTGGCCACCTACTGGGCGCCGGAGGGCTCCACGGGCCGGATCTCGGTGAAGTGGGACTCCGCGACGACGGTGTCCTCGATCGTCGTCCGCGGCTCCTACGCGGTGGACAACGGCAAGCACGGGTTCACCTACAACAGGAACCTGGGCACGATGGCGGTCGAGGGCAACGTCGCGGTCGGCAACGAGCAGCGCAACTTC
>NZ_JBAGLP010000028.1:0-315 GCF_036689775.1 Isoptericola haloaureus | reverse complement strand
GCGCCGGGGCACCGTGGGGAGGTTCAGGGGGGGACGGAGGCGAGGGGAGGAGTGGGGGGGGCGCCGTCGAGCACGACGGGCCGCAGCGCGACGCGGGAGCCGCCCCTGTCGACGAACAGCAGGGGTGCGGGGGCGAACCCGAGCCCGGTGGCCGGGCTGGGGACCACCACGCCGGCGAGCGGGGCGAGCACCGCCAGCGCGGTGACGCTGGGGTACCAGCGGCGCACCGCGCGGGAGAGTCTGGTCCGCAGCAGGTCCCGCAGCCGCAGCCCGGGCAGCACCGTGGGCGCGGCGAGCGCGACCAGGGCCGTGAGC
>NZ_JBAGLP010000102.1:0-405 GCF_036689775.1 Isoptericola haloaureus | reverse complement strand
TCCACGATGCCCCCGGTGATGCCGTCGACACCGTCGGCGACCTGCCGGGCGCCGGCGGCCAGCTCCCCGGCCCCCGGCGCCGCCGACCCGTCGGCGGCCGCGTGCTGGTCGGCGCCGGGCGCGAGCTCGGCCGCCCCGGGGGCGGCCGCGGCGGCGCCGGCGGCGTAGGGGCGGGCGCCGTCGGCGAGCGGGTCGCCCCGGTCCGCGGGCGGCCCGACGCCGGGGGCGAACTGGGCCGCGCCGTCGGCCAGCGCGTTGCCACCGTCGGCGGCCTCGGCGATCCCGGAGGCGAAGCGGCCGCCTCCGTCGGCGTACTGCCGGGCGCCGTCGGCCAGCGCGTAGCCACCGTCCGCGGCCTGCCCGACGCCGGAGGCGAACTGGTCCGCGCCGTCGGCCAGCGCGTAG
>NZ_JBAGLP010000024.1:0-366 GCF_036689775.1 Isoptericola haloaureus | reverse complement strand
CGTCGCCGACGCGACCCCGGAGACGACGAAGGCCCGGTCCGCGAACGGACCGGGCCTTCGTGCTGGTACCCCCAGCGGGATTTGAACCCGCGTTACCGCCGTGAGAGGGCGGCGTCCTAGGCCGCTAGACGATGGGGGCCGGACGATGCTCTGCGAGGGCGCCTGCGCACGATCCGTCACGGACGGTGCGGGGTACCCCCTGGGGGATTGCAACCCGCGTTACCGCGGGGCGCCGGGGCCGGGGCCGCCGCGCGGGCCCCCCCCCCGGGGTTGGCCCCCCGGATCCCCCCGGGGGGGGGGGCGCGCCCGGCGCGCGTCCCGGCGGGGGGGGGGGGGGGCGCCGCCGGGGGGGCGCCCCCCCACCCG
>NZ_JBAGLP010000017.1:0-401 GCF_036689775.1 Isoptericola haloaureus | reverse complement strand
GTCGGGGACGGCGTGCGCGGCGGGGTCGGCGTCGGCGACGGCTCGTGGGGCGGCGTCGGGGTCGGGGTAGGCGTGGTCGACGGGGTCGGCGTCGGCGACGGCTCGTGGGGCGGCGTCGGGGTCGGGGTAGGCGGGGTCGAGGGGGTCGGCGCGGGCGACGGCTCGTTGGGGGAGGTGCTCGACGGTGTGGGGGTGCTCGACGGGGGCGGAGACGGCGTGGGCGTGGTCGGCGGGGTTGGAGACGGCGCCGGCTCGTTGGGGGGCGTCGGCTCGACGACCTGGCGTACGGAGACGTGGCTGATCTCCTGCAGCTGGTCGTTGCCGTTCGTCGAGGGCGACTCGACCGTGTACTCGGTCACGCCCGGGCTCAGGTCGATGTACTCGACCGTCGTCGCGGACTT
>NZ_JBAGLP010000002.1:0-336 GCF_036689775.1 Isoptericola haloaureus | reverse complement strand
CTGGGCCGGGACCGCACCAAGCACCAGGGCGCCGAGGTGACCTCGCTCGGGCTGGTCCAGATGACCCGCGGGCGCGTGGGGCGGGGGCTCGTCGAGGCGGTCAGCTCGACCTGGGAGAACTGGATGGGCCGGGGGTTCATCGTCCACGAGCACCCCGGCGAGAAGGGCGCGGCCTCCTGGGGCGACGGCGCCGGCGGCAGAGGCGCGAAGCGCGCGCGCCGGGAGCGCTCCCCCGGCAAGAGGGAGGGGCCGGCACCGGCGCACGCCGGCCTGCCGAAGGTGCCCGAGGACGAGTCCGAGGTGCGTCGGGCGGTCAAGGCCACGCTGGCCACCATC
>NZ_JBAGLP010000051.1:0-410 GCF_036689775.1 Isoptericola haloaureus | reverse complement strand
GGTCGGTACGTCAGCGACCGGTGGAGACCTCAGCGACCGGTCGGTACCTCGGCTACCGGGCGGTACCGCGCGACGGGTGGCGTGGCCCCGGGCCCGGACGCACCGCAGGCCCGGACGCACCGGAGGCCCGGACGCCCCGGGGGCCCGGACGCACCGGGGGCCCGGGCCCGACGTCGGGACCGGGCCGCCGGTGCGTCTCCCCCCGGGGAGGGCAGTGTCAGGTGACCGCGGCTCAGGCGGAGCCCCCGGGGACGTTGGCGCCGCCGTCGGGAAGCAGACGCCGGCCCAGCACCTTCTCGCTGTAGCCGGTCCGGTCCAGGTACGGCGGGATGCCGCCGGTGTGGAAGCCCCACCCGGCGCCCCGGATCATGCACAGGTCGGGCTGCGAGGGGTCGGCCAGGACGTTCTCG
>NZ_JBAGLP010000045.1:0-316 GCF_036689775.1 Isoptericola haloaureus | reverse complement strand
TCCTGGTTGTCGCGCACACCGGGCCCGAGCGGCTCGTGACCGTCCGGGGCGCGTGGCGCGAGCTTCCCCTGGACACGACCCTCACCCCGCGCGCCTGGCTGCACCCGGCCGGTGCCCGGCCGGCGGCCACAGCCAGACGCGGTGGTGCAGCGCAGGGTGAGGGCCGCAGCAAAGTGGAGCGCACGGGCGCAGCACAACCGCAGCCTCAGGCCGGAGGACTCTGCCTGAGGCGGAGGTGCAGCGCAGGGTGAGGGCCGCAGCGCAGCAAGGCACTCGCCCGCAGCACAACCGCAGCCTCAGGCCGGAGGACTCTGCC
>NZ_JBAGLP010000041.1:0-303 GCF_036689775.1 Isoptericola haloaureus | reverse complement strand
GGAGAATGATGAGCTGGTGCTCTATCGGGCTGTAGTCGTAGTTGCTCTCGTGTTCCTGCCGCAGGATGTTCATCGTGGTCGACCCGGCTTCGATGGCGATCTGGTAGATGAGCCGCAGGCGCTGGAACTCCGTGCGCAGCTCCCGGAGCCGCGCCAGCAGCCCGTCGCGGTCGGCCGCCAGCACGAGCTCCGGCGTCGCCGGCTGCAGCCGCGGCAGGATCGTGGCTTCGCCCCGCTGCCCGGCGTCGTGCAGGTGGCCCTAATCCGTCTGTACCCCTCGGTTGGTCACTGCCCGCTCAACGT
>NZ_JBAGLP010000037.1:0-344 GCF_036689775.1 Isoptericola haloaureus | reverse complement strand
GTCGGCACGGCGTCGACGACGATCGGCTCCGTCGACGGCTCCGAGGTGGGCTCCGTCGACGGCTCCGAGGTGGGCTCCGTCGACGGCTCCGTCGACGGCTCCGAGGTGGGCTCCGTCGACGGCTCCGTCGACGGCTCCGTGGTGGGCTCCGTCGACGGCTCCGTCGACGGCTCGGCGTGGGGGTCCGGCGCCGGCTCGGTCGCGGGCCTCACGGCGGCGGCGGGGCGGACGGGGACGCTCGAGCCGGGTCACCAAGGAGGCCAGCTCGGGGTCCGGGTGTCCGGCGGGCCGGAAGGCGCTGCGCCGATCGACCGCGAGGGTGATCGCACGAAGGGGGGGAAGGG
>NZ_JBAGLP010000030.1:0-440 GCF_036689775.1 Isoptericola haloaureus | reverse complement strand
GCCCGTGGAGCCCTCCGGCGACCAGTACGTGGCCAGGTCACCTCGCGCACGTTGCCGTAGCTCGTCCCGCTCGCCTTGCTGGACCCGTCCGAGCCGGCACCGATCGACAGGTTCTCCCCGCTCGGCGGGTCCGTCGGCTCGCCCGTCGGCTCCGGCGTCGGGTCCTCCGGCGGCTGCGGGGGGGGGTCCTGCGGCGGCTCGCCCGTCGGCTCCCGCGGCGGGTCGGGGGCGGGGGGGGGGGGCGGGGCGAGCGGCGGGAAGGGGCGCGACGGTGACCTGGCCGCCTACGGAGCGCCGGAGGGCTCCGCGGGCCGGATCTCGGTGAAGTGGGGCTCCGCGACGACGGTGTCCTCGATCGTCGTCCGCGACGCCCCCGGCTCGGCCGCCCACATCGGCCCCCCCCCCCCCCCCCCCCCCCCCCCCCCCCCCCCCCCCCCCAC
>NZ_JBAGLP010000026.1:0-317 GCF_036689775.1 Isoptericola haloaureus | reverse complement strand
CCGAGGGTGCCGTCCTCTGCCGCGAGACGTCCCTGCGAGGTGTAGGTCTCGTTGCCGGGGACGGGGTCGGTGGCGAAGTAGCCGTAGGTCTCGATGCGGTCCCAGGTGCCGTCGCCGGTGAGGTCGTAGCTGACGCGGGCCTGGACGGCCTGGCCGACGTCGTCGCCGGCGTCCACGGCGAAGGAGAACGCGGTCGTCTGGCCGGTGTGGGTGCCGGTGAGTCCGGTGGCCTCGAAGACGGCGGGCTGGTGCGGGGTGCCGTCGTGGTTCTGGCCGCCGGCGGAGGTGAGCTGGACGGTGCCCTCGGGTCCGGCCTG
>NZ_JBAGLP010000011.1:0-302 GCF_036689775.1 Isoptericola haloaureus | reverse complement strand
GGAGAGCCCGAAGATGACCCAGGCCCACGGTCGTCCGCGCAGGGCGGCGAAGAGGGCGCCCAGCGGGCCCGCCCCCGCCACCGCGACGGTCAGGACGCTCGCGCAGCGCACGGTGCGCCCGGTCGACCGCCCGACGCCACCGACGTGACGGGGCCGGTGGGGTCGATCAAGACGTCGACGGCGGGCGTCGTGTCCGTGGGAGTCATCGCCCGCACGAGGGCCGGGCAGCCGACCCGGTTCGAGGGCAGCGTGGGGGTGCCGACCTCCTGGCCGACGGGGTCCATGCCGGCGTGGTGGGAGGC
>NZ_JBAGLP010000101.1:0-330 GCF_036689775.1 Isoptericola haloaureus | reverse complement strand
CGACCCCGACGTCCAGGGCGGGATCGTCGTCGTCGAGCACGAGCTGGGTGAGCCGCCGGCCAAGAAGCCGCGCGGCGGACACCGCCCCGACCCGGCGACGTGGAGGGTCGCGGCACGATCGCGTGCACCCGCCCTGCGCGCCCCGCACTGCCCGCTGGGCGAGCGCGCCGCGACCCCCCCCGTCGCCGGGTCGGGGCGGTGGCAGCCGCGGGGCTTCTTGGCCGGCGGCTCACCCAGCTCGTGCTCGACGACGCCGATCCCGCCCTGGACGTCGGGGTCGCCCTGGCCGTCGGTCGCCTCCACGAGCTCCAGGGGGCCGGTGACACGGCC
>NZ_JBAGLP010000004.1:0-279 GCF_036689775.1 Isoptericola haloaureus | reverse complement strand
CGCGAAGACGTACTGGGTGAACCCGGAGCAGTCGAAGCCGGACGGCGTCGTGCCGCCGGAGACGTACGGGACGCCCACGTAGCGCGAGGCGACCGAGATGACCGAGGAGCCGACGGCGGAGGCCGGGACCGAGGAGGCGGCGCTCGAGGAGTGCGGCAGCGAGACGCCGACCTGGGCGTAGACGTAGGTCACCAGGCCGGAGCAGTCGAAGCCGGAGGGCGAGGCGCCGCCGACGACGTACTGGGTGCCCAGGTAGCGGGCCGCGATGGACACGACCTG
>NZ_JBAGLP010000074.1:0-304 GCF_036689775.1 Isoptericola haloaureus | reverse complement strand
CTCGTCCGCGGCGTGGTCGCCGATCGCGTTGTACGTCCCGTGGAGGGGGCGGTACAGCGGGTGGGTGTCGGCTCCCGTCTTCGGGTGGGTGACCGTGACGCGGCCCGAGCGGGCCGGGTCGGCCGACTCGTGCAGGACCGTGTCGCTCTCCATGACCTCGATCGTGTAGGTGAGCGTGGCCGGCTCCTCGTCGGCCCGCAGGTCGATGGTGGTCTGGTCGGCGGACTGGTCGTTCGTCCACGACCGGGTGACGAACTGCGAGGCGGTCAGGTCCAGCTCCAGCGGCTCCCAGGCCAGCGGGTCG
>NZ_JBAGLP010000070.1:0-372 GCF_036689775.1 Isoptericola haloaureus | reverse complement strand
GTGCGAGATTCTCACGTGAGCGATACTAGAGTGAGCCCCCGAAAGACCGGAGCAGCCGCTCCGCCGATCCCCTGGAAGGGAACTGCAGTGACCTACGTGATCGCTCAGCCGTGCGTCGCCCTCAAGGACAAGGCGTGCCTCGAGGAGAGTCCCGTGCACTGCATCAACGAGGGGTAGCGCTCGCTGTACATCCACCCGGACGAGTGGGGGGACTGCGGCACCCGAGAGCCGGGGTGCCCGGTCGAGTCCATCTACTACGAGGACGACGTCCCCGACGAGTGGACCGACTACTACCGGGCGAACGTCGAGCTCTTCGACGACATCGCCTCCCCCGGCGGCCCCGCCAAGATGGGCGTCATCCCGCAGGACGAC
>NZ_JBAGLP010000062.1:0-323 GCF_036689775.1 Isoptericola haloaureus | reverse complement strand
GCGCGACGGCGGGCGGGGGGGCGGTGCGCAGCAGGTAGCGGTAGCGGGCGATGGCCACGTCGTCCGGCGAGCGGTGCGGCGACGCGGGGGGCGCGGCGCCCGGCCCGGGGCCGGAGGGTGGGGGCGGGCCGTACCCGCGCGGAGTGGCTCCGCCGGTCATGGCGGGGATGGAGCGCTCGTCCGGTGACCAGCCGAGGAGTCGGTCGAGGAATCCCGTGGTGGAGGAATGATCTGCCGTGCCCGCGGGTGCCCGGCGTCACGCCCGGCGGCACGCCCGGCGGCCCGACCGGCGGCAGGCCCGGCGTCGCCCCGGGGTCGTGCGG
>NZ_JBAGLP010000054.1:0-314 GCF_036689775.1 Isoptericola haloaureus | reverse complement strand
CGCCGACGGCGGGCCGCCCCGTGACGCGGCCGCCGCCCAGGACCGGCGGCACCGCGTCGCGGCCGGAGAGGGGCTGCAGCAGAGGCGAGAGCTCCAGGGTGAACGCGGCAAGGCCCTCCACCGTGCCGGCGGAGTCGGGGCTCAGCCCCGCCTCGCCCCCGGCGTGCGTGCTCGTGGACGCGCCGGCGCGGACGGTGAGCGGCTCGTCGGCGCGGGGGCCGAGGCCCTCGGCCAGGGCGTTCACTGCCTCGGCCGTTAGCAGGCCGCCGATGTCTACACCCGCCACGGTGGTGCCCGGCGTCCCGCTGTCGGCC
>NZ_JBAGLP010000039.1:0-301 GCF_036689775.1 Isoptericola haloaureus | reverse complement strand
GAGGGAATCCTGCGCATCCTCGACGAGCTCGAGCTCCGCGGTGTGCCGGGCCACCAGCTGATGCACGTCCTCAACCGAGACATCCTCACCCCGTCGGTCGCCTCCGCCCTGGCGGGCGTCAGCCCGCCGCAGGCGCACGCGCAGGCGAACCTCTCGCGCCTGATGCTCGGGAACCCGCGCAGCGTCGGCGCCAGGGCCCAGCGCCTCGCGCCGCACCCCCCGCTGTACTACCCCCGCGCGCGCCGGGCGAAGATGACCAGGAGCTGTGCCAGGGACGTGATGACGCCCGCCAGCGCGGAGG
>NZ_JBAGLP010000005.1:0-302 GCF_036689775.1 Isoptericola haloaureus | reverse complement strand
TCCGAGGTGGGCTCCGTCGACGGCTCCGTCGACGGCTCCGTGATGGGCTCCGGCGACGGCGCCGCGGCCGGCGCCGTGGTGGGCTCCGTCGCCGGCACCGTCGCCGGCCCGCCCGGCGGGCCGGGCCGGCGCCCGGGACGGACCCGGCGGCGGCGGCGGCCGCGGCGCCGTCGACGGGGCCGACCACGGAGCCGTCGACGGAGCCGTCGACGGAGCCCATCACGGAGCCGTCGACGGAGCCGTCGACGGAGCCCACCTCGGAGCCGTCGACGGAGCCGTCGACGGAGCCCACCTCGGAGCCG
>NZ_JBAGLP010000093.1:0-302 GCF_036689775.1 Isoptericola haloaureus | reverse complement strand
GGGCGAACTGGCTCACGAGCCGGTGGGTCGCGCGTCAGGCGGCATACGCGGCTCCCGCGAGTGCCGCCAGTTCAGACGTCGGCTCCGCCGGTCGCGTCGCCGCGCCGGGCTCGACGCCGCCCGCCCCGGCCGCGACACCGCCTGGGGGTTAAAAGCCAATCGTCCCCCGGACCGCGGGCCCCGCCCGGCATTGCCCCCGGGAGCCGGGAGGGCGCGCGCCGGCGCGGCCAGCTTGCGCGACCCTTGCAGGCCACGAAGCCCTCGGCTCACGTGCTGCGCCGCGGCCCGGTGCTGCTGCGCGA
>NZ_JBAGLP010000100.1:0-397 GCF_036689775.1 Isoptericola haloaureus | reverse complement strand
CACGGTCGTGACCGGCGAGGACGGGACCTACACCGTCGAGCAGATCGCCGACTTCGGGACCTACCTGGTCGAGGAGCCCGTCGCGCCCCCCGGCTACCTGCTGCCGGCGGACCGCACCCGGTCCGCCGAGCTCGTCGAGGGCGAGACCACCGAGGTCGAGTTCACCGACCCGCTGGTCTGGGAGCCGATGGAGAGCACGGTCGAGGGGGAGGGCACGCAGTAGGTCAGCCGCGCCTGCAGGGTCGACAAGGAGCCGGGCGCGCACCCGGTCACCCTGCCGGCGGACCAGGAGGGGACCACGGGCGAGTTCGTCGTGCAGGGGGTGGAGGGTCCGACGACCCTCGACGACGCCACGCTCTCGGCGGCCGTGACGGTGTCCAACCCGAACGACTACGCG
>NZ_JBAGLP010000086.1:0-291 GCF_036689775.1 Isoptericola haloaureus | reverse complement strand
TCCAGAACGCCTTGACGTACTCGGCCTTGACGTTGAGGTAGTCCAGGTAGAAGGCGTGCTCCCACATGTCGAGCATGAGCAGCGGGGTGATGCCGACCGGGACGTTGGCCTGCTGGTCGAAGAGCTGGAAGATCAGCATCTTCTGCCCGATGGAGTCCCAGCCGAGCACGGCCCAGCCGGAGCCCTGGATGCCGGTGGCGGTGGCGGCGAAGTGCGCCTGGAACGCGGCGAAGGAGCCGAACTGGTCCTTGATGGCCTCGGCCAGCTCGCCGGTGGGCTCGCCGCCGCCCT
>NZ_JBAGLP010000081.1:0-302 GCF_036689775.1 Isoptericola haloaureus | reverse complement strand
GGCCGCACCCCCACAGTCCCCCTTCGACCGGGACCGGCCGGAGGGGGGGGGTCAGGGAGGGCCGTCTCTGCTGGCGGGGATAGTTTTCCATCCAGGCCCCCTCCCCCACACTGTGCTGCTCGCCGCAACCCGCCCCCGCTGATCCTGGACCAGCCCACCCGCGGCGTCGACACCCGGGCCAAGGGCGGCATCCAGCGCCGCGGCGCCGCGCTCGCGGGCGAGGGGGTGGGCGCCGCCTTCATCGCCTCCCAGCTCGAGGAGGCGGTGCGGCTCCGCGACCGCATCGTGGTCCTCAAGGACCG
>NZ_JBAGLP010000076.1:0-314 GCF_036689775.1 Isoptericola haloaureus | reverse complement strand
CCCGATGCTGTGGGCGTGAAATCTGCAGGCTCGCGACGTTCCGGGCCGGCGGATTTCACGCCCCCAGCGCACCGGGAGACGAGGGCCGAGGCGACGGCTCCGCCGAGCCCGCGCGCCGCGCCCCGCGCGCCGGTCCCGAGCAGCCCCTCGAGGACGACGACGGCGCCGGCGGCGTCGTCGGCCCCGGCCCCGGGCCGCTCCGGCGTGGCGGCGAGGACGACGACCGTCCCTCCGGCGCCGCGCACCGCGACGAGCCCCCCGGCGTGGACGCGGACGGAGGTGAGGCCCGCGGTCACCGCGACACCGCGGCGGGC
>NZ_JBAGLP010000068.1:0-305 GCF_036689775.1 Isoptericola haloaureus | reverse complement strand
GCGGGGCTGTCCCGCACGTTGTCCCCCTCCCCGACGCTCTTGCGCGTCGCCCCCTCGTCGGGCTCGTCCGCCCCGAGGACGCCGTCGACCAGGCCGTCCTCGCCGAGCACGGCGTCGACCGCCCCGGACAGCCCGTCGGCCCCCGCGGCCCCGTCGGTGTCCACGGCGGGCCCGCCGAGAGCTACGGCCACGTCCTCCCCCGTCCCGGTCACGGCCCCGGCCGGGCCGTCGGCGGCGGAGGCGGCGTCGCCGTCCTCGATCACGTCGTCGACGATCCCGTCCTCACCGGCGACGTCCTCCACGAC
>NZ_JBAGLP010000059.1:0-409 GCF_036689775.1 Isoptericola haloaureus | reverse complement strand
GAACTTGCCTACCTCGGCCGGACGTTGCCTACCTCGGCGGAAACTCGCCTACCTCGGCGGAAACTCGCCTTCCTCGGGGGGGAGCTCGCCCACCTCGTGACGCCGTTCCCTTCTTCCTCCAGGGCCACGCTCTCGCGTCGCTGCCACGCCGGGCCGCGGGAGTGCAGGGCCCGCCGAGGACGGGCACCGCGGGGCGACGACGTCCCGAGTGGGTCGCGGTCGTCCCCTGCGGGCGCCAGGGCTCGGCTCAGCGCAGGTCGAGCGCCAGGTCGAGGATCGGGGCCGAGTGCGTCAGCGCCCCCACGGACAGGTAGGCCACCCCGGTCGAGGCGACCTCGCGCGCCCGGTCCACGGTGAGGTTGCCCGTGGCCTCGAGCTCGACGTGCTCCGGCACTCCGTCGCGACCCTC
>NZ_JBAGLP010000044.1:0-334 GCF_036689775.1 Isoptericola haloaureus | reverse complement strand
CCCGCCCCGCGCGTGCTGCGGGAGCGGGCGCGACGCACGTCACGTCGTCGGAGCCGAACCGCAGTCGCCGGAAGCCGTCGCCGGGGGCTAATCTTACTACCGCTTATCGGGGCCATGGCGCAGTTGGTAGCGCGTCTCGCTCGCAATGAGAACGCCGGGGGTTCGCGGCCCCCTAGCTCCACCCGGCGCGAAGGCCCGGGACCGGGCACGGTGCCGGGCCTTCGTCGCGCTCCGGACCCGGTCCCGCGCATCGACGGGCGGGGACGGTCGCGTGCCGTGCGACGGCGTGCGCCGCTCCGCCCGCCGCCGTGGGCTGTGCGCCCGAGGGGTGTAC
>NZ_JBAGLP010000027.1:0-351 GCF_036689775.1 Isoptericola haloaureus | reverse complement strand
TTCGGCTCCTTCGCCGCGTTCCAGGCGCGCTGCGCCGCCAGCGCCACGGGCGTCCAGGGGTCCGGCTGGGCCGTGCTCGGCTGGGACTGCGTCGGCCAGCGGATGCTGATCTGCCAGCTCTTCGACCAGGAGGCCAACGTCGCGGTCGGCATCGCCCCGCTGCTCCTGCTCGACGTGTGGGAGCACGCCTTCTACCTGGACTATCTCAACGTCGAGGCCGAGTACGTCAAGGCGTTCTGGAACCTCGCCAGCTGGCAGGACGTCGCCGCCCGCCTCGAGCGCGCCCGCCCCCAGACCGCAGGCCTTCTCGCCTGACGCACCCCGCACGCCGTCGAGCGCCTCTGTTCCTCC
>NZ_JBAGLP010000091.1:0-316 GCF_036689775.1 Isoptericola haloaureus | reverse complement strand
CCGGTTTACGAGCAGGGCGCCGGAGACGACGGCCGTCAGAGGCTGCCAGGCCAGCGGGTCGGAGAACTCGACCTCGGTGGTCTCGCCCTCGACGAGCGCGACGGTCTGCGTGCGGCCACCCGGCGGAGGCAGGAGGGAGCCGGACTCGGCCGGGACGGCGACCTCGGTGACGTCGTACGCGCCGAAGTCGGCGACCGGCTCGACGGTGTAGGTCCCGTCCGCGCCGGTCACGACCGTGAGGGGCTCCTCGGCCGCCGGGTCGAGCGGGCTCGGCGTGATCTCGCAGGTGGCGCCCGCGAGCTCCGTCTCGTCCTCG
>NZ_JBAGLP010000085.1:0-309 GCF_036689775.1 Isoptericola haloaureus | reverse complement strand
GGGGGTCCGGGGGGCGGGTTCGGGGCCGAGCGGGGGGTGTAGCCCCTCGGTCGGTCGTCTGGGGGTTCGCCGGGCGTGGCCGACCGGGGCTCGGTTATGCCGGCGGCGACGTACCAGCGGGGCAGGTCGCAGGCGTTGTAGGGAGCCAGGCGGCAGGCGAGCAGCAGGGGGGTCGGGTTGAGCCGGCGGGGCCGGATGGAGCCGTGGTTGACGTCGGGGTCGTGGACGCGGATGCGGGAGTTGAGGCCCTCCATCCGGTTGCGGCGGTGGTAGGAGCGGGACGAGACGGTCAGGGCAGATCGGCACGCT
>NZ_JBAGLP010000082.1:0-361 GCF_036689775.1 Isoptericola haloaureus | reverse complement strand
CCCGCCGAGCCCGTGCACTGGCCGACGAGGCCGCCATCCACGAGAAAGCGATCCTGGCGATCGTCCGGTCCTGGCGCCCCGACCTCCTGGACCAGCCCGGCATCGGCCCGATCGTGGCCGCGACCGTGCTGTGGGCCTGGTCCCACCCAGGACGCACCCACTCCGAAGCCGCGTTCGCGACGCTCGCCGGCGTCGCCCCGACCCCCGCCCCCAGCGGCCGCGTCGGCGAGCGGCGTGGCGATGTCGACCAGCGAGAAGCTGCCGGAGAGGTCGATCTCGCCGATGGCGGCACCCCGCAGGCCGGCCCCGGCCGCGAGCGCGCCGGCGACGCCGCCGGGCTCGGCACCGTCGGCGGGGCCCC
>NZ_JBAGLP010000099.1:0-200174 GCF_036689775.1 Isoptericola haloaureus | reverse complement strand
CCGGTCCCATACCGAACCCGGAAGCTCAGCCCTTCAGCGCCGATGGTACTGCCCTGGAGACGGGGTGGGAGAGTAGGACGCCGCCGGACACCCTTCACAGCAGGCCCCCAACCCCTCGCGGGTTGGGGGCCTGACTGCTCTCTGCACGTGTATCGGGGAACGGTCGGTTCGCACGGCCGGCCGCGACCGTGGGAGAATCGGGCGTTGCCCAGTCATGAGAGGACCACAGTGAACGACACGCCGCGCGGGACGGCCGATTCCGGCGATGGGCGAGAGCCGCGCCGAGGGCCAGCACGTGGAGGATCCCGGGGTGCCGGACGTCCGGGCCAGCCCTCGCGCGACGGACGTCCCCGTCGTGAGGGACAGCCACGCCGGGACGGGCAGCCTCGCCGGGACGGTCGTCCGACCCGAGAGGGCCAGCAGCGCCGGACCGGGGACCCGCGTCGGCGGGAGGGGAACCACCCGCACGGCGGGCACCGTGACCGCGCGGACGACCAGCACCGTGGCAACCGGGGTGCGCCGCACGGCGACCGGTCGGCCTCGGCCGACCGCGGTCCGCGCGACCCGGAGCTGCCCGAGGACGTGCACATGCGGGATCTGCACAAGGAGGCGCGGGAACGGCTGCGCGGCCTGAGCAAGGAGAATGCCGAGCGGGTCGGCGCACACCTCGTCATGGCCGGACGCCTGCTCGACACCGACCCCGAGGCGGCCTACGCCCACGCACAGGCCGCCGTCCGACGCGCCGGACGCGTCGACGTCGTGCGCGAGGCGGCCGGCATCGCGGCCTACCGGACCGGTCGGTTCGCCGAGGCCCTGCGCGAGCTGCGCACCGTGCGACGGCTCAACGGTTCCTCGGAGCACCTGCCGCTCATGGCCGACGCCGAACGCGGGCTGGGTCGGCCGGAGCGTGCCATCGCGCTGGCGGCCTCCGAGGAGGCGCGCACCCTGGACGCCGAGACGCGCACCGAGCTGGCGATCGTCGTCAGCGGGGCTCGCTCCGACCTCGGTGAGCACGACGCCGCACTCGTGGTGCTCGACCGGATCCCGGCCGCCGAACGGAAGGGTGACCTCGGGCTGCGCGTGCTGCAGGCACGCGCCGTCGCCCTCGAGGCCGCCGGCCGGACGGACGAGGCGGCCAGGGTCCTCGCCGGTATCGACCCGGAGGCTCTGCAGCGCGCCGTCGGCGGCGGCGAGTTGCCGGCCGACGACGTCGTCGTCTTCGACGCCTACGACGAGTCGGCGGACGAGGGGAACGAGGCGGAGGCCGACGCGTGAGCGCCGGGCTCGCCGCGAGCGAGACGCCGCTGGCCGAGGCCTACGACCTCGCCCTGGTCGACCTGGACGGTGTCGCCTACCAGGGGCACCTGCCCATCGACCACGCGGCACCGAGCCTGGCGTCGGCGCGGGCGAGCGGTCTCGACCTGCTGTTCGTGACGAACAACGCCTCGCGCGAACCGGAGGAGGTGGCCGGGCAGCTCAGCAGCCTGGACATCCCGACGGAGGCCGCCGAGGTCATGACGGCGGCGCAGGCGTGCGCCACCCTGTTGCGCACGCGGCTCGAGCCCGGCGCCCGGGTGCTCGTCGTGGGTGGCCGCGGCCTGGTCACGGCAGTGCGGGAGGCAGGCCTCGAGGCGGTCGGCAGCGCCGACGACGCCCCGGAGGCCGTCGCCCAGGGGTTCGCCCCCGAGCTCGGCTGGAGCGACCTGGCCGAGGCGGCGTACGCCGTGGCCGGCGGCGCCTGGCACGTCGCGAGCAACCGGGACATGTCCCTGCCGACCGCCCGCGGGTTCGCCCCGGGCAACGGCGCGCTCGTCGCCGCCGTGTCGGCGGTGACGGGGGTCGAGCCCGACAGCGCCGGCAAGCCGTCGCCCACGATGTACCGCATGGCCGTGGAACGGGCGGGCGCGTCCCGTCCTCTCGTCATCGGCGACCGGCTCGACACCGACCTCGCCGGAGCCCGGGCGGCGGGATACGCCGGGCTGCACGTCCTGACCGGGGTGTCCTCCGCGCGCGACGCCGTGTTGGCCGAGCCGGGCCTGCGCCCGCACTTCGTGGGCGCCGACCTGCGCTCCCTCCTCGTCGCGCACGAGACGCCCGTGCTGACCGACGGCTGGTGGCGGTGCGCCGACCGGGCCGCGCGCGTCGTCGACGGACGGCTCGAGCTCGACCGGCACGGCCCGGCGGGCCTCGACGTGGTCCGCGCCGCGTGCGCCGCCGCGTGGGACGCTGCGGACGCCGGTGAGCCCGTGGCGGCCGACAGCGTGCCGGAGCTGACCGCCTGAGGCCGACCACTGTGCGTCGGCGCGGTTCCGCCGCGCCGACCAGGTAGCGTTGACCAGGATCGATCGAGGGGAGTGCTATGTCGGACGACGCAGCCGACGTCGGCGAGCAGCCGGCCGGCCGCTCCGCCTCGCTGACCCCGCTGGACGGGCTCGAGGACCTGCCGACCGGCGAGCACCCGTCGCGGTTCGAGGCCGTGCACCAGCACCTGCGGGCACGGCTGGACGACCCCGGGACGGACGGAGCGGGGGACTGATGCCGAACCGTGCCGACTCAGAGCTCGTGCGGCGCGGACTGGCCCGGTCTCGTCGGCAGGCGTCCGCCTTCGTCGCGGCCGGCCGGGTCCGGGTCGGCGACGAGGTCGTCACGAAGTCCTCCGCCGTCGTCGCGCAGGACGCCCCGCTCACCGTCGCCCCCGACCCGGACGACCCCGGGTACGCCTCGCGCGCCGGCGCGAAGCTCGCCGGCGCCCTCGACGCGCTCGCCGCGGACCCGGTCGGGCGAGCGGTGACCGACCGCCTGCCGGGTGCGCACTGCCTCGACATGGGCGCCTCCACCGGCGGCTTCACCGACGTGCTGCTGCGCCGCGGTGCTGCCGGCGTCGTCGCCGTCGACGTCGGGCACGACCAGCTCGTGGACACGTTGCGCGCCGACGACCGCGTCACGGTCGTCGAGGGATTCAACGTCCGCGACCTCGGGCCCGCGGACCTGCCTCGGCCCCCGGACGTCGTGGTCGGCGACCTGTCCTTCATCTCGCTGCGCCTCGTCCTGGGCCCCGTCGCGACGTCGGTGCCCACCGGTACCCACGTCCTGCTGCTGGTCAAGCCGCAGTTCGAGGTCGGGCGCGAACGGCTCGGCAGCGGCGGCGTGGTCCGCGACGCGGCCCTGCACGCGCAGTCCGTCACGGACGTCGTGGTCGCGGCGGCGCCGCTCGGCCTCGCGGCCCGCGCGCTCGTGCCCAGCCCGCTGCCCGGACCCAGCGGGAACCGTGAGTACTTCGTCTGGCTGCGGCGCACGTCGACGGCCATCCCCGCCGACGGCGACGCCGTTCGGTCCGTCGCCGACCGTGCGGCCGCCTGGCTGCCGGACGGTCAGCTGCCGCCGGTCCTCGCCCTGGGCGGGCCCGGCACCGGAGGTGAGAGATGACGCGCCGCGTCCTGATCGTGACCCACGGCGGGCGGCCCCGTGCCGTGGCCGCGATGTCCGAGGCGGTCTCCGAGCTCGAGTCCGCAGGGTTCGAGGTCACGCTGCACGACGACGACCTCGCCGAGACCTTCGGCGACCGGATCTCCTCGGTGCGCCTGCGCGAGGGCGTCGCCGAGTCCGAGGTCGTCATGGTCCTCGGCGGTGACGGCACGATCCTGCGCGCGGCCGAGCTGACGCACGGGACCGAGGTGCCCCTGCTGGGCGTGAACCTGGGGCACGTCGGGTTCCTGGCCGAGTCCGAGCGGGAGAACCTGCACGACGCCGTGCGCCGGCTGGCGGCCCACGACTACGTCGTCGAGGAACGCCGGGTGGTGGACGTCGTCGTCCACCGTCCCGGGGAGGACGAGCCGGTGACCGGCTGGGCGCTCAACGAGGCCACCATCGAGAAGGGCGACCGCGAGCGCATGCTCGAGGTCGGCATCGCCGTGGACGGTCGGCCGCTGAGTTCCTTCGGGTGCGACGGCGTCCTCGTCTCGACCGCGACGGGGTCGACGGCGCACGCCTTCAGCGCCGGCGGACCGGTGATGTGGCCGGACGTCGACGCCGTGCTGCTCGTCCCGCTGTCGGCGCACGCGCTGTTCTCGCGGCCCCTGGTCATCAGCCCGCGCTCGGAGTACGTCGTGGAGGTGCTGGAGCGCAGCCCGATCCCCGGGGTGCTGACCTGCGACGGGCGCCGCAGCATCGACCTGCCGCCCGGCTCCCGCGTGCACGTCCGCAGCGGCGCCGTGCCGCTGCGGTTCGCACGGCTGATGCCGGCGCCGTTCACCGACCGGCTGGTGTCCAAGTTCAACCTGCCCGTCGTCGGCTGGCGGCAGGCCGCCGACGGTGCGGCACGGCGGTCCGTGCCCACCGAACAGGGTCCGCCCGAGGGCTCCTCCCCGGGCCCGGCCCCGGTCCAGAAGGAGGTGTGAGGGTGCTCGAGGAGATCGCGATCGAGGACCTCGGTGTCATCCGCTCGGCGCGGGTCCCGCTGTCCGCCGGCCTGACCGTGATCACCGGTGAGACCGGGGCGGGCAAGACCATGGTGCTCACGGGCCTGGGGCTGCTCATGGGCGGCAAGGCCGATCCCGGCAGCATCCGGCCGGGGGCCTCGCGCGCCGTGGTCGAGGGACGCCTCGACCTGGCCCGTCACCCGGAGGTCGTCGGTCGCGTCGACGACGCCGGGGGCAGCGTGGACGACGACGGCACGGTCGTCGTGCTGCGCACGGTCGCCTCCGGACGGTCGCGGGCCCATCTCGGGGGGCGGGGGGTGCCGCAGGGCGTCCTCGCGGAGGTCGCCGACGAGCTCGTCACCGTGCACGGGCAGTCCGACCAGCTGCGGCTGCGCACGCCCGCCAAGCAGCGCGAGGCCCTCGACCGGTTCGCCGGGACGGAGCACGCCGAGGTGCTCGCCGCCTACCGGGCGGCCTGGAGCGAGCGGGCCGGGCTGCAGGCGGAGATCGACGACCTGACCTCGCGCGCCGCCGAGCGGGCACGCGAGGCCGAGCTGCTGCGTCTCGGGCTGGCCGAGGTCGAACGCGTCGACCCCCAGCCCGGGGAGGATGCCGAGCTGACGGCGCTGACCGCCCGCCTCGGCAACGCCGAGGCGCTGCGGCAGGCGGCGCAGCAGGCGCACGACGCCGTCGTCGGCCTCGACATGGAGACCGAGGGCTCGGCGGTGCACGCCCTGGAGCAGGCCAAGCGTTCCCTGGACGCCGTCGCCGAGTCCGACCCCGCGCTGGCCGAGCAGGCCGGTCGCCTCGCCGAGGCCGCCTACGTCATCACCGACGTGGCGACCGAGCTGTCCGGCTACGTCGCCGACCTGCAGGCCGACCCGGCCGCGCTGGAGACCGCGCACCAGCGTCTGGCCGAGCTCGGCGCGCTCACCCGCAGCTACGGCGAGACGATCGACGACGTCCTGCAATGGGCGTCCGACGCCGGGCTGCGGCTGCTGGACCTGGACGACGGCGACGAGCGGGTCACCGCGATGCGCGACCGGGTGACCGAGCTGGACGCCCGGCTCGTCGACCTCGCGGCCCGGGTCACGGCCGGTCGACGTACCGCCTCCGACCGGCTCGCCGAGGTCGTCACGACCGAGCTGGCCGGGCTGGCCATGTCGGGGGCCCGCCTGCAGGTCGACGTCGGCGAGGCCGACCCCGGGCCGTCGGGGGCGGACCAGGTGGTGTTCCTGCTCGAACCGCACCCCGGCGCTCCGGCCCGCCCGCTCGGCAAGGGCGCGTCCGGCGGTGAGCTGTCCCGCGTCATGCTCGCGGTCGAGGTCGCCCTGGCCACCGCCGGCGAGGACACCGTGCTGCCGACGTTCGTCTTCGACGAGGTCGACGCCGGCGTCGGGGGACGAGCGGCGGTCGAGGTCGGGCGACGGCTCGCCCGGCTGGCGCGCAGCACCCAGGTGGTGGTCGTCACCCACCTGGCGCAGGTGGCGGCCTTCGCCGACACCCACCTGGTGGTGACGAAGGCCACCGAGGGCGACGACGTCACCACCGTGACCGGCGTCCACGAGGTCGCGGAGGACGAGCGTGTCCGTGAGCTGGCCCGGATGCTGTCCGGCCAGGACGACTCGGCGACGGCGCGGCAGCACGCCCTCGAACTTCTCGAGTCCTCGGCCGTGGGACGATAGGCGGCGATGAGAATGATCCTGCGCCGGGCCGACCGCAGCCCCGACACCAGCGACGACGCCGCCGACGGCGGTGGGACGGCGCGTGTCGGCGCGCGGACGAAGGACCTCACCAAGCGGCTCCGCCCGGGCGACGTGGCGGTGATCGACCACGCCGACATCGACCGGGTGGCGGCCGAGGCGCTGGTCGCCGCCGGACCGTCCGCCGTGCTGAACGCGGCCGCCTCGACGACCGGCCGCTACCCGAACGCCGGTCCCGACATCCTGCTGCAGGCCGGCATCGTCCTGGTCGACGACATCGGCCCGGAGATCATGACCGTGCGCGACGGCGCCCGCGTGAGCGTCGAGGGCGGCGAGGTCCGCGTGGACGGCCAGGCCTTCGCGTCCGGGACCCGCCAGACGCCAGAGACCGTCGCCCGCGACCTCGCGGAAGCCCGCGAGGGCCTGTCGGACGAGATCGAGCGGTTCGCCGAGAACACGCTGTCCTACCTGCGCCGCGAGCGCGACCTGCTGCTGGACGGCGTGGGCGTGCCGGACGTGCGCACCACGGTCGAGGGTCGGCACGTCCTCATCGTCGTGCGCGGTTACCACTACCGCGAGGACCTGGCGATGCTGCGGTCCTACATCGCCGAGAACCGGCCGGTGCTGGTCGGTGTCGACGGCGGCGCGGACGCGATCCTCGACGCCGGGTACCAGCCGGACATGATCGTGGGCGACATGGACTCGGTCTCGGACCAGGCGCTGTCGTGCGGCGCCGAGATCGTGGTGCACGCCTACCGGGACGGCAACGCCCCCGGCCTGGAGCGCGTACGCGCCCTGGGGGTGGACCCCGTGGTGTTCCCGGCCACCGGGACCAGCGAGGACATCGCGATGCTGCTCGCCGACGACAAGGGTGCCGAGCTGATCGTCGCCGTCGGGACGCACGCCACGCTCGTGGAGTTCCTCGACAAGGGCCGTGCCGGCATGGCGAGCACCTTCCTGACCCGGCTGCGCATCGGAGGCAAGCTCGTCGACGCCAAGGGCGTCTCCCGGCTGTACCGCACCCGGATCTCCAACCTGCAGCTCACGCTGCTGTCGCTGGCCGGCGTCGCGGCGGTCCTCGCCGCCCTGTGGTCGACGGCGGCCGGGCAGACCGCCTTCGGGCTCGTCGGAGCCCAGATCGACGACCTCGTGTCGTGGATCGGCAGCCTCTTCGGCGGCTGACCCGGCCCGCGACCCACCTGACCTAGGAGCACCCCGACCCCGTGATCGACTTCCGTTACCACCTCGTCTCGCTGATCAGCGTCTTCCTGGCGCTCGCGGTCGGCATCATCCTCGGCGCCGGTCCGCTGCAGAACGCCATCGGCGACCAGCTGACCGACCAGGTGGAGGCACTGCGGACCGAGCGCACCGCGCTGCGCGACAGCCTCGGGGAGACCGAGGCGGAGCTGGCCGACCAGCAGGCCTACGCCCTGGCGGCGGGCGCCGAGCTGGTCGACGGTTCGCTCGAGGACCTGAGCGTCGCCGTCGTCGACGTCGACGGCATCGCCGAGACCCTCGAGCTCGACGTCGTCAACCAGCTCGAGGCGGCGGGCGCACGCGTCGTGGCCCAGTCCTCGATGACCGACTCCTGGAGCACCGTGGACGACTCGGTGCTCCGTGACACCGTCGCCGACGGGCAGCGCGGTCAGCTCGAGGACATGGTGCCCGAGGACGCGACGACCCCGCAGGTGCTCGGCACGGTGCTGGGCGTCGCGCTGACCGAGGGCGACGATCAGGTCCCCGGCACGCGCAGCGACCGGGCCGTCGAGCTCTACCAGCTTCTCGCGCAGGTCGGCCTGGTCGACTCCCGGTTCGCGCCGTCGGCACCGGCCGACGCCGTGCTGCTGCTGACCGCAGGGCCCCCGGAGGAGAACGGGGCCTCCACGTCCGAGACGCCCGAGGTCGGCGAGGACGTCGACGTCGCGAGCACCGTCACCGCCGTGCAGGCGGTGGCCGGGACGGTCGTGGTGGCCGGCCCCACGGCGACCGACGGCGACCTGCTCGCCGAGCTGCGCGCCGTCGAGGACGTCACCGCCTCCACCAGCACGGTCAGCGGCATCGAGCAGGAGGTCATGCGGATGAACGTGCCGCTCGCGATCGCCGCGCAGGACGACGACCAGGTGGGGCACTACGGCTTCGAGGAGGGTGCGCAGGTCATCCCGCCGGTGGTGCGGACACCGCCCGCCGAGGACGACGCCGAGGGGACGGGCGACGGCACGACAGACGCGACCGAGGACTCCGCCGACGGCGCCGACGGCGCCGACGGCGCCGACGGCGCCGCCGCGCCGGACGACGCGTCCGCCGACGCCGACAGCACCCAGGACTCCTGATGCGCGCGGCGCGGGTGCTGGCGGCCGGGCTGGTCGCCGCGGCCACGACCGCCGTCGTGCGCCGTGCCCTGACCGCGGCGCCCCCCGGCGGGCCCGACCGGTGGACGCGGACCAACCACCGCGACGAGCCGGTCTCGATGCTCGAGGGCCCGGCCGCGGCCGCCGGGCTCGTCGCGGGAGCCGCGGCCTGCGGTGCTGCGCCGCGGACCCGGGCGGCACTGGTGATCGCCACCGGCGCGGCCGGGGCCTTCGGCGTCGTCGACGACCTCGCCGAGGACACCGCGACGCGCACCAAGGGACTGCGCGGGCACCTCGGGGCGCTGGCGCGCGGCGAGCTCACGACGGGCGGGCTCAAGGTCCTCGGGATCGGGGCGACGGCCCTCGTCGCCGCCGGGGTCGGTACACCGCGCCGGCGGAGCGCGGCCGGGCACGCGGCCGACGTCGTCGTCAACGGCGCGCTCATCGCCGGGACGGCCAACCTGGTCAACCTGCTCGACCTGCGTCCGGGCCGTGCCCTCAAGGCCTCCGGGGCGCTCGCCGCCCCGGTGCTCGCCGCTCGGGAGCCGGGGTCGACCGGGGCGCTGCTCGGGGTCGTGGCGGCCTCGGCCCCGGCCGACCTGGCCGAGCGCGACATGCTGGGCGACGGCGGGGCGAACGCGCTGGGCGCCTTCGTCGGTGCGCAGTGGGCGTGCGCGGCCTCCCGCCCGGTCCGGGTGGCGGCCCTGGCGGCCGTGGTCGGGCTGACCCTCGCCTCGGAGCGGGTCAGCTTCTCCGCCGTCATCGACCGCACCCCCTGGCTGCGTCGCGTCGACGGGCTCGGCCGACGTCCCGCCGAGCCGGCCGCCGACGCCCACGTCGGAGGCACGGCGGGGTGAGCGCACCGGGCGGTCGCCGGGTCGGGGCCACGGTCGCCGGGGCGGCGGTGCTCATCACCGTCGTCACCCTGGCGAGCCGCGTCGTCGGGTTCGGGCGCTGGCTGGCCCAGGCCCGGTTCGTGGGGACCGACGGCGTCGACGCCCCCCTGAACGCCGCGAACCTGCTGCCGAACGTCCTGTTCGAGATCGCGGCCGGCGGCGCGCTGACCGGTGCGGTGGTGCCGCTGCTGTCGGGCTTCCTGGTGCGCGGCGACCGACTCAACGCCTCGCGCACCGCCTCGGCGCTGCTCGGGTGGACCGTCGTCGTGCTGGTCCCGGTCGCGGGCCTGATGGCCCTGCTGGCCGACCCGCTCGCCGAGCACGTGCTCCGCCTGCACGACCCGGTCAACGTCGCCGTGGCGGCCGACTTCCTGCGCGTCTTCGCCGTGCAGGTGCCGCTGTACGGGCTGGCGGTGGTCCTCGGCGGCATCCTGCAGGCGCACCACCGGTTCTTCTGGCCGGCCTTCGCGCCCCTGGTCTCCAGCCTCGTGGTCATCGGCGTCTACGCCCGCTTCGGCACCCTGGCCGACGGCAACCAGCAGGACGTCGCCGAGCTGACCTCGCAAGCGCTCGGCTGGCTCGCCTGGGGCATGACGGCCGGCGTGGCGTTCCTCGCGCTGCCGCTGGTGGTGCCGGTGTTGCGGACGGGTCTGCGGATCCGTCCCACGCTGCGGTTCCCCGACGGCGAGGGGCGGCGTGCGGCACGTCTCGCGTCGGCCGGCATCGGGGCCCTGGTCGCGCAGCAGCTCGCGCTGCTGGCCACGATGGCGTCGGCGAACGAGGCCGGCGGCGACGGGACGTGGACGATCTTCCTGTACGCGCAGAACGTCTACTTCCTGCCGTACGCCGTCCTGGCGTTCCCCATCGCCACGAGCGCCTTCCCCCGCTTCTCCGCGCTGGCGTCCGAGGGACGCGGCGACGAGCTCGCACGGCTGGTGTCGTCGACCACGCGGGTCCTCGTGGTCGTCTCGGCGGCCGGCGCCGCCGCGCTCGTCGCCGCCGCGCCCCTGGTCGAGAACGTCTTCGCGGGCGTCGCGGACGGTGACGCCGACGGCCTCGCGGCCGCGCTGGCCTGGATGGCGCCGGGACTGCTCGGGTACGCGCTGATCCTGCAGCTGTCCCGGCTGCTGTACGCGGTCGGTGCCGCGCGGGCCGCCTGGGTCTCCACCGCGGCCGGCTGGGCCGTCGTCGCGGTCGGGGTGGGACTCGCGGTCCCGGTGTTCGCCGGGGGAGGGGACGTCGAGACGGCCGTGCTGGCCTGGCTCGGCGGCGCCACGACGGTCGGTATGACCGTGGCCGGTGCCGCTCTGCTGCTCGCGGTGCGGCGTCGGGTCGGCGCACCCGCCCTGGACGGCGTGCTGCGCACGGGCGCCGTGACGGTGGCCGCGGCCGCGGTCGGGGCGCTGGCGGGTCGCTGGGCCGTCCCGGTGGCCGACCGGGGCGCGGGCGACGACGCCGCCCTCGACGCCGGGTGGATCGCGGCCGACGTCGGCTGGGGGCTGCTCGCTGGGCTGCTCGCGGCCGCGGTCGTCCTGATGGTCGCCGCGGCCACCGACCCGGCCGTGCGCTCGCGCGCCGCGGGCGTCGGCGGGCGCCTGCTGCCCCGGCGGTGATCCTCGCCGCTGTGCTGCACGGCACGGTGCGCGCGGGGGTGTCCCGCACGCCGGGAGGGCGGAGGTCGGTTAGCATGGAGTTCCGTGGCTGACACCGTGAACCGAACCTCGTCCCGTTCCTCGAGCCGCGCCGGTGCCACGCACCCGACGCGCCACATCTTCGTGACGGGCGGTGTCGCCTCGTCGCTCGGCAAGGGGCTGACCGCCTCCTCCCTCGGCCGTCTGCTCCGGTCCCGCGGGCTGCGGGTCACGATGCAGAAGCTCGACCCCTACCTCAACGTCGACCCGGGCACCATGAACCCGTTCCAGCACGGCGAGGTGTTCGTCACCGAGGACGGCGCCGAGACCGATCTGGACATCGGCCACTACGAGCGCTTCCTCGACGTCGAGCTGCCGGCCTCGTCGAACGTCACCACCGGCCAGGTCTACTCCCGCGTCATCGCCAAGGAGCGTCGCGGGGAGTACCTCGGCGACACCGTGCAGGTCATCCCGCACATCACGGACGAGATCAAGGCGCGGATGCGCGACCAGGCCGGCCCCGACGTCGACGTGATCCTCACCGAGATCGGCGGCACCGTCGGCGACATCGAGTCCCAGCCGTTCCTCGAGGCCGCCCGCCAGGTGCGCCACGAGCTCGGCCGCGACGACTGCTTCTTCCTGCACGTCTCGCTCGTGCCGTACATCGGGCCGTCGGGCGAGCTCAAGACCAAGCCGACCCAGCACTCGGTCGCCGCCCTGCGGTCGATCGGTATCCAGCCCGACGCCATCGTGCTGCGCTCGGACCGGACGGTGCCGACGTCCATCAAGCACAAGATCGCGATGATGTGCGACGTCGAGAACGAGGCGGTCGTCAACGCGGCGGACGCGCCGAGCATCTACGACATCCCGCGGGTGGTGCACTCCGAGGGCCTGGACGCCTACGTGGTGCGGCGCCTCGACCTGCCCTTCCACGACGTCGAGTGGGGCGGCTGGAACCGTGTCCTGGAGCGGGTCCACGAGCCCGAGCACAACGTCGAGATCGCCCTGGTGGGCAAGTACATCGACCTGCCGGACGCCTACCTGTCGGTCACCGAGGCGCTGCGCGCCGGCGGCTTCGACAACGACACCCGGGTCGCGATCCGGTGGGTCGCGGCCGACGACTGCAGCACGCCCGCCGGCGCGCAGGAGGCGCTGTCCGGCGTGGACGCCATCCTCGTGCCGGGCGGCTTCGGCGTGCGCGGTATCGACGGCAAGGTCGGCGCGCTGCGCTGGGCGCGGGAGAACCTCGTGCCCACCCTGGGCATCTGCCTCGGCCTGCAGTCGATGGTCATCGAGTACGCGCGCAACGTCCTCGGCCTGGCGCAGGCCTCGTCGACCGAGTTCGACCCGGACTCCTCGGACCCCGTGATCGCCACGATGGCCGAGCAGCTCGCGATCGTCGGCGGCGAGGGCGACCTGGGCGGCACGATGCGCCTCGGTGCCTACCCCGCCGCTCTCGCCGAGGGCTCCGTGGTCGCCAAGACCTACGGCGCCACGGACGTCTCCGAGCGTCACCGCCACCGCTACGAGGTGAACAACCTCTACCGCGACCGCCTCGAGGAGGCCGGCCTGCGGATCAGCGGCACCTCGCCGGACGGCGACCTCGTCGAGTTCGTCGAGCTGCCCGCCGACGTCCACCCGTACTACGTGAGCACCCAGGCGCACCCGGAGTTCAAGTCCCGTCCCACGGGCTCGCACCCCCTGTTCTCGGGTCTCGTCGCCGCGGCGCTGGTCCGCCAGGGCGCGACCGCGTGAGCGACCGCGGGACCGCCGGCCCCGGCACGGGGGTGGACCAGGTCGCGCCACGGCCCGTGGTCGGGCGCTCCGCGCTGCACGCCGGGCGCATCTTCGACGTCGTCCGGGACGACGTCGACCTCGGTGACGCCGGGGTCGTGACGCGTGAGTACCTGGACCACCCCGGCGCCGTCGCGATCGTCGTGCTCGACGCCGACGACCGCGTCCTGCTGCTGCGCCAGTACCGGCACCCGGTGCGCACGATGATGTGGGAGGTCCCGGCCGGCCTGCTGGACGTGCCGGCGGAGCCGGCCGTGGAGGCGGCCGCTCGCGAGCTCGCGGAGGAGGCGGACCTCGTCGCCGACCGCTGGGACGTCCTCGTCGACTACGCCACGACGCCCGGGGCGAGCAACGAGTCGGTGCGGGTGTTCCTCGCCCGGGACGTGCGCGAGGTGGCTCCGGAGGACCGCCACGAGCGTCACGGCGAGGAGGCGGAGATCGTCACCGCCTGGGTCCCGCTGGACGACGCCGTCGCGCGGGCGCTCGCCGGCGACCTGCACAACCCCTCGGCGGTGGTCGGGATCCTGGCCGCGGCCGCGAGCCGCGCCGGCGGGTGGGCGTCGCTGCGACCCGTCGACGTGGAGTGGCCGTACCGCCGGGGCGTGCTGCCCGACTGAGCCCGGGCGTCGGCTCGCCTCACCCACCGGGGTCCCCCGGCGTCCATCGCTGTGGGCGTGAAATCTGCAGCCCTCCGTCGAGGAGACGTGCAGATTTCACGCCCACAGCGGTGGGGTGACGCAGTGGGGTGACGCGGTGGGATGACGCGGTGGGGTGACGCGGTGGGGTGACGCGGGGAGGTGTGTGCGGGTCGCGGTCAGGCCCGGGCGCGGAGCCGCAGGACGGCGCTCGCGGTCGCCCAGGTGAGCAGCCCGGCCCCGAGCATGTGCAGCCCGACCAGCAGCTCGGGAAGCCCGGTGAAGTACTGGGCGTACCCGATCGCGCCCTGGGCCAGGGTGACCACGAGCAGGACCCGGGCGCCCCGACGCGCCCGCGGCACGAGCCGGTCGTCGGCGCTCGTCGGCGTCCGGTGCAGCAGGACCAGCAGCAGCACCAGCACGCCCGTGAACAGCCACACCGAGGCCGAGTGCGCGCGGGTCATCAGCAGCGGGTCCACCGCGAGGCGGTAGCCGACCTCCGCGTCGCCGGAGTGCGGTCCGGCGGCGGTGACCACGACGCCCAGCACGACGACGGGGACGACCAGCAGGCCGAGAGCGCGGCCCGCGACCGTCGCCCCCCGCGACGCGACCGGCGTTGGGGCCCCGTCGCCCTCGCCGTGCCGGTGCAGCAGGTACGCCGAGAGCCAGACCAGCGCCGCCGAGACGACGAAGTGCAGCGACACCCAGGCCGGGTGCAGGTCGAGCAGCACCACCACGCCGCCGATGATCGCCTGGGCGGCGACGCCCGCCAGCGGGACGACGCCGAGCGTGCGGTAGGCGCGCGTGCGCCGGCGGTCCGTCACCACGAGCACCAGCACCGCAATGGCGATCGCGGCCAGCACGAACGTCAGGAGCCGGTTGCCGAACTCCACGTAGGGGTGGATGCCGGCCTCGGCGTGGAAGACGGGGGTGAAGCTGCCCGGTTCGCACTGCGGCCACGTCGAGCAGCCGAGCCCGGAGCCGGTGAGCCGCACGGCACCGCCGGTGACGATGATGCCGATCTGGGCGACCACGTTGGCGACGAGCACGCCCCGGGTCGCGCCGCGCAGACGGGCGAGCCGGTCACGGCGTGCGGGGGTGCGGGAGGCCTCGGCGGGCGCGGTCGAGCTCACGTCACCACGGTAGCCGGTGCTGCGGACGGTTCCCGCGCCCGCGGGGGTCCGTCGGTGTGAGATCGGTCAGTGCCAGCGGAAGAGCCGTCCGGCGCCGGCCCCGAAGGCCGCCGTCCAGGCCACGAGGACCACGACGCTGAGCGCCGGCACACCGGTCCCGAGCAGCGCGCCGCGCAGGCCCTCGCCGAGCGCGCCGGACGGCAGGAACGCCGCCAGGTGGGCGAGCGCCCCGGGCAGCTCGGACGGCGGCACGATGAGCCCGCCGCCCACGACGAGGAGCACGAGCACGAGGTTGGCCACGGCGAGGACCCCCTCGGCGCGCAGCGTGCCCGCCAGCAGCAGGGCCAGCGCGGTGAACGCGGCGGTGCCGAGCAGCAGGAGCCCGGCGGCGGGCAGCAGGCCCGCGAGGACCGGCTGCCACCCGAGCGCGAGGGCCACGCCGCCGATCACGACGACCTGCACCGCCTCCACGGCGAGCACACCGAGGATCTTGCCCGCCAGCAGCCCGCCGCGGCCCAGGGGAGTGGTGGCGAGCAGCCGCAGCACGCCGTTGCGGCGGTCGAAGGCGGTGGCGATGGACTGCGAGGTGAAGGCCGTGGTGACGCAGGCCAGGGCGAGCACGCCGGGGGTGACGAAGTCGATGCGCGTCGCGCCGCCGGTGTCGAGCTCGACCAGCGAGGTGCGCACCAGGCCGACCAGGAGCAGGACCGGCACGACGATCGTCACGAGGAGCTGTTCGCCGTTGCGCAGGATCGCGCGGGTCTCGAACGAGGCCTGCGCCGCCACGCGGCGGGCGGGGGAGGCCGCGCCGGCGTGGGCCGCCGTCGGGGTCGAGGTGCTCATCGCAGGTGCCGTCCCGTCAGGTCGAGGAAGACGTCTTCGAGGGTGCGTCGGCCGACGGCGATCCGACGGGCCAGGACGTCGTGGTCGGCGAGCCAGGCGGTGAGCGCCGCGAGCGTGGCGGGCCCGGTCCTGCCGGCCACCGTGTACTCCCCGGGGGACGGCTCGGCGACCGTCCAGGTGCCGCCGTCGAGCGCGCCGAGGTGCTCCTGCAGGGCGTCGACGTCCAGGCCGGGCCGCGCGTCCAGCCGGATCGTGGGGGAGGTGCCGGGACCGCTCGCGACGAGCTCGGGCACGCTGCCGGAGGCGATGACGCGCCCGTGGTCGACGACGTGGACCCGGTCGGCGAGGTCCTCGGCCTCGGCCATCAGGTGCGTGGTCAGGACGACGGCGACGCCCTCGGCGCGCAGCTCGCGCACCAGGTCCCACACGGCGTGCCGCGACTGCGGGTCCAGGCCGGCGCTGGGTTCGTCGAGGAACACGACCTCGGGGCGCCCGACGACGGCGGCCGCCAGGGCGAGCCGCTGACGCTGCCCGCCGGAGAGCCGGCGGACCGTGGTCCGGGCGAAGGCGTCGAGGCCCAGCCGGGCGGAGAGCTCGCCGAGGTCGCGCGGTGCGGCGTACATCGCCGCCACGTGTCGCAGCATCTCGCCGGCCCGCACGCCGGTGGGCAGCCCGCCGTCCTGCAGCATGACGCCCACGCGGGGCCGCAGGCGCACGGCGTCGGCCACCGGGTCGAGGCCGAGCACGCGCACCGTGCCGCCGTCGGGGGTCCGCAGACCTTCGCAGCACTCGACGGTGGTGGTCTTGCCGGCGCCGTTGGGCCCGAGCACCGCGGTCACCGCTCCGGCGGTAGCCTGCAGATCGAGCCCGTCGACGACGTCACGGCCGCCGTACGTCTTGCGCAGGCCGCGCGCGACGACGGCGGCGCCGGATGGCGCATCGGTGGTGGGCACCCGAGGATTCTACGAGTCGACGGAACGCAGGAGAGACGATGAGCTTCTACACCTTCGCCCAGCCCGCCGATCTGGCGCAGCTCGCACGCCGCATCTGGTACTGGCCCGTGGTCCGCGGCGTGCTCGCCGTGGCCTTCGGGCTGCTGGCGATGTTCCTCCCGCGTGACGTCCCCGGTCTGCTCGTGCAGGTCTTCGGTGCCTTCGTGCTGGTGGACGGCATCGTCTCTCTCGTGGACGGGCTGCGGCGCCGTGGGACGCAGGCCGGTTCGGCGAACCTGGGTATCGGTGTCGTCGCGATGGCCTTCGGCGCGGCGCTGCTGCTCCTGCCCGAGGTGTTCCTGACGATCGCCGTGGTGCTGATCGGCATCTGGGCGATGATCTTCGGTCTGCTGCAGGTCGTCGGGGCGTTCGCCGTGCGGGGCCGCGGGGGTGCGTCGTGGGTGCTCAGCCTGCTCTCGGGGCTGCTCTTCGTGGCACTGGCGCTGGTCTGCTTCGCCAACCCGGGGACCGCGATCACCGCGATGGCCTTCGTGGTCGGGGCGTTCGCCGTCGTGATCGGGGTCGCCCTGGTCGCGCTGGGCCTCAAGCTGCGCTCGCTGGGGCAGCAGGGCGGCACCGGTGGCTCCGGTGGCTCTCGCCCGGACGTCATCGAGGGCGAGATCGTCGACGAGTGATCCTGCCGAGGCCCTGCGACGTGAACCCTCGGTGAAACCTCTGTGACGTCGGTCCTGCCGCCCGCGTGACGCCGCCGGTCACGCGGGTGTGGTGAGGCATGCCTTGCTTGACATTCGCAATTTCGCAACAAGGATGTTCTCTATATCGACGTCGCATCCGGGCTGCAGGGCGCCCCGGACGGAACCCCGGGAGGTGAGCACGTGACGACGAACCCGACACCCGTCGGCACCGTGCCTCACGCCGGGGCGGACACCGACGGCACGCGCCGCCGGGTCCTCGAGCTGGTCGCCACCGAGGGCCCCGTCACCGCCGGTGACCTGGCCCGCACGCTCCGGCTGACCTCGGCGGCCGTGCGCCGGCATCTGGCCTGCCTCGAGCAGGACGGCACGATCGCGGTGCACGAGACCGCCCCGGCGGCCCGCCAGGCACGCCGTGGCCGCCCGGCGCGGCGCTACGTGGTCAGCACCGCGGGGCAGGCCGAGCTCGGGGGCGAGGACGTCGAGCTCGCGACGCAGGCGATGCGCTACCTGCGCCGCACGGCCGGGGACGCGGCGGTGGCGGAGTTCGCCGCCGAGCGCAACGACGCCGTCGTCCGCCGCTACGCCCCGCGCCTGACCGGCGCCGACCCGCACGAGCGGGCCGCCCAGCTGGCGGACCTGCTCGCCGCCGACGGCTACGCCGCCTCGGTACGGCCCGTGGCCGGGCCCCAGATCCCCACCGTCCAGCTGTGCCAGGGCCACTGCCCGGTCCAGCACGCGGCGGAGGACTTCCCCGAGCTGTGCGAGGCGGAGGCCGACGCCTTCGCCCGGCTGCTCGGTACGCACGTCCAACGGTTGGCCACCCTCGCAGGCGGCGCGCACGCCTGCGTGACCAACGTCCCGCTTGCTCCCCCCACCCCCGCCGGCCGCTCCCGCGGTACGCAGGAAGGAACACGATGAGCGTCCCCACCCAGGCCGCCGCCCAGGCGGCGCAGGAGCAGCGCACCGACGAGGAGATCATCGCCTCGATCGGTGCCTACGAGTACGGCTGGCACGACGAGGACTCCGCCGGCCAGACCGCCGAGCGCGGGCTGAGCGAGGCCGTCGTGCGCAACATCTCGGACATGAAGGACGAGCCGGAGTGGATGCGCAAGCGTCGGCTCAAGGCGCTGCGCCTGTTCGACAAGAAGCCGATGCCGAGCTGGGGTGCCGACCTGACCGGCATCGACTTCGACCGCATCAAGTACTTCGTGCGCTCCACCGAGAAGCAGGCCACCAGCTGGGAGGACCTGCCCGACGACATCAAGGCGACGTACGACAAGCTCGGCATCCCCGAGGCGGAGAAGCAGCGCCTCGTGGCCGGCGTCGCGGCGCAGTACGAGTCCGAGGTCGTCTACCACCAGATCCGCGAGGACCTGGAGGCCCAGGGCGTCATCTTCGTCGACACCGACACCGGTCTGCGCGAGCACCCCGAGCTGTTCGAGGAGTACTTCGGCACGGTCATCCCGGCCGGCGACAACAAGTTCTCCGCGCTGAACTCCGCGGTGTGGTCGGGCGGCTCGTTCATCTACGTGCCGCCGGGCGTGCACGTCGACATCCCGCTGCAGGCCTACTTCCGGATCAACACCGAGAACATGGGCCAGTTCGAGCGGACGCTGATCATCGCCGACGAGGGCTCCTACGTGCACTACGTCGAGGGCTGCACGGCGCCGATCTACTCCACCGACTCGCTGCACAGCGCCGTCGTGGAGATCGTCGTCAAGAAGAACGCCCGCGTGCGGTACACGACCATCCAGAACTGGTCGAACAACGTCTACAACCTGGTGACCAAGCGCGCCACGGCCGAGGCCGGCGCCACCATGGAGTGGGTCGACGGCAACATCGGCTCCAAGGTCACCATGAAGTACCCGGCGATCTACCTGCTGGGCGAGCGCGCCCGCGGCGAGACGCTGTCCATCGCCTTCGCCGGCGAGGGTCAGCACCAGGACGCCGGCGCCAAGATGGTGCACGCCGCCCCGCACACCTCGAGCTCGATCGTCTCGAAGTCGGTGGCCCGTGGTGGCGGCCGCACCTCCTACCGCGGTCTGGTGCAGGTGCTCGAGGGCGCCGAGGCGTCCGCGTCGAACGTCCTGTGCGACGCGCTGCTCGTCGACCAGATCTCCCGGTCCGACACCTACCCGTACGTCGACGTCCGCGAGGACGACGTGTCCATGGGGCACGAGGCGACGGTGTCCAAGGTGAGCGAGGACCAGCTGTTCTACCTCATGTCCCGAGGCATGGAGGAGACCGAGGCCATGGCCATGATCGTGCGCGGGTTCGTCGAGCCCATCGCGCGCGAGCTGCCCATGGAGTACGCCCTCGAGCTCAACCGCCTCATCGAGCTGCAGATGGAAGGGTCCGTCGGCTGAAATGACTCTCACTACCGATCACACCCGCGCGACCGCCGACGGTGCCCACTCCCACGGCACCGTGCCGGCCGGTTCGCGCGCCGAGCGCAAGACCTCCTTCGACCTGGCGGACATCCCCGTGCCGTCGGGCCGCGAGGAGGAGTGGCGCTTCTCGCCCGTGGCGCGTCTGCAGCCGCTGTTCGCGGACGACCTCACCGGTGACGGCGTCGCCGTGACCGTCGACGCGGCCCCCGAGGTCGTCGTCGAGACCGTGGGCCGCGACGACGAGCGCCTGGGCCGTGCCGGCAAGCCGGGAGACCGGGCCGCCGTCACCGCCTGGAACGCCGTGCGCGAGGCCACCGTCGTGACGGTCCCGGCCGAGGCGGTCGCCACCGGTGCGACGTCGGTGCGCATCGACGGCACCTCGAAGGACGCCACGGCCTCCCACCTGCTGGTGCGCGCCGAGCGGCACTCCGAGGCCGTCGTGGTCATCGACCACCGTGGCGACGCGCTGCTGAACCAGACCGTCGAGATCCTCGTCGAGGACGGCGCCCACCTGACCGTCGTCTCCGTCCAGGACTGGGCCGACGGCGCCGTGCACGCCTCCTCGCACCGCGCGAGCATCGGCCGCGACGCCAAGCTCAAGCACGTCGTGGTGACCTTCGGCGGCGACGTCGTGCGAGTCACTCCCGACGCGACCTTCACCGCCGAGGGCGGCGAGGTCGAGATGGTCGGGCTGTACTTCGCCGACGCCGACCAGCACCAGGAGCACCGGCTCTTCGTGGACCACGCGGTCCCGCAGTGCAAGTCCCGCGTGACCTACAAGGGAGCGCTCCAGGGCGCCTCCGCGCACACGGTGTGGGTGGGCGACGTGCTCATCCAGGCCGACGCCGAGGGCACCGACACCTACGAGCTCAACCGCAACCTGGTGCTCACCGACGGCGCCCGCGCCGACTCGGTGCCGAACCTCGAGATCGAGACCGGTGAGATCGCGGGGGCGGGGCACGCCTCGGCCACCGGCCGGTTCGACGACGAGCAGCTCTTCTACCTCATGGCGCGCGGCATCCCCGAGATCGACGCCCGCCGCCTCGTGGTGCGCGGCTTCTTCGCCGAGCTGATCGACGAGATCGGCGTCGAGTCCGTCGAGGAGCGCCTGCTCGCCTCCATCGAGGCCGAGCTGGAGAAGTCGATGAGCGTCATCACCGGCGCTCCGGCGCAGTGAGCCCGTCGTGACCGCACAGATCGCCTGCGCGACCGACGACCTCGGCCCCGAGGAGACGCTGCTCGTCGAGCTCACGTCCGCCGACGGCGCCTCCGTGGCCGTCGCGGTCGTGCGGGACGAGGACGGCGAGTTTCACGCCATCAGCGACGTCTGCTCCCACGGGGCGGTGTCGCTGTCCGACGGCGAGGTCGAGGGCTGCCGCGTGGAGTGCTGGTTGCACGGTTCGCAGTTCGACCTGCGCACCGGCCGGCCCCTGCAGCTGCCCGCGACCCGGCCCGTACCCGTCTACCCGGTGACGGTGGACGGCGACAAGGTGCTCGTCGACATCGACGCACCGCTCGCCGCCGCGTCCTGACCCCGCCTTTTCGAGAACAGACCTGGAGAACCACCTGATGTCCACCCTGGAGATCCGCGACCTGCACGTCAGCGTCGACACCAAGGAAGGCGCCAAGCCGATCCTGCGCGGCGTCGACCTGACCATCAACTCCGGCGAGACGCACGCCATCATGGGCCCGAACGGCTCCGGCAAGTCCACGCTCGCCTCCGCCCTGGCCGGGCACCCCAAGTACGAGGTCACCTCGGGCACCGTCACGCTCGACGGCGAGGACGTCCTCGCCATGAGCGTCGACGAGCGCGCCCGTGCCGGCCTGTTCCTGGCGATGCAGTATCCCGTCGAGGTGCCCGGCGTCTCGGTGGCGAACTTCCTGCGCACCGCCAAGACCGCCATCGACGGCGACGCGCCGTCGCTGCGCCACTGGGCCAAGGAGGTCCGCGGCGCGATGGAGAACCTGCGCATCGACTCCTCCTTCGCCGAGCGCTCGGTCAACGAGGGCTTCTCCGGCGGTGAGAAGAAGCGCCACGAGATCCTGCAGATGGAGCTCTTCAAGCCCGGCTTCGCGATCCTCGACGAGACCGACTCGGGTCTCGACGTCGACGCCCTGCGCGTCGTGTCCGAGGGCGTGAACCGCGCCAAGGAGTCCACGGACGTCGGCGTGCTGCTCATCACGCACTACACGCGCATCCTGCGCTACATCAAGCCCGACTACGTGCACGTCTTCGTCGACGGCAAGATCGCCGAGGAGGGCGGGCCCGAGCTCGCCGAGCGTCTCGAGGAAGAGGGTTACGACCGCTTCCTGCCCGCGGGCGCGTCGGCCTCGGCCTGACGGAGGACGCCATGACCGCCACCGACACCGTGCGCCCGCACCAGCCGATGGGCTCGCGCGAGCTCGCCGCCGTGCGGGCCGACTTCCCGCTGCTCGGGCGCACGGTGCGGGGCGGCAAGCCGCTGGTCTACCTCGACTCGGCCGCGACCTCGCAGAAGCCGAACGTCGTGCTCGAGGCCGAGGTCGACTTCTACGAGCAGCGCAACGCCGCCGTGCACCGGGGGGCCCACCAGCTCGCCGAGGAGGCCACCGAGGCCTTCGAGGACGCGCGGGCCGCCGTCGCGTCGTTCGTGGGCGCCGACGTCGACGAGATCGTGTGGACGTCGGGGGCGACCGCGGCGATCAACCTCGTCACCTACGCGCTGTCGAACGCGACGGCCGGGCGCGGGGGAGCGGCGGCCGAGCGGTTCCGGCTCGCCCCGGGCGACGAGATCGTCGTCACCGAGGCGGAGCACCACGCCAACCTCGTGCCGTGGCAGGAGCTGTGCGCCCGCACCGGTGCCACGCTGCGCTGGTTCGGCGTGACCGACGACGGCCGGCTCGACGTCTCGGACGTCGACGCGGTGATCACCGACCGCACCCGGGTCGTGGCCTTCGGGCACGTCTCCAACGTGACCGGCGCCGTGGCGCCGGTGGCCGAGATCGTCGCCGCGGCGCGTCGCGTCGGGGCGCTCACCGTGCTGGACGCGTGCCAGTCGGTGCCGCACCTGCCCGTCGACCTGCACGCCCTGGGCGTCGACCTCGCGGCGTTCAGCGCCCACAAGATGCTCGGCCCCACGGGTGTCGGCGCGCTCTACGGGCGTCGCGAGCTGCTCGAGGCGATGCCGCCGGTGACCACCGGCGGGTCGATGGTCGAGGTCGTGACGATGACGGACACGACGTACATGCCCCCGCCCCAGCGGTTCGAGGCCGGCACCCAGATGGTCGCCCAGGCCGTCGGCATGGGCGTGGCCGCGCAGTGGCTCGACGAGCTCGGCATGGACCGGGTCGCGGCGCACGAGCGCGAGCTCGCGGCCGAGCTGCTGCGGATCACCGAGATCCCGGGCGTCCGCGTCCTCGGCCCGACGGACCCGACGGACCGGATCGCCGTGGTGTCCTTCGTCGTGGACGGCGTGCACGCCCACGACGTGAACCAGGTGCTGGACGACCAGGGCATCGCCATCCGGGTGGGGCACCACTGCGCGCAGCCCCTGCACCGCCGTTTCGGGCTGGCCGCCACAGCGCGTGCCTCGGCCTCGGTGTACACAGGTGTCGAGGAGATCGTCGCGTTCCGCGAGGCCCTCGCGGGGGTCCGCGCGTTCTTCGGGGAGGAGTGAGGAAGCCGGTATGAGCTCGCTGCAGGACCTGTACCAGCAGGTCATCCTGGACCACGCCAAGCATCCCCACGGACACGGTCTGGTCGACGTCCCCAGCGGTCATCTGGCCGGGGAGTCCCACCAGGTCAACACCACCTGCGGGGACGAGGTCACGCTGCGCGTGGACGTGCGGACCACCGACGACGGCGCCACGCTCGAGCGCGTGTCCTGGGAGGGACAGGGCTGCTCGATCTCGCAGGCGTCGGCCTCGGTGATGACCGAGCTCGTCACCGGCCAGGACCTGAGGGAGGTCGAGCGGCTGGACGCCGCCTTCCACGCCCTGATGGGTTCGCGGGGCAAGGGGCTCGACGACGAGGAGGTGCTGGACGCCCTGGGCGACGGCACGGCCTTCACCGGCGTCTCGCAGTACCCCGCCCGCATCAAGTGCGCGCTGCTCGGCTGGGCAGCGTTGAAGGACTCGCTGGCGCGCAGCGGCGCGCTGGCCGACCGACCCGGAGGATCGGATGACTGACAACCCGACCGACACCGCCCCCGAGCAGGCGCCGGCGGCGCCGGGCGCGACCACCGCGGCCGACGTCGAGGAGGCGCTGCGCGACGTCATCGACCCCGAGCTCGGCATCAACGTCGTCGACCTCGGTCTCGTCTACGGCGTCGAGGTGGACCAGAACAACCACGCGACCATCGACATGACGCTCACGTCCGCGGCCTGCCCGCTGACCGACGTCATCGAGGACCAGTCCGCCCAGGCCCTGGAAGGCATCGTCACCGGGCACCGGATCAACTGGGTCTGGATGCCGCCGTGGGGTCCGGAGAAGATCACGGACGACGGTCGCGAGCAGCTGCGCATGCTCGGCTTCAACGTCTGAGCGCGCGCTGCGTCGCGCGTCGCGACGAACACTGACCCCCGCCCTTCCGGGCGGCGCGGTCTGTCCGGTGGTCCGGACGTAGCCCGGTACGGCAGACTTTGTCCGTGTTGCCTGTTCTCTCCGACCCGGTCCCGACCGATGCTCCGCTCGGTATCGGCATGCTCCCCGGCCTGGCCGTCGCACTGGCCTTCGCCTCTCTGCTCGGGGCGGCCTGGTCACGGTGGACGCACGCGCGCGCGGTCCACCGCGATGCGAAGCAGCGGCTGCCCGCGCTGCGGCGGGCCCGGTGGCGGCAGTGGTCCGTGATGACGGGCTACGGCGTGCTCGTGCTGGCCGTCCTCGTGGTCGTCATGGTCGTCGGCGATCCCGGCGCCGGCCGCGGGTGACCTGCGCGTCCCGGTCGCCGTCAGATCTGGGACGCTCCGAGGTCCGCGGCCGGCTCGGGGCGGTGCACGCCCCGCGGGCGGTAGCCCAGCGCGTCGGAGACGCCGGCCAGATCGGCCAGGATCCACACGATGGCCAGCCACATCTCCGTGCCCTGCAGACCCGGCCGCGCCTGCGGCAGCGACGCCGTCGAGGCGTCCGACGCCCGGAAGGCGAAGCCCTGGTCCGGCACCCAGCGGCCGAGCGCCTGGCCCAGGAGCGTCCGGGCGACGTCGACGACCTCGTCCGACCGGTGGCCCGTGGCACGCGTGAGCCACAGCGGGTGGGCCACGTCGAGGACGTTGCAGGCGTTCTGCCGTCCGGGGTGGAAGTAGCGGGCGTCGCGCACGTGCGCCAGGACGGTGTCGACGACCCGCTCCGGGTACGGGACGGGCACGCCGTGCTGGGCGAAGGTGCCGCGCGTGGCGCGGTAGTAGCCGTTCACCGTCAGCAGCAGGTCGCCGTCCGGGCCGGGCCGGCCCCACATGCCGGTCCGCGGGTCGGCCCGTGACAGCAGCCGGCCGAGCAGGGCCTCGGTGGCGCCCGGCGGCGTGTCGACGCCGAGCTCCCGGTTGCGGTGCAGCGCCGTGCCGAGCACGTCGACCCAGTGACCCGTCGCCCAGGGGTCGGCGAGCCGGTCCTGCTCGCGCAGGCCGTGCAGGACGTCCTCCAGCGACGCGTCCGACACGACGGCGACCGGGTGCGCGAAGCGCGAGCCGAGCAGCTCCAGGGCGTACCCGACGCTGAGCACGTGGTAGGCGGCCTCCGGGTCGAAAAGGCCGGTCACGGGGCGGCGCGCGACGCCGTCGGGACCCAGCTCGCCCATCATCCCGGTGCTGGCGTCCTGCCACGACCGCAGGCGGTCCACCTGCTCGGTGGCGGGCAGCTGCGGGGGTGGCCCGTCGAGCAGGAGGTCGGCCACCTCGACGGCGTCGCACTGCGCGCGGACCGTCGCCGAGACGCCCGGAGCGTCGAGGAAGAGTCCCGTCGCGGGGTCCCAGCACCGGTCCAGCACGGCGCGGGCCTGCGCGCGGGCGGCGTCCGCGAACCGCGCCACGGCGGCCGCGAGGTCGTCGCGCGGCGGGGCCTCCGGCGCGGGCGGTGCCGTGCGCCACTTGAGGACGCGGGCGGGGTTCCCCCCGACGACGGCGCCCGGCGGGACGTCCTTGGTCACCACGGCCCCGGCCGCCAGCACGGCCTTGCCGCCGACACGGACGCCGTCCAGCACCACCACGTGCGAGCCGATCCAGACGTCGTCGCCGATCGTGATGCCCTGCACCCGCAGCGGCTGGCGGTGGATCTCGGTGTCCGGGTCGTCCATCGTGTGGTTGAAGCCGAGCAGCGAGGTGTGCGCACCGATCCGGACGGCGTCGCCGATCCGGACCTCGCCACGCACCACGGTGTACGGGTTGACCGAGCAGTCGCGGCCGGCCCGGACGTCGCCGGAGATCACGGCGCCGGCGGCGACGTAGGTGCGGTCGCCGAGCTCCAGGACGTCGGTGGTGACCGACGCCAGCGCGGAGACGAAGCAGCGCTCGCCGCACCGGACGCCCCGCCCCGCGAGCTCCTCCTGGAGAGCCTGCTGCCGGTCTCGCTGCGCGGCGTCGGCCTCGGACCAGAACCGCCAGGGCTCGTAGTCCAGGTCGTGGCGGCCGGACGTCGTCGTCGGCTGCGTGGTGGTCGTCGGGCTCATCGCTCTCCCTCGTGCGTGGTGTCGTCGTCCGAGTCTCGGACCGGGCATGCTGGGACGGCCAGCAGGTCGCCCAGGAACGAACAGACTCGAACAGCGAGTGAACGGAGAACCATGCCGACCGGCCCGTCCCGGCCCGGTGCGCCGACCTCGCCGGCCGGTGCACCGCCCGCCCAGCTCGGCGCACGGCGCCGGGAGCACGTCCTGCGCCGGTTGCGGACCGACGGCACCGTCCGGGTGAACGACCTCGCCGCCGAGCTCGGTGTGTCGGCCATGACCGTCCGGCGCGACCTCAACGCGCTCGCGACGCGCGGGCTGCTCGACCGCGTCCACGGGGGCGCCACGCTCCCGGACCCCTTCGTCCCGGCGTCCGAGCGGGGGACGCCGGACGGGCGGTCACGCTTCACCGTCGGGCTGGTGGTGCCGCAGCTCGACTACTACTTCCCGCCCCTGGTGGCCGGGGCCCGGGCGGCCGCCGCGGCGGCGGGGGTCCGCCTCGTCATCCGCACGACCGCCTACGACCCGGACGAGGAGCGGCACCAGGTCCGGCGTCTGGCCGAGACGCCGGGCATCGACGGTCTCGTCGTGGCTCCCGACGTCCGCGGTGCCGCCGGGGCCGAGCTGCTCCGCCGCCTGGACCGCCTGCCGCTGCCCGTGGTGCTGGCCGAGCGGCAGCCGCCCGGTCCGATGCCGCTCGCCCGCCTGGAGTGGGTGGCGGCGGACCACGTGGCGGGCGCGGCGACCGCGGTGTGGCACCTGCACGCCCAGGGCCACCGGAGCATCGGGCTGCTCACCCTGGCCGCGTCGACGACGTCGGACCTGCTGCACCGCGGGTGGTCCGACGCCCTGCGGTCGCTCGACGTCGATCCCGCGCAGCAGCTCACCGGTCCGACGGACGGGTTCGGGGCGCCCGGCCGGGCCGAGGTCCTGGCCGGTGTCCTCGACGACGTCGCCGCGTCCGGGACGACGGCGGTGGTCGTCCAGGGGGACCCGGCCGCCGTCAACCTCGCCCAGTACTGCGCCGAGGCCGGTGTCGTGGTGCCGGACGACCTGGCGATCGTGGCCTACGACGACCAGGTGGCCGAGCTGGCCGACCCGCCGCTGACCGCCGTCCGCCCGCCGCTGCCGGAGGTGGGGCGCCTGGCCGTGGAGACCGTCGTCGCGCGGCTGGTCGAGGGTGCGGAGCGGTCGGTCCACCGGTCGCTCATCGCGCCCGCGCTGGTGGTGCGGGCGTCCAGCACGGCGCTCGCACCGTCGTCCGATGCCGTAGAGTCCTGCCCGTGACCTGCACCGATGCGCCGCCGCTCCGGGCGGACGTCGCGACCCGTCGTCCTGCGCCACGGTGACGGCCCACGCCCCTCGGGTCTCCCGAGCGATCTCGGCCGTCCTCGCCGCCACGACGATCGTGGTCGGCCTGGCCGGGCGCACCGTCCTCCCCGAGGCGGTCGGCGGCCCGCTCGGCGACGCGCTCTCCGCGGTGCTGGTCGTCTGGCTCGTGATGCTGCTGGCTCCCCGGACGCCCCCGGCGGTCGCGGCCTCGGTGGCGCTCGCGGTCTGCGCGGTGATCGAGGCGTCCCACCTGACCCCGCTCGCCCCCGCGCTCCTCGACCGGTGGCCCGCGGCCCGGTTCGTCGTCGGCACGACCTTCGCGGTCCAGGACCTGGTCTGGTACGCGCTGGGCGCTGCCCTGGCCGGGACGCTCGTCGCCGCCGTGACGCCGCGCAGGGGTGGGACCGGCCAGACGCTGCGGCACGCGCCCACCGCCGCCGCGGTGCGGGGACGCCGTGCCGCCTCGGTGGTCGCACCGCTGACGGTCCTCGGTCTTCTCGTGGTCGGCGGTGTCGTCCTCGGCCGGACCGTCGAGGCCGAGGCCGTCGAGCTGACCGCCGAGGTCACCACCGCGCAGCGTGAGCTCAGCACCTCCGCGGGCAAGGTGGCCGACGACGCCGTCCGGGAGCAGCTCGCCGCGGCCCTCGACCGCGCGGGGTCGGTGCTGGGGGCCACCCCCGTGCTGCACCGGTTGCCGGGGGACGCCCGGGCGGCGGCCGCCGGCCTCGAGGACGCGATCGAGGCCGTGCGGGCGTCCCGGCGGGAGCGCGCGACCGACCGGGCGACGACCGCCCGCGAGGAGGCGGCCCCCGTGCGCCGCCGTGCCGAACGCGTGCTGGATGCGGCCGACGCGCTCGCCGAGTCGGGGCAGGACGCCGGTGAGGCGACCCGGGCAGCGGTCCGTGACACGCTGGGAGCCGTCGACGACACGGTCGCCCTCGCCGACCCGGAGCGCCTCGCCGAGATGCCGCTCGCCGACCTCGAGGAGGTCGCCCCCGTGCTCCGGGCGCGTCAGGACGCCGTCGGCACGGCGACCGCGGAGCTGATGTCGGCCCAGGACGCCGTCGTCTGCCCGTTCCCCGACCAGGTCTGGTTCCCCGAGGGTGGCCGGATCGCCACCGACGATCTCGCGCCGATCCCGTGGGCCCCGGAGCACTCGGTGCGGGCCGACCTCCTCGACGGACTCGTCGCGCTCGACGAGGCCTACCTCGCGCAGTTCGGGGCGCACCTCGTCGTGAACTCCGCGTACCGGAGCGTGGACGACCAGCGCGAGGTCTACCGTCCCGAGAACCCGAACCCGTTGGCGGCACCGCCCGGTTGCTCGAACCACGGTCTGGGCACCGCCGTCGACCTCAGCGTGGGACCTGAAGGGTTCGACGGCGCGCGGTTCGCGTGGCTGACGGAGCACGCCGAGCAGTACGGCTGGACCCACCCGGACTGGGCCGGGCCGACCGGCCGTCTCCCGGAGCCCTGGCACTGGGAGTCGGTGGCGACCCCGGACGCCTACTGACCGCCGCGGCCCGAGGAGGCGTCAGGCCTCGGTGTCCGCCTCGGCCCCGGCACGGGCGCTCTGCTTGCGCAGGTACCGCCGGTCGTCGTTGGCGAACGAGTAGTAGTAGCCGATGAGCAGCCCACCGCCGATGAAGTTCCCCGCCAGCACCACGGCGAGGTTGCCGAGCGCGAGGCCGACGTCGATGCCGTCGTGGAGACCGACCATGAGGAACAGCGCGGTGTTCGCCACGGAGTGCTCGAAGCCGACGAACGCGAAGACGAACACGCTCATGATCATCATGAGCGCCTTGGCGCCGTCGTTCTTCACGAAGCCGTTGTAGACGAGCAGCATGCCGAGGTTGATCATGAAGTTGCACAGCACCGCACGGACGAACAGGTCCGACCACCCCGCGAGGCCCTCGGTGAGGTAGCCGAGCTTGTGGTCCACGGAGTGCTGCATCTGCTCGCCCACCGCGCCGTCACCGAGCGTGGAGCCGAGCACGGCCAGCGCGACGGCGAGGCCGCCGAGGATGTTGCCCAGGTAGCACAGCAGCAGGACGCGCAGCCCGCGCCAGGCGGAGATCTTCTTGTAGTACCGCCCGACCGACACGATCATCATGTTCGACGTCAGCAGCTCGGACTTGCTGAAGTAGATGAACACGAGGGCGAAGCCGAACACCAGGGCGCCGACCATGCTGCCGAGCCCGGCGAGGTCGCCGTCACCGATCCCCGCGAACGTCGCGATCACCGTGTAGTAGGTGATGTACATGATCCCGATGAGCGCGCCGGCCATCGCGGCACGCATGAGGTAGATGTGCGCCAGCCCGCCGCTCATCGTCGACTTGGTCCGCAGCGCGTCCAGCACCGTGGAGATGAACTGCTTGCCAGGGAAGAGCGTGCCCTGATCATCCATGGTCTTACCTTAGACGTCGGACCCCCGCGGCGTCGGCCGACCACGGGGTCCGGCGGCGTGACATGGGTCGCTGCCGGTGCGGACGCCGGGCCGTAGACTGGCACGCGACCCCGTACTCTTTCGAAGGACACCCCTGCCTTGATCACGGCCCACGGCGTCGAGCTGCGCTTCGGCGCGCGCACCCTGCTGCACGAGGCCACGTTCCGCGTGGCCCCGGGCGATCGTGTCGGCCTGGTCGGTCGCAACGGTGCCGGCAAGACCACGCTCACCAAGACCCTGGCGGGCGAGACGCTGCCGGCGGGCGGGACGATCACGCGCGGGAACGAGATCGGCTACCTGCCGCAGGACCCGCGCACCGGTGACCTCGACGTGGTGGCGATGGACCGGGTGCTCAGCGCTCGCGGCCTCGACGTCATCGTGACGAGGATGCGCCAGGCCGAGAAGGAGATGGCCAGCGAGGACCCGCAGGTCCAGGCCGCGGCGCTGGAGCGGTACCCGAAGCTGGAGACGCGGTTCCTCGCGGCGGGCGGGTACTCGGCCGAGTCCGAGGCGCACCGCATCACGAGCAACCTGGCGCTCGACGACCGGATCCTCGCCCAGCCGCTGCACACCCTCTCCGGTGGCCAGCGCCGCCGTGTCGAGCTGGCGCGGATCCTGTTCTCCGGGGTGGACACGTTGCTGCTCGACGAGCCCACGAACCACCTCGACGCCGACTCCATCGTGTGGCTGCGCGAGTACCTGCGGTCCTACTCCGGGGGGTTCATCGTGATCTCCCACGACGTCGAGCTGCTGCGCGCCTGCGTGAACAAGGTCTTCCACCTCGACGCCAACCGCGGCGAGCTCGACCAGTACAACCTGGGCTGGGACAAGTACCTGGAGCAGCGCGAGCAGGACGAGCGCCGTCGTCGGCGCGAACGCGCCAACGCCGAGAAGAAGGCCGAGACGCTCATCGCCCAGGCGAACAAGATGCGCGCCAAGGCGACCAAGGCGACCGCCGCGCAGAACATGCTCAAGCGGGCCGAGCGGATGCTCGCCGGCACCGAGGGCGAGCGGCAGACGGACAAGGTGGCCGCGCTGCGGTTCCCGAAGCCGTCGCCCTGCGGCAAGACGCCCCTGATGGCACGGGAGCTGTCCAAGAGCTACGGCTCGCTGGAGGTCTTCACGGGCGTCGACCTGGCGATCGACCGGGGGTCACGGGTCGTCATCCTCGGGCTCAACGGTGCGGGCAAGACGACGATGCTGCGGATGCTCGCCGGTGTGGAGACGCCGGACACGGGCGAGATCCTGCCGGGCCACGGGCTGAAGATGGGCTACTACGCCCAGGAGCACGACATGCTCGACATGGACGCCACCGTCGTGGAGAACCTGCGGCACGCCGCCCCCGACCTGACCGACACCCAGGTGCGCACCACGCTGGGGTCGTTCCTGTTCAGCGGCGACGACGCCGACAAGCCCGCGCACGTGCTCTCCGGCGGGGAGAAGACCCGCCTGGCGCTGGCCACGCTGGTCGTCTCGAGCGCGAACGTGCTGCTGCTCGACGAGCCGACGAACAACCTGGACCCGGCCTCGCGCCGGGAGATCCTCGGGGCGCTGAACACCTACGAGGGTGCCGTCATCATGGTCACCCACGACGACGGCGCGGTCGACGCGCTGAACCCGGAGCGGGTGCTCCTGCTGCCGGACGGCGACGAGGACCTGTGGTCGGACGACTACGCCGAGCTCGTCTCCCTGGCGTGACGCCGGTCGCGAGATCGACCCGTCCGTCCCGAGATCGACGCACCGTCCGTCGATCTCACTCCGGGTGCGTCGATCTCGCGGGGACCTGGTGGGCGGCGTCCAGGACGGCGTCCTCGTAGTCCTCGTCGACGTGCCGACGGCGCGGTCGTCGCGGTCGTGAGGTGCCCTCGGGGTCGTCGGCGGCCAGCAGCTCGCCGGCCGTGACGGTGGCCGCCCGGGTCTCGCGGCGCCACAGCAGCACGTAGCCGCCGACGGCCCCGAGCGCGAAGATCGCCCACTGGAACGTGTAGCTCAAGTGCGATCCGGGGTCGGTGTCGGGGCGGGGGAGCGCCACGGGCGTCTCGGCCGCTGCCGGGTCCTCGCTGCGCATCTGCCCGTAGGCCCCGACCGTCGCCGCCTCCGTCGTCGCCGCGCCGTCGGCGGCACCCTGGGCCAGCACCTGCTCGGTGTTGATCCGCACGACCGTGCCCGACGGCGCGCCCCGGTCGGACGCCGGCTCGTCGGCCCGCAGCGTCATGGTCACGGTCACCTCGCCGTCGGGCGGGTCGGGCACGAACGCCGGCTCGCCGGCGTCGGCGCCGAGCGGGACGAACCCCCGGTCGACGACGAGGACGACCTCCTCGCCCCCGAGCTCCGTGCGCAGCGGCACCAGGAGGTGGAAGCCGGGCGTGCCGCCGACGGGGCGGTTGCGCAGCAGCACCGTGCCGGCGGGGTCGTACTCGCCGGTGACGACGGCGGGGCGCCACACGTCCCGCGGCGCCAGCTCCTCGCCCGGTCCGCCCACGAAATTCGCCAGGGGCTCCGGGTCAGCGGTGTAGTTGGCCTCGACGAGGTCGATCTGCGCCTGCCGGTCGGTGTAGCGGTGCCACTGCCACAGGGCCGCCAGGACGCACAGGGCGGCGAGCAGCACGGCGGCCAGACCGAGCGTGACCCACTGCCGGCGGGTCCGCCTCACGCACGCTCCAGCTCGTCGACGCCGACGGTCTGCTTCCAGAAGCCTCGGGCGCCGAGGAACCGCTCGAGGTGGTCACGGTGGTCGGAGCAGGCGAGCCACACCTTGCGCCGCTCCGGCGTGTGCAGCTTGGGGTTGTTCCACAGCAGGCCCCAGTGCGCCTCGTCACGGCACCCCTTGGCCGAGCAGACCAGGGCGTCGTCGGCGACGGGGTCGGCCCCCAGGCCGAGCACGTCCATCAGTCGTCCTTCCGGTCGGAGTCGTCGGTGTCGTCGGTGTGCTCCACGATGCGCACGTCGTCCGGTGGCGCCGCGGGCGTCGTCGGCAGCTCGCGCGGCATCTCCGGCGGCAGCGACTCGACGTCGCGCGCGCTGCGGTCCCGGCCGGCGTTGGCGAACAGCACGGCCGTGTACGGCAGGATGACGGCGCCGGCGATGCAGGCCCACAGCAGCCAGCCGTCGACGAGCAGCACCGCCGTCAGGATGAGGACCACGCGCAGGCCCATCTGGATGAGGTACGCCCGCATGCGCCGGTGCTGGTCGTCCGACAGGTTCGTCGGGACGGCCGTGATCGAGTGCACCTCGGACGGGCTGGACGTACTCACCTCGTCAGTCTACGGCGGCTCGGCGATGGTCCGGTCTTTGGAGGTTTCCCACAACGCGGACGCGCGACATGTGGCACGGCGTCAGCGCGGCGCACCACGTCCGACCAGGTACCGTCGCAGCGGCGTACGTCGTACGTCCGGGCCCGGCCCGTCGTCGAGAGGAGCATCCCGTGGCAGAGCAGGCAGCAACCGGTGGCCGCACCGTGGTCGTGACCGGGGCCGCGCGCGGCATCGGGCGGGCGATCGCGGAGCGTTTCGTCGCCGCCGGCGACACCGTCGCGACGATCTACCGCGGGGGAGACCTGCCCGAGGGGGTGCACGGGTTCGTCGCCGACGTCACCGACAGCGCGGCCGTCGACGCGGCGTTCACCGAGATCGAGCAGCAGCTCGGCGCACCGACGGTGCTCGTGGCCAACGCCGGCGTCACCCGCGACCAGCTCCTGATGCGGATGAGCGACGAGGAGTTCGACCAGGTCGTCGACGTCAACCTCACCGGGACGTTCCGCTGCGTGCGGCGCGCCTCGAAGGGCATGATCCGCGCCCGGTCCGGCCGCATCGTCCTCATCGGCTCCGTCGTCGGGCTCTACGGCGGCCCGGGCCAGGTCAACTACTCCTCGACCAAGGCCGCCCTGGTGGGCATGGCCCGGTCGATCACGCGCGAGCTCGGCGGGCGCGGGATCACCGCGAACGTCGTCGCGCCCGGTTTCGTGGAGACCGACATGACCGCCGCGCTGCCCGAGGACACCCAGAAGAAGTACAAGTCCTCGATCCCCGCCGGGCGGTTCGCCGACCCGGCCGAGGTGGCCGGCGTGGTCGAGTTCCTCGCCTCCGACGCCGCCGCCTACGTCTCCGGCGCCGTCGTGCCCGTCGACGGCGGGCTCGGCATGGGGCACTGACTGTCCCTCGGGCCCCGACTCCCAGTACGCTCCGGAAAGAACTTCACCGAAAGGTCACCATGGCTCTGCTCGACGGCAAGAAGCTGCTCATCACGGGCGTCCTCACGGACAGCTCCATCGCCTTCCACGCCGCACGTCTCGCCCAGGAAGAGGGCGCCGAGGTCGTCCTGACGTCCTTCGGGCGCCAGATGAAGCTCACGCAGGCCTTCGCCAAGCGCCTGCCCGTCACCGCCCCCGTCGTCGAGCTGGACGTCACCAGCGCCGAGGACCTCGGGGCGCTCGCGGAGCGCGTCGGGGAGCACACCGACCGCATCGACGGCGTCGTGCACTCGATCGGTTTCGCCCCCCAGAGCGTCATGGGCGGCAACTTCCTCACCGCCGAGTGGGACGACGTCGCCACCGCGATGCAGATCTCGACGTTCTCCTACAAGTCGCTCATCACGGCGGCGCAGCCGCTGATGACCGACGGCGGCTCCTACGTGGGCCTGACCTTCGACGCCCAGTTCGCCTGGCCGGTCTACGACTGGATGGGCGTGGCCAAGGCCGGCCTGGAGTCCGCGAACCGCTACGTGGCCCGCGACCTGGGCCCCGAGGGCATCCGCGCGAACCTCGTCTCGGCCGGCCCGATCCGCACCACCGCGGCGAAGTCCATCCCGGGCTTCGAGACGATGGAGGACGCCTGGCCGCAGCGCGCCCCGCTCGGCTGGGACCAGACGACCGCCGAGCCGGCCGCCCGTGCCGTCGTCGCGCTCCTGTCCGACTGGTTCCCGGCCACGACCGGCGAGATCGTGCACGTCGACGGTGGCCTGCACGCGATGGGGCAGTGATCCCGAGCCGATGAACGTGTCGTCGACGCACTCGCCGGACGTCCCGCGTCAGGGGCGCCGTCTCGTGCTGCTGCGGCACGCCAAGGCCGAACCGGCCCGCGACCCGCTCCCGGACGCCGACCGGCCGCTCGCGCTCAAGGGGCGCAAGCAGGCCGGGCGGGTCGGGATGGCGCTCACGGCGGCCCATCTGGTCCCCGACCTCGCGCTCGTCTCGTCGTCGCTGCGCACCCGCCAGACCTGGGACCTGGCCGCCGCGCACCTCGCGGGCCGCGACGCGATCACCGTGGACGTGCGCGACGAGCTGTACGCGGCCAGCATCCGCGACGTGCTCGAGCTCGTGCGCGGGGCCGGCAGCGACGCGACGACGGTGCTCGTCGTCGGTCACGAGCCCACGATGGCGGCCACGGCCGCCTACCTGGCCGACCGGGACTCCGACGACGCCGCGCTCGCGCAGGTGCGTGTCGGCGTGCCGACGGCGACCTACTCGGTGCTGCACGCCGAGGACCTGCCCTGGTCGCAGTGGGGCAAGAAGTCCGCGACCCTGCTGCGGGTCGGCCGGCCGTCCTGAGCCGGTCCGGGCCCCGTGGCGCCGCGTCGGGCGGCCCCGCGCCGCGTCAGGAGGGCCAGGCGTCCGCGACGGGCCGACGCCCGGCGTCGACCTCGTCCACGATCTCCAGCACCGCGTCCAGCCGGGGACCGTCGAGGCAGTAGGGCGCCTGCTCCCGCACGGCCGGCTTGGCCGCGAAGGCGACCCCGATGCCCGCGGCACCGATCATGTCCAGGTCGTTGGCGCCGTCGCCCACGGCCACGGTGTCGGCCATCGACAGGCCCAGGTCGGCGGCCCACTCGCGCAGCGTCGACTCCTTCAGGGCGCGGTCCACGACCGGGCCCGTCGTGCGGCCCGTCAGCACGCCGTCGACCGCCTCGAGCCGGTTGGCGCGCCACCGGGTGATGCCCAGCGAGTCCGCCAGCGGCTCGAGGATCTCGGCGAACCCGCCCGAGACGAGCCCGAACTCCCATCCGCGCCGCTGTACCTCGGCGACCAGCTCCGCGGCGCCCGGCGTGAGCACGACGGCGTCGCGGACGGCGGCCAGGGCGCTCACGGGGACACCGGCCAGGGTGGCCACGCGCTCGCGCAGCGAGTCGGCGAAGTCGAGCTCGCCGCGCATCGCGCGCTCGGTGACCTCGGCCACCTGCTCGCGGGTGCCGGCGTGCTCGGCGATGAGCTCGATGACCTCCTGCGTCAGGAACGTCGAGTCGACGTCGGTGACGACCAGGCGGCGGTGCGGTGCGTCGGACGGGTCGGGCAGGGGCGCGTCGGGGGCGCGGTCAGGCAACGTGGGAACCCTTCGGGACGACGGTGATCCCCGAGTCGGTGACGGTGAACCCGCGGGCGCGGTCCTCCTCGTGGTCGACGCCGATCCGTGCCCGCTCGTCCACCACCACGTTCTTGTCGAGGATGGCGCGGTGGACCTGGGCGTGCCGGTGCACCTGGACGCCGTCCATCACGACCGAGTCGGTCAGCGTCGCCCAGGAGTGCAGGTGCACGCCCGGGGACAGGATGGACCCTGCGACCGTCGCGCCGGAGACGAGGACACCAGGTGAGACGATCGAGTCGGCCGCGTGGCCGAGCCGGCCCGGGCCGGCGTGCACGAACTTCGCCGGCGGCAGCCCCGTGTACCCCGTGTACAGCGGCCAGTCCTCGTTGTAGAGGTTGAAGACCGGCTGGACGGCGATGAGGTCCTTGTTGGCGTCGAAGTAGGCGTCGATGGTCCCGACGTCGCGCCAGTAGTAGCGGTCGCGGTCCGTCGCGCCGGGCACCTCGTTGCGGATCATGTCGTACACGCCGGCCGTCCCCTCGTCGACGAACGCGGGGATGATGTCGCCCCCCATGTCGTGACGGGAGTCCGGGTTGGCCGCGTCCTTGGTCACGGCCTCGACCAGGGCGTCGGCGTCGAAGACGTAGTTGCCCATCGAGGCGAGCACCTCGGTGGGGGAGTCGGGCAGGCCGACGGGGTTGACGGGCTTCTCGAGGAACTCGCGGATACGCGTGGGGTCCTGCGGGTCGACGTCGATGACGCCGAACTGGTCCGCCAGCGCGATGGGCTGGCGGATCGCGGACACGGTGGCCCGGGCGCCGGACTCGATGTGCGCGTCGACCATCTGCGAGAAGTCCATGCGGTACACGTGGTCGGCGCCCACGACGACGACGATGTCGGGGCGTTCGTCCTCGATGATGTTGAGGGACTGGTGGATGGCGTCGGCCGAGCCGAGGTACCAGTGCTTGCCGACCCGTTGCTGGGCGGGCACCGAGGAGACGTAGTTGCCCAGCAGGGCCGACATGCGCCACGTCTTGGAGATGTGCCGGTCCAGCGAGTGCGACTTGTACTGCGTCAGCACGATGACGTGCAGGTAGTGGGAGTTGATGATGTTCGACAGGGCGAAGTCGACGAGCCGGTAGATCCCCCCGAACGGCACGGCGGGTTTCGCCCGCTGTGCCGTCAACGGCATCAGTCGCTTGCCCTCGCCGCCGGCGAGGACGATGGCCAGGACCCGGGGGTGTGACGATGCCATGGGTCGACCCTAGGACCTCGCGGGCGCGCATGCCGCACGACGCGGCGGGCGACGATATGTTGAGGGTGTGAGCACCCGACCCGTCATCGACCTGCTGACCCGCGAGTACCCGCCGCACGTCTACGGCGGAGCCGGGGTGCACGTGGCCGAGCTCTCCCGCGTCCTGCGCGCCCACGCCGACGTGCGCGTACGCTGCTTCGACGGTCCGCGCCCCGACGCCGAGGACGTGACCGGCTACGACGTGCCCGGCACGCTCACCGGCGCCAACGCCTCCCTGCGCACGCTCGGGGTGGACCTGGCGATGGCCGAGGACGTCGCCGGTGCCGACGTCGTGCACTCCCACACCTGGTACGCGAACATGGCGGGCCACCTGGGCGGCCTGCTGCACGACGTCCCGCACGTGGTGACCGCGCACTCCCTGGAGCCGCTGCGGCCCTGGAAGGCCGAGCAGCTCGGCGGCGGGTACGCGGTCTCGAGCTGGGCCGAGCGCACCGCCTACCTCGGGGCCGCGGGGATCGTCGCCGTCTCGGCCGGCATGCGCGCCGACATCCTGCGCTGCTACCCCGAGCTCGACCCGGACCGCGTCCACGTCGTGCACAACGGGATCGACCTGGACGGCTGGGTCCGTCCGCACGAGGACTCCGTGGCCCGCGTCGCCGCGGAGCGCGGCATCGACACCGACCGGCCCGCCGTGGTGTTCGTCGGGCGCATCACCCGGCAGAAGGGGCTGCCGCACTTCCTGCGGGCGGCCGCCCAGCTGCCGCCCGAGGTGCAGGTGATCGTCTGCGCGGGCGCCCCGGACACCGACGAGATCATGGCCGAGGTGCGCGGGCTGGTCGACGACCTGCGCGCGGCCCGCGGCGGCGGGCCCGAGGCCGGCGTGGTGTGGATCGAGGAGATGCTGCCCCGTCCTGAGCTGTGCGCCGTGCTTGCCGCGTCGACGGTGTTCGTGTGCCCCTCGGTCTACGAGCCGCTGGGCATCGTCAACCTCGAGGCGATGGCGGTCGGGCTGCCCGTGGTGGGCACCGCGACCGGCGGCATCCCCGAGGTCGTCGACGACGGCGTGACGGGCACGCTGGTCCCGATCGAGCAGTCCGACGACGGCACCGGGACGCCGCTCGACCCCGACCGCTTCGAGGCCGACCTGGCCGCCGCGTTGACGGACCTGGCCGGGGACCCCGTCCGGGCGGCCGCCTGGGGCGCGGCGGGCCGTCGTCGTGCGGAGGAGCACTTCGCGTGGTCCGCCATCGCCGAGCGCACGATGGACGTGTACCGCGGCGTGCTCGGCGCGTGAGCAGGCAGGGCCGCCGACGGCGGCAGGGGCTGTGGGACGACGTCCGGGTCCATGCGCTGAGCCCCGAGGAACAGGTGCGTCCGGCGGCGTTCCTGCGCGCGGGCACCGTCGACGCGGCGACGTTGCTGGTCCTGCGGGTGGTGCGCCGGGCGGTATGGCCGATCATCATCGTCGGGGCCGCGCTGGCCTGGATCAACGGGGAGTTCACGCCCCAGACCTTCGAACGACTGGCCAGCCCCGCCGAGTACCTCGAGCTGTTCCTGTCGCCGCTCGTCGTGCTCGCGCTGGGCTGGGGGCTGCGCATCCTGGTCAACCTCGCCGGGCTCGTCCTGGCGGCACCGCTGGCGCAGGGCGCCTGGGTCGACGGTGCGGCCGCGACGTCGAGGGGCCGGCGACTCGTCGACCTCGGCTATCTCTCGGCCGGGTACCGGTCCGTGCGCTGGTCCTACGCCGTGCGCCGCGAAGCGGTGCGCAGGTGCGGCCTGTTCGGCCGGCAGATGGCGTGGCTGGAGCTGGTCGGCCGGATCGCCCTGCCCCTGGCGATCGTGTTCTTCCTGTGGATCCTCACCCGGGACGTGACGGCGTCCTAGGTGGACGTCCCGTCGCGCCGCACGTCAGCCGACGGCGGCGTAGGTCGCCGCGCCCAGCGCCCGCCGGGCCGTGCGGTCGACCTCGCGCAGCGCGGTGGAGCGCTGGTCCGCCTGCCAGAGGTTCACCGCGCCGCCGTCGTCCGCAGTGGCCAGGTCGACGATCTGCAGCAGGCGCCAGGCGAGCTGGAGCACGCGGGCACGCCGCCCCTCGAGCTCGGGGACGGGCCAGCCGGCCGTCGTCGAGGAGCGCAGCCGCTCGATGGCGTCGGCCGCGTCGTCGCGCCAGCGCGCCACGTCGAGGGAGTCCAGGGCGTCGGTGGCGACGATCAGGCTGCTGCGCAGCTCGCGCTCGGCGTCGGCGAGCGAGCCCACGGTGCCGGCCACCAGGGTCGACCACGGGGGCACGGCGATGATCTCCCAGGACACCAGGTGACCCGGTTCGAGCGCGCTGCCGAAGGCGGTCACGTGCGGCACCGCGGCCCAGGACCCCTCGGCGGTCGAGACGAGCACGCACTCGCCGGCCTCGACGGCGTCGTGGGCGGCGGGTGCGGGCACCCCGGACGGGTCGCCCGGGGCGGGCAGCAGGGCGCACACCTCGCGCGGACCCGTCGAGAACGCGGCGACGAGGTCGGCCAGGGTGCCGGACGTGTCCGCGGACCCGGGCAGCCCGACGACGGTGTGCGGTTCGTCGTCGTCGGTCACCGACCGCACGGCCACGCCGTGCGAGGCGCCGACGGCCTGGAGCCACAGCGCCAGGACGACGCTGCGGGGCAGGAGGTTGCTCGCTTCCACCCCATGCACGATAGACGGCGGCGCCCGCGGTGACACGTCGCGGTCGGCGGTCCGACGTCGGGGCAGGCTCCGGTAGGGTCGGGCACCATGAGCGCGGTACTCGACCTGCAGGGCGTCACCGTCCGACGCGGCACCTCGACCATCGTCGACACCATCGACTGGACCGTCTCCGAGGGAGAGCGGTGGATCGTGCTCGGGCCCAACGGCGCCGGCAAGACCACCCTGCTGCAGATCCTCGCCGCCCGGTCGCACCCGACCGCGGGGACCGCGACGCTGCTGGGCGAGCAGCTCGGGAAGACCGACGTGTTCGAGCTGCGTCCGCGGATCGGGTTCTCCTCCGCGGCGCTGGCCGACAAGATCCCGGCGGGGGAGACGGTGCGCGACGTCGTCCTGACGGCGGCGTACGGCGTCACCGGGCGGTGGCGCGAGGAGTACGAGGAGCTCGACGAGAAGCAGGCGCAGGACCTGCTCGCCGCCTTCGACGTCGGCGACCTGATCGACCGGCACTACGGCACCCTGTCCGAGGGGGAGCGCAAGCGGGTCCAGATCGCCCGCGCGCTGATGACCGACCCCGAGGTGCTGCTGCTCGACGAGCCCGCCGCCGGGCTGGACCTGGCCGGTCGCGAGGAGCTCGTGGGGGCGCTGGCCGAGCTGGCCGGGGACCCGGCCTCGCCGGTCCTGGTCGTGGTCACCCACCACGTGGAGGAGATCCCCCCGGGGTTCACCCACCTGCTGCTGCTCGGCGACGGCCACGTGCAGGCGTCCGGACCCATCGAGGAGGTCCTCACCGCCGAGAACCTGTCGAAGGCGTTCGGCATGGACCTGCTGGTCGCGCACGGGGGCGGGCGCTGGCTGGCGCGCGCCGCACGCCCCGCCGGCCGCTGAGGCGACCGCCGGCGACACACCCGGTGATCCCCTGCACGTCGCGGCCTCGGCTTTGGTAAATTCGGAGCAAAGCAGACGGCGAGGTCGGAGGCGTGATGGACGGCTGGTTGTGGTGGATCGCCGGGGCGTTCGTCCTGGCGATCGTCGAGATGATCTCCCTCGACCTGGTGTTCATCATGCTCGCGGGCGGCGCGGTCGCCGGTGGCCTCACGGCGGCGGGAGGTGGACCCGTGTGGCTCCAGATCATCGTGGCGTGCGTCGTGGCGGTGCTGCTCCTGGCGGTGCTGCGTCCCTGGCTGCTGCAGAACCTGCGCCAGCGCACCGACCTGGTCGAGACCAACGCCGCGGCCCAGGTCGGACGGCTCGCGATCGTGCTCGCCGAGGTCACCGAGACCGGCGGCCGGGTCAAGCTCTCCGGTGAGGTGTGGTCGGCCCGCCTGCCCGACGACGGCGTCCCCGACAGCAGCGACCGGATCCCCGAGGGCGTGGAGGTCCGGGTCGTCGCCATCGACGGCGCGACCGCGGTCGTGACACCCGCGTCCTCCCCGAGCTCACCGACCACCGACGACGGCGGTCGGCTCGTCTGATCCTCCCCGCACCACCCACAACGGAAAGAGTGCTTCGTGGAACTCGCCACCATCATCGGCTGGGTCGTCCTGCTCGCGTTCGTGATCTTCGTGATCACGGCGCTGTTCAAGATGGTCCGCGTCGTGCCCCAGGCCACCGCGCTGATCATCGAGCGCCTCGGCCGCTACCAGAAGACCTTCGACCCCGGCCTGCACTGGCTGGTGCCGTTCATCGACAAGGTGCGGGCCGGCGTCGACCTGCGCGAGCAGGTCGTCTCGTTCCCGCCGCAGCCGGTGATCACCTCGGACAACCTCGTGGTCGAGATCGACACCGTCATCTACTTCCAGGTCACCGAGCCCAAGTCCGCGGTCTACGAGATCTCGAACTACATCACCGGTATCGAGCAGCTCACCGTCACCACGCTGCGTAACGTCGTCGGGTCCATGGACCTCGAGCAGACGCTGACCAGCCGTGACCAGATCAACGGCCAGCTCCGCGGGGTCCTCGACGAGGCGACGGGCCGCTGGGGCGTCCGCGTCAACCGTGTCGAGCTGAAGTCCATCGAGCCGCCGGCCTCCGTGCAGGGCGCGATGGAGCAGCAGATGCGCGCCGAGCGCGACCGCCGCGCCGCCATCCTCACCGCCGAGGGTGTCAAGCAGTCGCAGATCCTCACGGCCGAGGGTGAGAAGCAGTCCCAGATCCTGCGGGCCGAGGGTGACGCGCAGTCGGCGATCCTGCAGGCCGAGGGTGAGGCGCGGGCCATCCTCCAGGTCTTCGAGGCGATCCACCAGGGCAACCCCGACCCGAAGCTGCTGGCCTACCAGTACCTGCAGATGCTCCCCGAGATCGCCAACGGCAGCTCGTCCAAGCTGTGGGTCGTGCCGACCGAGTTCACCGCCGCCCTGGGCTCCATCGCCAAGGGCTTCGGCGGGACGCCGGGCACCCCGGGCATCCCCACCGAGCCCGGCGACGACGAGGACGACGGCGGCGCCGGAGCGGCGCTGTCCTCCGCGCTGGGGCAGTCGGGGCTGCAGGACCCGGGCGAGGCGCTCGCCGAGGCGCGCCGCCAGGCCGAGGCGGCCACGGCCGACGCCACGAGCTCCGGCACCCGTTCCGGGTCGCCGTTCGACCCGTCGGTCGAGCGCGGGCAGCGTCCCGCCGGCGAGCAGCCGCCGACGGCGCCCCCGTCGCCGCGGCCGCGGACGGTCGGCGACGACGAGCCGCCGACCACGCCCCAGCAGTGACCTGACGGCGCCGACCTCGCCGTGGTCCCGCCCGAGCCCCGTCGTCCTGCGGTGGACGGCGGGGCTCGCGCCGTCCACGCTGAGGGAGCACCGCCGACCCGGACCCAGGAGTCCTGATGCTCGTCACGCTCGTCCGGCGCTACCTGCGCCCCTACCTCGGTGCCGTCGTCGTGCTGCTGGTGCTGCAGCTCGCGCAGACCCTGGCGACGCTGTACCTGCCGTCGCTCAACGCCGACATCGTCGACCAGGGCGTCGTCCAGGGGGACACCGGCTACATCCTCGAGGTCGGGGGAGTGATGCTCCTCGTCTCGCTGGGACAGGTGGTCTGCGCGATCGGGGCGATCGGCCTCGGGGCGCGGGCGGCGACGGCGTTCGGCCGTGACCTGCGGCGCGACCTGTTCGACGCGGTCCAGGGTTACTCGGCCCGCGAGCTCGGGCAGTTCGGGGCGCCGTCGCTGATCACCCGGACGACCAACGACGTCCAGCAGGTCATGATGATGGTGCTGATGACCTTCACCATCATGGTCGTGGCGCCGATCATGATGGTCGGCGGCGTCGTCATGGCGCTGCGCGAGGACGGCAGCCTGTCGCTGCTCCTGCTCGTCGTGGTCCCGGTGCTCGGCGGCGTGCTCGGCGTGCTGCTGTGGCGGATGGTGCCCTACTTCCGGGCGATGCAGACGCGCATCGACGCGATCAACGGTGTCCTGCGCGAGCAGATCACCGGCCTGCGCGTGGTGCGGGCCTTCGTGCGCGAGCGTGCCGAGGCGGAACGTTTCGCCGCGGCGAACACGCGGCTGTACGACGTCTCGCTCGGCGCCGGCAAGCTGATGGCGCTGGCCTTCCCGGTGGTCATGCTCATCATGAACCTGTCGCAGGTGGCGGTGCTCTGGTTCGGCGCCGGCGAGGTCGCCGACGGGTCGCTGCAGGTCGGGTCCCTCATCGCCTTCCTCAGCTACATCATGTTCATCCTCATGGCGGTGATGATGTCGACGATGATGGTGATGATGGTGCCGCGGGCCTCCGTCGCCGCGGGCCGCATCGGTGAGGTGCTGGCCACCGAGACCTCCGTCGTCGAGCCCGCCGCACCGGTCGGTCTCGCCCAGCTGTCCGACGGCGCCGGGCCAAGGGGGCGCGTCGCGTTCGAGGGGGTGCGGTTCGGCTACCCGGGGGCCGACGACCCGGTGCTGCAGGACGTCGACCTCGTCGCGGAGCCGGGACGGACCACCGCGATCATCGGCTCGACCGGGTCCGGCAAGACGACGCTGCTGAACCTCGTGCCCCGGCTGTACGACGTCACCGCCGGCCGCGTCACGATCGACGGCGCCGACGTGCGGGACCTGTCCACGGCCGACCTGGGGTCCGTGCTGGGGCTCGTGCCGCAGCAGGCCTACCTGTTCTCCGGGACGATCGCCGACAACCTGCGGTACGGCAAGGCCGACGCCACCGAGGCGGAGATGTGGGACGCGCTCGAGGTGGCCCAGGCCCGCGGCTTCGTCGAGGCCCTGCCCGACGGCCTGGAGGCGTCGGTGGCCCAGGGCGGCACGACGTTCTCCGGCGGTCAGCGTCAGCGCCTGGCGATCGCCCGGGCCGTGATCCGCCGTCCGCTCGTCTACCTCTTCGACGACTCGTTCTCCGCCCTGGACTACGCGACCGACGCCCGGCTCCGGGCCGCGCTGCGCCCGCGCACCGCCCGCGCCACGGTGCTCGTCGTCGCCCAGCGGGTCGCCACCATCCGCGACGCCGACCAGATCCTGGTGCTCGACCACGGCCGGGTCGTCGGGCGGGGCACCCACGCCGAGCTGCTCGCCGAGAACGCCACGTACGCCGAGATCGTCACCTCCCAGATGTCGAGGGAGGAGGCGGCATGAGCCAGCAGACCTCCCACCGGCCGCCGCCCGGACCCCCGACCGGCGGCCACGGGCCGCGCGCCGCGGCGGGCGTGCCCACCGCCAAGCCGCTGGACTTCGGCGGGTCGCTGCGGCGGTTCGCCGGCGTCATGCGCCCCGAACGGGTGCGGGTGGCCGTGCTGCTCGCGTGCGGGACGGTCTCGGTCGTGCTCACGGTGCTGGGCCCCAAGATCCTCGGCGACGCGACGGACGTCATCTTCACCGGGGTGGTCGGCCGGCTCCTCGGCAGCACGATGCCGCCGGGCACCACCACCGCGGAGGCGGTCGCGGCGCTCCGGGCCGCCGGCGACGAGAACCAGGCCGACATGATCGCGGCGATGAGCGGCGTCGTGCCGGGCGAGGGGATCGACGTCGAGCGGCTCGCGCAGATCCTCGCCACGGTCGTCGCGGTCTACGTCGGGGCGTTCGTGTTCGGCTGGTGGCAGTCGCGCCTGATGACGGTGGCGGTGCAGAACACGGTGCGCTGGCTGCGCGACGACGTCGAGGCGAAGCTGCACCGCATCCCGCTGAGCTATGTCGACCGGCAGGCCAAGGGCGACATCCTCTCCCGGGTCACCAACGACATCGACAACGTCGCCCAGACGACCACGCAGACGCTGGCCCAGCTCGTCACCGCGCTGCTGACCGTCGTGGGCGTGCTGTCGATGATGTTCTGGATCTCGTGGGTGCTGGCCCTGGTCGCCCTCGTCACGGTGCCGCTGTCGATCCTGCTGACCATGGCGATCGCCAAGCGGTCGCAGCCGCAGTTCATCGAGCAGTGGGCCGCCACCGGGCGGCTCAACGCGCACGTCGAGGAGATGTTCACCGGCCACGCCCTGGTCAAGGTGTACGGCCGTCAGGCCGACGCGGCCGCGACCTTCGCCCGGGAGAACGAGGCCGTCCACGACGCCACCCGGCGCTCGCAGTTCATCTCGGGCACGATCCAGCCGACCATGGGCTTCCTCGCGAACCTCAACTACGTGCTGGTGGCCGTCATCGGTGGGCTGCGGGTCGCCTCCGGCCAGCTCTCCATCGGCGACGTGCAGGCCTTCATCCAGTACTCGCGCCAGTTCACCCAGCCGCTGAGCCAGATCGCCTCGATGATGAACCTGCTGCAGTCGGGCGTCGCCTCGGCCGAGCGCGTCTTCACGCTGCTCGACGCCCCCGAGCAGGATCCCGACCCGGTCCCGGCCCGCGACCCGGAGCGCGTGCGCGGCCGGGTCGAGTTCGACGACGTGTCGTTCTCCTACACCCCCGACGAGGAGCTCATCGAGCACCTCGACCTGGTGGCCGAGCCCGGCCAGACGATCGCGATCGTCGGGCCGACCGGTGCCGGCAAGACGACGCTGGTCAACCTGCTCATGCGGTTCTACGAGATCGACGGGGGCCGGATCCTGCTCGACGGCGTCGACACCCGCGCGATGACGCGCGACGGGCTGCGGTCCCGCGTCGGGATGGTGCTGCAGGACGCCTGGCTGTTCGGCGGCACCATCGCCGAGAACATCCGCTACGGGGTGCGCGACGGACGCGAGGTGTCGGAGGAGGAGTTCCTGGCGGCCGCCCGGGCCACCTCCGTCGACCCGTTCGTGCGGACGCTGCCCGACGGGTACGACACCGTCCTCGACGACGGCGGCGCGTCGCTCTCCGCCGGCGAGAAGCAGCTGCTGACGATCGCGCGGGCGTTCCTCGCCGACCCCGACATCCTCGTCCTGGACGAGGCGACGAGCTCGGTGGACACCCGGACCGAGGTGCTGGTGCAGGAGGCGATGAACGCGCTGCGGTCGGGGCGGACCTCGTTCGTCATCGCCCACCGGCTCTCCACGATCCGTGAGGCCGACCTCATCGTGGTGATGGAGCACGGGCGGATCGTCGAGCAGGGCGACCACGACGGGCTGCTCGCCGCCGACGGTGCCTACGCCCGGCTCTACGCGAGCCAGTTCGCCGCGCCGATGACCGAGGACCCGGCCGGGTCCGGTGCGTGAGCACCGCACGGCGTGCCACAGTGGTGCGCGTGACCGCACCCGACACCCGGCCGGCCGCCGAGCCGGCGTCCGCGGCTCGCCCGGATCCCGGCGCCCGGCCGCGGCGCAGCGTCCTCGTCGGCGTGCTGCTCGCCGTGGCCCTGCCGCTCGCCGTGCTCTCGGTCGGCGCCCTCGTGCCGCAGGTGCCCTGGCTCGGGCACACCGGCGTCGCCGTCTCGCCCTGGGCGGTCTGGCTCGTGGCGGCCGGCATCGTCGTGCTCGTCCTCGGCACCGTCGCGCTGCTGCGCCGGCCGTCCGTGCCACGTGTGGTCGCGCTCGTCGCCGGGGCCACGACGGCCGTCTGCTCCTTCACCGTCGTCACCCAGCAGCTGCTCGTCGCCCAGGACCACGGCGTCGCCGTGCGGATCGGTGAGCTGTTCACCCTCGTCCGGGGCGACGTCTCGGCCGACCTCGACGCCGAGTACGCGCAGCTCGACGGGGAGCCGCAGGAGCTGTCCGTCTGGCTGCCCCGCACGGGACAGGACGGGGCGCCGGCACCCGTCGTGGTCCTCGTGCACGGCGGCGGGTGGACCTCCGAGGACCGGCTGCAGCCGACCACCGCGTCGCACGCCGTCTGGTTCGCCGAGCAGGGTTTCCTGGCGATCAGCGTCGACTACCCCCTGTCGGACGACGAGGACCACCGGTGGGACGTCGTGGAGCCGCAGGTCGCCTGCGCCCTGGTCTGGGCGGGTGAGCACGCCGCCGAGCACGGGGGCGACCCGGCCGAGGTCCACCTCGTCGGCGACTCCGCCGGCGGGAACGTCGCCCTCGACGTGGCCTACCGCGCCGGGGCCGGGGACCTGGAGCCCGCCTGCTCCGGCGAGCTGCCGCGCGTCGCCGCGGTGAGCACGCTGTACCCCGTCGCGGACCCGGTCGCGTTCCACGACAACGACGACCCGGTCGTCGGGGACGCCGCCCGGTCGATGGCCGAGCGGTACACCGGAGGAGCCCCCGGCGAGGTGCCCGAGCGCTACGCCGCCGTGTGGCCGGCCGAGCACGTCCGGGACGGGGCGCCCCCGACGCTGATGGTGCTCGGCGCCGCGGACCACCTGGTCCCGCCGGCCGGCGCGCAGGACCTGGCGGGCGTGCTGGCCCGCCACGACGTGGAGCACGAGCTCGTCGAGCTGCCGGCGGCGGGGCACGTGTTCGACGCCGCAGCCGGGGGAGTGGGGACCCAGACCTGGCGCGAGCTGACGCTGCGGTGGTTCTCCGGGGGCTGACCCCTCGTGGCGTCCGGCCGCCGGGTCGAGGACTGAGAGAATCGCCGGGTGAACCTGCCTGCCGAGCTCGCCGCCGCCGTGGTGCCCGTGACCGATCCGGCCGACCCGCGGCTGCGGGACTACACCGACCTGACCGACATCAAGCTGCGCACGGCCCGCGAGCCCGCCGAGGGCCTGTTCATGGCCGAGTCGTCGAACGTCATCCGCCGGGCGCTGGCCGCCGGGCACCGGCCGCGGTCCTTCCTCATGGCCGACAAGTGGCTCGACTCGATGGCCGACGTGCTCGCCGCCCATCCGGACGTGCCGGTCTTCGTCGCGGACGAAGTCGTCCTGCGCGAGATCACCGGGTTCCACCTGCACCGCGGGGCTCTCGCGGCGATGCACCGCCCGGCGCTGCCCGACGTCGGCGAGCTGCTGTCCCGCCGCGGGGCCGGCGGGGGAGCGCGGCGGGTCGCCGTCCTGGAGGACATCGTCGACCACACGAACGTGAGGGGTTCCAAACCACCGAAGGTCGGCGATCTCTCCTCGGATACGAGCCGACCTTGGCAGCGCAAGGTAGCGAAAAGTGAGGTCGACGATACGTTCGAGCTGAACTCAGGCGTGTCCAGTGATCAGGAGCAGCCCAGGATCGCATTTCCTGGTGACAGTCTCGGGTGCCGAGGCGATGGTTCTGCCTCGAATACGAAGCGCCGCTCGCGGATCGCGATCTTCGAGAACATTGTCGATCATACGAATCTTGGAGCCGCGTTTAGGTCGGCCGCGGCGATCGGCGTGGATGCCGTCCTCGTCACCCCGAGTTGCGCGGACCCGTTGTACCGCCGGTCGATCCGCGTCTCGATGGGGACGGTGTTCCAGGTCCCCTGGGCACGCATCGAGTCCTGGCCGGCGGACATCGACCTCATCAAGGAGCACGGGTACATCGTGGCCGGCATGACACTGGGGGAGGATGCGATCACGCTCGACGAGCTAGTCGCGGAGGATCACCCGCACCTCGCGCTGGTGTTCGGGACAGAAGGCCACGGCTTGACACGACAGGCTGATCGCCGGCTCGATCGACGGGTGACGATCCCGATGATGCACGGTGTGGACTCGTTGAACGTCGCGGCGTCGGCGGCCGTGGCGTTCTACGCGACGAGGTAGCTCGGTGGCGACACAGGTAGCCAGTCAGAGCGTCCAGCATGCCGCGTCCACGGAATGTCAGTGGTCTACGGCAGGATTGGCAACAGCAGAGAGAAGGGACACAGGCCTGTGAGCAATGAACTGAGGTCGCTCCTTGAGCGCGTGGAGGCGAACGATCCCGGCACGGCCAAGGAGCTGCGCCGGCACATCGACGCGCTGCAGAGCCGGCGGCAGTTCGGGCTCAATTTCGAACGGCACACGCCGGAATCAGTCGCCCTCACCGGGCGATCGATTTCCGTGGGCGACAAGGTGCGCTTCCTGCCGCCGCGTGGCGAGATCGAGGTCGAGTCGAAAGCCAACTGGATCGTCACCGGGATCTCCGGGCCGAAGAGCAGCCGCGTCGCCAGTCTGCTGGACCCGAGGTCCAAGGAGGAAGCCACACGAGCACTCGAGGACCTGGTGTTCGTCGCGGACTTCCGGGACCCCATCTACCCGGGCCTCGTGTCGACCGGGAAGGTGGAGCGCGGTGGCGACAAGCCGTTCCATGCGGTCATCAACGCTGAGAACTACCACGCTCTCGAGGCGATGCTGTTCACCTACCAGGGCAAGGTCGACTGCATCTACATCGATCCTCCGTACAACTCGGGCGCGAGGGACTGGAAATACAACAACGACTACGTCGACGGCGAGGATTCTTACCGGCACAGCAAGTGGCTCGCCTTCATGGAGCGGCGACTGAGGATCGCCCGGCGACTGCTTGATCCGCGCGACTCCGTGCTGATCGTGACCATCGACGAGAAGGAGTACCTGCGCCTCGGGCTGCTCCTCGAACAAACCTTTCCGGACGCACGGATCACGATGGTCAGCAGTTCGATCAACTCCGCCGGCGCGACGAGGAAGGGCACGTTCGCGCGGGCGGCCGAGTACCTCTTCTTCGTCCAGCTCGGCGTCTCTCGGCCCGAGCCGCAGGTCCTCGATGCCGAGTGGAATGCCGTGAAGACCGACAACAAGAAAGACCTCTACTGGAGCCGTCTGATCAGGAGCGGGGCGGATTCGGCGCGCTCGGACAGCGTCAACCAGTTCTACCCGGTCTTCGTCCGGAACACTGACGAAGGGCCCGTATTCGTCGACATCGGCGAGCCCTACTACGGGCAGGACCGCACGGAGGTCGCAGCGCCGGAGGACGCTGTCGCCGTGTGGCCAATCCGCAAGGACGGGTCCGAAGGGCGGTGGCGAGTCAGCGCCACGATGCTGAAGGGGCTCGTCGCGAAGGGACACGCTCGCCTCGGCGGGTGGCGAGAGGGAAGCACGACGGTCTACTACCTGAAGCAGGGCGAGAGCGCGAAGGTCGCCAGGGGCGAGTTCCAGGTGACGGGGCATCGGGCCGACGGGTCGGTGATCACCGACGCCTCGTCTTACGAGACCCGGTTTCTGCCCACCGACATCTGGCGCATCACCAGCCACGACGCGGGCAACAGCGGTAGTCGGCTCATCAGCAAGCTGCTACCCGGTCGGAAGTTCCCATTCCCCAAGTCGCTCTACGCCGTGGAAGACGCGCTCCGGTTCTTCGTCTCGAACAAGCTAGATGCGCTGATCCTCGACTTCTTCTCCGGCAGCGGGACCACGGCGCACGCCGTTATGCGCCTCAACAGGCAGGATGGCGGGAGCCGTCGCTCGATTTCGGTCACGAACAACGAGGTCTCCGCCGACGAGCAGAAGAAGCTCGTGAAGGAGAAGCTCCGGCCGGGCCACCCGGACTGGGAGGCGCTGGGGATCTGTGACTACATCACCAAGCCGCGCATCGAGGCGGCAGTCACGGGGAGGACTCCGGCCGGCGAGCCGATCAACGGCGAGTACAAGTTCGTCGACGAGTTTCCGATGTCCGACGGCTTCGCGGAGAACGTGGAGTTCTTCACACTGACGTACGAGAACGCCGCTCTGGTCGAACTCGACATGGCGTTCGAGAGGATAGCGCCGCTGCTGTGGATGCGCGCTGGCTCTGAGGGCCGACGGGTCGACGCGCGTACTGACACCTTCGACGTCGCCGACACCTACGCGGTGCTGTTCAACATGGACGCTTCAAGGTCGTTCCTCGCGGCCGTGGACAAAGCCGATGGGCTGCGAATCGCCTACATCGTGACCGACGACGAGACGCAGTACCAGGCCGTCGCCGGCCAGCTGCCGGATGGGGTGGAGTCGGTGCGGCTCTACGAGTCCTACCTGCGCACGTTCCAGATCAACACAGGGAGGGCCTGAGGGATGCGCTTCACGCTGAAGGACTATCAGACGACCGCCGTCGGCACGATCCTTACGACACTGGGCTATGCGCGGGAGGACTGGCACAACCGTGAGCGCCGGACGGCGTTCGCGCTGTCGTCGACGACAGGCTCGGGTAAGACGGTGATCGCCGCAACCGTGATCGAGGCGCTGCTGCACGGTAGCGACGAGTTCGACGTCGAGCCCGACCCGTCCGCGGTGGTGCTGTGGGTGTCGAAGGATCCGGCGCTCAACGCGCAGACGAAGAGCCGCTTCATCGAGTGCGCCGATCGCATACCCTCCGGCGACCTGGTGCTGCTCGACAAGACGTACTCCGAGGAGTCGCTGAGCACCGGGACGGTGTACTTCATCAACCCTGACAAGCTGGGCAAGAAGGCCGACTTCGTCAAGCACACCGACACCCGGCACTTCACGTTCTGGGAGATCCTCGCCAACACGATCGCCGACGAAGACAAGACCCTGTACATGGTGCTCGACGAGGCGCACGAGGGCATGAAGGCGCAGACGAGCACCGAGCAGACGATCGTCCAGAAGATCATCAACGGCAACAGCGTCAACCCGGCTGTGCCGATCGTGTGGGGCATCTCCGCGACCGTCAAGCGGTTCGATGAGGCGATGGCCAGGGCGGACGCGTTCACCAAGGAGAAGAACGTCGTCATCCACCCCCAGGACGTGCAGGACTCCGGCCTGCTGAAGAACGCGCTGACCCTCGACATCCCCGACGAGGACGGCGACTTCTCGACAACCATGGTCCGTGACGCGACCCTCGACTTCGTAGAGGTCTGCCGGACGTGGGACGCCTACTGCGACGAGCAGGGCATCGACCCGGTCGTGCCGCTCCTCGTGGCGCAGATCCCGAACAAGGGCGCGGGGGAGCGCGACACCGAGAAGGGCCGCCGCGAGGAGGACGAGACCATCCATCTCGTCCTCGAGACGATCCGCAAGCACTGGCCGGACATGCCTGCGGACTGCGTGGCCCACGTGCTCGGCGACCGCGCGACGGTCGAGGTGGGCGCGTACGAGATACCGAAGGTCGCGCCGCAGGACGTCGAGCACGACCACCGCATCCGTGTGCTCCTGGCCAAGGACGCGGTCTCCACCGGCTGGGACTGCCCTCGCGCAGAGGTCCTCGTCTCGCTGCGTCCTGCCCACGATGACACCTATGTCACGCAGCTGCTTGGGCGCATGGTCCGCACGCCGCTGGCCCAGGAGACCAGCGTCGAGCGCCTCAACGCCGCATCGTGCTACCTGCCGCGCTTCGACAAGGAGACGGCGAAGGTCGTCGCCGAGGAGATCATGGGCATGCGCGAGCCGCGGTCGGGCGTGCGCGGCGCAGCAGTGAACAAGGTCATGCTCAAGCCGGTCGCCCTGCGGCGCAACCACGACGTGGTCGACGAGGTGTTCCAGCTCGTCCGGGCCCTCCCGTCGTACCAGAAGCCGGCTGTGGCCCCGCGCCCCATCAAGCGCATACTGAAGGCGGCGCAGGCGCTGGCACAGGACGAACTGGTGGCGGACGCGGATCGTCTCGCACACGAGGCGATGTTCGGGGTCCTCGACAGCATCACTGACGCCAATGCCGATGACGTCGAGGCCCAGGCCAAGCTGATCATGACCGCGGACATCCGCCGGATCCTGGTCGAGCGGGGCAAGGACGAGGCGACCGACTCGACCGACATCCGCGACGCCGATGCGGCCACGGTCGACGACGCACTGCGGCACCTCAAGCGCGTCCTCACCGCCTCTGTGGTCAATCGCTACCTCGGGCGCAACATGCAGGTGGCGATCAACGAGGCGTTCGAGGGCGGCGATCCGACGAGCGTCGACATCACCGCGATCCGAGCGCGCGTCGCCGCACTGGCCTTCATTGACTCTGAGGTGCAAAAGCCGGTGGAGGACGCGGCCGACTCACTGACGCGCCTGTGGCTGACGACGAAGGCCAGCGAGATCGCGAACCTTCCCGATTCGCGCAGGCCCACATACGAAGCGATCGAGGACATGGCTCGCGAGCCCGAGCAGGTCCCCATCGAGATCAAGACCGACGAGCAGGTCGACTCGGTCGACACCGATCGCAACCCGCTGCCGACCGAGAAGAAGCACCTGCTCTCCACCCCGGACGGCGACTACCCGCTTGAGCTGAAGGTGGCGAAGAACCGCTGGGAGCGGGCGACGATCAAGCACGAGCAGAGCCCCGGCACGCTCGAGGGTTGGTACCGCAACCCCTCGTCCGCCGGGAAGAACTCACTGCGGATCGCGCACAAGTCCGGCGAGACGTGGAAATCTGTGCAGCCGGACTTCGTCTTCGTCCACAGCACCAACGACGGCCTGCTGCCGTCGATCGTCGACCCCCACGGTGCGCACCTGGGGGACTCGGGCCCGAAGCTCAAGGCGCTGGCCGAGTACGCGGACGAGCACGGGGACAGGTTCGACCGCATCATCGGCGTCGGGGTCGAGAAGGACGGCGACCTCATCGGCCTGGACCTGAGGAGCGCCAAGATCCGCCGGGCGGTATATGAAGCGCGACCGGACAGCGACTCGATCAAGCAGCTGTACGCGGACCACGGCTCCAAGTACACGAGCATTCCAGAAAGCATCTGAGGGAGGCCAACATGCGACTGTCGAGGTTCCGCGTCCGGAAGTTTCGCAACATCATCGACACCGGCGAGATCGACGTCGACGAGGCGGTCACCTGCCTCGTCGGCATGAACGAGTCCGGCAAGACGGCGGTGCTCTCCGCGCTGCACCGACTCAATCCAATCGACGGCGAGAGCTTCGACGAGCAGCGCGACTACCCGCGCTGGCTGCTGTCCAGGGACCGGCGGGAGGGAGTCATCAGTGACGCATCGCCGATCTCGGCGACCTTCGAGCTCGAGCCGGAGGACCGTGAACTGCTCGAAGCCGAGGTCGGAGCAGGCGTCTTTACCGCTAACGAGATCACTGTTTCCCGCAAGTACAACACCGATGCGACGACGTGGGACATCCCGCGCGACACGAAGCGCGCGGTCCAGAACCTGCTGTCTGGCCTGGAGCTCCGGAAGAAGACGTCGGATCAGTTCAAGGACGTCTCTGACCTCGACGGAATCGAAGCGATCTGCGCGCAGCTCGTCGCCGACGAGACTGACAAGCAGCACGAGAAGACCTCGGATGAGATCGCCACCATTCGGGAGGCGATTGCTGCCCTCCCGGGAAAGGACGTCTGGGCCGTGGCGGTGGCCGTGCTCAAGAGCAGGCTACCCAAGTTCTTCTACTTCTCCGACTACTCACAGTTGGACGGCCGCATCGACATCAACGACCTCGCCGAGAAGGACGAGCAGGTCGGCTCCTCGGCTGACCAGACTGCACGCGCTCTTCTGCGACTTGCCAGTACGACTCCGGCCGCCATGGCGAGCAGCGACTACGAAGACCGGAAGTCTGAACTCGAAGCGGTGGGGCACGAGTTGACCAGCCAAGTGTTCGAGTACTGGAAGCAGAACGACAACCTCCAGGTCGAATTCGACGTCGACCGCAAGATCAAACAGGTCAACCCTCAACAACACACGATCGAGAAGACCTATCTCGACATCCGAGTCAAGGACACGCGCCACTCCTTCTCCAACAACTTCGCTCGAAGGTCCTCCGGATTCCGGTGGTTCTTCTCCTTCCTCGCGGCATTCACCGAGTTCGAGAGCCGCAAGGAGCCAGTGGTCGTCCTGCTCGACGAGCCGGGGCTCACGCTGCACGCCCGCGCGCAGGCCGACTTCGTCCGATTCATCAACGAGCGTCTCGCGACTGCCGTCCAGGTCCTCTACACGACGCACAGCCCCTTCATGGTCGAGACCGACAGGATCGACCGCGTCCGGATCGTCGAGGACGGCGGGCCCAAGACCGGTGCGACCGTCACCCGTGAGGCGCTCACTGTCGGCGAGGGCAGCCTGTTCCCGCTGCAGGCGGCGCTCGGCTACGACCTCGCGCAGCACCTGTTCATCGGTCCGTCGAACCTCCTCGTCGAGGGGCCAAGCGACTACATCTACCTCGACGCGATCAGCAGGGCTCTGGTGGACCGCGGGCGCACCGGGCTGGACGACCGCTGGCGGGTGCTCCCGGCGGGCGGCGCGTCCAACATCCCGGCCTTTGTTGCGCTCATGGGGCGGAACCTGGACGTGACGGTGCTCGTCGATTCGGGGACCGAAGGCGCGGATCGCTTGCAGAAGGCGGTGGACGCCGCCCGGCTCGAGCGCGACAGGATCATCCAGGTGAGCGAGGTGACCGGTCGCCGGCACTCCGACATCGAGGACCTGTTCGAGGTGGAGGATTACCTCAGCCTCTACAACGAGGCGTTCGGAACTTCAGTCACTGCTGGCGACCTCGGTCACGGCGATCGCATCGTGAAGCGACTCACCGATCTCCGTGGCGGGTCCTACGACCACTACCGACCGGCCGACGTGATTCTCCGCAACCCGGCGAGGCTGGACGGCTTCAGCGACGCGACGCTCGATCGATTCGAGACGCTGATCAAGCGGATCAACAGCAGCGATCGTTGAGCCCGGCCGTGTCAGGCTCATGCTTCCGGATGTCCAACCCTCGCTAGGGCGAGCAGTGCCTGATGCATAGACATATTGCTAGTGGGTTGCTTGTTCACCCTCCGCATCGGGCAGACGTTGTTGGTCCCTGCCGAGGGTTGAACGATTCCAGTTGTGAGAGCTCGGTGGCACCATGGGCGAGTGCGACGGACATTACCCAGCCCCGACTGTGGACTTGGCTGGACCGAGAGCGAGGTGCTTGCTCGCGTCGGCGACCACCACCGCGAGCGGTTCCGACAGTGGTCCCAGATGCGCGCTCATCCGATCTGCAATGGACGCGCACCATGCACAAAGGCGCACGGTGACGTTTGGTACCGGCACGACGTCGAACGCTTCGTCGACCTCACGGAACGCCGGGTATAGCGGCTCCCTCACCATCTTCATCTTCGCAGGGCAGTGGGTCCGTGGAGCGGCACGTCTCGTCGAAGACACCTCGCCAACCAGAGGAGTTAATGTCCTGTGCCTCGCCGCAGTTCGTCGAGAACACCATCGACCGAGTGAATCCTCCTCAAGCCTCGAGTGGGAACACTCAATATCCTGTGGACGCTCCCGACCGAGACCCCGACTGCTTCCGCGATGGCGCGAATCGACTCACCCTTTGCGCGCCTCGTCGTGATCTTGAACTTGACGTCGTCTCCAATCATGCGAGGCCGGCCGTAGCTGGTTCCCCTTTGGCGCGTAGCCCTGATTTCAGCTACGATGCTGGCGCTTTGGAGCTCTCGGCGGAGCCGGGTGAGTTCGCGGACGTCATCGAGGAACTCAGAGTCTCCGGTGTGCTCTCCCGCGGCGAGGCCCTTGAGGACCTTCACGGCAACTCCTCGGTCAACGAGGTCCAGCAGTGTCTCGAGCCCGTCGACCATGCTCGTGCTCAGGCTTCGTGCGTGGGTCACAGTGAGCGCATCGCCGTCGCCCACCTCCGCCACAGCAGCGAGGAGCCCGGGGCGGTTCTTGATCAGGCGTCGACGCGATGCTGTCTCCTCTACGAGACGTGAGCAGATCGGCTCGAGTGCTTGCCGTTGAAACCTTGCGTCCTGAGGGTCTGTCCCGACCCTAATGAGTCCGATGAGCGCCATCAGCCCAGGCTCAGGTCGCCGCTGCGCAGTCCCAGCATGGCAGCGTGGGGGGCATAGGGTTTATTGAACACTCCTAGCCGGCCCACGATGACGACCGAGCGGCTACATTTACTTTTTGACCTGCGGAAACGCAATGCTCAGTTCATCGGTGTGTCGACCGGAAGGAACCGAGTTCACGGGTCCGAGATGCTTCAGAACGCGTCGTGACCGCTTCCAACGTCGGGGCGATCTTCCGCTCCGCCGCGGGCCTGGGCGTGGACGCCGTGCTGGTGACCCCGCGCTGCGCCGACCCCCTGTACCGGCGGTCGGTGCGGGTCTCGATGGGCACGGTGTTCCAGGTGCCGTGGACGCGGCTGCCGGCCTGGCCCGGCGGTGTCGGCGAGCTGCAGGACCTGGGCTTCACGGTCGCCGCGCTGGCGCTGAGCGACGACGCCGTCACGCTCGACGAGCTGGCCGACGAGGCGCCCGAGCGCCTGGCCCTGGTGCTCGGGACCGAAAGCGACGGGCTCTCGCGCGGCGCCGTGGCCGCCGCCGACCGCGTGGTCCGCATCCCCATGGCCGGGGCGGTGGACTCGCTCAACGTCGCGGCGGCCTCGGCGGTCGCCTTCTGGGCGACCCGGACACGCTGACCGTTCAGGGGCCGTCCTGCGCCGCGGTGCTGTGCAGCCGCTCCCGGGCGGTCCGGCCACGGCGGGCGGCCGGGATCGCTCCGGTCGCGGCGGCGAGGCCGAAGAGTGCCGGCCGGCCGGCGTAGAGGCTCTCGTGGCCGCCCGCCGGGACGCGGTACGTCTCGTGCCACACGGTGATCGCGCCGGGGACGCGGCGCGCCCGGCGGTAGAACTCGACCCACGCCGGCCGGTGCCGGCGGGCGTCGTCGCCGGCGTAGGCGTAGATGTCCTCGACGCTGCGCCAGTACTGCACGGACGTCGGCCCGCGGGCACCGACCAGCGTCGTGGCGCCCAGGAATCCCGCGTCGGGGTCGTCGGCGAGCTCGGCGAGCATCGGCCGCATCGCCGCGAGGGCGGGCCACCACCCGTCGGGACGCCACGGTCGCTCGATCCGTGCGCCGATGAGGAAGACGGCGAGCTCGCCGTCGTGGTCGTGCGTCGTCAGGGTGACCATGATTGCTCCTCGACTGGATAGTGGTGCTATCCATTATTGGAGAGTGCTACTCTCCAATGTCAAGAACAGGGGGGACGGATGCGGATCTCCGCGCTGGCCGACCGCACCGGCGTGCCGGTGGCCACCATCAAGTACTACCTGCGCGAGGGGCTGCTGCCGCCGGGCGAGGCGACGTCGCGCACGCAGGCCACCTACGGCGACGAGCACGTCGACCGTGTCCGGCTGGTCCGCGCGATGACGGAGTCGGCCGGGCTGTCGCTGGCCGCCGTCCGCGATGTCCTGGCCGCCCTGGACGACCCACCGCGGTCCCGGCACGACCTGCTCGGCGCGGCGCAGCACGCCCTGGTCGCCGACGAGGCGCGGTCCGACGGCGAGGTCGACGACGTCGTCCGACGGCGCGTGGGCGCCCTGGTCGCGGCCCGCGGGTGGTACGACGACGCCGCCCTGGCCGGCCGACTGGCGGTGCTGCTGCGCGACGCCGAGCGGGCGGGCGTGCCCGTGGGTGACGAGCACCTGGCCGTGCTCGCCGACGCCGCCGAGCTGGTGGCCCGCGGGGACCTCGCCACGGTGCCCGACGCCCCCGCCGACGCCGCACGCCAGGTCGTGGTCGGCACCCTGCTCACAGATCCGGTGCTCGTCGTCCTGCGCCGGTTCGCCCAGCAGCAGGCGAGCGCCCGGCGGGCCGACGGCGGTCAGGGCGCGGTCTGAGCCCGCCGTGGCGGCCGGTGTGTGGCGCGGATCACCATTGCCTCGCACGGGTGATGTGAGGTTAGGCTGACCTACGTGACTGAAGCCGTGACCGACGCCCGGACCGAGACCGCCGTCGCGCCCCGCCCCTGGCGCATGTTCGACGTCGAGGTCCTGCGGGTCACGCGCCTGTGCCCGTCCTTCGTGCGGATCACCTTCACCGGCGAGGACCTGCACGAGTTCGCCGACAACGGTCGCGACCAGCGCATCAAGTTCCTGCTCCCGGCCCCGTGCGGCGGCTGGGAGTACCTGGACCGGCAGAACCCGGACTGGTTCACCTCCTGGCGAGAGCTGCCCGACGAGCGGCGCAACCCCCTGCGGACCTACACCGTGCGCGCCGTCCGGCCCGCGCAGCGCGAGGTGGACGTCGACATCGTCCTGCACGGCGACACCGGCCCGGCGTCCCGCTGGGCGAACGGCGCCCGGCCCGGTTCCCCGCTCGTGATCCTCGGGCCGAACGCGGCCTACGACGGCGGTCCGCACGGCGGGCGCGACTTCGCGCCACCGCCGTCCAGCCACGCGCTGCTGCTCGCCGGCGACGAGACGGCCGTCCCGGCCATCGCCTCGATCTGCGAGTCCCTGCCCGCCGACGCCGTCGGCGAGGTCTTCCTCGAGGTGCCGCACGCGGAGGACCGCTGGACGCTCGCCGCGCCGGCGGGCGTGCGGGTCACCTGGCTGCCGCGCGACGGAGCCGAGCACGGGGACGTCCTGGTCCCGGCGGTGCAGGACGCCGCCGACCGCATGCTCGCCATGGGCGTCCGGCCGTCGGCCGACGGCGGCCCCGCGACGACGGCCACGGGTGTCGACCTGGACGCCGAGCTCGTCGACGTCGACGTCGACACCGACCTCCTCTGGGAGGTCCCGACGGACGCCGAGGGGCGCCCGCTCGTGCAGGACACCGTGCTCTACGCCTGGCTGGCCGGGGAGGCCGGTGTCATCAAGACGCTGCGCCGCTACCTCGTGCGCACCAAGGGCGTCGACCGCAAGTCCGTGGCGTTCATGGGCTACTGGCGCCGCGGCCGTTCGGAGTGCTGACCGGCCGCGAGCCGGTCAGCCCCGCACCACGCCCAGGTCCGCCACGACCTCCACGCCCGGGGCGCTGCACAGCAGGTCGCCGGGCATGAGCAGCTTGGACACCCGCAGGCCGCTGCCCATGAGCGCCGGCGCCGCGCCGTCGTCGAAGCGGCTGTCCACCAGGACCCGCCAGCTCGACGGCACGCCGATCGGCGTGATCCCGCCGTAGGCCATCCCCGACTCCTCGGTGGCGCGGTCCATCGGCAGGAACGACGCCTTGCGGGCGTCGAGCAGCTTGCGCACCCGGGTGTTGACGTCGGCGAACGTCGAGGCGGGCACCACGCAGGCCGCGACCCGCTCGACGTCGCCGCGCCGTCCGGCCACCACGACGCAGTTCGCCGACGCCTCCGGCGGCAGCCCGTGCACCGCGTTGAGCGTGGCCGTGTCCGCGTGGTCGGGGTCGATCTCGGCGACCGCCACCTGGCCGGCGACCCGCTCGTCCGCCTCCGCCCAGACGCGCAGCGCCTCGGCGACCGGGTCGGCCAGCAGGTCCGGACGCTCGAGCGCGGGCACCCAGCCCAGGTCGCCCAGCGACGGCAGGCCCGTGCCGGACGCGTCGCTCATCGGCGGTAGGTCCCGGTCAGCGTCGCGCGGGCGATGACGTGGAAGTAGACGTTGAACGCCGCGTGCACGTTGGTGTTCTCCGTGGTCAGCCCGAGCGAGTCGACGTCCAGCGCGTGCACGGCGAAGACGTAGCGGTGGGCGTGGTCGCCCGGGGGCGGGCCCGCCCCCTCGAAGCCGACCTGACCGCCGTCCGAGAGGAGCTGGAAGGCGCCGGCGGGCAGTCCGCTGCCGTCGGCCGCCCCGGCGCCGCGCGGCAGCGACGTGACCGAGGCCGGGACGTCGAGCACGTGCCAGTGCCAGTAGCCGGACGGCGTCGGCGCGTCGGGGTCGAAGCAGCTGACGACGAACGACCGGGTCTCGGCGGGGAAGCCCGACCAGGCCAGCGCCGGCGAGGTGTTGCCGCCGTCGGCCGCGTGGTCCGCCGGCATCGGGTCGCCCGCGGTGATGTCGGCGCTCGTGAGCTCGAACGTCGCCGGGACGGGGAGCAGGGAGTAGGGGTCCGGTGGGGTCGGCCGTGTGAAGTCCATCCCCCCACCCTGGTACGCACCGCCACGGGTGGCAACGGCACCCGTGGCGGCCGTGCGCCTCAGTCCTGCGGCCCTCCGGCGACGTAGAGCACCTGGCCGTTGGTGAACGAGGCCTCGGTGGAGCAGAAGAACGCCACCGCGGCGGCGATGTCCTCGGGCCGGCCGACGCGTCCGGCCGGCACGTCCTGGGCGATGCCGGCCAGGAAGTCCTCCAGCGGGACGCCGACCCGCTCGGCGGTCTCGGCGATCATGTCGGTCGCGACGACCCCGGGCGCCACGGCGTTGGCCGTGACCCCGAACTTGCCGAGCTCGATGGCGAGGCTCTTGGTGAAGCCCTGCATGCCGGCCTTGGCGGCGGAGTAGTTGACCTGGCCGCGGTGGCCCAGGGCCGAGGTGCTGGACAGGTTGACGATGCGGCCCCACCGGGCGGAGACCATGTGCTGCTGCACGGCCCGCGTCATGAGGAACGCCCCGCGCAGGTGGACCCCGAGCACGGCGTCCCAGTCGTCGGTCGACATCTTGAACAGCAGGTTGTCGCGCAGGATCCCGGCATTGTTGACGAGCACCGTCGGGGCGCCGAGCTCGGCGACCACGCGCTCGACGGCGTCGGTCACGGACTGCTCGTCGGCGACGTCCGCGCCGACGCCGATCGCGCGGTGGCCGTCGGCCGCCAGGGCGGCGGCGGTCTCGGCGGCGGCCTCCTCGCGCAGGTCGAGCAGCGCCACGGCGTGGCCGTCGGCGGCCAGCCGGGCGGCGGTGGCGGCGCCGATGCCGCGGGCGGCGCCGGTGACGATCGCGACGCGGTCGGTGGTGGGGGTCATCGAGGGTCCTCTCGTCGACGGTGACGGTCGGTGGGCGGGGGTCTCCCGCGCGCCCGGTCCAGTGTGCCAGCACCTCGTCGGCCCGGTTGACACCCGGGTCTGCGGCACGTGTACTAGAGACATGTTCGAACAGGCGTTCGAACGGGCGTCGGTGACCCACCGACGTGTCCGACCTGGGGGAGGAGTCGTGGTGACCGTCGCCCCCGAGGCCCCGCCCCGCACCGACCGTGCCGCACGGCACTCCCGGGCGCTGGCCGCCCTGCGTGCCGCCGAGCACGGGACGACGGCGCCGCGGCGGGCGGCCCCGGTCGACGAGCGCCCGGTCGAGGAGCGCTCGGTCGAGGAACGCCCGGCCGATGCGCGCCCGGACGACGACGGCCCGCTCGGCGAGCTCCCGCACGAGGCGAGGGCGTCCGCCCTCGGTGCGGCTCCCCGGGTCCCTGTCCGCGCCGGCCGGGCCGTGCATCCCGACCTCGCAGCGTTGCTGCCCGGCGGCGTGCTGCCGAGCGGCGGCGTCCTGGCGGTGCAGGGATCGACCAGCCTGCTGCTCGGGCTGCTCGCCGCCCCCTCGCGCGACGGCGCCTGGACCGTCCTGGTCGGGGCCCCCGCCGTCGGGCTGCTGGCCGCCGCCGACGCCGGGATCGACCTGGCGCGCACCGTCGTCGTCCCCGCCCCCGGCCCGGACGCCCCCGCGGTGCTGGCCGCGCTGCTGGACGGCATGGACGTCGTCGTGGTCGGGCCGCAGGCGGCGCTGACCGACACCGACCGGCGCCGCCTGGCCGCCCGGGCCCGGCAGCGCGAGGCCGTCCTGGTCGCGACCGGCCGCTGGGCCGGGGCCCACGTCACCCTCGACGCCCGCGGCGGGGCCTGGACCGGCGTGGACGCCGGTGCCGGCTGGCTGCGCCGCCGCACCCTGCGGGTGCTGCGCACCGGGCGCGGGGCCGCGGCCCGTCCGGTGGAGATCGACGTCGAGGTGCCGCTCGGCGGCGAGGAGCCCGTCCTCGCGCCCGCGGCCGCCCGGCCCGACGTCGCAGCCCCTGCCGGGCCGACGTCCGCCGCCACGGACGACTCGCCCCGCACCCGACACCTGAGGGTCGCATGAGCACGAGCAGCACAGGCGTCACCCGCACCGCGGTGCTCTGGGTCCCGGACTGGCCGGTGGTGGCCGCCCTCGCCGCCGCCGGGCTGGACGCGCACGTGCCCGCCGCCGTCCTCGGCGCGCCCTCGGGCGGCGGGACCCGGGCCGGACGCAGCGTCGTGGCGACCTCCGCCGTCGCCCGCACCGCCGGGGTGCGACGCGGCATGCGGCGCCGCCAGGCCCAGGAGGCCTGCCCCGACCTGGTGCTGCTGGAGGCCGACGACGACCGGGACGCCCGCACCTTCGAACCCGTGGCGGCCGCCGCGGAGACCGTCGTGGCCGGCCTCGAGATCGCCCGCCCCGGCCTGCTGCTCCTGCCCGCCGACGGCGCCGCGCGCTACCACGGCTCCGAGCGGGCCCTGGCCGAGGCGCTCGTGACCGCCGTCGCCGGGACCGGGCACGAGTGCCAGGTCGGGGTCGCCGACGGCCTGCTCGCCGCGGTCCTCGCCGCCCGGGACGACGCCGTCGTCCCGCCCGGCGGGTCCCCGTCGGCCCTCGCCGGACGGCCGGTGGGCGAGCTCGTGCACGCCGTGTGCGACCCGGGTGTCGTGGCCGCCGTGCGCGACGCCGTCGGCCTGTGGTGGCGGCTCGGCCTGCACACCCTCGGCGACCTGGCCGCCCTGCCCGCGGCGAGCGTGTCCGCCCGGTTCGGCGAGCTCGGCACCTGGGCGCACCGGCTGGCCCGCGGCGAGGACGAACGCCCGCCCGCGCGCCGGCGCATCGAGGCCGACCTGGTCGTGGACACCGCGCTCGACCCGCCCGCCGACCGCGTCGACGTCGCCGCCTTCGCCGCCCGCCGTCTCGCCGAGGAGCTGCACGCGCTGCTCGTGGCCCACGGCGTGGCCTGCGGACGGCTGCGCATCACCGCCCGGACCACCGAGGGCGAGCTCGAGCGGCTCTGGCGCACCGACACCGTCGCCGGCGGGCTGTCCGCCGCCCGGATCACCGACCGGGTGCGCTGGCAGCTCGAGGGATGGCTGACCGACGCCGCCCGCCGGCGCACCGGCACCGAGGACTCGCCCGAGGTCGCCCCCGTGGTCCACCTCGCGCTCGCCGCCGAGGACGTCGCCCCCGCCGGGACGCACCAGCCGAGCCTGTGGGGCGCCGACGCCGGGCAGGACGAACGTGCCCGCCAGGTGCTGGACCGGGTGCAGGGGCTGCTCGGCGGCGACGGCGTGCTCACCGTCCGGCGGGCCGGCGGGCGCCACCCGCGCCACCGCGTCCGGCTCGTGCCCTACGGCGAGGAGGCCGTCGTCGACCGGCCCCCGGACCGCCCCTGGCCCGGGGCGCTGCCCAGCCCGGCCCCGGCGACCCTGCTGCCCGAGCCCGCGGCCGTCCGGGTGCTCGACACCGCCGGGGCCGACGTCGTCGTCGACGCCCGCCTCGGGCGCAGCGGCGACCCGCACCGGGTGCGCTGGGACGACCAGGAGCACCGCGTCGTCGGCTGGGCCGGCCCGTGGCCGCTCGCCGAACGCTGGTGGGCGCCCGACGGCGGCACCCGGCGGGTGCACCTGCAGGCGGTGCTCGACGACGGCCGCGGGCTGCTGCTCGCCCAGGTCGGCGGCCGGTGGCAGGTGGAGGCCCTGTATGACTGAGCCCCGCCCGGCACCCCGGTACGCGGAGCTGCACGCCCACTCGGCCTTCAGCTTCCTCGACGGCGCCAGCCACCCCGCCGAGCTCGCCGCCGAGGCCGACCGGCTCGGGCTCGAGGCCCTGGCCCTGACCGACCACGACGGGCTGTACGGCGTGGTCCGGTTCGCCGAGGCCGCCCGCGCCGTCGGGCTGCCCACGGTGTTCGGCGCCGAGCTGCACCTGCCCGCCCCGGTGCCGGGCGCCGCGCCGGTCCTCGACGAGCCCACCGGCGTCCCCGACCCGCAGGCCACGCACCTGCTCGTGCTCGCCCGCGGGCCGGACGGCTACCGGAACCTGTCGCGCGCGATCGCCACCGCCCACCTCGAGGCCGGGGTCAAGGGCAAGGCCCGCTACGACCTCGACCGGCTGGGCGCCGAGGCCGACGGCCAGTGGCTGGTGCTCACCGGGTGCCGCAAGGGCGCCGTCCGGCGCGCGCTCGAGGCCCAGGGGCTCGACGGCGCGCGCCGCGAGCTCGATCGGCTCACCGCCGTCTTCGGCCACGGCAACGTCGCGGTGGAGATCACCGCCACCGGCGACCCCCGCGACGCCGACCGGCACGCAGCGCTCGCCGCGCTGTCGCAGGACGCGGGGCTGCCCCTGGTCGCCACCACCGCCGCCCACTACGCCCGCCCGCGCGACGCCGACCTGGCCGGGGCGCTCGCGGCCGTGCGCGCCCGCTCCTCCCTGGACGACCAGGACGGCTGGCTGCCCGGCGCCCCGACGGCGCACCTGCGCTCGGGGGCCGAGATGGCCCGGCTGCACCACCGGCACCCGCAGGCCGTGCCGGCGGCCGCCGACCTGGCCGCCGAGTGCGCGTTCGACCTGCACCTGGTGGCGCCGCAGCTGCCGCCCTACCCGGTGCCGGACGGCCACGACGAGGCGAGCTGGCTGCACGAGCTCGTCCTCCGGGGCGCCGAGGACCGGTACGGGCCGCGGGAGGCCGAGCGGGAGCCCGGTGCGTGGGCGCAGATCGACCACGAGCTGCGCGTCATCACGGACCTGAACTTCCCGGGGTACTTCCTCGTCGTCTACGACCTGGTCGAGTTCTGCCGCCGGGAGGGCATCCTGTGCCAGGGCCGGGGGAGCGCAGCCAACTCGGCGGTCTGCTACGCGCTGGGGATCACCGCCGTCGACGCCGTGCACCACGGCCTGCTGTTCGAGCGGTTCCTGGCCCCCGAGCGGGACGGGCCGCCCGACATCGACATCGACATCGAGTCGGGCCGCCGCGAGGAGGTCATCCAGCACGTCTACGCCCGGTTCGGGCGCACGCACGCCGCGCAGGTCGCCAACGTCATCTCCTACCGGCCGCGCTCGGCGGTGCGCGACGCCGCCCGCGCGCTCGGGTACGACGTCGGGCAGGCCGACGCCTGGAGCAAGTCCATCGAGCGCTGGGGGTCGCTGCGCGGCCCCGACCCGACCAGTCCCGCGGCGGACCGGACGGCGGGTGCCGCGCGGGCGTCCGACGGCGCCCCGGTCACCGGCCGCGACCGGCGCCGGGCCGAGGTCGCCGCCCGCTGGCAGCATGGCGCCCCGGCGCGGCCGGACGCCCCCGTGGTCGACCCGCTCGCCGTCGACGGCGGCCTGCGGCGCTCCGACGACCCGCACGACGTCGTGCCCGCGCAGCCGCCGCCGTCGGCCGAGCAGGAGGGGCAGATCCCCGACCCCGTGCTCGACCTCGCCGAACGGTTCCTGCGCCTGCCCCGGCACCTGGGCATCCACTCCGGGGGCATGGTGATGTGCGACCGGCCCGTCATCGAGGTCTGCCCGGTCGAGTGGGCCCGGATGGAGGGGCGCACCGTGCTGCAGTGGGACAAGGAGGACTGCGCCGACGCCGGGCTGGTGAAGTTCGACCTGCTGGGTCTGGGCATGCTCACCGCGATCCGGTACGCGTTCGCCTCGGTGCACGAGGCCACCGGTGAGCGGCTCGCGCTGCACACGCTGCCGGCCGAGGACCCGCGCGTGTACGACCTGCTGTGCGCCGCCGACACCGTCGGGGTGTTCCAGGTCGAGTCCCGCGCCCAGATGGCCACCCTGCCGCGGCTGCAGCCCCGGACGTTCTACGACATCGTCGTCGAGGTCGCCCTCATCCGCCCCGGCCCGATCCAGGGGCGGTCCGTGCACCCCTACATCGAGCGCTCCCGGGGCCGCGAGGAGGTCACCTACCTGCACCCGCTGCTGGAGCCGTCGCTGCGGCGCACCCTCGGGGTGCCGCTGTTCCAGGAGCAGCTCATGCAGATGGCGATCGACGTCGCCGGGTTCACGCCTGCCGAGTCCGACCGGCTGCGGCGGGCCATGGGTTCCAAGCGCTCCGTGGAACGCATGGAGGCGCTGCGCGGGCGCCTGTTCGCCGGGATGACCGAGCGCGGGATCCCGGACGAGGTGCAGGAGGAGATCTACGACAAGCTCAAGGCGTTCGCCGACTTCGGCTTCCCCGAGTCGCACGCCTACTCCTTCGCGTTCCTCGTCTACGCCAGCTCGTGGCTCAAGGTGCACGCGCCCGAGGCGTTCTACGCCGGCCTGCTCGCCGCGCAGCCGATGGGGTTCTACTCCCCGGCGTCCCTCGTCGCCGACGCCCGCCGGCACGGGGTGCGGGTGCTGCGCCCGGACGTCAACGCCTCGGCGGCGCTCGCGGGGGTCGAGGCGCACACGGTCGATCCTGTCGCCGGTCCGGCCGACGCTGTTGCCGGTCCGGACGATCCTGGCGACGGTGCCGAGGGCCTGGTCGGCAGCGGAGGAGTGCCGCTCGACACCGACCCCGGGCTGGCCGTCCGGCTCGGGCTCTCGGCCGTGCGCGGGCTCGGCACCGACGTCGCCGAGCAGATGGTCGCCGAGCGCGACGCCCACGGCGAGTTCGCCGACCTGCGCGACCTGGTGCGCCGCGTCGAGCTGTCCACCGCGCGTCTGGAGGCCCTGGCCACCGCCGGGGCGCTGGCCTCGCTCGGCGTGACCCGACGCGAAGGGCTGTGGGCCGCCGGGGCGCTCGGGCAGGAGGGACCGGAGACGCTCGCGGGCGTCAGCGTCGGGGTGTCCGCGCCGCCGCTGCCGGACATGGACCCCCTCGAGATCGACGTCGCCGACACCTGGGCCACCGGCATCACCCCGGACTCCACCTCCCCGCTGGAGCACCTGCGCGACGGGCTGGAGCGCCAGGGCGTGGTGACCGTGGCCGCCGCGACGACGACGGAGCCCGGCCGGCGCATCGCCGTCGGCGGTGTGGTCACCCACCGGCAGCGACCGGGTACCGCCGGGGGCGTCACGTTCCTGTCCCTGGAGGACGAGACCGGCCTGCTCAACGTCATCTGCACCCCCGGGCTGTGGCGGCGCTTCCGGACCGTGGCGCGCGGCGCCCCCGCGCTCGTCGTGCGCGGTCAGGTGGAGCAGGCCGACGGCGCGGTCAACCTGCTCGCCGAGCACCTCGCCCCGCTGCGCCTGCCGGTGGCGACCCGGTCGCGGGACTTCCGCTGACCGTGCCGGACTACCGTGGGGCCATGGGCTACCGGATCGAGCCGGCCACGGCCGACAGGTTCGACGACGTCGCCACGCTGCTCAACCCGCGTGGGCACGAGCGGGCGTGCTGGTGCCTGGCCTGGCGTCGCCCTCGCGGGCTGTCGCCCGGGGAGGGCGCCGCGCACCTGCGCGAGCTCAGCGCGCACGACCCGCGCCCGGGACTGCTGGCCTACCTCGACGAGGACGGCACGCAGGAGGTCGTGGGCTGGGTCGGTCTCGCCCCGCGGTCGGCGGTGCCCTCCCTGCAGAGGTCCCGCGTGCTGCCGCGGAGCGACCCGGAGACCGCGGGCACGACCTGGGTCGTGATGTGCTTCGTCGTGCGCCCCGGCTACCGACGCCGCGGGGTCGCCCGGGCGCTGCTGCACGGTGCCGTCGACCACGCCCGTGCCCACGGCGGCCGGGTGATCGAGGGGTTCCCGGTCGAGCCCGAGCCGGGCCGCCGCGTCCCCGTCGGCGCGGCGTACGTCGGCACCGTGCCGCTGTTCGAGTCGGCGGGGTTCGACCGCGTCGGCGAGACGGCCGCGACGAGCGGGCGGCTGCCGCGGTGGGTGCTGCGCCGGGAGCTGGCCACCGACTGACGGAGGGGCCGGCGGGGCATCACAGCAGCGTCAGGGCAGCGGGACGACGACGCAGACCTCGAAGGTGCCCCGGGCCCGTCGCAGCAGGTAGCGCACGTGCCGGCTGGCCCTCTCCGCGGCGAGCTCGTCCCGCAGGCTCCAGCGCACCTCGACCCACAGGAGCGCCCAGCCCAGCTCGGCGCTGTCGGTCACCTCCGGCACGAGGGCGACGGCGTCGCCCGGGTCGGGGGCGCCGGCGTGCTCGCGCAGCAGGTCGTGCACCTGCTCAGGGCTCTGCAGCGCGACGGTCTCCTCGGCGAGGACCAGCACCGCGGCGGCGTCGAACCGGTCGGCCACCGCCTCGAGGTCGCCGGAGCCGAGCGCCAGACCCTGCTCGACGAAGTACGTACGCAGCGCCTCGTGGTCGTAGTCCTCGAAGTCCGTGCCCATCTCCTCACGGTAGGCCGGGTCCCCGGCACACACGAGCCGTGTCGGGCTTTGACATCCCCGGTCGGGTCACGTACTGACTGGAGGGTGCGCGTGCTCGCACCGTCGGGTCCGACGGGGCGGGCACGCCGCGTGCATGAGACGCCACGATCCCGGGTCGATCCGGGAGAAGGGAGACCCATGACCGCCACGGTCGAGACCACGACCGACCTCTACCCGAGCCGTCTGGCCCAGCCCGGCGAGTTCATCGAGCGCGAGCACCCCACGGTGTGGGGCACGGCCGAGGACGGCCCGTTCGACGCCGACGCCCTCGACGCGCACGCGCAGCGGGGCTTCACAGTCCTCGAGGACTTCATCACCCCCGACGAGGTGACCCGCTACAGCGCGGAGCTGAGCCGGCTGTCCTCGGACGAGTCGCTGCAGGGCGACCCGCGCGTCGTGACCGAGAAGAGCTCCGGCGAGGTCCGGTCGATCTTCGAGGTGACGAAGCTCAGCGAGCGGATCGACGCGCTCGCCCGGGACCCGCGGCTGCTGGACCGCGCCCGCCAGCTGCTCGGCTCGGAGGTGTACCTGCACCAGACGCGCGTCAACTACATGCCCGGCTACAAGGGCGCCGGCTTCTACTGGCACTCGGACTTCGAGACCTGGCACGCCGAGGACGGCATGCCGGCCCCGCGTGCCGTGAGCTGCTCGATCGCGCTGACGCCCAACTACCCCTACAACGGCGGCCTGATGGTCATGCCGGGCTCGCACCGCACCTACGTGCCGTGCGTCGGCGAGACCCCGGAGAACTACCACCAGGACTCCCTCAAGGAGCAGAAGATCGGTGTGCCGTCGGAGGACGCCATCACCGAGCTCGCCTGGAGGTACGGCATCGACCAGTTCACCGGAGCGGCCGGCTCGGCGCTCTGGTTCGACGCGAACATCATGCACGGGTCAGGCAACAACATCACGCCGTTCCCGCGGTCGAACATCTTCCTGGTGTTCAACAGCATCGAGAACGCGCTCACCGAGCCGTACAGCGCGCCCGCGCCGCGGCCCGAGCACATCGGCAGCCGCGACACCACGCCGCTGCGGTAGTCCGGGAGCCGGGCTGGTCCGGGCACGGTGTGCCCGGCTCAGGTCGGCCGCCGGTCTGTCGGTCCTGGCGCCGGTGCGTTCTCGCGCACCGGCGCCAGTGCTGTCACCAGGCCTGGGCCAGGAGGTCGGCGAAGACCTCGTCGGCGTCGACCTCCAGGCCGCGGGCGGCGAACCACCGGCACACGGTGCGGCAGTCGCGGTGCAGCAGCTCCGGGCCGGCGGGGTTCGCGACCAGGTCGACGACCTGGGGCAGGTCGATGACGACCAGCCGGCCGTCGTCGACGAGCACGTTGTACGGCGACAGGTCGCCGTGCGCCCAGCCGAGCCGCGCCAGCACGCTCATCGCCGCGACGAGCTGGTCGAACCAGTCGCGCAGCTCCGCGGGGCCGGGTCGGCTGCGGTCCAGCCGGGGTGCGGCCACGGCGACGCCGTCGTCGTCGACGCTCCCGACGAACTCCATGAGCAGCTCGGTGCCGTCGACCTGCACCGGGTAGGGCACCGGTGCGCCGGCGTCCCAGAGAGTGCCCAGGGTCGTGAACTCGGCGTCGGCCCACTGGGTGGCGCGCACGGCCCGTCCCCAGGCGGAGCGGCGGTCCTCGATCGCGCGCTGGTCGCGCGTACGGCGCACCCGGCGTCCGTCGGTGTAGGTGCTGTCGCGGTGGAACTGCCGGTGATCGGGCGAGCGGTAGCGCTTGGCCGCCAGGAGCGAGCTCTGCGCGGGGTCGTCGGGCACGGCGCGCTCGACGAGGAAGACGTCGGCCTCCTTGCCGGTCTTGAGCACGCCGAGCTCGGTGTCCAGGGCAGCGGCGGCCGTGACGACCCAGTCGGGTCGTGGCGTCGGGCCGCGCTGGCCCTTGGTGACCGTCGTCCAGGTCGACCAGCGCTGGTCGGGTCCGGGACCGTCGTCGTCGGAGGTGGTCAGGGTCAGGGTGAGCTTCTGGGGCACGGAAGGGTCCTTCGGGTGGTGACGGCTCGAACGGTCCGATGGGTCAGGGTCATCGCTCGGCCTCCTTCCGTGCCGGCCCGCGCACGTCGCGGGTCCGTGGTCTCGCGTGCGGTGCCAGTCTGGCCCGCCCGACGCCGCGGGCGCACGGCATTTTCGCGCTAGCGTGCCGCCATGGCCTTCCACCCCGTGGCCGACGACGTGCTGGTCCGTTCCAGCCGGCGCGACGCGACGACGTCCGTGCTGGCGCTCGGGCCCGGTCGGCGCGGGGGTCGTCGACCCGCCCTGCTCGTGGACCCGGCGTGGGACGACGACGAGCTCGCCTCGATCGCCGACGAGCTCGACGCGCGGGCGGTGGGGGTCGCCGCCGGGCTGTCGACGCACGCCCACCACGACCACCTGCTGTGGCATCCCCGGTTCGGCGACGTGCCGCGGTGGGCCTCGGTGCGGGCGGCCCGCGCCGTGCGGCAGCACCGCGGCGCCCTGGACGCCGCCCTGACGCCCGAGCACCGCGCCCCGGACGTGCGGGCGCTCTTCGCGGCCGTCCGTCCGGTCGAGGGCGATGCCGTGCCCGATCCCCACGGCGAGCTGCCGGCGACCGAGCTGGTCGTGCACGACGCGCACGCGCCGGGGCACACCGCGCTGTGGCTGCCCGAGGCCGGGGTGCTGGTGGCCGGTGACATGCTCTCCGACGTCGAGCCGCCCCTGCCGTGGGACGAGATCTCCGGTGCCACGGACCTGGCCGGCTACCGGGAGGGGCTGGAACGGCTGGCGCCGTTCGTGGCCCGGGCGGCCGTCGTCGTCCCCGGTCACGGGACGCCGTCGTGGCGCCCGCAGGAAAGGCTCGACGCCGACCGGCGCTACGTCGACGCGTTGCTCGCCGGGCGCGTCCCGGACGACCCGCGCGGAGCGGTCCCGGGCTGAGGGATCAGCCCAGCGACCCGGCCGCGGTCGCGACGAGAGCCGTCGCGTCGTCCCAGGCGCCCACGGTGTCGAAACCCATCTGGTCCAGGACCGCCCAGGCGACGCCGACGAGGGCGTAGAGGCTGACGGGGGTCATCACCAGCCACTCGCGCCACGACCCGGCGTCGCCGAGCAGCGGCACCGAGATGTTGCCGCGCGGGCTCCACATGTCGTCGAACGGCAGCCAGCGGTGCCGCCGGACCCAGCGGGGCGACCGGAAGCGGATCGGCCAGAGCAGCGGCACGCCGCGGGTGGTCAGCATGTCGCCGAGGATGTGCACCGCGCAGCCCAGCCCGACGCAGAACGGCATCCAGTACCACTCCTCGGGCGCGAACACGGCCACGAACGCCGCCAGGGAGACCGACAGGGTCCAGGTCCACCACCGCCGCTGCCCGGTCAGCTTCAGGGCCCGGACGGCGAACGCGACGAGCACCACCGCCATGATGCCCGGTCCGATCAGCACCTGGCCGAAGGTCTCGGTGCTGATCGTCAGGAAGCTCATGGCCCACGCGACGAGCGTGAAGACGGCGATGCCGAGGATCGAGTGGGTGGCGTTGCGGTGCCCGCCGGCGACGGTCGAGACGGCCTTGGTCATCGCCTCCGACAGCGGCGGCAGCGAGTGGGAGATCGTGCCGTTGTGGTGGTCGGCGTCGGGCAGCAGTGCGGCACCCGCGCAGACGAGGGCTCCGGTCATCACGCCCACGTCGGAGACCGGGTACCAGCCGAACGCGATCGGGGTCGTGGCGGTGACCGCCACCCAGGCGGCCGCTCCCGAGGCGGCGTGGTGCCCACCCATCATGGCGCGTGTGCTCCTTCGTCCGGTGTGACCCCGGATGACCGTTTGGTCCGGGACCGGACGAACGCTACACGTCGCCGCCGACGCGGCGGAAACCTGCCGCGGCCAGCACGCCCGCCACGTCGGGCGGCCGCCACCCGGCGGGCTTGAGGACCTTGCCGTCGGCGCGGCGCACGGCCGTCCCGTCCGGGCCGAGCTTGGCCAGGTTGGACGCGTGGATCTCGGCGAACACGGACTCGGGGATGCCGCACTCGAGCTCGAGCCCGTGCAGTACGTAGCGCAGGTCGCCCGTGGCGTCGGCGGTGGCCACGGCGTCGGCCTCCGCCGTCGAACCCTCGACGACGCGCTCCACGGCCGCTTCGACGACGGCGCGGGCGTCCGCACCGAGGATCGCCCCGGTCAGCTCGGCGAACTCCTCGGCCACCAGCCGGTACCGCAGGCGCAGCCGGTCGTCGGGAAGGTCGAGGTCCGGGGCGCCGTCGTTCACCGGGACCTCGAAGGCGTCGTGGAACTGGCGGACCATCTCGCGTTCGGTCGGCATGGAGGGACGCTAGCCGATGTCGACGACGACCTTGATGTCGTCTCCCTGCGGGTCGAACGCCTCGGTCGCCCGGTGCAGCGGCACCCGACGGGTGACGAGGCCCGCCAACCAGTTGTGGTCCGCCTGGGCCAGCACGTCGGCGCCGGTGCGGTAGTGGGCCAGGTTGGCGTTCACCGATCCCACGATGACGTCGTTCTCCAGCACGACCGAGCGGTTGGCGGCGCCGGCGTCCACGGGGACGTGCCTGCCGGCCGACGACACCCCGGTCAGGACGGTGATGCCGTACGGCCTGGTCGAGGTGAACGTGTCCACGACGACGGAGGGCGCGCCGGTGCACTCGACGATGACGTCGGGCTCGATCCGGTCGGCGACCGTCGGCAGGTCCTGCTGGTGGTAGGTGGCACCCAGCGCCCGCACCAGGTCGGGCTTGGGGCCGTCGGAGACCTGGTCCAGGACGTGCACGTCGAGCCCGCGCTGGATCCCGATGAGGGCGGCGAGCAGGCCGATCGGCCCGGCACCGGTGACCAGCACCGTGCGGGGGTCGAACCACGCGCGCCGGCCGATCCGGTCGACCTGGTCCCACGCCTTGGCCACGATGCTCGTCGGTTCGAGGAGCACACCGAGGTCGCCCAGCGCCGGGTCGAGGCGCACGGCACGGTCGGCGGCGATGGTCCACTGCTCGGCGGCGAAGCCGTCGACCTCCTTGATCCCGTGCTCGGTGAACAGCCCGTTGCGGCACATGTCCCACTCGCCGTGGGCGCAGGCGCCGCACGGGACGGGGTCGGGCCGGCGCACGACGCCGACGACGAGGTCGCCGGGCTCGAACCCGCAGCCGGCCGGCGCCTCGCGGACCCGGCCGAGCGACTCGTGGCCGAGCACGAGACGCTCGTGACCCGGGGGCGGCGTCCCGTGCTCGCCCTGCACGATCTCGTGGTCGGTGCCGCAGACGCCGACGGCGACGCCGTCGACGAGGAGCTCGTCCGCACCGGCCGTGCGGTCGGCGACCTCGGTGACGTCCAGCGTCCCGGTGCGTCCGGGGACGACGGTCAGCGCTCTCACGGTGCTCTCCTCAGGCGGTGGGGTGCTCGGGCATGCCGGTCATGTCGGTGCCGGCGCCACGGATGCCGGACAGGATGCGCGCGGAGTTCACGACGCCCAGGTGGCTGAACGCCTGGGGGACGTTGCCGAGCTGACGCCCGGAGGTGACGTCATACTCCTCCGACAGCAGCCCGAGGTCGTTGCGCAGGCCGAGCAGGCGGTCGAACAGCGCGTGCGACTCGGCGTCGCGGCCGATCGCGTGCAGGGCGTCGACGAGCCAGAAGCTGCAGATCAGGAACGTGCCCTCGCGGCCCTCCAGACCGTCGACGTCGTCGGCGTCCTGGCGGTAGCGCAGGAGCAGGCCGTCCCGGCTGAGCTCGCGCTGGACGGCGTCGACCGTGCCGACCACCCGGTGGTCCGACCACGGTAGGAAGCCCACCCGGGGGATGAGCAGCAGGGAGGCGTCGAGTCCGCGCGACCCGTAGAACTGGGTGAAGGTGTTGCGCTCGGCGTCGTACCCGTGGGTCAGCACGTCGGTGCGGATCGACTCGCGCAGCATCCGCCACCGGTCGATCGGTCCGTCCAAGCCGTAGCGCTCGACGCCGCGGATCATCGCGGAGACGCCCGCCCAGGCCATCACCCGGGAGTGCACGAACGGGCGCTGGGGCCCGCGCACCTCCCACAGGCCGTTGTCCACGTCGTCCCAGTGGCCCTCCAGGTGGTCCAGCAGGGACCTCTGCAACCGCCACGTGTCGTCGTCCTCGGCGATGCCGTTCGACCGGGTCAGGCTGAGGCCCACCAGGGACTCGCCCCACACGTCCAGCTGGAGCTGGTCGGCGGCGCCGTTGCCGACACGCACCGGTGTGCTGCCTTCGTACCCGGGCAGCCAGTCCAGCGTCCCCTCGGGGAGGCGACGGCGGCCGTCGAGGCCGTACATGATCCGCAGGTCGGCCGGGTCTCCGGCGACGGAGCGCAGCAGCCACTCCCGCCAGGCCTTGGCCTCGTCCCGGTGCCCCGTGCTCAGCAGTGCGAGGAGGGTGAAGGCGGCGTCACGCAGCCAGCAGTAGCGGTAGTCCCAGTTGCGGGTGCCTCCGATCTGCTCGGGCAGCGAGGTCGTGGCCGCCGCGGCGATCGCACCCGTCGGGGCGTAGGTGAGCGACTTGAGCGTGATCAGCGATCGCCGCACCGCGTCGCCCCAGCGACCCTCGTACCGGGTCTTGCCGACCCACTCCTGCCAGAACTCCAGGGTGTCGGCCAGCGCGTCCTCGGCGTCCACCGGCTCGGGCACCGGGTCGTAGGAGCGGTGGTAGCTGAGCACGAAGGCGACGCGGTCACCCGCCGCCACCTCGAAGCGCGAGCTGATCGTCTCGCCCGACACGGCGTGGGGCACGGTCGCCGCGAGGTTCAGTGCGTCGGGACCCGCCACCGCGCAGACGGTCCCGCTGCGCTCGGTCCCCAGGATGCTCGGCGACTCGGTGACCCACGGGACGACGGCCCCGTAGTCGAACCGGGGGCGCAGGGTGCTCTCGACCGGAACGCGGCCGCTCACTCCCTCGACGATCCGGACCAGGTCGGGGGTGCGACCGCGCGGCGGCATGAGGTCCGTCACCCGGACGTGGCCGTCGGGCGTCTCCCACTCCGTCTCCAGCACGAGCGTCTCCCCGCGGTAGCGGCGCCGCGTGCACGTCCCGGCGCCGGCAGGAGCGATGCGCCACGACCCGTGCGAGTCGTCCCCCAGCAGGGCCGCGAGGCAGGCGGGGGAGTCGATGTCGGGCAGGCAGAGCCAGTCGATCGAGCCGTCGCGCCCCACGAGGGCGACCGTCTGCAGGTCGCCGATCAGGCCGTAGTCCTCGATCCGGAGCGTCATCCTCCGTCACGCTAGGGCAGGGGCGTGACCTGCGCCACGGCTGGGCGGTTTGCAGGTCAGGGCCCTCACCGTGCTATCTTTCTTACCGCGCCGGAACGAGGCAGAGGCCTCGGGACGGTCCACTCGTCCGGGTGGCGGAATGGCAGACGCGCTAGCTTGAGGTGCTAGTGCCCGTTATAGGGCGTGGGGGTTCAAGTCCCCCTCCGGACACTCGTTGAGACAGCGACGTCGAAGGCCCCCGGTTCCACGACCGGGGGCCTTCGACGTTCTGGCCTGCGCTCCATCGGGTCGGAGATGCCCCGAGGCTGCCGCATCGCCATGGGCCATGACCTGCCTTGGCGCGCTGGTGCCAGGCAAGCGGTTCACGCGGACCGTGTCTTGGCGGGTCGATCCGCTGACCGACACCACGTAGCTCGAAGTGGACGTGCCCGTGGACCTACCGGAGGAGTCGCGAGCCCGGCGGCCCACGGGTCCGCCACGGCCAGGACTGCGTGGGCTCGCGGATCGGTCCGGGTTGCTGTTGCTGTACACCGAGGGCACCACAGGTCCGGTGTCACCTATCGGGCAGCAGTTCCCGGGGGCCTAGAAGATCCCGAACTTCTCGTCTCGGTTGAGGGCGTTCATCGTCTCCATCTGCTCAGCGGACAACTCGAAATCGAAGACCGAGATGTTCTCGACGATATGGTCCGGATCGCCTGACCCAGGTATCACGATGACGCCTCGCTGGAGGTTCCACCTGAGGATGGTCTGGGCCGGAGATCTGCCCAGCGACTGCGCGAGTTCGGTGATCGTCGGGTCGGCCAGCATCTGTGCCACGTGGCCCCGACCGCCGAGCGGGTACCAGGACTCGTAGGCGATGCCCAGGTCGTGCACGTAGGGCACGAGGGACGGATCCTGATAGGTCGGGTGGTTCTCGTTCTGGACGATCGCGGGAGGGATCGACACGTTGGCGAGGAAGGGCTCCCAATCCTCGCGATACCAGTTCGACACCCCGATGGAGCGGAGCTTGCCCTCCTCCATCGCCCGCTCCATGGCGTGATACGCCGTCGTGTCGAACGGCCCAGTGCGGTGGAGCAGCATCATGTCGAGGTAGTCCACGCCCATCCTCTCCAGCGCCCCGTCGATCGCCGCCCCGGCGGTCGCGAACTGGGTCGGAAAGAGCTTGGTGGAGAGGAAGACGTCTTCGCGTGGCACGGCTGAATCCCTGACGGCCTGCGCCACCTGCGCCTCGTTCCGATACGCGTACGCGGTGTCGATGAGCCTGACGCCCGCTGCCAGCGCTGCGGTCACCGAGTCGTAGGCCTGCTGCTGATCCAGCTGGAGGGTGCCGATTCCCGCCACTGGCATCGCGTGTCCGCTGTTCAGTGCCACGGTGGGGGCCCGGCCGTTGCTGCCGCCGGCCAGGTCGAACGACGAGACAGCAGGCGAGTTGGAGGGTCCGGCCGGTGTGGCGACGGTGGTTGACTCACCAGAGCGCGGGGACGAGCAGGCAGCCAGGCCGGCCACTGCCGCGAGGCCCGCCAGCCCGAGCACAGAGCGGCGGGAGAACTGCTGCGAGCCTCCCACCTGATCGTCTCCGCCAGCTCGCGGCACGGACCTGTGGGTGGTCGTTCTTCTCATGAGTCGTCTCCTTCTCGTTGCGTGGACGATGGCGACGTGGCCAGCGCGCGGCGTCGGTAGACAAGGTGCAGCCCCACCGCAGAGCCGAGCGCCACGCCGAGCACCGCCACCACGACCACGCTGGAGACGTCGACACCGGTGAGAAACGCCCAGATCGCGGTCACCGCCCCGGTGATGACCGCCCACACCACGAAGGCGAGGACGACCCGAACCGTGCGAATCGCGTACCCGAGCCCGACCCCGCTGGCGATGAAAGCGACGAGGAACACGAACACCGGTAGCGGCCGGGCGAATCCCTCGGAGGCGGCGAAGGCCGTGGCCCACACGAGTTCCAGCAACCCGCTGAGAACCAGAGCCAGCCAGGCCACTCGTCCTGCCCGGCCCCGGGTCGCGCGGCGCGAGGCGGACCGAGAACCTCCGCCTCGGCCGAGGCGCTGCACCGAGACGTCTGCCTTCGTGCTTGTCATGGGTGGTCTGCCCCTCGTTCCGTGGACGATCGTGTGTCGTTGCACTCTGCCGGGAGGATGGGCGCGCCAGTGGCAACGTCGTTGGTCGGGGTGTGCTGCTCGTCGAGAGCCATCGACAGTCGTCTCTCGTGCTTCGTCGGGCCGACGGCTCGTCCACCCTCGTGTCGCCGGGTGCACTCTCCGTCGCTGTGCGTCGCGTGCACTCGCAGGCTAGGTCGCCTCGCCAACCGGTGGGAGGCTCTGCGGGTACCCGCTTCACGAGGGTCTGTCTCGGGCTGGCGTCGACCCGGTGGCTGTCGTGGACGACCGCCTCGTCGTATCCCACCGACGACGTCAGCCGACCCTTGGCCACCGTGTCGACGGACCACAGCGCGCCCCGCACTACCCGGGGCCGTCGTCCCGCAACACCGGCTGCAGCAGGTCGGGGCGGGTCGTGAGTCCCCCTCCGAACGCTCGTCGAGACAGCGACGTCGAAGGCCCTTGGTTCCACGACCGGGGGCCTCCGACATTCCCTGACGAGGGGCATGCCCGTCCGCGGCTACGCTGCGTCGGTGCCCTTCCTCGACGACCTGTTCTCCCTCGCCGGCCGCACGGCCCTCGTCACCGGCGGCAGCTCCGGCATCGGCCGCGGCATCGCCACCGCGCTGGCCGGAGCCGGTGCCGCCGTCGTCCTCGTGGCCCGCGGACGCGAGGCGCTGGACGCCACCGCGGCCGAGCTGCGCGCCTCCGGCGCCCGGTGTGCCGTCGTCGTCGGCGACCTGTCCACCCGGTCCGGCGTGCACGAGGTCGCCGAGTCCGCCGTCGAACCGTTCGGCGAGCCGGACGTCGTGGTCTCCAGCGCGGGGGTCAACCTGCGCCCGCCCCTGGCCGAGGTCGACGAGGCCGTGTGGGACACCACGATGGCCGTCAACCTCGAGGCCCCGTTCCTGCTGGGCCAGCGGTTCGGGCCCGGGATGGCCGAGCGCGGCTACGGCCGGTTGATCCACGTCAGCTCTCAGCAGGCGCACCGCGCCTTCGCCACCAGCGGCGTGTACGGGGTGTCCAAGGGGGCCCTGGAGTCGCTGGCCCGGTCCCAGGCCGAGGCGTGGTCGCCGCGCGGCGTCACCGCCAACACGCTCGTGCCCGGGTTCGTCCCTACCCCTCTCAACGAGCGGCTGAGCAGCGACCCGGGGCGTGTGGCGGCGCTCGCGGACCGCACGCTGGTGGGTCGCAACTCGGTTCCCGCGGACTTCGCCGGGGCCGCGGTGTTCCTCGCGAGCCCGTCGGCAGGCTACGTGACCGGCCAGTCGATCCACGTCGACGGCGGGTTCTCCGTGCACTGAGCCCGACGGCGCAGCAGACTGGTCACGACCCAGGTGGAAGGAGCGTCGTGGCCGAGGCGAGGGAGAACGTCCCGCAGTGGCTGCGCAGCGCGGCCGGGTGGTCGTGGCGACTGGTCGCCCTGGTCGTGGCGGTGTCGCTGGTCGTGTACGCCACCGCCCAGGTGCAGTTCGTCTTCTTCGCGATCTTCCTGGCGCTGGTGCTCACCTCGGTCTTCCGGCCGCTGGCGGACCTGTACGACCGGGTGATGCCCCGCGCGCTGGCCACGACGCTCGCGCTGCTGACCGGCGTCGTCCTCTTCGGCGGGCTGATGGCCTACGTGGTGGCGTCCGTCGCCGGGCAGTGGACCGAGCTCGGCGGACAGTTCGAGACCGGTGTTCAGCAGATCCTCGACTTCCTGGAGACCGGGCTCTTCGGCCTGTCGATCAGCGCGGGCCAGCTCCAGGAGTGGCTGGACTCCGGTCAGCAGTGGGTGGCGGACAACGCCGAGAACCTCGTCGGTCAGGCGGCCGAGAGCGCCGGGTCCGTCATCGAGGGCTTCATGGTCGCGGCGCTCGCGATCTTCCTCACCGTCTTCTTCGTGCACTCGGGCGACCGCATGTGGCACTGGTTCCTGCACCAGGTGCCCTCCGCGCACCGCACCCGCTGGGTGGAGGCCGCCGGGGCCGGGTGGTACACCTTCTCCGGCTTCGCCCGCGGCACCGTCATCATCGCCTTCATCGACGGGATCCTGGCCTTCGTGCTGCTGATGATCCTCGGCGTGCCGCTCGCGGCACCGCTGGCGGTCCTGGTCTTCATCGGCGCCTTCATCCCGCTCATCGGCGCACCGCTGGCGATGATCATCGCCGCCGTCGTCGCCCTCGCGGCGGAGGGCTTCATCACCGCCCTCATCGTCACGCTGGGCATCGCCGCCATCGGCCAGCTCGAGGGGCACGTGCTGCAGCCGCTCATCATGGGCAAGCAGGTGTCCCTGCACCCGGTCGTGGTCGCCGTGGTCGTGCTGGCGGGCACAGTGCTGGCCGGGCTCCTCGGTGCGGTGGTCGCCGTCCCGCTCGTGGCCGTGGCCTGGACCGTGTTCTCCACCCTGCGCGGCGACAGACCCGTCCCCGTCCCACCCGGCGCGCTGGCCACTCCGGACCCGGCCGACGACGACAGCGCCGGCACGGCCCCGGGAGCGGACGGCGCGGAAAGGGCCTGACCTGGCCTGTCGCCCGTGGCAGGATCCCGCCATGGAGCCCTTCGTCCTGCGCAGCCCCGAGGTCCTGCTCTCCGTCCCGACGGACGCCGACGTCGACCGGATCGCCGCGGTGTGCACCGATGAGCAGATCGCGTCCTGGACCACCGTGCCGTCGCCGTACTCGCGCCAGGACGCCGAGGGCTTCGTGGCGGGGTACGTGGCCCAGGGCTGGGAGCAGGACAAGGACTTCACCTGGGCGGTGCGCGCGCCCGGTCGGGCCGACGGACCGGTGCTGGGGATGATGGGCGTCACCGTCACCGCGCGGCACCCGGACGGGACGCCGCTGACGGGGGAGCTGGGGTACTGGACCGCACCGGACGCGCGGGGCCGCGGCCTGACGACGTCCGCGGGTCGCCTGGTCACCGACTGGGCGCTCGACCCGGAGGGGCTGGGGCTGCAGCGCCTGCAGTGGCTCGCCTTCGTGGGCAACTGGCCCTCGCGCCGGGTGGCGTGGAAGCTCGGCTTCCGGTTCGAGGGCACGATGCGGCGCCACGGCGTGCAGCGGGGCGAGCTGCGCGACGACTGGATCGGGGCGCTGCTGCCGGGCGACCCGCGGGAGCCGGACGAGCCCTGGCCGCACGATTCCGCCGCTTTCTGAACGAATCCTGGGCGCCTCCTGGGCAAGCCGCCCGCGCGCGGGTCGTACACTCCTGCGATGTCGCGACACACCACGGCGCGGCAAAGCAGGAGGAGTGTTGACGCAATGACGCTGCAACGGCGAGTCGCGGTCATCGGAGCCGGACCGTCCGGCCTGGCCACCGCCCGGGCCCTGGACCGGCACGGGGTGCCGCTGACCGGCTTCGAGGCCCACGACGACGTGGGAGGGCTGTGGGACATCGACAACCCGCGCTCGACGGTCTACGAGTCGGCGCACCTGATCTCCTCGCGCACGACGACGGAGTTCACCGAGCTGCCGATGTCGACCCAGGTCGACTACCCGAGCCACCGTGAGCTGCTGCGCTACTTCCACGAGTACGCCGACGTCTTCGACCTGCGCCGCCACTACCGGTTCGGCACCCGGGTCACCGCCGTCGAGCCCGGCGACGGCGACCCGACGGGCCGCGCCGGCTGGGACGTGTGCTCCACCGGGCCCGACGGCGCCACGCACCGCGAGCGCTTCAGCCACGTCGTCGTCGCCAACGGCACCCTGGCCGAGCCCAACGTGCCGACCTTCGCCGGCGAGTTCACCGGCGAGCTGCTGCACTCGTCCGACTACAAGCGGTCCGACGTGTTCGCCGGCAAGCGGGTCCTCGTGGTCGGCGGCGGCAACTCGGGCTGCGACGTGGCGGTCGACGCCGTGCACCGGGCCGCCTCGGTCGACCTGTCGGTGCGGCGCGGGTACTGGTTCGTGCCGCGGTACCTGCTCGGTCGCCCCACGGACACCCTCAACCAGGGCCGCCCGCTGCCGGCACGGATCAAGCAGGCCGTCGACTCCCGGGTGCTCACCCTCCTCAACGGCGACCCGCAGCGCTTCGGCTTCCCGGCGCCCGACCACAAGATCTACGAGTCCCACCCGGTGGTGAACTCCCTGGTGCTGCAGCACGCGGGCCAGGGCGACCTGCGGGTCCGCCGCGACATCGACCGCTTCGAGGGCCGCACCGTGCACTTCGTCGACGGCACCAACGGCGAGTACGACCTCGTGCTGCTCGCCACCGGGTACAAGCTGGACTACCCGTTCGTCGACCCCAAGCACCTCGCCTGGGACGGCCCCGGCTCGGGCACGGCTCCCGAGCTGTTCTGCAACATCGTCCCGCCGTCGCTCAACGGGCTCTTCGTCGTCGGCATGCTCGAGGCCTCCGGGATCGGCTGGCAGGGCCGCGCCGAGCAGGCGGAGCTCGTCGCCCGCTACCTCGCCGCGGAGGCCGCGAGCGCCGACGGCGACGCCGCCGCCCGCGACCGGGTGGCGGCGTTCCGGCGCCGGGTCGGCGAGCGATGGCCCGACCTGACCGGGGGCTACCGCTACCTCGGCCTGGAGCGGATGAGCTACTACGTCAACAAGGACGCCTACCGCCGCACCGTGCGCCGGCTCGCCGACGAGCTCGTGCCGGCGACGACGAACCGGAGCGAGCGATGAACATCGACGACGTCGTCGTGAACTTCTCGCCGGGGTCGATGGTCGCGCTCAGCGTCGTGCTGGCGCTGATCATGCTCGGCATCGCGCTGGACACCTCGCCGGCCGACTTCCGGGTGCTGCGCCGGGCGCCGCGCGCGGCGGTGCTCGCCCTGGTGGCGCAGATCGTGCTGCTGCCCGCGGTCACGTTCGTGCTGACGCTCGTCCTCGGCGTCCAGGCGTCCATCGCGATGGGCATGATCCTCGTCGCCTGCTGCCCGCCGGGGAACGTCTCGCAGATCCTCACCTACCGCTCCGGCGGCAACGTGGCGCTGTCGGTGTCCCTGACGGCCGTCGGCAACGCGCTGTACCTGGTGGCGATGCCGCTGAACATCGCGCTGTGGGGCAGCCTGCACCCCACCGGCCGCGAGATCCTGGCCGAGGTCAGCCTCGACCCGCTGGAGATGATGCTCGACATCGTGCTCATCATCGGCGTGCCCTTCGCGCTGGGCCTGCTGGTGCGCACCCGCTGGCCCGCCGTCGCCGCGAAGGCCCACCGCCCCGTCCACGTCGTGAGCATCCTGGCGCTGATCGGCTTCGTCGTGGCGGCCCTGGCCGGCAACTTCGCCGTCTTCGTCGCCTGGGTCGGCGTGGTGCTGGTCGCCGTGTTCCTGCACGACGCCGTCGCGCTGGCCCTCGGCTACGCCGCCGCCCGCGCCGGACGGCTGGAGGTCCGCGAGCGCAAGGCCGTGACGTTCGAGGTCGGCATCCGCAACGCCGCCCTCGGGCTCGGCCTGGTGATGACGTTCTTCGACGGCATCGGCGGGATGGCGGTCGTGGCCGGCTGGTGGGGCATCTGGGACATCATCGCCGGCCTGACGCTGGCGACCCTCTGGGCGCGGCGCACCCGCGCCCGCCAGACGCAGGAGGTGTCGGCATGAGGCGCGTGCTGGTCACGGGCGGGTCCGGGTTCCTCGGGTCGCACACCGTCGCGGCGCTCGCGGACCGGGACGACGTCGCGCACGTCGTCTCGGCGGACCTGCGCGCACCCGCCACGCTGCCCGACGGCGTCACCGCGGTCACGCTCGACGTCACGGACGCCGACGCCGTGCGGGACGCGGTCGCCGAGCACCGCGTCGACACCGTGGTGCACCTCGCCGCGATCGTGAACCCCGGCACGCTGGACGAGGACACCGAGCGGCGCGTGGACGTCGACGGCACCCGCCACGTGCTGCAGGCCTGCGTCGCCGGGGGAGTGCGGCGCGTGGTGATCTCCTCCTCGGGCGCCGCCTACGGCTACCACGCCGACAACCCGGTGCCGCTGCGCGAGACCGACCCGGTGCGCGGCAACGAGGAGTTCACCTACTCCCGGCACAAGCGGCTCGTGGAGGAGATGCTCGCGGACTACCGCCGCGACCATCCCGACCTCGAGCAGGTGATCCTGCGGATCGGCACGATCCTCGGTCCGGGCGTGGCGAACCAGATCACCGCCCTGTGGGACGCGCCGCGGCTGGTCCGCGTACGCGGCTCCGAGGGCCCGTTCGTGTTCGCCTGGGTCGGCGACGTCACCGGCGCGATCGTCGCCGGGGCCACCGGGACCGCGACGGGGGCGTTCAACGTCTGCGGCGACGGACGCATGACCGTCGCCGACATCGCCGACCGGCTCGGCAAGCGCACCCTCGACCTGCCCGCACCGCTGCTCGCCGGGGTGCTGCGCGTCGGCCGGGCGCTGCGCCTGACCGTGCACGGCCCCGAACGGGTCGGTTTCCTGCGCTACCGCCCGGTGCTCGACAACACCCGGCTGCGCACCGAGCTCGGCTACACCCCGCGGTACACCAGCCGCGAGGCCTTCGAGCAGTGGCTGACCGTGCGCGGATGACGGATGCGAAAAACCGTGGCGTCACGGGGCGACGGCGTGCCACCCTGCTCGGGAGTCCCCGCGGGCAGGCCGCGTGTGAGAGGGGACGAACGGAAGGCGAGCAGGTGACCCACCCGGCGCACGGTCCGACGACCTCGCGCTGACCCCTGCCCGCCCGCACCCGGACCGGTGCACCTCGTGGCGGGCGCGGGACGTCGGCGCGGACCGCCACGTCCCCCGGGAGCCACCCATGCCTGCACCCGCCCCCAGCCCCGCCGTGGTCCTGCAGGACCTCGCCTTCACCTGGCCCGACGGCGCGACCGCGCTCGAGGCCGTCACCGGCACCTTCCCACGCGGCCGCACCGGCCTCGTCGGCGACAACGGCACCGGCAAGTCGACCCTGCTGCGCCTCGTGGCGGGTGAGCTGACGCCGACCCGCGGCAGCGTGTCCGTGGTCGGCGCCGTCGGCCTCGTGCCGCAGCGCCTCACCCTCGACACCCGCGCCACGGTCGCCGGCCTGCTCGGCGTCCGTACCGCCGTCGACGCCGTGCGCGCCATCACCGACGGTGACGTGCGCCCCGAGCTCTTCGACGCCGTCGGCGACGCCTGGGACGTCGAGGAGCGGGCGGTGGCGGCGCTCGCGGCCGTCGACCTTCCGCACTCCGGCGGCGCGCTGGACCGCACCGTCGGCACGCTGTCCGGCGGCGAGGCCGTGCTGACCGCCGTCACCGGGCTGCGGCTGCGCAGCCCGGACGTGGCGCTGTTGGACGAGCCGACCAACAACCTCGACGCCGGATCGCGGGACCGGCTCGCCGAGCTGGTGCGAACCTGGCGCGGCGCCCTGGTGGTGGTCTCCCACGACCGTGCGCTGCTCGAGCTCGTGGACGCCACCGCCGAGCTGCGGGCCGGGTCGCTGACGACGTTCGGCGGGCCGTACAGCGCCTACGAGGACCACCTGGCCGTCCAGCAGGAGGCCGCGGTGCGGTCGGTGCGGGACGCCGAGCAGACCTGGCGCCGCGAACGCCGCGAACGGATCAAGATCGCCGAACGGGTCGCCCACTCCCAGCGCCAGGGGCGCAAGGACGCGGCCGACGCGAAGTTCGTCAAGGCGGCGATCAACGACCGGCGCAACAGCGCGGAGAAGTCGCAGGGCGCGCGGCGCGGGGCCGCGGAGGCCGCGGAGAGCACGGCGCGCGCCGCCGTCGAGACCGCCCGGAGCGCGGTCCGGGACGACGACCGCATCACGGTCGACCTGCCGGACCCCGACGTCCCCGCGTCCCGGCGGATCGCCGTGCTGGGTTCGGCCGACGGCCGCGACGTGGTCCTCGCCGGCCCGGAGCGGGTCGCCCTGACCGGACCGAACGGCGTCGGCAAGACGACGCTGCTGGAGCGGCTGCTCGCGGGGCCGTCGCCCGCGGGCCGGCTGTGCACCGACCGGGTGGGCTACCTGCCGCAGCGCCTCGACGTCCTGGATCCCCGCGCCACCGTCCTGGACGCCGTCCGCGCCGGGGCACCCGGCGTCGCCCCGGGCGACCTGCGCGGCCGGCTGGCCCGCTTCCTCGTGCGCGGCGCCCAGGTCGACCGGCCGGTGGCCACGCTGTCCGGCGGGGAGCTGTTCCGGGTGCACCTGGCCCGGCTGCTGCTCGCCGAGCCGCCCGCCCAGCTGCTGATGCTCGACGAGCCGACGAATAACCTGGACCTGGCCAGCGTCGACCGCCTCGTCGAGGCGCTGTCGTCCTACCGGGGCGCGCTGCTGGTGGTCAGCCACGACCGGGCGTTCCTGGAGCGTCTCGGCCTCGACGCCCACGTCGAGCTGCGTCCGGACGGTCGGCTGGCGGTGGGTACGGTGTCCTCGTGAACGCACCCGGTACCGCCCCTCACCAGCCCACCGCCGCCGACGAGGTCGTGGGGATCTGCCAGGACCTCCTGCGCATCGACACCTCCAACTACGGCGAGAACCAGGGTCCCGGCGAGCGCAAGGCCGCCGAGTACGTCGCCGGGCTGCTGGCCGACGTCGGGCTCGAGCCGCAGCTGTTCGAGTCCCGCCCGGGACGGACGTCGGTGGTGGCCCGCTTCGAGGGCAGCGACCCGACCCGGGACGCGCTAGTGCTGCACGGGCACACCGACGTCGTGCCCGCCCAGGCCGCCGACTGGTCGGTCGACCCGTTCGCGGGCGAGGAGATCGACGGCCTGCTGTGGGGCCGCGGCGCCGTCGACATGAAGGACATGGACGCCATGATCCTCTCGGTCGTGCGTCAGATGGTGCGCGAGGGCCGCCGCCCCGCCCGCGACGTCGTCATCGGCATGTTCGCCGACGAGGAGGCCGGCGGGGTCCTGGGCGCGCGCTGGTTGGTCGAGAACCACCCCGAGCTGTTCGAGGGCGCGTCCGAGGCCATCAGCGAGGTCGGCGGGTTCTCCGTGGACGTCGACGGCCGGCGCACCTACCTGGTCCAGACCGCCGAGAAGGGTCTGGCCTGGCTGCGCCTGGTCGCCGACGGCCGCGCCGGGCACGGCTCGCAGGTCAACCACGAGAACGCCGTGACCGAGCTCGCGGCGGCCGTCGCCCGGATCGGCAAGCACGCCTGGCCCTACACGCTGACCCCGACGGTCGAGCGGCTGCTGCGGGGGGTGGCGGACCTGACCGGGCTGCCCTTCGACCCCGAGGGCGGCGCCGACCCGGACCAGGTCGACGCCCTGGTGGACGCGCTCGGCCCCGCCGCGAAGTTCGTGGGCGCCACCGTGCGGCACACCACCAACCCGACCCAGCTCGACGCCGGGTACAAGGCGAACGTCATCCCGGGCACGGCGACCGCCGCCCTGGACATGCGCACCGTGCCCGGCCACGAGGCCGAGGCCATGGGGGTGCTGCGCGAGCTGGCCGGACCGCACGTGCGCATCGAGACGCTGCACGCCGACCGCTCCCTCGAGGTGCCGTTCAGCGGGGGACTGGTCGACGCGATGGTGGACTCCCTGCACGCCGAGGACCCGGGGTCGGCCGTGCTGCCGTACACGCTGTCCGGCGGCACCGACAACAAGTCGCTCGCTCGGCTCGGCATCACCGGCTACGGGTTCGCGCCGCTGCGCCTGCCCGCCGAGCTGGACTTCGCGGGCATGTTCCACGGCGTCGACGAGCGCGTCCCGGTCGACGCCCTGAAGTTCGGCACCCGCGTGCTGGACCGGCTGCTCACGACCTGCTGAGCGCCGCCTCCAGCCGGTCGACCAGCACGTCCTGGCCCCGGACCAGGACGCGACGCGCCTCGTCGGGGGTGAACCAGGCGGCGCGGTCGATCTCGGGCACCTCGAGGTGGCGGCCGGAGCGGGGTGGCCACTCCACCCGCACCGTGTTGCTGCGCACGGCCGACAGGTCCGGTCCGGGCGCGGGCCAGCAGCGGCCCCAGGCCCGCACCCGCTTGCCGGAGCGCTGCCGGATCTCCCCGAGGTCGACGTCGGGCACGACGGGCTCCGGGACCGTCAGCCCCAGCTCCTCGCCGGCCTCGCGCACGGCGGCGGCGTGGGCGTCCTCGCCGTCGCCGACCTCTCCCTTGACCACGGTCCAGGCGCCGGCCTCGCGCCGGGCCCAGAACGGGCCGCCCATGTGCGCCAGCAGCACGATCGGTCCGTCCGTGCCCGGCTGGTAGAACAGCAGCCCGGCGCTGGTGACCGGCACGGTCTCAGCCGCCCAGCGCGGCCATCGACCGCCGGGCCCCGTCGACGTACCCGCCGCCGAACAGCACCGCGTGCACGGCCAGCGGGTAGAGCTGGTGCAGCTCGACGCGCTGCTGCCACCCGGCGGCGAGCGGGTGGGTCTCGTCGTAGCCGGCGAGGATCTCGTCCAGGTGCGGCGCACCGAACAGCGCCAGCATCGCCAGGTCCGTCTCCCGGTGGCCGCCGTGGGCGGCGGGATCGATGAGCGCCGCCTCGGTGCCGCCGTCGTCCGCGGCGGTCCACAGCAGGTTGCCCGACCACAGGTCGCCGTGCAGCCGGGCGGGGGAGTCCGGCGGACCGGCGAGGTCGGGCAGCGCCCCGCACACCGCCTCCATCGCCGCAGCGTCCCGGCGGTCGAGCACCCCGCGCTCGCGGCCCTGGGCGACGATCGGCCGCAGCCGTGCCTCGGCGTAGAAGGCGGGCCAGTCCTCGAACGCGCCGGCCGGCATGTCCAGCGGGTCGTCCAGCGGCCCGAACCAGCCGCGCCCGGCGTCCGGGGGCAGGGTGCCGAAGGCGGGCGCTCCGGCGTCGTGCAGCCGGGCCAGCGCGCGGCCGAACGACCGGGCCGCGGGGGACGTCGGCCGGGCGGGCTCGAGGCGCTCCAGGTCGAGGTGCCCGGGGCCGACGTCCAGCACCGCGGCCACCCGCGGCCCGCCGTCGACGGCGAGCCAGCGCAGGCCCGCCGCCTCGGTGGCGAAGAACCCGGGCGGCGACCCGTGCCGGGACTTGCGGAAGGCGTCCATCTCAGAGCGTGGAGGTCGCCTTGATGATCTTGCGCCGCAACCACACCCGGCGTTCGCCGCCCATGTAGAGACGGGTGCGGGCGAGCTCCCAGCGCCCGTACTCGGCCTCCTCGGTGAGCTGTCTCCGGGCGTCCGGGACGGACGTGCCCCGGTCGATCGTGACCACCCGGTACTCGTACTGCCCGTGCGTGCGCCAGCTCGAAGCCATCCGTCGCCTCCCGATCAGGCCGTCCGTCGTTTTCGTGTGCCCATTCTGCCGTGCGGGGCGCTACGGTCGGAGCATGACCGCTGACCCGCGTGCCGCGCTGGACCGATTCGTCGCCGCCCTCGAGGGGCACTTCCACGCGGTGTCGTCCCGCCGGAGCGACGAGGACCCTGCCGTGGACGACGCCTACGAGGTGCTCGCCGACGCCTTCGAGGTGTACGAGGACGCCCTGGCCCAGGCCTACAGCGAGGTGACGCCGTTCTACCTCGACGACGACGATGACGACGACGAGGACGACGACTACGACGAGGACGACGACGCCAGCGCTCGCTGAGACGGGCGGCTACGCCCGCTCGGGGTAGCCCAGCGGCAGCCCGGAGACGTCGTCGAGCGCCGCGTGCACCTCCGCGGGCAGCGCGAGGTCCAGCGCCGCCGTCGCACCGCGCAGGTGGGCCGGGGTGCGGGCGCCGACGACGGCGGAGGCCACCGCGTCACGGGCGAGCAGCCAGGCCAGCGCCACCTCCAGCGGGGCCCGGCCCAGGCCGTCCGCGGCCGTGGCCACGGCCTCCACGACCGCCGCCGCCCCGGCGTCCTCGACGTACGTCTCGACGAACCCGGCCAGCCGGTCCGAGGCGGCCCGCGAGTCCGCCGGCACGCTGCGCCGGTACTTGCCCGTCAGCACACCACGACCCAGCGGGGACCAGGCGAGCAGGCCGAGCCCGAGCGCCGAGGCCGCGGGGGCGACCTCCCGCTCCAGCCCCCGCTGCAGCAGCGAGTACTCCAGCTCCAGGGCGGCGAGCCCGATCCCGTCACCGGCCTCCAGCAGCGTCGCGGCGCGCGCCGAGGCCCAGGCCGGGAAGTTCGACAGCCCCACGTAGCGGGCCCGCCCGGAGGACACGGCCAGCCGCAGCGCCGAGACGGTCTCCTCCAGCGGCGTGACGGGGTCGGGGCAGGCCACGAGGAACAGGTCGACGTGGTCGGTGCCCAGCCGGCCCAGGGAGGCGTCGAGCTCGCCCAGCAGCCCGCCGCGCGAGGCGTCCCGGTGCGTGCCGCGGGGCCCGTGCCGCACCCCGGCCTTGGTGGCGAGCACCACGTCGTCGCGGGCGACGGAGCCGTCCAGGAGCGCACCCAGCATCCGCTCGGCGTCGCCGTCCCCGTAGGAGGCGGCGGTGTCGACGAACGACCCGCCGCCGTCGAGGAAGGCCCGCAGGATCTGCGCGGCGTCGTCCGCGTCGGTGTCGCGGCCCCACGACATGGTGCCCAGCCCCAGCGCCGAGACGTGCAGCCCCGAGCCCCCCACCTGGCGTCGTTCCATGGCCGCGACCCTACCGGGGCCGGTCGTCCGGTTCCGGGAACCGCGCCGGGCCCGACCCCGACGCTGCCCGGGCACGGCCTCCCGGACGGGTAGTGTGACCGCTCGTGAGTGCGTGGGAAGCGATCATCCTCGGTCTGGTCCAGGGTTTCACCGAGTTCCTGCCGGTCTCCTCCAGCGCACAGCTGAGGATCGTCGGCGAGCTGATCGGCGGTGCCGACCCCGGCGCGCTGTTCACCGCGGTGACCCAGATCGGCACGGAGGTCGCCGTCCTGCTCTACTACCGCCGCAAGATCCGGGACATCTGCGTGGGGTGGTGGACCTCGTTGCGCGGCGACCACGGCACCACGTGGCGCGACCGGTTCGGCGCCCACGACGCCGACGCCCGCATGGCCTGGTACATCACGCTGGGCTCGGTGCCGATCGTCGTGCTGGGCGTGCTCTTCGACGAGGCGATCGAGACGACGCTGCGCAACCTGTGGATCACCGTCGCCACGCTGGTGATCTTCGGCGTGCTGCTCGACCTGGCCGACCGGTACGGGCGGCGCACCCGGTCCGTGGAGGACCTGACCCCGAAGCGCGCGATCGGGTACGGGCTCGCGCAGGCGATGGCGCTCATCCCCGGCGTGTCCCGGTCCGGCGGCACGATCACGGCCGGTCTCGCGATGGGCTTCACCCGGCGCGCCGCGGCCGACTACTCGTTCCTCCTGGCGATCCCGGCCGTGCTGGGCTCGGGCTTCTACCAGCTCGCCAAGGCCGCCGGGGGAGACCCGGCGCCCGGGTCCGCGGGATGGTGGCCCACGCTGATCGCGACCGTCGTGGCGTTCGCGCTCGGCTACGTCGTGCTCATCGGCTTCCTGAAGATCGTCTCCACCTACTCCTACAAGCCCTTCGTGTACTACCGGTACGGCCTGGCGGCGCTCGTCGTCGTGCTGCTTCTCACGGGGGTGCTGGAGGCCGATCCGGCCGGGACCACGGCCTGACGCCGGTACTCTGGGGGCCGTGCGACCCTGGCCCACCCCCCAGATCCCCGAGCTGCCTGCTCCCACCGACGGTCACCGTCCCGTGGTGCGGATCCACGACACGACCACCGGACGTCTCGTCGAGGCGGCTCCGGGTCCGACGGCGCGCAGCTACGTCTGCGGGATCACGCCCTACGACGCGACCCACCTCGGGCACGCCGCGACCTACATCGCCTTCGACCTGCTGCACCGTGCCTGGATCGACGCCGGCAAGCAGGTCACGTACGCCTCGAACGTCACCGACGTCGACGACCCGCTGCTCGAGCGCGCCGCCGCCACCGGCGTCGACTGGCGCGACCTCGCCGCGGACCAGGTGGCGCTGTTCCGCGAGGACATGACGGCGCTCGGCGTCGTCCCGCCTGACCCGTGGACCGGTGTGGCCGAGTACGTCGGACCCATCGCCGAGGCGGTCGCCCGGATGCTCGAGGACGGCACCGCCTACCGGGTCCCGATGGAGCCCGGTGCCGGCGGCGACGACCCCTGTCTGGGCGACGTCTACGCCGACCTGACGGCCGACCCGGACTTCGGTGCCGTCTCCGGCTACGACGAGGCCACCATGGCCGAGCTGTTCGCCGAGCGCGGGGGAGACCCCGACCGCGAGGGCAAGAAGAACCCGCTGGACCCGCTGCTGTGGCGCCGCGAACGCCCCGGCGAGCCCACCTGGGACGGCGGCGTGCTGGGCACCGGCCGGCCCGGCTGGCACGTGGAGTGCACGGTCATCGCCCGGGACGGGATCGGTCTGCCCTTCGACGTCCAGGGCGGCGGCTCGGACCTCGTCTTCCCGCACCACGAGATGTCCGTCTCGCACGGGCGGATGCTCGACGGTGCCGGGTCCGCGCCCGGCGCGCACGCCCACGCCGGACTCATCGCCTACGAGGGCCACAAGATGAGCAAGTCGCGGGGCAACCTCGTGCTCGTCTCCGCGCTGCGCCGCGACGGCGTCGACCCGATGGCGGTGCGCCTCGGCATCCTCTCGCAGCACTACCGCACCGAGTGGGAGTGGACCCACGACCTGCTCACCACCGCCCAGGCGCGCCTGGAGCGGTGGCGGGAGGCCGTCTCGGGCAACGGGGGACCGGCCTGGCAGGACACGCTGGCCGAGCTGCGCGCCGCGCTCGCCGACGACCTCGACGCCCCGCGCGCGCTCGCGGCCGTGGACGCCTGGGCCGACCGCGCCCTGGAGCCCGGACGGGACACCGCCGCGGACACCGAGGGTGCCCCCGGCGTCGTGGCCCGCGCCGTCAACGCCCTGCTCGGCGTGCGGCTGTAGCCCTAGCCCTTGTCCGGGCCGCCGGGGGTGCCGTGGCCCCCGCGGCCCGGACCGAGGTCCCGGCGGCGCAGGTAGCGCTCGAACTCCTGCGCGATCGCCTCGCCGGACGCCTCCGGCAGGTCCGCGGTGTCCTTGGCCTCCTCGAGCTGGGCCACGTACTCGGAGATCTCCGCGTCCTCGCCGGCCAGCTCGTCGACTCCCTGCTGCCACGCCTCGGCGTCCTCGGGCAGGTCCCCCATGTCGACGGACGTGCCCACCAGGTCCTCGACCCGGGTCAGGATGGCGAGGGTCGCCTTGGGCGAGGGCGGGTTGGCCACGTAGTGCGGCACCGCCGCCCACAGCGACACGGCCTGGAACTCGCGTGCGGCGGCCTCGTGCTGCAGCACGCCGACGATGCCGGTCGGTCCCTCGTACGTGCTCGGCTCGACGTCCAGGACGGCCTGCAGGCCGGGGCTCTCCGTCGTCGCGGTCAGCGGGATCGGGCGGGTGTGCGGCACGTCGGCCAGCAGCGCGCCGAGGGTCACGACGGTGCGCACGTCCAGCTCGGCGGCGATGTCCAGCAGCTCGCGGCAGAACGACTTCCAGCGGAAGGACGGCTCGATGCCGTGCACGAGCACGACGCGGCGGTCCGGCAGCTCCGCGACCGAGACGGTCGTGGTGGGCCAGGCGATGATGCGTCGGCCCTCCGGACCGGAGCCGATCATCGGTCGGTTGACCTGGAAGTCGTGATACCCCTCCGGATCGAGCTCGCGGTGCAGTGACGCTCCCCACACGTCGGCGAGGTGCTCGAGGGCGTCCGTCGCGGCGCTGCCCGCGTCGTTCCACCCCTCGAAGGCCGCGATCATGACGGTCTGACGTGCGGCGTGACGGCCGACCGGCTGCTCGGTGGTCATCTGGTCAGCCTATACAGGCCCGGCGGGAACCGTCCTCGCCGACACCGGCCGCCGGGTGCGGCCCTCGTACGATGTGGCGATGCGTCCTGACGAACCCGCCGCGCTGCCCGCCGCCGTCCTGTGGGACATGGACGGCACCCTCGTCGACACCGAGCCCTACTGGATCCGTGCCGAGCACGAGCTGGTGGCCGCCCACGGCGGCAGCTGGTCGCACGAGCAGGCGCTCGAGCTGGTCGGCAACCCCCTGACCGTCTCCGCGGGCATCCTGCGCGACGCCGGTGTCGGCCTGAGCGTCGACGCCATCGTCGACCACCTCCTGCACCGGGTCCGCGAGCAGGTGGCCGACTCGGTGCCGTGGCGGCCGGGTGCCCGGGAGCTGCTCGCCGCGCTCGGGGACGCCGGGGTGCCCTGCGCCCTGGTGACGATGAGCTACACGGTGCTGGCCGAGGCCGTGACCGCGCACGTGCCCGGGGCGTTCAGCACTCTGGTGACCGGCGACCAGGTCACCCACGGCAAGCCCCACCCGGAGCCGTACCTGGTGGCGGCCGAGCGGCTGGGCGTGCCCGTCGAGGACTGCGTGGCCATCGAGGACTCGCCCACCGGGATCGCCTCCGCGCTGGCCGCCGGTGCCCGCACCCTCGGGGTGGAGGCCGTCGTGCCCGTCCCGTCGCGTCCCGGCCTGAGCCGGGCGGCGAGCCTGGCCGACGTCGACCTGACCACGGTGCGGCGCCTCGTCGCCGGCGAGGTGCTCGACCTCACGCCGGCCGCGGCCCCGACGCGCTAGCCCTCCACGCCCAGACGTCGGCGCAGCGCGTCGGCGGGGATCGGCGGGGGAGTGCCGCCGAACGCGGGACAGAGCGCCTGGTGGGCGCACCATCCGCACAGCTTGCTCTGCTTCGGGACGAACTCGCCCCGGCGGGCCGCCGTGGTGATGGCGTCCCACAGTCCGCGCACCTTCGCCTCGGTGACCTCCAGCTCCCGCTCGCGGGGCTCGGCCCGCAGGACCTGCCCGTCGCCGAGGTAGACGAGCTGGAGCATCTTCGGCAGCACGCCGCGCTCGCGCCAGACGACGAGCCCGTAGAAGCGCATCTGGAACAGCGCCGAGGCCTCGAACCCGGGCCGGGGCGAGCGTCCGGACTTGTAGTCGACGACCCGGACCGCGCCGTCGGGCGCCACGTCGAGCCGGTCCACGATGCCGCGCAGCAGCGGCCCGTCCTCGAGCTGGCTCTCGACGGCCAGCTCGCGGGCCTCGGGCTGCAGGCGGTTCGGGTCCTCGAGCGTGAAGTACGTGCCCAGCAGCTTGCCCGCGCCGTCCAGCCAGGTCTCCAGGGGCTGCCCCTCGGCGTCCCCGCCGGCGGAGAACAGCTCGGCGTACCGGGGCTCGACCTCCACCAGACGCTCCCACTCGCCGGGCAGCAGGCCGCGCGCCGCCTCGGGCGTGCGTTCGCCCAGCGGGGCGTCGTAGAGCCGTTCGAGGACGGCGTGCACGAGCGTGCCGCGCGCGGCGGCGGACGACGGCGGCTCGGGCAGGCGGTCGACCGCCCGGAAGCGGAACAGCAGCGGGCACTGCATGAAGTCGTTGGCGCGCGACGGCGACAGGGCCGGGGGACGCGACGGTCGGGCCCCCGGCGCGTCGGGGCTCGACGCGGTGCGGTCCGGTGGTCCGGTGGCGGGGTCGGCCGTCGTCGTCATGCGGGCCACCCTACGGCGGGCCGCCCACACGGACGTCGCCCCACGCGCGGGTCCCGGTGGCCGGGCCGGATAGCCTGGAGCGGTGACTCAACGCTCCTCCGGGTGGCGCATCGGCCGTGTCGCCGGCGCCCCCGTCCTGGTGACCCCGTCGTGGTTCCTCGCCGCCGTCGTCCTGACCGCGCTGTTCGCCCCGACGGTGCGTGCCTTCGCCCCCCGCATGGAGCTGGTGGGGGTGCTGGTCGTCTCCTTCGCGTTCGTGCTGCTGCTGTTCGCGTCGGTGTTCTGCCACGAGGTGGCGCACGCGCTGGTGGCGCGCGCCCGCGGACACCGCGTCGACGAGCTCGCCCTGACGCTGTGGGGCGGGCACACCGCCTACTCCGGAACGGTCCGGCACCCGCGCGACAGCGCGCTGATCGCCGTCGTCGGACCGCTGACGAACCTGGCGCTCGCCGCCGGCTTCTGGCTGCTGTTCTCCGCCCAGACCTCGGCGTCGGTGCCCGCGCTGCTCCTCTACGCCGGCGCGTTCTCGAACGCGTTCGTCGGTGCCTTCAACCTGCTGCCGGGGCTCCCGCTCGACGGCGGCCAGGTCCTCGAGGCGGGCGTCTGGGCCGCGACGGGCTCGCGCACGCGCGGCACGCTGGCGGCCGGCTGGGTCGGCCGGGCGGTCGGTGCGGCCGTCGTGCTCTGGGCGCTGGCCTGGCCCCTGGCGACCGGACGCAGCCCCGACCTCTTCACGGTCATGTGGGCCGCGCTCATCGGCGCGTTCCTGTGGTCCGGGGCGAGCGAGGCCATGCGGGTGGGGCGCCGGCGCGAGCAGCTCGACCGCCTCGACGTGCGGTCGCTGGTGACCTCCGCCGTCGTCGTCCCGGCCGGGGCGACGGTGGCCGACGCCGGCCGGGCGGCGCGCGGGTACGGCGAGGTCGCCGTCGTCGTCCTCGACCACCGTGGCGAGCCCGCCGGCTGGGTCGACCCGCAGGCAGCGGCCGCCGTGCCGGCGGAACAGGCCGCTGCGACGCCGGCGGAGTCGGCCCTCGTGCCCTTCCCCGCGGGGTCGACCGTGGACGCCGACGAGTCCGGGCCCGAGCTGCTCGACCACCTGGCCCGGGTCGCCGGCGGTGCGCGCGTGCTGCCGGTCGCCGACGGCGGCCGGGTCACCGGGGTGCTGGACGTCGCCCGGGTCGCGGCGGCCGTGCGTCCGGCGGGCCGCCGGTAGACTCGATCGGCGTGACTTCCTCCTCCGCCACCGGTGCCGACATCCGCCGCGGTCCGCTCCGCGTCGGCGACAAGGTCCAGCTCACCGACCCCAAGGGTCGGATGCACACGATCACGCTCGCCGAGAACGCCACCTTCCACACGCACAAGGGCTACTTCCGCCACGAGGACCTCATCGGTCGCCCCGAGGGGTGGGTGGTCACCAACACCGCCGGGATCGAGTACCTCGCCCTGCGGCCGCTGCTGAGCGACTTCGTGCTGTCCATGCCGCGCGGTGCCGCCGTCGTCTACCCCAAGGACGCGGGCCAGATCGTCCAGATGGCCGACATCTTCCCCGGGGCCCGCGTCCTGGAGGCCGGTGTCGGCTCCGGCGCGCTGACCATGTCCCTCCTGCGCGCCGTCGGCGACGCGGGCGAGCTGCACTCGATCGAGCGCCGCGAGGACTTCGCCGCGATCGCGCGCGGCAACGTCGAGACGTTCTTCGGTGGGCCCCACCCGGCCTGGCACCTGCACATCGGCGACCTGGCCGACCGGGCCGCCGACGTCGTCGAGCCCGGCTCGGTGGACCGCGTCGTGCTGGACATGCTCGCCCCGTGGGAGAACGTCGACGCCGTCGCGCAGGTGCTCACCCCCGGCGGGGTGCTCGTCTGCTACGTCGCGACGGCGACCCAGCTGTCCCGCACGGCCGAGGCCCTGCGCGCCGACGGCCGTTTCGCCGAGCCCACGGCCTGGGAGTCGATGGTGCGCGGCTGGCACCTCGAGGGCCTGGCGGTCCGTCCGCAGCACCGCATGGTCGGGCACACCGGCTTCCTGCTGTCCGCCCGCCGGCTGGCCGACGGCGTGACCCCGCCGGTGCGCAAGCGGCGCCCGGCCAAGGGTTCGCGCCCGGGCGACGAGGAGCAGTGGGGCGCGGGTCGCTGGAGCGAGGAGGAGCTCGGTGAGAAGGCGGTCTCGGACAAGAAGATCCGTCGCGTGCGCCGTCAGGTCGGTCAGGAGCCCGAGCAGGAGGCCTGATGTTCCGGCCAGATTGCGGCGGAGTCACAGTTCGGTCGTCATCGTGTGAACGTGGGCGCCGCAGCGTGAAATGAGCCACAGGATGTCGGCGTTGACCCGTAGGGTGCTGTCTCTCGGGAGAAATCCCCTCGGACGGGGGGAGGCCGCCCGGGCCGCACGAGAGGGGACGTGATGACTGACCACCCTGTTCGCCCGGACCACTCGGACGCGCCCACGCCGTCCGGACGCGACGCCCAGCTGGCGCTGCTCGCGGCGAAGAACGAGCGGCTCGCCGAGGCGTTGCGGGCCGCCCGGGAGCAGATCGTCGAGCTGAAGAAGCAGATCGACGACCTGGCCAAGCCGCCCGGGACGTACGCCACCTTCCTGTCCGACCACGGCGACGGGTCGGTGGACGTGGTCTCCCAGGGCCGCAAGATGCACGTCCAGGCCAGCCCCCAGCTCCAGCTGTCCGACCTCGCCCCGGGGCAGGAGGTCAAGCTCAACGAGGCCATGACCGTCGTAGGCGCCGGTGGCTACGAGCGCACGGGTGAGCTGGTCACGGTCAAGGAGGTCCTCGACGAGGACCGCGTGCTCGTGGTCGGGCGCGCCGACGAGGAACGCGTCGTCCGGCTCGCCGGCTCGGTCGCGGCCGACCGGCTGCGGGTGGGTGACGCGCTGACCGTCGACGTGCGCAGCGGGTTCGTCTTCGAGGTCGTGCCCAAGTCCGAGGTCGAGGAGCTCGTCCTGGAGGAGGTGCCCGACATCGCCTACGAGGACATCGGCGGTCTGGGCACGCAGATCGAGGCGATCCGCGACGCCGTCGAGCTGCCGTTCTCCCACCCGGACCTGTTCCGCGAGCACGGGCTGCGCCCGCCCAAGGGCGTGCTGCTCTACGGCCCGCCCGGGTGTGGCAAGACGCTCATCGCCAAGGCGGTCGCCTCCTCGCTGGCCCGGATGGTCGCCGAGAAGCGCGGCGGCGACCCGAACGCGAAGAGCTTCTTCCTCAACGTCAAGGGCCCCGAGCTGCTGAACAAGTACGTCGGCGAGACCGAGCGTCACATCCGGCTCATCTTCGCCCGGGCCCGGGAGAAGGCCGGCCAGGGCATGCCTGTCGTGGTGTTCTTCGACGAGATGGAGTCGCTGTTCCGCACCCGCGGGACCGGCCTGTCCTCGGACGTGGAGACCACGATCGTGCCGCAGCTGCTCGCCGAGATCGACGGCGTCGAGCGGCTGGACAACGTGATCGTCATCGGTGCCTCCAACCGCGAGGACATGATCGACCCGGCGATCCTGCGTCCCGGCCGGCTCGACGTGAAGATCAAGATCGAGCGTCCGGACGCCGAGGGCGCCACGGAGATCTTCGGCAAGTACCTCACGTCCGACCTGCCCATCAACGCCGACGACCTCGCCGAGCACGGCGGCAACCGGCAGGCGGCCGTCGAGGCGATGATCCGGTCGGTCGTGGAGCGTATGTACGCCGAGGACGAGGACAACCAGTTCCTCGAGGTCACCTACGCCAGCGGCGACAAGGAGACCCTGTACTTCAAGGACTTCAACTCCGGGGCGATGATCGAGAACGTCGTCGACCGTGCGAAGAAGTCGGCGATCAAGGACCTTCTGGCCTCCGGCCATCGGGGGATCCGGGTGGAGCACCTGCTGTCCGCCTGCGTCGACGAGTTCCAGGAGAACGAGGACCTGCCGAACACGACCAACCCCGACGACTGGGCACGCATCAGCGGGAAGAAGGGTGAGCGCATCGTGTTCATCCGCACGATCTCGAAGAAGAAGGGCGAGCACAGCACGCCGCGCACGATCGACACCGTGAACTCCACGGGTCAGTACCTGTAGCCGGGGACGTGCGGTGTGGCCGCGGCCCTCACCCGGCGCGGTACACCACGAGCGCGACGTCGTCGCGGGCGCCGTCGGCCAGCATGTCGTCCATGAGCCGCTCGGGCAGGGCGTCCAGCGACGTCTCGGCGCGCGCCGCGCCCGCGACGGTCGCGAGCCGTTCCAGGCCGGTGCGCAGCCGCGTGTCGCGACGCTCGACGAGCCCGTCGGTGTAGAGCAGGACGAGGTCGCCGGGGGACAGCGTCGTCTCGTGCTCGGTCCGCCCGCGGTGCGGGAGCGTCAGGGGGACGCTGCGGGCCTCGGCGAGCCATGCCGTGGAGCCGTCGGCGGCCAGCAGGAGACCGGGCGGGTGCCCGGCGCTGGAGTAGGTCAGGGTCATGGCCTGCGGATCGACGATCCCGCAGAAGACCGTCGCGTTCTCCGCTCCGGGCACGGTGCGGGCGAAGTCGTCGAGCATCGACAGGGTCTGCGCCGGGCCGGACCCGGCGAGCAGCACGGCGCGTCCGGCGCTGCTGAGACGTCCCATGGACGCGGCCGCACCGATGCCGTGCCCGACGCAGTCGCCCACCACGAGGCCGAATCTCCCGCCGGACAGCTCGATCACGTCGAACCAGTCCCCGCCCACGCTCAGGTTGTCGTCGGCGGGGCGGTAGCGCACCTGCCAGCGGGGCGAGGAGGGAGTGTCCGGCACCATGGCGCGCTGCAGCGTGTCGCTGACGCTGCGCAGGTGCGTCACCCTCCGGCGGTGCTCGTCCGCCTCCGCGACGGCGTTCGAGACCGTGGTGGCCAGGAGCAGGAGGAAGGCGCGCTGCGTCTCGTCGAGGGGACGGCGGTCGGTGCCCCGCAGGGTGATGCTCCCGAGCGCGGCACGGTCCGGGTGCGGGGCCAGCGGGGCGACGAGCAGGGGGCCGTGCCACACCGGCTGCGCCATCGGCGACGGCTGCGCCGGTCCGGCGCCGTCGACCGGGACGTCGAGCGAGACGTCGACCTCGGTGACGTCCTCGGCCTCGAGGAGCACCTCCGTGGCCACGCGAGCCACCGTCGCCGGATCGCTGCGATGGCCGTGCAGCGCCGTCGAGAGGCGGCTCAGCGTGGACAGCCGACGCCGGTCGACCACCTGGTCGGTGGTCTCCGTGGCGATGTCCATGACGCCCCGCACGACGCCGTCGTCGTCGCGCAGCGGACTGTAGGAGAAGGTGAACCGCGTCTCCTCGACGAAGCCGGACCGGTCCATCAGCAGGGGCAGGTCGACGTCCCACGTGGGCAGGCCGGAGCGCATCACGTCGTCGAAGAGAGGGCCGACGTCGTCCCAGATCTGCCCCCAGAGCTCGGGGGCCGCGGCGCCCATCGCGCGCGGGTGCAGGTCGCTGCCGAGCATGTCGCGATAGCCGTCGTTGTAGATCATGGTGAGCTCGGGCCCCCACGTCACCAGGACGGCGAACCGGGTGCTGAAGCACAGCTCGACGGCACTGCGCAGTGCGCGGGGCCAGCCGGCAGGGTCCCCCAGCGGCGTGGACCCCCAGTCGACCCGGAGCGCCGCCTCGGCGCAGTCCTGGCCACGCACCGTGGTCGAGAACCAGTCCGCCATGCGGACGATCCTAGCGGCGCGGGGTGGACGGCGAGCCGCATAGGGTGGACGCGTGACCGTGCGACGCGTGATGGGTATCGAGACCGAGTACGGGGTGCTGTCCCCGGGACGCCCCATGGCGAACCCGATGCTGATGAGCTCCCAGGTCGTGACCACCTACCGGGCGCTCGTCCAGGACGGGCGCCCCGGCCACCCGCCGGCGCGGTGGGACTACGACGACGAGGACCCGTTGGCGGACGCGCGCGGGTTCCACCTCGACCGTGCCTCCGCCCACCCGTCCCTGCTGACGGACGACCCGTCCCAGCCCGCGCCGTCCGGCCCCGCCGGCGCCCAGGCCGGTGGCGCACCCACCGGCGCCGCCGAGGTCCCCGCGACGCCCGAGTCGCTCGAGCGTCCCGAGACCGAGGACTACGACGACCCGAGCGCCGCGAACTGCATCCTCACCAACGGGGCCCGGCTGTACGTGGACCACGCCCATCCCGAGTACTCCTCGCCGGAGGTCACCAACCCCCGTGACGCCGTGGTGTGGGACGTGGCCGGCGAGCGGGTCATGCTGGCGGCGAGCCGCCAGCTCGCCCAGGTGCCCGGCACCGAGATCGTCCTGTACAAGAACAACGTGGACGGCAAGGGCGCCAGCTACGGCACCCACGAGAACTACCTGGTCGACCGCGACCTGCCGTTCGCCACCCTGGCCGAGCTCGTCACCGCGTTCCTGGTGACCCGGCAGGTGTTCACCGGCTCGGGTCGTGTCGGCCTCGGGCAGACGGGCGACGAGCCGGGGTTCCAGCTCTCCCAGCGCGCGGACTACATCGAGGCCGAGATCGGCCTGGAGACCACGCTGCGCCGCCCGATCGTCAACACCCGCGACGAGCCGCACGCCGACCGCACGCGCTGGCGCCGGCTGCACCTCATCCTCGGCGACGCCAACCACCTCGAGGTCGCCACCTACCTCAAGCTCGGCACGACGTCGCTGGTGCTGTGGGTGCTCGAGCACCTCGACGACCTCGCCGATGCCGGGGTCCCTGCCCGGGCCGAGCTGTCGCGGCTGCGGCTGGCCGACCCGGTCCCCGCCGTCCGTCAGGTCTCGCGGGACCTGACCCTCGGCGCCGGGCTGGACCTGGCCGACGGCACGACGGCCACCGCCCTGGAGGTCCAGCGGCGGGTCGTCGACCTCGTCGAGCGGGCGCTCGCGGCCCTGGGCTCGGACGAGGAGTCCGACGCGGTCGTGGCGCGGTGGCGCGACGTGCTGGACCGGCTGAGCACCGATCCGATGACCTGCGCGCGGGAGGTCGAGTGGGTGGCCAAGCTGCGCCTGCTGGAGCGGCTGCGCACGCGCGACGGGCTGGACTGGGACCACCCGCGCCTGGGTGCCCTGGACCTGCAGTGGTCGGACGTGCGACCGGAGCGCGGGATCTACCACCGGCTGCTGTCCTCCGACGCGGTCGACCGGATCACCACCGAGGAGGACGTCGCCCGCGCAGTGCACCACCCGCCGACCGACACGCGGGCGTGGTTCCGCGGCGAGGTGATGGAGCGCTACGCCGACGAGGTCTCGGCGGCGAGCTGGGACTCGGTGATCTTCGACGTCGCAGGCGCCGCGTCCCTGCAGCGGGTGCCGATGCCGGACCCGCTGCGCGGCACCGCGCAGCACATCGGCCGGCTGCTGGACGCGAGCCCGGACGCGACGGCCCTGCTGACGGGGTTGCGAGGAGATGCGTGAGTCCTGCGCGCACCACGGCCAGGACGACATAGGCTTGCCACCACCCGCAGGGAACGCGAAGGAGGCGGACCATGGCCGGTCAGGAACGGATCAACCCGCAGAACGACGACCGCACGCCCGACGACGACGCGGAGGCCCCGGCACCGGCTCCGCAGACCGCCGACCGCGACGCGGAGGTCGACTCGCTGCTCGAGGAGATCGACGAGGTCCTGGAGTCGAACGCGGAGTCGTTCGTCCGGGGGTTCGTGCAGAAGGGCGGGCAGTGAGTGACCTCCCCATCCGCTGAGTCCTCCGGCCGGCTGCCGGACGCCTTCCTGCGGCCGGGATCCAGCTCGTTCGTCGACTTCCTGGGCGAGCACGCCCCGGACCTGCTGCCGGGCAACCGGCCGGCGGGGACGACGGGTACCGCCGCGGAGCTGGCCCCGCACGCGACCACGATCGTCGCGCTCACCTTCGGCGACGACGAGAGCGGCCGCGGCGTGGTCATGGCCGGCGACCGGCGCGCGACCATGGGCAACCTCATCGCCAGCCGCGAGATCGAGAAGGTCTTCGACGCGGACGACTACTCCGCGGTCGGCATCGCGGGCTCGGCAGGCATCGCCCTGGAGCTCGTGCGGCTGTTCCAGCTCGAGCTCGAGCACTACGAGAAGATCGAGGGCTCCCAGCTCTCGCTGGACGGCAAGGCCAACCGGCTGGCCGCGATCATCCGCGGCAACCTGCCCCTGGCCCTGCAGGGCCTGGCCGTCGTGCCCCTGTTCGGCGGGTTCGACCTCGACCGGTCCAGCGGACGCCTGTTCAGCTACGACGTCACCGGCGGGCGCTACGAGGAGCACGACCACCACTCGGTGGGATCCGGCTCGGTGTTCGCCCGCGGGTCGCTGAAGAAGCGGTGGCGCCGCGGGCTCGACGCCGACGCCGCCGTGGCGGTCGCCGTCGAGGCGCTCTACGACGCCGCGGACGACGACAGCGCGACCGGCGGGCCCGACACGGTCCGGCGCATCTGGCCGGTGGTGGCCACGGTCACCGCGGACGGCTACCGCCGGGTGGCCGACGACGCCCTGGCGGACGTCGTCGAACGGATCGTCGCCGAGCGGCGCGAGGGAGGTGCACGCGCGTGAACATGCCGTTCTACGTCTCGCCCGAGCAGCTGATGAAGGACCGGGCGGACTTCGCGCGCAAGGGGATCGGCCGCGGGCGCTCCGTCGTCGTGCTGGCCTACGACGACGGGATCGCGTTCGCGACGGAGAACCCCTCGCGCGCGCTGCACAAGATCTCCGAGATCTACGACCGGATCGCCTTCGCCGCCGTGGGCAAGTACAACGAGTTCGAGAACCTCCGCGTGGCGGGGGTGCGGTACGCGGACCTGCGCGGGTACTCCTACGACCGCACCGACGTGACGGCCCGGGGCCTCGCGAACGCCTACGCCCAGACGCTGGGCACGGTGTTCACCACCGAGTCCAAGCCGCTCGAGGTCGAGCTGGTGGTGGCGGAGGTCGGTGCCACGCAGGACGAGGACCAGCTGTACCGGCTGTCCTACGACGGCTCGGTCGCCGACGAGCACGGGTTCGTCGTGATGGGCGGGCAGGCGGACCAGCTCACCTCGCGGGTGCGTGACGGCTGGGAGCCGGGCATGGACCTGACCGGCGTGCTGCGGCTGGCGGTGCGGACGCTGGGTGCGGTGAACACCGACGGCTCGATCGCCGGTGAGGGGCAGGAGCGGGAGATCTCCGCCGCGGGGCTGGAGGTGGCGGTGCTGGACCGCCGCCGCGCGCGGCGGGCCTTCCGCCGGTGGCAGGGCGACGCCTTGGCGCGCCTGCTGCACGGAGACGACTGAGGGGGCGGCGATGGACCGGAGGATCTTCGGGCTGGAGACCGAGTACGGCGTGACGTGCGCGGCCGACGACGGGCGGGGGCTGAGCGCCGACGAGGTCGCGCGCTACCTGTTCCGCAAGGTCGTGGCCTGGGGCCGGTCCTCGAACGTCTTCCTGCGCAACGGCTCGCGGCTCTACCTCGACGTCGGCTCGCACCCCGAGTACGCGACCGCCGAGTGCGACGACGTCCGCCAGCTCGTGGCCTACGACCGCGGCGGCGAGCGCATCCTCGAGGGCCTGGTGGCGGACGCGCAGCAGCGGCTGGAGCACGAGGGCCTGCCCGGCAAGGTCCACCTGTTCAAGAACAACACGGACTCGGCGGGCAACTCCTACGGCTGCCACGAGAACTACCTCGTGCGGCGGCAGGGCGACTTCTCCCGTCTCAGCGACGTCCTGGTCCCGTTCCTCATCACCCGGCAGGTGCTGACCGGCGCGGGCAAGGTGCTGGCCACGCCCCGCGGGGCGACCTACTGCCTGTCCCAGCGCGCCGACCACATCTGGGAGGCGGTCTCCAGCGCCACGACGCGCTCGCGGCCGATCATCAACACCCGCGACGAGCCGCACGCCGACGCCGAGCACTACCGGCGCCTGCACGTCATCGTCGGCGACTCCTCGATGTCGGAGACGACGACCCTGCTCAAGGTCGGGGCCACGGACCTGGTGCTGCGTCTGGTCGAGGCGGGGGTGCCCGTCCGCGACCTGACCCTGGAGAACCCGATCCGGGCCATCCGGGAGATCAGCCACGACTCCTCCGGCAAGCACGCCGTCCAGCTCGCCAACGGGCGCTCCGCGACGGCGGTCGACGTCCAGGGCGAGTACTACCAGCGGGTGCGCGAGCACGTCGACGCCCACCTGGACCCGACCCCGCAGGTCAAGCAGACGCTGGACCTGTGGGAGCGGGGCCTGCGCGCCCTGGAGTCCGGCGACCTGTCCCTGGTCGACCGCGAGCTGGACTGGGTCATCAAGTGGCGCATCATCGAGCGGTACCGGGCCAAGCACGACCTGCCCCTGGAGGACCCCCGCATCGCCCGCCTGGACCTGGCCTACCACGACATCTCGCGCACCGAGGGCCTGTACAACCTCCTCGCGGCGCGAGGGATGGTGGAACGGGTCGTGACGGACCTCGAGGTGTTCGAGTCCACGGCGATCCCGCCGCAGACGACGCGCGCCAAGCTGCGCGGCGACTTCGTGCGGGCGGCCCAGGACTCCCGGCGCGACTACACGGTCGACTGGGTGCACCTGAAGCTCAACGACCAGGCCCAGCGCACGGTGCTGTGCAAGGACCCGTTCCGCAACGTCGACGAGCGCGTCGAGCGGCTCATCGAGTCCATGTGAGAGGCCGCCGGCCCGGTGCCCGGTGCCCGGGGCCGGTTCCGGGACGCCGGGGCCGTCGTGGCACACTGTGCCGGTGCCACCCCGCCGTCCCCCTCTGCTCGTCGCCGTCCTGGCGGTGCTGCTGATGCTGGCGGGATGCTCGACGCCCGTGTGGGACCGGGTCGCACCGACCCAGGTGCCCTCCCAGACCCCGGTCCAGGTCAGCGGACCTCAGGGCGAGCCGCCGGCGCTGCAGTACCCGCAGCCGTACCAGGTCGTGCAGTCCGGCTCCCGCACCCTGTGGCCCGGGACGGGAGACCCGCTCGAACCCGGTCAGCAGGTGCTGCTGCACATGTACGCCGAGGACGGCCGGGACGGCAGCGTCATCTCCTCGACCTACCTCGACGCACCCGCCTGGTACACGTTCGACGCCGACTCGCTGGGCCAGAACGTCTACGACTCGCTGCGCGGCAAGCGGGTGGGCGCGCGGGTCCTGGTCGTCGAGCAGGACGGCGACGTGCCCGTCGTGCTGGTCGTGGACGTGCTGCCCACGCGCGCCACGGGTGACGTGGTCGAACCGGTCGAGGGACTGCCGACCGTGGTCCGGGACCCGGACGGCAGCCCGACGGTGCTCGTCGGCGACGGCGACCCGCCGGGTCAGCTCGTCGTCCAGCCGCTGATCCGCGGCGGCGGCCCCCAGGTGGAGGTCGGCCAGGTGGTGACGGCCCGGTACATGGCCGTGCGGTGGAGCGACGGGCGTGTCGTCGACACCAGCTGGGAGCCCGGCGTGGCCCCGCAGTCGGCGACGATCGGCATCGGCCGGCTGATCGAGGGGTGGGACCAGGGGCTGCTCGAGCAGTCCGTCGGGTCCCAGGTGATGCTCGTGGTGCCCCCGCACCTGGGCTACGGTGGGACCGGGAGCGAGCTGGCCGACGAGACCCTCGTCTACGTCATCGACATCCTCGACGCCCGGTTCCAGGTCGCGCAGGACGCCCCGGCGCCGGAGGGCGGCGAGCAGGGCTCCGATGAGGCGGCCGACCAGGACCCGCCACCCAGCACGACCGAAGGATGAGAACCGCATGACCGTGGCCGTTCGGGTGATCCCGTGCCTCGACGTCGACGCCGCACGTGTCGTCAAGGGCGTCAACTTCGCCAACCTGCGCGACGCCGGCGACCCGGTCGAGCTCGCCGACCGGTACGACCACGAGGGCGCCGACGAGGTGACGTTCCTCGACGTCTCGGCCTCCTCGGGCGGCCGGGAGACGATGGTCGACGTCGTGCGCCGCACGGCGGAGCAGGTCTTCGTCCCCCTCACCGTCGGAGGCGGCGTGCGCTCGACCGACGACGTCGACCGGCTGCTGCGGGCCGGTGCCGACAAGGTCGGGGTCAACACCGCGGCGATCGCGCGTCCCGAGCTCATCGCGGAGATCGCCGACCGGTTCGGCAACCAGGTCCTCACGCTCTCGGTCGACGCCCGTCGCGTCACGGGGGACACCACGACGCCCTCGGGGTACGAGGTCACCACGCACGGCGGCCGCCGGGGGACCGGCATCGACGCCGTGGAGTGGGCGGAGCGCGCCGCCGGGCTCGGCGCCGGAGAGATCCTGCTGAACTCGATGGACGCCGACGGCACCACCGGCGGGTTCGACCTGGAGATGCTCCGCGCCGTGCGCGAACGCGTCCACGTCCCGCTGGTCGCCTCGGGCGGGGCGGGCACCCCCGAGGACTTCGTCGCCGCGGCGCGCGCCGGGGCGGACGCCGTCCTGGCGGCCAGCGTGTTCCACTTCGCCACGTTGACCATCGGCGAGGTCAAGGACGCGATGCGCACCGCCGGCGTCGAGGTGCGCTGAGCCACCGGGTTCGGCCCGTCGGCGAGGCGCCGGACGACGGGGCCGCGGGCCGTTGCCCGGGGCGCGCTAGGATCTGTCCGATCCCCGAGACGACTGCGAGGTCCTTCCGTGCCCGAAACTGCCCGTCCGGCGACCCTCACCGGGTCGCGCCTGCGCCGCAGCGCCGCGCTGCTGTGGCGGGGCCTGCGCGCCGAGCCGCGGCTGTTCGGGGCCGCGGTGGCGGCCTCGGCCGTGTTCGGTGCCGCGACCGTGGCGGTCAGTCGAGCCGTCGGCTGGGCGACCGACGCGGTGGTCGTGCCCGCGCTGTCGGGTGACGAGACCGCCCGGGCGGACATCTGGCTCGCCGGGGGAGTGCTCGCGCTGGTCGCCCTGACTCTCGCGCTGTCGGTGGCGGGCCGGCGCATCTGGGCCGGCTGGGGCAACGTCGGGCTGCAGGCGCAGCACCGCCGCGGCGTCACCCGCCAGTACCTGCGCCTGCCGATGTCCTGGCACCGCTCGCACCCGGCGGGTCAGCTGCTGTCCAACGCCAGCGCCGACGTCGAGGCCGCCACCGGCGTCTTCAACCCGTTGCCGTTCGCCCTCGGCGTCGTGGTGATGATCGGCGTCGCCACGGTGATGCTCTTCGCCATCGACCCCTGGCTCGCGCTGGCGGCCCTGCTCGTCATCCCCGCCGCCATCGTGGCCAACCTCGTCTTCCAGCGGCACATGGCGCCCGCCGCGACCCGCGCGCAGCAGCTGCGCGCCGAGGTCGCCGACGTCGCGCACGAGTCCTTCGAGGCCGCCCTGCTGGTCAAGTCCCTCGGCACCGCGGACCGCGAGGAGGAGCGGTTCGCCCGCGCGACCGACGACCTGCGCGCCGCCAACGTCCGTGTCGGGCAGGTGCGCGCGGTGTTCGACCCGGTCATCGAGCTGCTGCCCAACCTCGGCACGCTGCTCGTCCTCGGCGTGGGCGCCGCCCGCGCCGCGGCCGGCGCGGTCGACGTCGGCGACGTCGTCACGGCCGCGTACCTGCTCACCCTCATGGCGGTCCCGGTGCGCGCCTTCGGCTGGGTGCTCGGCGAGCTGCCGCGCGCCCTGGTCGGCCACGAGCGCATCACCCGCGTCCTGGACGCGCGCGGCGAGCTCTTCCCCGGCGACGAGCCGATGCCGCCCGGGGAGGCGGGGCTGGCCGTCCGGCTCGAGGGCGTCGGCGTGGACGTGCCGGCCGCCGGCCGCACCGCGCGCCTGCTCGACGGCGTCGACCTGGACGTGCCGTCCGGCACGACCGTCGCCGTGGTCGGAGCCACCGGCGCGGGCAAGACCACGCTGGTCTCGCTGCTGAGCCGCCTCAGCGACCCCACGCGCGGCACCGTGCTCCTGGACGGCACCGACGTCCGGCGCCTCGCCGACGGACAGATCCCGGCGCAGGTGTCCCTGGTCGGGCAGCAGACCTTCGTCTTCGAGGACACCGTGCGCGCCAACGTGACCCTGGCGGACGACGTCTCGCCGGAGATCGACGCCGCTGTCTGGGAGGCCCTCGCGCTGGCCCGCGTCGACGACGTCGTACGCGCCCTGCCCGACGGTCTGGACGCCCGCCTCGGCGAGCGCGGCGCGAACCTCTCCGGCGGGCAGCGCCAGCGCCTGGCCATCGCCCGCGCGCTCGTGCGGCGCCCCCGGCTGCTCGTCCTCGACGACGCCACCAGCGCCGTCGACCCCCGCGTCGAGCAGGAGATCCTCACCGGGCTGGCGACGACCACGGCGGACGGCCGCCGCGCCACCACCGTCGTCATGGTCGCCTACCGGATGTCCTCGGTGACGATGGCCGACGTCGTCGTGCACCTCGACGCCGGACGCGTCGTCGACGTCGGCACCCACGACGAGCTGCTCGCCCGCGACCCGGGCTACCGCGAGCTCGCCACCGCCTACGAGGTCGAGACGGCACGCCGCGAGCGCGAGCTCGCCGACGAGCGGGCCGCCGGCGAGGACGCCCGCGAACCCTGGGAGACCGAGACGGAGGAGGTCCGATGAGCGACTCGCGCATCGCGTCCGCCAGCGACCTGGGGGTGCTCGCCACCCTGCGACGCGGGCTGGAGATCTCGCCGCAGATCGTCCAGGGATTGTGGATCACGCTGGCGCTGGCCGTCCTGGCGGCCGCCGGCCGGGTCGTGGTGCCCCTGGCGGTCCAGCGCACGGTCGACGACGGCATCCTTGCCGTCGGCGGCCCGGACGCCTCGCGCGTCCTGACGCTGACCCTGCTCGCCGCCGGGGCGATCGTCGTCGCCGGGCTGTGCACCGCCGTCGTCAACGTCCGCCTCTTCCGCACCACCGAGGCCGGGCTGGCCACGCTGCGCGTGCGCGCGTTCCGCCACGTGCACGACCTGTCCACCCTGTCCCAGGGCTCCGAACGACGCGGCGCCCTGGTCTCGCGCGTGACGACCGACGTCGACCAGATCTCCCACTTCGTGCAGTGGGGCGGGATCATGCTGCTGGTCTCCAGCCTGCAGATCGCCGTGGCCACCGCGCTCATGGCCGTGTACTCGCCGGCCCTGACCGTCGTGGTCTGGCTGTGCTTCGTGCCGCTGTTCATCGTCCTGCGCTACGCCCAGCGGTCGGTCGGCCGGGCCTTCGGGCGCTCGCGCGAGAAGGTCGGCGCGATGCTCGGTGCCGTCTCGGAGGCCGTCGTGGGCGCCGAGACCGTGCGTGCGTACGGCGTCGAGGACCGCACCGGCCGGCGCATCGACACGGCGATCGAGGCGGCCCGGCGGACCCAGGGCCGTGCGCTGCTGCTGGTGGCGAGCGTGTTCTCCTCCGGGACGTTCATGGCCAACCTGGTCCTGGCCGTCGTGGTGGTGGTGGGCTCCTACCTCGGCATCGGGGGAGGGCTCACGGCCGGGCAGCTCGTCGCGTTCCTGTTCCTGGTCCAGCTCTTCACCGGTCCGGTCCAGATGGCCACGGAGATCCTCAACGAGCTGCAGAACGCCGTGGCGGGATGGCGGCGCGTGCTGGCGGTCGTCGAGACGCCGCTGGACGTCGTCGACGCGGGCGAGGACGGCGTCGAGTCCCCCCGCGGGGACGCGCACGTCGCGCTGCGCGGGGTGCGCTACGCCTACCCCGAGGGGCCGGAGGTCCTGCACGGCGTCGACCTCGAGCTGCCCGCCCGCCGCAAGGTCGCCGTCGTCGGTCAGACGGGGTCGGGCAAGACGACGATCGCCAAGCTCGTCACGCGACTCATGGACCCCACCGAGGGTCGTGTGGAGCTCGACGGCGTCGACCTGCGGCAGATCCCGCTGGCCCGCCTGCGCGAGCGCGTGGTCCTGGTGCCGCAGGAGGGCTTCCTCTTCGACGGCACGGTGCTGACCAACGCCGCCTACGGGCTGCCCGGTGCCGTGCCCGACGACCCCGAGGTCCGTGCCCGGGTGGCCGCGGCCTTCGAGGCCCTCGGGCTGACGGACTGGGTCGAGGGGCTTGCGGCCGGGCTGGACACCGACGTCGGCCAGCGCGGCGAGGCGCTGTCCGCGGGCGAGCGGCAGCTCGTCGCGGTCGCGCGCGCCTACCTGGCCGCCCCCGACCTGCTCGTGCTGGACGAGGCGACCTCGGCGGTCGACCCGGCCACCGAGGTACGCATCGCGCGGGCGCTGGACGCTCTCACCTCCGGACGCTCGACGATCACCATCGCCCACCGGCTGTCCACCGCCGAGGCGAGCGACCTCGTCGTGGTCGTCGACGACGGGCACGTCGTCGAGGTCGGGCCGCACGAGGAGCTGGCGGCGGCCGGCGGCGTGTACGCCCGCATGCACGCCTCGTGGGTGGCCCAGACCCGCTGAGACGCGACCCCGTCCGTCGCCCACGACGTGAAAGGATGCTGGCGTGCAGAACCAGGACTCCCTCGACCCGGCCGTGGCCGCCCGCCTCAAGCGTGACGAGCAGGGCCTCGTCGCCGCGATCGTGCAGCAGCACGACTCCGGCGAGGTGCTGATGCTCGGCTGGATGGACGACGAGGCCCTGGGCCGCACGCTGACGACGGGACGGGTGACGTTCTGGAGCCGGTCCCGCGGCGAGTACTGGCGCAAGGGGGACACCTCCGGCCACCGCCAGTACGTCCGGTCCGTCGCCCTCGACTGCGACGGCGACGCCCTGCTCGTGCGCGTGGACCAGGTGGGCGCCGCCTGCCACACGGGCACGCGCACCTGCTTCGAGGCCGGCGGCGAGCTCGACGCCGTCGTCGGCCACCGCCCCGACGAGACCGCCGAGGAGACCCGGTGACCACTCCTGCCTCCACCTCCGCCCAGGCTCCTGCCGTCGCACCGACGGCCGACGAGCTCACCTGGGGCGCCACGTGGCCGGGACTGGGCACCTTCCGCGAGCTGGCGCGCGACCGGCGGGTCATCCCCGTGGTGCGCCGCGTCCTGGCCGACGACGTCACCCCGGTCGGGCTGTACCGCACGCTCGCGCAGGGACGTCCCGGCACCTTCGTGCTGGAGTCGGCCGACTCCGGCGGTGCCTGGGCGCGGTGGTCGTTCGTCGGCGTCGACTCCCGGGCGACGTTGCTGTCCGACGGCGGCCGCGCCGTCTGGCGGGGCGACGTGCCGGCCGGCATCCCGACCGAGGGCGACGTGCTCGACGTGCTCGAGGCCGCCCTGCAGGCGTTGCGCACCGAGCCGATCGACGGGCTGCCCCCGCTGACCGGCGGCTTCGTCGGGGCGATGGGCTGGGACGTCGTCCGGCACTGGGAGCCGACGCTGCCGGCCGAGGCTCCCGACGAGCTGGACGTGCCCGAGGTCGCGCTGTCGCTGGCCACCGACCTCGTCGCGTTCGACCACCACTCCGGGTCGGTGTGGCTCGTCGCGAACGCGATCAACGCCGACGACACCGACGACCGGGTCGACGAGGCCCACGCGGACGCGGTGGCCCGGCTGGACCGGCTGGCCGGGGGTCTCGCGGCCCCGACCACGCCGGTGCGCACCGTCGTCGACCCGACCGCCGCGGAGCCCGGGCTGGAGTTCCGCTCGACCCGCGACGACTTCGAGGACGCGGTGCGGGCCGGCAAGGAGGCGATCCGCGAGGGCGAGGTCTTCCAGGTCGTGCTCTCGCAGCGGCTCGACCTCGACTGCCCGGCCGAGCCGCTGGACGTCTACCGGGCGCTGCGGACGATCAACCCGAGCCCGTACATGTACTACTTCCAGCTGCGCGACCACCGCGAGCGGGACTTCGCGGTCGTGGGCTCCAGCCCCGAGACCCTGGTCAAGGTCGACGCCGGGCACGTCACGACGTACCCGATCGCCGGGTCGCGGCCGCGCGGCGCGACCGTCGAGGAGGACGTGGCGCTGGCCGAGGAGCTCATCGCCGACCCGAAGGAGCGGGCCGAGCACCTCATGCTCGTCGACCTGTCCCGCAACGACCTGGTCAAGGTGTGCGAGCCCACCACCGTCGAGGTCGTCGAGTTCATGGTCACGCGCCGGTTCAGCCACATCATGCACCTGTGCTCCACCGTCGTGGGCCGGCTGCGTCCCGGCGCCACCGCGCTGGAGACGTTCCGGGCGACCTTCCCGGCCGGGACGCTCTCCGGCGCCCCGAAGCCCCGGGCGATCGCCCTGATCGACGAGCTGGAGCCCGCCTCGCGCGGGATCTACGGCGGGACCTGCGGGTACCTGGACTTCGGCGGGAACATGGACATGGCCATCGCCATCCGGACGGCGTTCCTGCGCGAGGGTCGGGCCTCGGTCCAGGCCGGCGGCGGCATCGTGGCCGACTCGGTGCCGGCCCTGGAGTACGCGGAGTCGCGGAACAAGGCCGCCGCCGCCGTCCGTGCGGTGCAGCTCGCGGCACGGTTCGCCGACCTCGGCGCGGGGCGGACGTCGTGATCCGCACGCGCTCGCGCGCCGTGGTGCTGCTGCTGGCGCTGGGCGGGGCGACCTTCGGTGTCTCGGCACCGGTGTGGCTGCGCACCACGGTGGCCACGGCCCTGGAGCCGGAGGTCGCGGTCGAGGTCGCGGGCACGTCGGCCGCCCCCGTGGTCAGCGCCGCGGCGTTCGTCACCCTGGCGTGCGCGCTGGCCACGACGCTCGCCGGCCGGGTCGCCCGGCGGGTGGCCCTGGTCGTGGCCGGGCTCGGCGGGCTGGCCGTCGTGGCCGGCACCGTCGCCGTGCTGCGGGACCCGGCCGGTCCGGCGGTCGCCGCGGCCGCGGACGCCGCCGGCGTGACCGAGCTGACCGCCCCCGTGGACCTGACGCCGTGGCCGTGGCTGGCCCTGGTCACGGGCGCCGCGATCGTCGTCGTCGCCGTGCTCGCCACGCTCGGTGCCGGGGCGTGGAGGGCCACCGGCGGACGGCACGAGCGGGTGCCGGCCGACGGCCCGGTCGACGGTTCCGGGCAGGCCGTGGCCGGCGAGGACGAGGCCGACCCGCAGGCCGACTGGGACGCCCTGTCCCGCGGCACCGATCCGTCGTCGGACCGGTAGTCTGAGCCCTGAACTTCGTGACGAAAGGCCTACTGCACCCATGACCGACCACAGCACCGCCGAGCCGACGTACCTGCCGGAAGCGGTCCCGCCCACCAACCACGGCCACACGCTGGCGGCGTGGACCGCGATGACCGGCGTCATCCTGGGTGCGCTCCTCGCCTCGCTCGGCTGCCTGCCGGGCGTGCCCTTCGCGCTCTTCTGGGCCGGGCTCGCCGTCGTGGTGGTCTCCTGCGTCGTCGGCCTCGTCATGCGCAACATGGGCTACGGGCAGCCGCGGCCCGGCGTGCCCGCGCGGCAGGACCGGGCCGGGCACTGACGCCCGCTGCCCACGCCCCCGACGGCGCCCCGACCCGCGACGGGTCGGGGCGCCGTCGTCGTGTCGAGGAGACGGCGAGCGGACGGCGGAGGGACGTGGCCCGTGCTCCGCGTCACGGAGACATAACGATGTGCCGTCCGCGCCGGTCGCGCGCGGCGTCAGGATGCCGCCGGGGCGTCTCGCCCACCGGTCGGTGGTCCGTCCCGCTGCGTGACCGGCCTACCATGGCAGGAACACGTCCGGGGGAGGGGAGAGCATGACAGTCCTGGAGGACATCGTCGCCGGGGTCCGTGAGGACCTCGCCGAGCGTCAGGCACGGACCTCGCTCGAGGAGCTCAAGCAGCGCGCTGCGCGGGTTCCCGGGGCCCTGGAGTGCTGCGACATGCTGCGGTCCGAGGACCGCGTCGCGGTGATCGCCGAGGTCAAGCGGTCCAGCCCGTCCAAGGGGGACCTCGCCCCGATCAGCGACCCCGCCGCCCTCGCCGGGGAGTACGCCGCCGGCGGCGCCAGCGTCATCTCGGTGCTGACCGAGCAGCGACGCTTCGGCGGCAGCCTGGCCGACCTCGACGCCGTCCGGGCGACCGTCGACGTCCCCGTGCTGCGCAAGGACTTCGTCGTGACCCCCTACCAGGTCTGGGAGGCGCGCGCGCACGGCGCCGACCTGGTGCTGCTCATCGTCGCCGCGCTGGAGCAGACGGTGCTGACCTCGCTCGTCGAGCGGGTGCACTCCCTGGGCATGACGGCCCTGGTCGAGGCGCACACGGCCGACGAGGTGCACCGGGCGCTCGACGCCGGCGCCCGCGTGGTGGGGATCAACGCCCGCGACCTGAAGACCCTCGAGGTGCGGCGCGACACTTTCGCCCAGCTCGCCCCCCTCATCCCCGACGACGTCGTCCGCGTCGCCGAGTCCGGCGTCCGCGGTCCGCACGACGTGATGGAGTACGCGCGGTCCGGGGCCCACGCGGTCCTGGTCGGCGAGGCGCTCGTGACCGACGGCGAGCCGCGCCGCTCGGTGGCCGACCTGGTCGCGGCCGGTCAGCACCCCTCGCTCTGGTCGGTCCGGCCGGCCGTGCAGCCCTGACCGTCGCCCGCCCGGTCCTCGATCCCCCCGTCCGTCCCGTTCGTGAAGAAGGAGCGCCTGTGCCCGAGCAGTCCCACCAGCCCGTGCGCGACGCGCTGACCGAGACCCTGGCCGACCAGGACGCCGGCCGGCTCGCCGACGTCCACGGGCCGTACTTCGGCCAGTTCGGCGGCCGGTACGTCCCCGAGGCGCTGATCGCCGCCCTCGACGAGCTCGAGGCCGAGTTCCGCAAGGCCCAGCAGGACCCGGCGTTCGCCGCCGACCTGAGCCGTCTGCACCGCGAGTACACGGGCCGCCCCTCGCCGTTGACCGAGGTGTCGCGGTTCGCCGAGCACGCCGGCGGTGACGCGGTGCGCGTCTTCCTCAAGCGCGAGGACCTGAACCACACCGGCTCGCACAAGATCAACAACGTCCTGGGCCAGGCCCTGCTGGTCAAGCGCATGGGCAAGTCGCGCGTCATCGCGGAGACCGGTGCCGGCCAGCACGGGGTGGCCACCGCGACCGCCGCGGCCCTCATGGGCCTGGAGTGCGTGGTCTACATGGGCGAGGAGGACACCCGCCGCCAGGCGCTGAACGTGGCGCGCATGGAGCTGCTCGGGGCCACCGTCGTCCCGGTGACCCTGGGGACCCGGACGCTCAAGGACGCCATCAACGAGGCGCTGCGCGACTGGGTCACCAACGTCGAGTCCACGCACTACCTGCTCGGCACCGTCACCGGCCCGCACCCGTTCCCCGAGATGGTGCGCGAGTTCCACCGGATCATCGGCGCCGAGGCCCGCGAGCAGGTGCTCGAGCGCGTCGGTCGCCTGCCCGACGCCGTCGCGGCGTGCGTCGGCGGCGGGTCCAACGCGCTCGGCATCTTCAACGCCTTCCTCGACGACGACGGCGTCGACCTGTACGGCTTCGAGGCCGGCGGCGAGGGCATCGAGTCCGGCCGCCACGCCGCGCGCTTCTCCGGCGGCGCCCCCGGCGTGCTGCACGGGGCACGGTCCTACCTGCTGCAGGACGACGACGGCCAGACCCGCCCCAGCCACTCGGTGTCCGCGGGGCTCGACTACCCGAGCGTGGGCCCGGCCCACTCGTGGCTGCACGACATCGGCCGCGCCACCTACGAGCCGGTGACGGACGCGGAGGCGATGGAGGCCTTCCGGCTGCTGTGCCGGACCGAGGGCATCATCCCCGCCATCGAGTCCGCGCACGCCCTGGCGGGTGTGCTGCGCGTCGGCCGCCGGCTGGCCGACGCCGGGAAGCGCGACCAGGTGCTCCTGGTCAACCTCTCCGGACGCGGGGACAAGGACGTGGCCACGGCGGCCCGCTGGTTCGGGCTGCTGCACGAGGAGCCGGCGACGGAGGGAGACCAGTGACCCGGACGGTGACGACGTCGCCGACGGCGACGCGCCTGGACGCGCTGCGCGCGCAGGGCCGGCCCGCGCTCGTGGGCTACCTGCCCGTGGGCTACCCGGACGTGGAGCGGTCGGTGCAGGCCGTGACGACGATGGTCGACGCCGGCGTGGACGTCGTCGAGATCGGCGTGCCGTACTCGGACCCGGTCATGGACGGTCCCGTGATCCAGCAGGCCGCCGAGGCGGCGCTGGCCGGCGGCGCGCGCGTGCGGGACGTGCTGCGCGTGGTCGAGGCCGTGGCCGAGCGCTCCGGCGGCGAGGTCCCGGCGCTGGTGATGTCGTACTACAACCCCGTGCTGCGCTACGGCGTGGCCGCCTTCGCCCGTGACCTCGCGGCCGCGGGCGGAGCGGGCATGATCACGCCCGACCTCATCCCGGACGAGGCGGACGACTGGAACGCCGCCGCCGACGAGCACGGGCTGGACAAGGTCTACCTCGTCGCGCCGAGCTCGACGCCGGAGCGGCTGCGCCTGACCGCGCAGGCCTCGCGCGGCTTCGTCTACGCCGCCTCGACGATGGGCGTCACCGGCACCCGTGCCTCGGTGGGCGACCGCGCCGAGCAGCTCGTCGCCGACACCCGGGCCGCCGGAGCCTCGCACGTGTGCGTCGGCCTCGGCGTCTCGACGGGGGAGCAGGCCGCCGAGGTCGGCCGCTTCGCCGACGGCGTGATCGTGGGCTCGGCCTTCGTGCGCACGCTGCTGGGCGAGGAGCCCTGGCCGGAGCGTCTCGAGGCGCTCGGCGAGGTCACGCGCGAGCTGGCCGCCGGCGTCGCGCGCGCCCGCACCGGCGTCGCCGGGGGTGAGGCATGAGCGCGGACCGTCTCGTCACGCTGATCCCCAGCCCGCCCGAGCACACCTGGTACCTGGGGCCCGTCCCGCTGCGCGCCTACGCCCTGGCGATCCTCGCCGGCATCGTCGTCGCCGTCTGGATGACGATGCGCCGCTGGAAGGACCGCGGCGGCGACCCCGACGACGTCCTGGAGATCGCGTTCTGGGCCGTCCCCTTCGGCATCGTCGGCGGGCGGATCTACCACGTGATCTCCACGCCGGACCCGTACTGGGGCGAGAACGGCGACCCCGTCTCGGCGCTGTACATCTGGCAGGGCGGTCTGGGCATCTGGGGCGCGGTCGCGCTCGGTGCCGTCGGCGCCTGGATCGGCTGTCGCCGGCAGGGCGTGCGCCTGAGCAGCTTCGCCGACGCGCTGGCCCCCGGCCTGCTCGTCGCCCAGGCGATCGGACGGCTCGGCAACTGGTTCAACCAGGAGCTCTTCGGCGCCCCGACGGACCTGCCGTGGGGGCTGGCGATCGACCCCGCCTACCTGCCGATCGACCCGGCCACCGGCGTGCAGTACGCCGAGGGCACGCTGTTCCACCCCACGTTCCTGTACGAGATGCTGTGGAACCTCGCGGCCGCCGCCCTTCTGATCTGGCTCGATCGCCGGTACAGGCTCGGTCATGGGAGGGTATTCTGGGCCTACGTCGCGGTCTACACCCTCGGTAGGGTGTGGATCGAGATGCTCCGCATCGACACCGCTGAGATGGTGCTCGGGCTGCGGCTGAACGTGTGGACGTCGATCGTCGTCGGCCTGGGTGCCCTCGTCGCGTTCGTCGTCATCGGTCGGCTGCGTCCCGGTCGCGAGGACGGTGTCGCACTGCCGGGTCGTGCGGACGACACGCGGCAGGTCACCGATGCACAGACCGAGACCGACGACGCTCCCGCGGGGACGGCCGACTCCGGCCCCGGTGAGGAGGTCACCGACACGAGAGCCACGACCGACCAGGACGCGTCGTCGGCCGGGACCGACCAGGACCCGGCCTCGCGCTCCTAGAGCGGTGCCGGCGGGGGAACCACCCCGGCCGGCTCGCTCGACAGTCCCGACGGGCCGACGACGTCCCGCACCACCCATGGAAGAGACGCGCCCGCGTGCGGGTGCACAGGAGGACGGTGTTGATGACCACGCCGCAGCACTGGGTCGCGCCACCCGAGGCGCAGGGCCTCTACGACCCCGCGAGCGAGCACGACGCCTGTGGCGTCGCGTTCGTCGCGACACTGCGAGGGACCCCCGGGCGCGACATCGTCGACGCTGGCCTCACCGCCCTGCTCAACCTCGACCACCGCGGTGCGGTGGGTGCCGAGGAGGACAGCGGTGACGGAGCGGGCATCCTGACCCAGATCCCCGACGCCTTCCTGCGCGACGTGGTGGACGCCGAGCTCCCGCCGGCGGGCCAGTACGCCATCGGCATGGCGTTCCTGCCCCAGGAGCTCGAGGACGCGGACAAGCTCGCCCGGCGGTTCGAGACGATCGCCGCCGAGGAGAAGCTCGACGTCCTCGCCTGGCGCGACGTCCCGGTGACGGTCGACCTGGTGGGCCCGACCGCCCGAGCCTCGATGCCGACGTTCCGCCAGGTCGTGGTCGCCGACCCGCAGCGCGAGCTGGCGGGCATCGAGCTCGACCGTCGCGCCTACCGGCTGCGCAAGCGGGCGGAGAACGAGCTGGAGCTCTTCCTCGCCTCGCTGTCGGCCCGCACGCTGACGTACAAGGGCATGCTGACCACGGCCCAGCTCGAGCCGTTCTTCCCGGACCTGTCCGACCCGCGGTACGCCTCGGAGATCGCGCTGGTCCACTCCCGGTTCTCCACGAACACGTTCCCGTCGTGGCCGCTGGCCCAGCCGTTCCGCCTCATCGCCCACAACGGCGAGATCAACACCGTGCGCGGCAACCGCAACTGGATGGCGGCCCGCGAGGGCAAGCTGGCGAGCGAGGCGCTGGGCGACCTGGGCCCCCTGCTGCCGGTGTGCAGCCCGGGGTCCAGCGACTCCGCGAGCTTCGACGAGGTCCTCGAGCTCCTCCACCTCTCGGGCCGCTCGCTGCCGCACTCGGTGCTGATGATGGTCCCCGAGGCGTGGGAGAACCACGACGAGATGGACCCGGCGCGGCGCGCCTTCTACCAGTACCACGCGAACCTCATCGAGCCGTGGGACGGCCCGGCCTGCCTGACCTTCACCGACGGCACGCTGATCGGTGCCGTCCTGGACCGCAACGGTCTGCGTCCGGGCCGGTTCTGGGTCACCGAGGACGGGCTCGTCGTGCTGGGCTCCGAGGCGGGCGTGCTCGACCTCGACCCGGCCACGGTGGTGCGCAAGGGCCGCCTCGAGCCAGGCCGGATGTTCCTGGTCGACACCGCGCAGGGGCGCATCGTCGAGGACGACGAGGTCAAGTCCCAGCTCGCGTCCCAGCGCCCGTACGGCGAGTGGGTCGAGCAGAACTCGATCTCGCTGGACTCGCTGCCGGAGCGTGAGCACGTCGCCCACTCGCCGGCGTCGGTGCAGCGGCGCCAGCGGGCGTTCGGCTACACCTCCGAAGAGCTGAAGATCATCCTGACGCCGATGGCCAACACCTCGGCGGAGCCGCTCGGCGCGATGGGCTCGGACACCCCGGTGGCCGTGCTGTCGAACCGGCCGCGGCTGCTGTTCGACTACTTCACCCAGATGTTCGCCCAGGTGACCAACCCGCCGCTGGACTCGATCCGCGAGCAGCTGGTCACCTCGATCGGCAGCGCCATCGGCCCGGAGCCGAACCTGCTGGAGGCGACGCCGCAGCACGCCCGCAAGCTCGAGCTGCCGTTCCCGGTGCTGGACAACGACGAGCTGGCCAAGATCGTGCGCATCGAGCGCGACCAGCGGCTGGAGGGCGAGTTCCGCGCCGTCATCGTGCGCGGTCTCTACGACGTCTCGGGCGGCGGTCGCGCCCTGCACGCGCGGCTCGAGGAGATCTTCGCCCAGGTCGACGCCGAGATCGAGGCGGGCGCGACGCACATCGTGCTGTCGGACCGGGACTCGGACGCCGAGCGCGCCCCGATCCCGTCGCTGCTGCTCACCTCGGCCGTGCACCACCACCTGCTGCGTCGGCACACCCGCACGCAGATCTCGCTGGTCGTCGAGGCCGGCGACGTGCGCGAGGTCCACCACGTCGCGCTGCTCATCGGCTACGGCGCCGCGGCGGTGAACCCGTACCTGGCGATGGAGACCGTCGAGGACCTCGCCCGGCGCGGCTACCTCCAGGTCACCCCCGAGGCCGCGGTGAAGAACCTCATCACGGCGCTGGGCAAGGGCGTGCTCAAGGTGATGTCCAAGATGGGCATCTCCACGATCATGTCCTACCGGGGCGCGCAGGTCTTCGAGGCCGTCGGTCTGTCCCACGAGCTGGTCGACGACTACTTCACGGGCACCACGAGCCGCCTGGCCGGCATCGGCCTGGACGTCATCGCCGCCGAGACCGCCGCGCGGCACGCCGAGGCCTACCCGGCCTCGGGCAACCACACGCCGCACGAGCGCCTGACCACCGGTGGCGAGTACCAGTGGCGCCGGGACGGCGAGGAGCACCTCTTCGACCCGGAGACCGTGTTCCGCCTGCAGCACGCGACGCGCTCGGGCCGCATGGACATCTTCCGCCAGTACACCCAGCGGGTGGACGAGCAGTCCGAGCGGCTCATGACGCTGCGCGGCCTGCTGGAGTTCACCGGCGACCGCGAGCCCGTGCCGATCGACGAGGTCGAGCCGGTCAGCGAGATCGTCAAGCGCTTCAACACCGGCGCGATGTCCTACGGGGCCATCAGCCAGGAGATGCACGAGACGCTCGCCATCGCGATGAACCAGCTCGGCGGACGGTCGAACTCCGGCGAGGGCGGCGAGGACACCGAGCGCCTCTACGACCCCGAGCGCCGCTCGCGCGTCAAGCAGATCGCCTCGGGCCGGTTCGGCGTCACCAGCGAGTACCTCACGCAGGCCGACGACATCCAGCTCAAGCTCGCCCAGGGCGCCAAGCCCGGCGAGGGCGGTCAGCTGCCCGGACCCAAGGTCTACCCGTGGGTGGCCAAGACGCGGCACTCGACGCCGGGCGTCGGGCTGATCTCGCCGCCGCCGCACCACGACATCTACTCGATCGAGGACCTGGCGCAGCTCATCCACGACGCCAAGAACGCGAACCCGAGCGCCCGGGTGCACGTCAAGCTCGTCTCCGAGTTCGGCGTCGGCACCGTGGCCACGGGCGTGTCCAAGGCGCACGCGGACGTCGTGCTCATCTCCGGGCACGACGGCGGCACGGGCGCGAGCCCGCTGACCTCGCTGAAGCACGCGGGCACGCCGTGGGAGATCGGCCTGGCCGAGACGCAGCAGACCCTGGTGCTCAACAACCTGCGCGACCGCATCACGGTCCAGGTCGACGGGCAGATGAAGACCGGGCGCGACGTCGTCGTGGCCGCGCTGCTCGGCGCCGAGGAGTTCGGCTTCGCGACCGCGCCGATGGTCGTCTCGGGCTGCATCATGATGCGGGTCTGCCACCTGGACACCTGCCCGGTGGGCGTGGCCACGCAGAACCCCGAGCTGCGCCGCCGGTTCACCGGCAAGCCGGAGTTCGTCGTGAACTTCTTCGAGTACATCGCCGAGGAGGTCCGCGAGCACCTGGCGGCGCTCGGCTTCCGCTCCGTCGAGGAGGCCGTGGGCCAGGTCCAGCGCCTGGACACGCGCCGCGTCGTCGACCACTGGAAGGCCCAGGGCCTCAACCTGGCCCCGGTGCTGGAGCGGGTCGAGCCCGTGGAGGGGTCGTCGCTGCACCGCACGCACGACCAGGACCACGGCCTGGACAAGGCGCTCGACCAGCAGCTCATCGCCCAGGCCCGGCCCGCCCTGGAGGAGGGCCGGCCCGTGCGGATCGAGCTGCCGGTGCGCAACGTCAACCGGACGGTCGGCACCATGCTCGGTCACGAGGTGACCAAGCGGTACCGCGGCGACGGCCTGCCCGACGGCACCGTCGACGTGACCCTCACGGGGTCCGCGGGGCAGTCGTTCGGCGCCTTCGTGCCGCACGGCGTCACGCTGCGCCTGTACGGGGACGCGAACGACTACGTCGGCAAGGGCCTCTCCGGCGGCCGGCTGGTCGTCCGCCCGGACAAGGCCGCGGTGCTCGAGGGCGCGGCGAACGTCATCGCCGGCAACGTCATCGGCTACGGCGCCACCCGGGGCGAGATCTTCCTGCGTGGTCGCGTGGGGGAGCGCTTCGGCGTGCGCAACTCGGGGGCGACCCTCGTCGTCGAGGGCGTGGGCGACCACGGCTGCGAGTACATGACCGGCGGCGAGGTCCTCGTCCTGGGTCCGACCGGGCGGAACTTCGGCGCCGGCATGTCCGGCGGCATCGCCTACGTGCTCGACCTGCGCGACGCGGCGATGAACGCCGCCGCCGTGGCGTCCGGCGAGCTCGTCGTCGGCGCGCTCTCGGACGAGGACTGGGAGCGGGTGTCCGCGCTGCTGCAGCGGCACCTGGACGAGACCGGTTCGCCGGTGGCGGCCGAGCTGCTGGCCGACGAGGGCACGCGGGCCCGGTTCTCGCGCGTCCTCCCGCCCGGATGGGCCAACGTGCGCGTCGCGCTGGCCGAGGCCGAGTCGGCGGGCACGCCGCTCGGCGAGGGCGACGACTTCGACCCGACGCTGTGGGAGCGCATCATGGAGGTGGCTCGTGGCTGATCCCCGTGGATTCCTCAAGGTCCGGGAGCGCGAGCTCCCGCCGAGCAGGCCCGTCGAGGTCCGCCTGCGGGACTGGAAGGACACGTACGCGATCCGTGAGGACGGCCAGCCGTTCCTCAAGGAGCAGGCCGGACGCTGCATGGACTGCGGCATCCCGTTCTGCCACCAGGGGTGCCCGCTGGGCAACCTCATCCCGGAGTGGAACGACCTCGTGCGTACCGGCCAGTGGGCCGACGCCATCGAGCGGCTGCACGCGACGAACAACTTCCCCGAGTTCACCGGCCGGGTGTGCCCCGCGCCGTGCGAGACGAGCTGCGTGCTGGGCATCAACCAGCCCGCGGTGACGATCAAGAACATCGAGGTCTCGATCATCGACGAGGCGTTCGAGCGCGGTCTGGTCGTCCCGCAGGTCCCGCAGCGGCTGACGGGCAAGACCGTCGCCGTGGTCGGGTCCGGTCCGGCCGGCCTCGCCGCCGCCCAGCAGCTCACGCGCGCGGGCCACACCGTCGTCGTGTACGAGCGCGACGACGCCATCGGCGGTCTGCTGCGCTACGGCATCCCGGACTTCAAGCTCGAGAAGCACCACATCGACCGCCGGATGGCCCAGATGGAGGCCGAGGGCACGCGGTTCCGCGCCGGTGTGGAGATCGGCCGGGACGTGACGTGGGACGCGCTGCGCCGCCGCTTCGACTCCGTCGTGGTGGCCACCGGGGCCACGGTCCCGCGCGACCTGTCGATCCCGGGCCGCGACCTGGCCGGCGTCGAGTTCGCGATGGACTTCCTCACGCCGTCGAACAAGGCGGTGGCCGGCGACGCGGTCGAGGGCGCGCCGACGGCCGAGGGCAAGCACGTCATCGTCATCGGCGGTGGCGACACCGGGTCGGACTGCGTCGGCACCTCGCTGCGCCAGGGCGCCGCGAGCGTGACGACGCTCGCGATCGGCAAGAAGCCGCCGACGGAGCGTCCGGCGCACCAGCCCTGGCCCACGGACCCGATCCTGTTCGAGGTCTCGAGCTCGCACGAGGAAGGTGGGGAGCGCACGTTCCTCGCCTCGACGGTGGAGTTCCTCAGCGACGAGCAGGGCGCCGTGCGCGCCCTGACGGTCGCCGAGACGGAGTACCTCGAGGACGGTCGGCGCGTGCCCAAGGCGGGGACGGAGCACGAGATCCCGGCCGACCTGGTGCTCATCGCGATGGGCTTCACCGGGCCGGAGATCACGGACCTGGTGGACCAGACCGGCGTCGAGACGACCTCGCGCGGTCTGGTGCAGCGGCAGGACGACTACGCGTCCTCGCTGCCGGGCGTGTTCGTGGCCGGCGACGCCGGTCGTGGGCAGTCGCTGATCGTGTGGGCGATCGCCGAGGGCCGCGCCGCGGCCGCCGCGGCCGACGCCTACCTGCAGGGGACCACGGAGCTGCCGGCCCCGGTGGGCCCCCGCACCGTCGCCCTGAGAGGATGACAACGGACCCGGGCGCCGCCGTGGCGTCCGAGCGCGCCCCGGAAGTCGAGGGGCGGTACGACGATGAGGCTGGAGACATGCGCAGAGCGAAGATCGTGTGCACCATCGGACCCGCGACGGCGTCCCCGGAGAAGCTCCGGGAGCTGGTCGACGCAGGTATGGACGTGGCCCGGATCAACCGGAGCCACGGGGAGCAGTCGGAGCACGAGACCGTCTACCACGGGGTGCGCACGGCGGCGAAGGAGGCGGGACGCAACGTCGCCGTCCTCGTCGACCTGCAGGGCCCGAAGATCCGCCTGGGTCGGTTCGACGGCGACGAGAAGCACTTCCTCAACGAGGGCGACACCCTCACGATCACGACCGAGGACGTCGTGGGGACGCGGGAGCTCGTCTCGACGACCCACGAGGGCCTCCCGCAGGACGCTCGCGTCGGCGACCCGATCCTGATCGACGACGGCAAGGTCCGGGTGCGGGTCACCGCCGTCGAGGGGCCGCGCGTCGTCACCACGGTCGAGGTCCCGGGTCCGGTCTCCAACAACAAGGGCCTCAACCTGCCCGGCGTGGCCGTCTCGGTCCCCGCGCTGAGCGAGAAGGACACCGACGACCTGCGCTGGGCGCTGCGCATGGGCGCCGATCTCATCGCGCTGTCCTTCGTGCGCAACGCCGCCGACTACGACGACGTCCGCAAGATCATGGACGAGGAGGGCCGGGTCGTCCCGGTCATCGCCAAGATCGAGAAGCCGCAGGCCGTCGACAACCTCGAGGAGGTCGTCGCGGCGTTCGACGGCTTCATGGTGGCCCGCGGCGACCTCGCGGTCGAGATGCCGCTCGAGCAGGTCCCGCTCGTGCAGAAGCGCATCGTGGAGATGGCCCGCCGCAACGCCAAGCCGGTGATCGTGGCCACCCAGGTGCTGGAGTCGATGACCACCAGCCCGCGCCCGACCCGTGCCGAGGCCTCGGACTGCGCCAACGCCGTCCTCGACGGTGCCGACGCGGTCATGCTCTCCGGCGAGACGTCCGTCGGCGACTACCCGATCCTCACGGTCGAGACGATGGCCTCGATCATCCAGGCCACCGAGGGTGCCGGCCGCGAGCGCATCGCGCCGCTGGGTTCGACGCCGCACACCCGCGGGGGGATCATCACGCGGGCCGCGGCGGAGATCGCCAACTCGCTGGAGGCCAAGTACCTGGTCACCTTCACCCAGTCGGGCGACTCGGCCAAGCGCATGTCGCGCCTGCGCTCGGGCATCCCGCTGCTGGCCTTCACCCCGGAGGAGTCGGTCCGCAACGTGCTGGCCCTGACCTGGGGCACCGTCAGCTACCAGGTGCCGAAGGTCGGTTCGGTCGACGCGATGGTCGGCCAGGTCGACCAGACGCTGCAGGCCAACGGCCTCGCCGAGGTCGGCGACCGGGTCGTCATCGTCTCGGGTGCGCCGGTGGGCGTGCCCGGCACGACGAACTCGATCCTCGTGCACAAGGTGGGCAGCCACACCGACGCCCACGCGATCGCCGAGTGACACCTCCCCGCCGCGGCGGGTGAGACGACGAGGGGCCCGGACCGCTGCGGCGGTCCGGGCCCCTCGTCGTCTGGTGCCCCGGGTGGGATTCGAACCCACACTGGATCGGGTTTGAGCCGAACGCCTCTGCCGGTTGGGCTACCGGGGCGCTGAGGCTGCGCACCATCGAACCACACGGCCGCGCGGGCGCCCAATCCGGTCTCGCCGCCGCCGTGGCGTGCGCACGGTCACACCACGTGCGGAGCGCCCGGGGTGCACGACCTGCGGTCCGGGGGATTACGATGTCTCCTGTGACCGACGAGAAGCTGCCGCTCGACCTGCCCCCGATGATCGACCAGGAGTCTGCCGAGTCGCCGGAGCCGGCGCCTGCGGCGGGCAAGCCTGCCCGCCGGGCGGTGGTGGCCGAGGACGAGGCCCTGATTCGCATGGACGTCGTCGAGACGCTCCGCGAGGCGGGTTTCGACGTCGTCGGTGAGGCCGGCGACGGCGAGACCGCCGTGAACCTCGCGACCGAGCTCAAGCCGGACGTCGTCGTCATGGACGTCAAGATGCCCGAGCTGGACGGCATCTCCGCGGCGGAGCGGATCGGCAAGGCCCACGCCGCCCCGGTCGTGCTGCTCACGGCCTTCTCCCAGACCGAGCTCGTCGAGCGGGCGCGCGACGCCGGCGCGATGGCGTACGTCGTGAAGCCGTTCACACCGGCGGACCTGCTGCCCGCGGTGGAGATCGCCATCTCCCGCTACCAGCAGATCGGCGCCCTGGAGTCCGAGGTCGCCGACCTCCAGGACCGCTTCGAGACCCGCAAGCGCGTCGACCGGGCGAAGGGCCTGCTCATGACGAAGATGGGCCTCAGCGAGCCGGAGTCGTTCCGCTGGATCCAGAAGACGTCGATGGACCGTCGTCTGACCATGCGCGAGGTCGCGGACGCCGTGATCGACCAGGTCGGCGCGTCCTGACCCAGGTTTGTGCAACTCCCCGGTGACGACTATCGTCGCCGGGGAGTTGTTATCTTTCCGTGATCTCTCGGACGAGGGATCCGCTGTCGGGAGGGAGCGTCGATGCGTGCAGCGGTCGAGGTCCGCACCGCCGACGAGGACGACCTGTGGGCCGTGGCGGACATGTCCGCCGCGCTCGGGCCCGAGGGGGCGAACGGGGCGACGGCCGAGCCGGCGCGCGTCCGCGAGCACCTGAGCGTCTTCGTCGCGGCCGGGGGCGAGGTGCTCGTCGCCCGTTCGGAGCACGGCGTCGTCGGCTTCCTCCTCGCGCGCCCGCTCGCGCCGCAGCTGTACTCGACCACGCCGAGCCTGTACGTCGACGCGATCCTGGTCGCGCCCCAGGCGCGGCGCCAGGGCGTCGGCCGTGCGCTGCTCGCGGCGGCGCTGCGGACGGCGGTCGTCCACGGCGCGGAGTCCGTCTACTGCGCGCCGGCGCCGGGCGCCCGCGAGATGCAGCGCTTCCTCGCGCGCGTCGGGTTCGCGCCCGCGGCCGGCCACCGGGTGGTCCCGGTCTCCGTGCTCGAGCGGTGGCTCGCCCAGGAGCCGGGCGGCGGCCCGACCGTGGTCCGGCGGCGCGACGGCGGTCGCCGTCGGCGGGACCAGACTCGCGCGGCGATCGAGGACCTCGTGGCGCGCCGCCGCCGGGCGCGCGAGGCGGGCCTGCCGACGGGCCCGGTCGACCTGCGGGCGTTCCAGGAGCAGCGCACCGCGGAGCACGAGACGCCCGACGGCTCCCCGGCCGAGCCGACCTCGCACGTGTCCTGACTCAGGTGTCCAGCACGAGGCACGTCAGCCGGGCGCTGGCCACGCGACGTCCGTCGTCGTCCACGACCTCGATCTCGTAGCAGGCCGTCGACCTGCCCCGGTGCACCGCCGTCGCCACGCCGTGCACCGACCCCGAGCGCACGCCGCGATGGTGGGTGACGCTGAGCTCGGTGCCGACCGCCGCCCGTCCCGGTCCGGCGTGGACCTGCGCGGCCACCGAGCCGAGCGTCTCGGCCAGCGTCGCCGTCGCGCCGCCGTGCAGCAGGCCGGCGGGCTGGGTGTTGCCCGCCACGGGCATGCTCGCCCGGGCCCCGTCGGCGCTCACCTCCACCAGGTCGATGCCGGTGCGCTCCAGGAGGGTCCCCGCGGCCGCCTCCCGCCAGGCGTCCACGTCCTGGGGGAAGGAATCACTGTCAGACATGGCAGATAGATTGGCACCCGTGACGACCTCAGCGCGAACCGCCGGCCGCCCCCGCCTCCTGCTCGTCGACGGGCACTCGATGGCCTACCGGGCCTTCTACGCCCTGCCGGACACCCTGGCCACCACCAGCGGGCAGGTCACCAACGCCGTGTACGGCTTCACCTCGATGCTCACCAACCTGCTGCGCGACGAGGAGCCGACGCACGTGGCCGTGGCCTTCGACGCCGGTCGCGTGACCTTCCGCACGGAGCGGTTCGCGGAGTACAAGGCGCAGCGCGAGGCCACGCCCGAGGTGTTCCGCGGCCAGGTGCCGCTGATCCACGAGGTGCTGGAGTCCCTGCGCGTGCCGGTGCTGCAGCGCGCGGGCATCGAGGCGGACGACATCCTGGCGACGCTGGCCCGGCAGGGGACCGAGGCGGGCCTGGAGGTGCTCGTCTGCTCGGGCGACCGCGACGCCCTGCAGCTCGTCACCGACGACGTCACCGTGCTCTACCCGAAGAAGGGCGTCTCGGAGCTCACGCGGATGACGCCGGAGGCCGTCGAGGCCAAGTACAAGGTGCCGCCCGCGCGCTACCCCGACCTGGCGGCGCTCGTCGGCGAGACGAGCGACAACCTGCCGGGCATCCCCGGCGTCGGTCCCGGGGTCGCGGCCAAGTGGATCACCCAGTTCGGCGACCTCGACTCCCTGCTGGAGCGCCGCGACGAGGTCGGCGGCAAGCGGGGCGAGGCCCTGCGCGAGCACGTCGAGCAGGTCCGGCTGAACCGCGAGCTCAACGCGCTGCTGACCGACGTGGACCTCCCGCTGGGGATCGACGACCTCGCGGTGGCCGGCTTCGACCGCGAGGCGGTCCACCGGGTGGCCGACACCCTCGAGTTCGGGGCGCTGCGCGACCGCCTCCTGGCGGTCGACCCCGCCGGCGGCGACGCCACGGTCGCGCCGACGGCGTCCCTCGAGGTCGACCGGCACGACGGCCCTCTCGCGGACTGGCTGACCGCCCGGGCGGGCGCTCTCGTGGGCGTCGACGTCACCGGGGTGCGGCGACCGGGTGCCGGCGACGCGTGGCAGGTGGCCCTGGCCACCGCGAGCGACGGGGGCCGGGCCGACGCCGTCGTCGTCGACCTCGCCGACGTCGACGACGCCGACGAGCGGGCCCTGCGCGACTGGCTGTCCGACGCGCAGGCGCCGAAGGCCGTGCACGGGGCCAAGGCGGCCTGGCACATGCTGTCCGCGCGGGGGGCGGACCTCCTCGGTGTCCAGGTGGACACCGAGCTCGCGGCGTACCTGTGCTACCCCGACCAGCGCGGCTACGACCTCGGCGACCTCGTGGTCCGCCACCTGGGCCGCGAGCTGACCGTCGAGGACGGCGGTGCCCAGGGCGCGCTGGACCTCGCGCTGGAGGCGGGGCCCCCGGGGGCCGACGCGGCGGGCCGTGCCGTGGCCGTGGTGGACCTGGCCGCAGCGCTCGGCGAGCGTCTCGTCGACCGAGGCGCGCGCGGACTGCTCGACGACGTCGAGCTCCCGCTGTCCGGGGTGCTGGCCCGCATGGAGGCCACCGGCATCGCGGCCGACACGACGTTCCTCACCGAGCTCGAGCAGCACTTCGCGCAGCGGGTGGGGACCTCGGCCGCCGAGGCGTACGACGTCATCGGCCGCGAGGTGAACCTGGGCAGCCCGAAGCAGCTGCAGGAGGTCCTCTTCGACCAGCTCGGCATGCCGAAGACGAAGAAGATCAAGACCGGGTACACGACGGACGCCGCCTCGCTGCAGGACCTGTTCGTCAAGACCGAGCACCCCTTCCTGGCCCACCTGCTGGCCCACCGGGACGCGGCCAAGCTGCGCACCACCGTCGAGGGGCTCCTCAAGGCGGTGCACCCGGACGGCCGGATCCGCACCACGTTCCAGCAGACGATCGCGGCCACCGGCCGCCTCAGCTCGACCGACCCGAACCTGCAGAACATCCCGATCCGCACCGAGGCCGGTCGGCGCATCCGGCGCGCGTTCACGGTCGGGGAGGGGTACGCCGAGCTCGTCACGGCGGACTACAGCCAGATCGAGATGCGGATCATGGCGCACCTGTCGGGCGACGCCGGGCTCATCGAGGCGTTCCGCTCCGGCGAGGACCTGCACCGCTACGTCGGGTCCCGCGTGTTCGACGTCGAGCCGGCGGCGGTGACCCCCGAGATGCGCGCCAAGGTCAAGGCGATGAGCTACGGGCTCGCCTACGGGCTCAGCGCCTTCGGGCTGTCCCAGCAGCTCACCATCCCCACCGGTGAGGCGCAGGCCCTCATGGACGACTACTTCACGCGGTTCGGGGGCGTGCGCGACTACCTGACCGGGGTCGTCGAGGAGGCGCGCGCGACCGGGTACACGGCGACCCTCCTCGGGCGCCGGCGCTACCTGCCGGACCTGACCAGCGACAACCGTCAGCGCCGTCAGATGGCCGAGCGGATGGCGCTGAACGCCCCGATCCAGGGCAGCGCCGCCGACATCATCAAGCTGGCGATGCTGGGCGTGCAGCGCGAGCTCGACGAGAAGGAGCTGCGCTCGCGGCTGCTGCTGCAGGTCCACGACGAGCTCGTGGTCGAGGTCGCCGCGGGGGAGCGGGAGGTCGTGGAGGACGTGCTGCGCCGGCAGATGGGCGGCGCGGTCGAGCTCGACGTCCCCCTGGACGTCTCGGTGGGTGCCGGCCAGACCTGGCACGACGCCGCCCACTGAGCGGCTCGGCCCGGCGCGGGCGCGGGTACCGGCCCGGTCGTCAGTCCTTCGTGGCGACGAAGACGGCGGTGCCGGGCAGGTAGTGCCCGCGCTCGGGACCCCAGCCGCCCCACGTCTGGGCGTTCCAGGCCGGCCACTCGGGCTCGACGACGTCGCGCAGCCGCAGCCCGGCCGCCGCCACGTCGCGGACGTGGTCGCCCAGGGTGCGGTGGTACTCGGCGTAGACCACGTGACCGCCCTCGGCCTCGACGTAGGGGCGGCGGTCGAAGTAGGACCGGTGGGCGGTCAGCCCGGCGAGCGTCGGGTCGTCGGGGAAGGCCCAGCGCACCGGGTGCGTGACCGAGAAGACCCAGCGCCCGCCGTCGCGCAGCACCCGCGCGGCCTCGGCGTGCACGCGGTGGGCGTCCGGGACGAAGGGGATCGCGCCGAACGAGGTGAAGACGACGTCGAACGAGCCGTCGGCGAACGGCAGGTCACGGGCGTCGGCCTCCACCAGCGGCACCGGCGTGCCCGACCGCCGGGAGATCTCCGCCGCGGCGTCCAGCATCGCGGGGGCCACGTCGGTCGCCACGACGTCCGCGCCGCGGGCGGCGAGCCAGCGCGAGCAGTGGGCGGCCCCCGCGCCGACCTCCAGCACCCGGGCGCCCTGCGGGGGCCCCAGGAGCCCGGCCTCGGCCTCGGTCAGCCCCTCCGGCCCCCAGCGGAAGCCGGCGTCGCCGAGGAAGGCGCCGTGGTCGTCGAGGTACTCCTCGGCGTGCGCGTCCCACCACCGTCGCGCGGCGGTGCCGTCGTCGTCGGTGGTGCGGTATCCGAACCATGGATCGCTCACGTCCCACATCCTGTCACCTGTCACCTGGACGACACACGGAGCCGATAGCCTCGGGGTGCCCGTCCCCAGCGAACCGGAGGAGAACACCGTGCGCGTAGGACTGCTGACCGGAGGCGGGGACGTCCCCGGGCTCAACGCGGCGATCAGGGCCGTGGTCAAGCGGGGAGAAGGCGAGCACGGGCACACCATCGTCGGTTTCCGCCACGGGTGGCGCGGGCTGGCCGACGGCGACGTGATGCCCCTGACCCGGTCCCACATCCGCAACGTGCTCCCGACGGGCGGCACGCTGCTCGGCACCGCCCGCTACCACCCGCACGCCGACGACGGGGGGCTGGACGCCGTGCGCGCCACCCTCGAGGAGGAGCGGATCGAGGCGCTGATCTGCATCGGCGGCGACGGGACGCTCCACGCGGCGAGCAAGGTCGCCGAGTCCGGCGTCCGCATCGTCGCCGTGCCCAAGACGATCGACAACGACGTCTGGGGCACGGACCGCTCCATCGGTTTCGACACGGCCGTCAACATCGCCACCGAGGCCGTCGACCGGATCCACACGACGGCGGAGAGCCACAACCGGGTGATGATCGTCGAGGTCATGGGCCGGCACGCCGGGTGGATCGCGACGACGGCCGGCATCGCCGGAGGTGCCGAGCTGGTGCTCGCCCCGGAGGAGCCGTTCGACATCGACCGGGTCGTCCGCTTCCTGCAGCACCGCCACCGCGCCCACGCGAGCTTCTCCATCATCGTGGTCGCCGAGGGCGCGGTGCCGCTGGAGGGCTCGTCGATGCAGTACGAGACGCAGCTCGGCCCGTTCGGGGAGATCGTGGCGGGCGCGATCAGCGAGCGCCTCGGCGCGGAGATCGCCGACCGCACCGGGTTCGACACCCGCGTGACGATCCTGGGTCACGTCCAGCGCGGCGGGACGCCGACGCCGGCCGACCGGATCCTCGGGTCCCGTCTCGGGGTCGCGGCGATCGACGCGGTCTCGGCGGGGGAGTCGGGCGTCATGACGGCCCTGCGCGGCGACGACGTCGTCCTGGTCCCGCTGACGGACATCGCGGGGAAGGTCAAGCAGGTGCCGGCCGAGATGCTGGAGGTCGCCCGCGCGCTCGCGTGAGCGGGACCGGCTCCGGGGCACCGGGTGACCGGGTGACCGGGTGACCGGGTGACCGGGTGACCAGGCTCTCGGGTGAAGGTCGGGGCAGCGGCGTTGACCCTCTCAGGTCACCCCGATAGGATTGTGGGCGGTGCAGTGCGCCTGTGCGCGTGCGTCATCCCCGATGATCCGGCTCGCCGTCGGACGTGCGTCGCCGGACGCCGTGATCGGGTCGCCGTCGCCGGGAGGGTCTGCACCACGACCATGTCCGTACTACGCCCTGTCCGCATCGGAGCTACCACTCAATGACCATCTCCACCACGAAGTCCGCCCCGCAGGTTGCCGTCAACGACATCGGCACCGAAGAGGACTTCCTTGCCGCCGTCGACTCCACCATCAAGTACTTCAACGATGGTGACATCGTCGAAGGCACGATCGTCAAGGTCGACCGCGACGAGGTCCTCCTCGACATCGGCTACAAGACGGAGGGCGTGATCCCGTCTCGTGAGCTGTCCATCAAGCACGACGTGGACCCGGGCGAGGTCGTCGCCGTCGGCGACGCCGTCGAGGCCCTCGTCCTCCAGAAGGAGGACAAGGAAGGCCGTCTGATCCTGTCCAAGAAGCGCGCCCAGTACGAGCGCGCCTGGGGCACGATCGAGCAGATCAAGGAGGACGACGGCGTCGTCACCGGTACCGTCATCGAGGTCGTCAAGGGTGGTCTCATCCTCGACATCGGCCTGCGTGGCTTCCTGCCGGCCTCCCTCGTCGAGATGCGTCGCGTCCGCGACCTCGCGCCGTACGTCGGCCGCGAGATCGAGGCCAAGATCATCGAGCTGGACAAGAACCGCAACAACGTGGTCCTGTCCCGCCGCGCCTGGCTCGAGCAGACGCAGTCCGAGGTTCGCTCCACCTTCCTGCAGACGCTGCAGAAGGGCCAGGTGCGCCCGGGTGTCGTCTCCTCGATCGTCAACTTCGGTGCGTTCGTCGACCTCGGTGGGGTCGACGGCCTCGTGCACGTCTCCGAGCTGTCCTGGAAGCACATCGACCACCCGTCCGAGGTCGTCGAGGTCGGCCAGGAGGTCACGGTCGAGGTGCTCGACGTCGACTTCGACCGCGAGCGCGTCTCCCTGTCGCTGAAGGCGACGCAGGAGGACCCGTGGCAGACCTTCGCCCGCACCCACGCCATCGGCCAGGTCGTGCCGGGCAAGGTCACCAAGCTGGTGCCGTTCGGCGCGTTCGTCCGCGTCGAGGACGGCATCGAGGGCCTGGTGCACATCTCCGAGCTGGCGGTCCGCCACGTCGAGCTGCCCGAGCAGGTCGTCCAGGTGGGTGCCGAGGTCTTCGTCAAGGTCATCGACATCGACCTCGAGCGTCGCCGCATCTCGCTGTCGCTCAAGCAGGCCAACGAGGGCATGGACCCGGAGTCCGAGGACTTCGACCCGGCGCTCTACGGCATGGCCGCCGAGTACGACGAGAACGGCGAGTACAAGTACCCGGAGGGCTTCGACCCGGAGACCAACGAGTGGCTCGAGGGCTTCGAGACCCAGCGCGAGGCCTGGGAGGCCGAGTACGCCAAGGCGCACTCGCGCTGGGAGTCGCACCGCGAGCAGGTCCGTGCGGCGCTCTCGGCCGACGCCGAGGCCGCGGCCGGCGACGTCGTCTCCAGCAGCACCGGCGGCGCGTCCGCGTCCTCGTCCTACTCCTCGGCGGCCCCGGCCCCGCAGGAGGACACCGGCGGCACGCTGGCGTCCGACGAGGCCCTGGCTGCTCTGCGCGAGAAGCTGACCGGCAACTGATCCGGCTCACGGCGGGTCCACGGACCCGCCCGGCCTGATCGACGGCCCGTCGCCCCTGTCCGGGGCGGCGGGCCGTCGTCGCGTTCCGGGCACGAAGGTTGTGGGCATGAACTCTGCCGTGGGACGACCCTTTCCCCCTGCAGAATTCATGCCCACAGCTGTTCAGGCGATGGTCAGGCCCGCTCGTGGTCCGCGAACTGCGCCCGGTACACCTCGGCGTAGTGCCCGCCCGCGGCGAGCAGGTCGAGGTGCGTGCCCTGCTCGACGACGCGTCCGTCGTCGAGCACGACGATCCGGTCGGCGTGGCGCACCGTCGACAGGCGGTGGGCGATCACGAGTGCCGTGCGCCCCTGCAGCGCCACGTCGAGAGCTGCCTGCACGGCGGCCTCCGACTCCGAGTCCAGGTGCGCCGTGGCCTCGTCCAGCACGATGACGTCGGGCCCCTTGAGCAGCACGCGCGCGATCGCGAGCCGTTGCCGCTCACCGCCCGAGAGCCGGTAGCCGCGGTCGCCGACGACCGTGTCGAGGCCGTCGGGCATCTGCGCCACGACGGGCCACAGGTGCGCGGCGTGCAGCGCCTGCTCGAGATCGTCGTCCGTGGCGTCGGGCCGGGCGTACCGCAGGTTGGCGGCCACGGTGTCGTGGAACAGGTGGGCGTCCTGGGAGACCACGCCCACCGTGGCGCGCAGGGAGGCGAAGGACGCCCGCCGCAGATCGGTGCCGGCGACCCGGACGGTCCCGGCCGTCGGGTCGTACAGCCGGCTGACCAGGTGGGAGAGCGTCGTCTTCCCGGCGCCGGAGGGCCCGACGAGGGCGACCATGGCGCCCGCGGGGACGACGAAGGAGACGTCGCGCAGGGTGTCCCGGTCGGGGTCCTTGCGGGCCGCGGCGACCGACTCCAACGAGGCCAGCGAGACCTCGTCGGACCGGGGGTAGCGGAACGTCACGTGCTCCAGCTCGATCCCGGCGCCCTCGCGGCGGACCGCGTCGCGCAGGTCGTCGGCGTCCGGGGCCTCGGTCAGCGCCGGCCGGAGGTCGAGCACCTCCAGGACCCGCTCGAAGCTGACCAGCGCGGTCATGACGTCGACCTGGACGTTCGACAGGGCCGCCAGGGGTGCGTACAGCCGCCCGAGGTAGGCGGTGAGCGCCACGAGCGTGCCGACGGTGATCTGCCCGGTGAGGGCCTGCAGCCCGCCGACACCGTAGGTCAGGGCGATCGCGACGGAGGCCAGCGTCGTCAGGCCGACCCGGAACCACGTGGCGTACACCGCGCGGCGGACGCCGACGTCGCGCAGGAGGCGGACCTGGTCGGCGTAGGCCGCGGACTCGCGGTCCGGAGCGCCGAAGACCTTGGCGAGCTGGGCACCGGCGACGTTGAACCGCTCGTTCATCGTCTGTCCGACGTCGGCGTTGAGGTCGTAGGTGGTCCGGGTCAGGGCCGCCAGCCGGCGTCCGAACCAACGGGCGGGCAGGACGAAGGCGGGGACCAGCAGCAGGGAGAGCAGCGTGAGCTGCCACGACATCACCAGCATGGCCGCGAGCGTGAACACGACCGTCAGACCGTTCGAGACGACCGACTGCAGGGTCGCGGTGAACGCCTGCTGCGCTCCGAGGACGTCGCCGTTGAGGCGCTGCACGAGAGCGCCGGTGCGGGCGCGGGCGAAGAACGCCAGCGGCATGCGCTGGACGTGGTCGAAGACGGCGGTGCGCAGGTCGACGATGAGCCCTTCGCCGACCAGGGCGGCCACCCAGCGCTCGGCGAGGGAGAGCCCGGCGCCGGCGAGGGCGAGCCCGACCGCGGCCGCGGCGAGGCCGACGACCAGCTCGCGGTCGCCGCCGGCGATCCCGTCGTCGATGATGCGGCGGAACAGCAGCGGCGTGACCGCGCCGGCGGCGGCGCTGAGGGTCAGCAGGCCGACCAGACCGGCCAGGTGGTGGCGGTAGGGCCGCGCGAACGCGAGGATGCGGCGCAGCGTCGACCGCGACAGCCGCCGGTCGGTGACCGACCGGTCCTGGAGGAAGGACCGCATGGGCCCGCCGCCGGGTCCGCCGGTCGGTCGCGCCGGGCCGGGCCCGGGTCCGCTCGCACTCATGGCGGGAAGCCTACGGGCCGGGCAGGATGGTGCCCATGTTTCGCATGGGGCTCACGGGCGGGATCGCGGCCGGCAAGTCCGTCGCGGCGCAGCGGCTGGCGGACCTCGGGGCGGTCGTCATCGACCACGACCTGTTGGCCCGGGACGCCGTCGCGCCCGGGTCCGTCGGTCTGACCGAGGTCGTCGACGCCTTCGGACCGGGGGTGCTGTCCGACGACGGCTCGCTCGACCGGCCCGCGCTGGGACGCCGGGTCTTCGGTGACGACGACGCGCGTCGCCGCCTGGAGGAGATCGTGCACCCGGAGGTCCGGCGGCTGGCCGCGGAGCGCGAGGCCGCCGCCGGCGCGGCGGACCCGCGGGCCGTCGTCGTGCACGACATCCCTCTGCTGGTCGAGACGGGGCAGGCGGACCACTTCCACCTGCTCGCCGTGGTCGACGCCCCGGCGCAGCAGCGGGTGGAGCGCCTGGTGGCGACGCGCGGGCTCGACGAGGGCGAGGCCCGCGACCGCGTCGCGGCGCAGGCGAGCGACGCCGAGCGTCGCGAGCTGGCGGACGTGCTGCTGGACGGCACGGGGTCGCCGGACGACCTGCGCCGCCAGGTCGACGAGCTGTGGGCCCGGGTCCGCCAGGAGGTGGCGGAGGAGCTCGACGCCGAGGAGCTCGAGCACTGAGCCCCCGGCGGCTGCCGGTAGGGTGCCCGCGATCGGAGGTGTGCTCGTGCGGGTGCTGGTGACGGGGTTCGAACCGTTCGGCGGTGACACGGTCAACGAGTCGTGGCAGGCCACGACGGCGTTGGCCACCGACTGGCGTGCGGCACGGGACGGCGCCGAGCTCGTCGTCGCGCCGTTGCCGGTGACGTTCTCCGCGGGGCCCGCCGAGCTGCTCCGGCTGCTCGGCCGGCACTCCCCGGACGTCGTGGTGGCCACCGGCCTGGCGGGCGGGACCGAGGCGGTGCGGCTCGAGCGCGTCGCCGTCAACGTCGCCGACGCGCGGATCCCCGACAACGCCGGGGCGCAGCCCGTCGACGAGGCGGTCGTCGGCGACGGCCCGGCCGCCTACTTCTCGACCTTGCCCCTCAAGGCGGCGTGGAGCGCGGTGCGGTCCGACGGCGTGCCCGCGACCGTCAGCAACACGGCGGGCACGTACGTGTGCAACGCCACCTTCTACGCCCTGCAGCACGCCCTGGCGGGCCGGCCCGCCGTGCGCTCCGGGTTCGTGCACGTCCCGCGCGCCGCGCAGCTCGACGTGGCGTCCTCGGCCCGTGCCCTGCGGGCGGTCGTGCTCACGACGGCGGCGGCGGTGCGGGGCGAGCTGTCCGAGCCGCGGCTCGCCGCCGGCGCCGAGCACTGACCGCTCCTGCACGGACCGCGGGCCCCGTCGATGTCGGTCGCGGGACGTACCGTGGTGGCATGCGACCCGTGACCGACCTGCAGCGGACCGTGGCCCCGTTCGAGGTGGTCTCGGAGTACCAGCCCAGCGGCGACCAGCCCACCGCCATCGCCGAGCTCGCCGAGCGCATCCAGGCGGGGGAGAAGGACGCCGTGCTCCTCGGCGCCACCGGCACCGGCAAGAGCGCCACGACGGCCTGGCTCATCGAGAAGCTGCAGCGCCCGACGCTCATCATGGCGCCGAACAAGACCCTCGCCGCCCAGCTCGCCACGGAGTTCCGCGAGCTGCTGCCGCACAACGCCGTCGAGTACTTCGTCTCGTACTACGACTACTACCAGCCCGAGGCGTACATCGCGCAGACGGACACCTACATCGAGAAGGACTCCTCGATCAACGACGAGGTGGAGCGGCTGCGGCACTCGGCGACGTCGTCGCTGCTGACGCGGCGCGACACGGTCGTCGTGGCGTCGGTGTCGTGCATCTACGGCCTGGGCACCCCGCAGGAGTACGTCGACCGGATGGTGCGCCTCTCCGTCGGCGACGTCGTCGAGCGCGACGACCTCCTGCGCCAGTTCGTCCAGATGCAGTACACGCGCAACGACATGTCCTTCACGCGCGGGACCTTCCGGGTCCGCGGCGACACGGTCGAGATCATCCCGGTGTACGAGGAGCTCGCGGTACGCATCGAGATGTTCGGCGACGAGATCGAGACCATCCAGACGCTGCACCCCCTGACCGGGGAGGTCGTGCGCACCGAGCAGAGCATCTACCTGTTCCCCGCGACCCACTACGTCGCCGGCCCCGAGCGGATGGAGCGGGCGGTGTCGAGCATCGAGGCCGAGCTCGAGGCACGGCTGGCCGACCTGGAGAAGCAGAACAAGCTGCTCGAGGCGCAGCGGCTGCGCATGCGCACGACCTACGACATCGAGATGATGCGCTCCATCGGGACCTGCAACGGCATCGAGAACTACTCGCGGCACATCGACGGGCGTGAGGCGGGCTCGCCGCCCAACACCCTGCTCGACTACTTCCCCGAGGACTTCCTGCTCGTCATCGACGAGTCCCACGTGACGGTCCCGCAGATCGGCGCGATGTTCGAGGGCGACATGTCGCGCAAGCGGTCCCTCGTGGACCACGGGTTCCGCCTGCCCAGCGCCACCGACAACCGGCCGCTGCGCTGGGAGGAGTTCGTCGAGCGGATCGGTCAGACCGTGTACCTCTCCGCGACCCCGGGCGACTACGAGCTGTCCATGTCCGACGGCGTGGTCGAGCAGATCATCCGTCCCACGGGGCTCGTCGACCCGGAGGTCCACGTCAAGCCGACCACCGGGCAGATCGACGACCTCCTGGGCGAGATCCGCGACCGCGTGGACCGCAACGAGCGCGTCCTGGTGACGACGCTGACGAAGAAGATGGCCGAGGACCTCACCGACTACCTGCTCGGCAAGGACGTGCGGGTGCGCTACCTGCACTCGGAGGTGGACACGCTGCGCCGGGTGGAGCTGCTGCGCGAGCTGCGGCTCGGGGAGTACGACGTGCTGGTCGGCATCAACCTGCTGCGCGAGGGCCTCGACCTGCCCGAGGTGTCGTTGGTCGCGATCCTCGACGCGGACAAGGAGGGCTTCCTGCGCTCCGAACGCTCCCTGATCCAGACGATCGGTCGCGCGGCCCGCAACGTCACCGGTCAGGTCCACATGTACGCCGACAAGGTCACCCCCGCGATGCGGTTCGCGCTGGACGAGACCGACCGGCGCCGGGAGAAGCAGCTCGCCTACAACGCCGAGCACGGGATCGACCCCCAGCCGCTGCGCAAGAAGATCGCCGACGTCACCGACATGCTCGCCCGGGAGGACATCGACACCGCCGAGCTGCTCGCCGGCGGCTACCGCAAGGCGCCGGACCGCGCCGCCCGCGGGGGCGCGCCGGTGCCCGGTGCGCCCAAGGAGGGCGCGACGTCCGGCAACCGGCTCGCCGGTCTCGCCGCGACCGAGCTGGCGGAGCTCATCCAGGAGCTCAGCGACCAGATGCACACGGCCGCGGCCGAGCTGCAGTTCGAGGTGGCGGCACGCCTGCGGGACGAGATCGGCGGGCTCAAGAAGGAGCTGCGGCAGATGCGCGAGGCCACCGGCTGACCGTGCACGGCCGGGTGGCCGTCCCGGCCGTGCCGTATGCTGGCACCTCGTTGAAGGGGAGTATTCCCGAGCGGTGACGTCGTCATCACGGCCGGCGCGGACGTCGGCCCGGCGTCACCGGTCTCGCAACCACCAGCCCGCGCCACCTGCGGGTGCGCGTGGCGGTGCGTGGCGGAAGAGACCTTCGGTCACAGTGCTGCGTACCGGAGGAACCACGCATGGATGTCGCCCCCTGGGTCTGGATCGTCACCGTCGGGATGATCCTGGCGATGCTCGCCGTCGACTACGTCGGGCACGTGCGCACGCCGCACGCCCCGACCCTGAAGGAGTCGGCCTGGTGGTCGGTCGCCTACGTCGCCGTGGCGCTCGTGTTCGGCCTCATCGTGCTCGCCGGGTGGGGACCCACCTACGGTGGCGAGTACTTCGCCGGCTACATCACCGAGAAGTCGCTGAGCGTGGACAACCTGTTCGTGTTCGTGCTGATCATGACCAGCTTCCGCGTCCCGCGCCAGCACCAGCAGCGGGTCCTGCTCGTCGGCATCACCATCGCCCTGGTGCTGCGCACGATCTTCATCCTGGCGGGCGCCGCGCTCATCGCGAACTTCGCCTGGATCTTCTACCTCTTCGGGGCGTTCCTCATCTGGACGGCGATCGCCCAGGCCCGTGCCGGGACCGACCACGACGAGGAGTACACCGAGAACGCCGTGCTGCGGCTGACCCGCCGGATCCTGCCGACGACCGACGACTACGTCGAGCACCACATGGTCACGAAGGTCGACGGCAAGCGGTACGTCACGCCGATGCTCATCGTCATGATCGCCATCGGCAGCGCCGACCTGCTGTTCGCCGTCGACTCGATCCCGGCCATCTTCGGGCTCACCCAGGAGACCTACCTCGTCTTCGCGGCCAACGCCTTCTCGCTGCTCGGCCTGCGCCAGCTCTACTTCCTCGTCGACGGCCTGCTGGACCGTCTCGTGTACCTCAACTACGGGCTCGCGGCGATCCTCGGGTTCATCGGCGTCAAGCTCGTGATCCACGCGCTGCACACCAACGAGCTGCCGTTCGTCAACGGCGGCGAGCACATCGAGGTCGTCCCCGAGATCCCCACCAGCGTCTCGCTGTCGTTCATCGTGGTGGTCCTGGCGATCACCACCGTGGCGTCGCTGATGAAGAGCCGCCGGGAGGAACGCGTCGGCGTGTCGTCCTCGGGTGACGCGTGACCCACGAGCTCCCGGTCTGGTTCGAGGCCGCGTCCCTCGCCCTGATGGTCGCGGTCCTCGTCACCGACCTGGTCGTGGTCGGCCGCCGGCCGCACGTGCCCTCGATGCGGGAGTCCGCGACCTGGGTGGCGTTCTACGTCGGCCTCGCCCTGCTCTACGGGCTCGTCGTGTGGGCCGTCGGCGGCTCGCAGCCCGCGGGGGAGTTCTACGCGGGCTGGGTCACCGAGTACTCCCTGAGCGTCGACAACCTCTTCGTGTTCGTGCTCATCATGTCGCGGTTCGCCGTGCCGCGGGAGCACCAGCAGCGGGTGCTGATGGTCGGGATCATCATCGCCCTGGTCCTGCGCGGGGCGTTCATCCTCGCCGGGGCGGCCCTGCTCGAGCAGTTCACGTGGCTGTTCTACCTGTTCGGCGCGTTCCTGGTGTACACCGCCGTCAAGCTCGCCGTCGGCGAGGACGACGACGAGGAGTTCCGGGAGAACGCCATGATCCGCGCGCTGCGCCGCGTGCTGCCGCTGAGCCCCGGGTACGACGGCGCCAGGGTGCGCACCGTCGTCGACGGCCGGCGGGTCTGGACCCCGATGCTCGTGGTGTTCGTGGCCATCGGGACCACCGACCTGCTGTTCGCCTTCGACTCCATCCCCGCCATCTTCGGCCTGACCCAGGACCCCTTCCTCGTGTTCGCCACGAACCTGTTCGCGCTGATGGGGCTGCGCCAGCTGTACTTCCTGCTCGGCGGGCTGCTGGACCGTCTGGTCTACCTGCCGGTCGCGCTCGCGGTCATCCTCGGCTTCATCGGCGTCAAGCTCGTGCTGGAGGCCCTGCACGCCAACACGCTGCCGTTCGTCAACGGCGGTGAGCCCGTCCCGTGGGCGCCGGAGGTGCCCATCTGGCTGTCGCTGGTCGTCATCGTCGGTGCGCTGGGCGTGGCGACGGCGGCCAGCCTGCTGCGGACCCGCCGCGGCCGGGCGCTCGCCGACCGCGAGGACGCCGACCGCGACTGACGGGTCAGCCGGCGAGGGACCCGATGACGGGAACCCAGCGGCGCACGGTCGCCTCGACGACGAGCCCGTCGCGGCGGAACGGGTCGTCGTCGAGCAGCGCCAGCGCCGCGGTCTCGTCCTCGGCCTCGAGCACGATCAGGGCGCCTGCCGCGGCCTGCCCCGTCGGCGGCAGTGGCCCGGAGACGACCACCGACCCCTCCTCGTGCAGCGCGCCGAGGAACGCGCGGTGCTCGGGCCGGACGGCGTCGAGCCGTTCGGCGTCGGGGGAGTAGGTGTACGTCACGACGAAGGTGGCCATGACGCCATCCAAGCACGGCGGCGCGGCGTCGGGCGCGGTCGTCCGCGACGCCCTAGCATCCGGTCCAGGTGCTGCCGACGGGGCGGCCGAGGCCGAAGGGACCGCGCCGTGACCCGCAGCAGACAGTCGACCAGCTCCCGGACCGTCGGGGCGTGGGTCGCCGCCGCGCTCGTCCCGGTGGGCTTCCTGCTCGGCCTCGTCCTGACGTACGTGCTCGAGGGAGTGCTCGCGGGGTCGACGGTCGGTGACGAGCGGTCGCTCACCGCCGATCTCGTGGGCGCGCTGCTGACGATCGTGCTCGTCGTGGTGCCGGCGTCGGCGGCGTGGAGGCTGGGGCGTCGTGCCGAGAAGGACGGGGACCCGCGGGGTGCCTACCCCCGGCTGGTCGGTGGGGTGCTGGGGGGTCTCGGCGTCGCCGTGGTGGTGGTCCAGCTCGTCGTGAACGCGTCCTCCGGCGCCTACTGATCCGCGTCCGCGTCCGCGCCCGCAGAGGCGCCGGGGCCTGCGGTGACATGGAACACCTGTACGAATGTCGGCCGTCGGCCGTAGGATGCTGCGGTGAGCAATCGCCTCGTCGTCTCCGGTGCCCGTGAGCACAACCTGCGCAACGTCGACCTCGACCTGCCGCGCGACCGGCTCATCGTGTTCACCGGTCTGAGCGGCTCGGGCAAGTCCTCGTTGGCGTTCGACACGATCTTCGCCGAGGGGCAGCGCCGCTACGTCGAGTCGCTCTCGGCCTACGCCCGCCAGTTCCTGGGACAGATGGACAAGCCGGACGTCGACTTCATCGAGGGGCTGAGCCCGGCGGTCTCGATCGACCAGAAGTCGACGAACCGCAACCCGCGCTCGACGGTCGGCACGATCACCGAGGTGTACGACTACCTGCGGCTGCTCTTCGCCCGCGCGGGGACGCAGCACTGCCCCGTCTGCGACGAGCCGATCCAGGCCCAGACGCCGCAGCAGATCGTCGACAAGATCCTCGAGCTGCCCGAGGGGACCCGCTACCAGGTCCTCGCCCCCGTGGTCCGGGGCCGCAAGGGGGAGTACACCGAGCTGTTCGGCGAGCTGCAGACCCAGGGCTTCGCCCGCGCCCGGGTCGACGGCGAGGTGGCCCAGCTCAGCACGCCGCCCACGCTGGAGAAGAACCTCAAGCACGACATCGAGGTCGTCGTCGACCGGCTGGTGGCCCGCGACGGCGTGCAGCGCCGCCTGACCGACTCCGTCGAGACCGCCCTCGGGCTGGCCGGCGGGCTGGTGATGATCGAGCTCGTGGACGCGGACCTGGACGATCTCGACCGGGTCCGCAAGTACTCCGAGAAGCGCGCCTGCCCGAACGACCACCCGCTCAGCCTGGACGAGATCGAGCCGCGGACCTTCTCGTTCAACGCGCCCTACGGCGCCTGCCCGGAGTGCACGGGCATCGGGTTCCGCCTCGAGGTCGACCCCGAGCTCGTCGTGCCGGACCCGGAGAAGACGCTGCGCGAGGGCGCGATCGTGCCGTGGGCCCAGACGTCGTCGGAGTACTTCGAGCGGGTCCTGACCGCTCTCGCCGACGAGATGAAGTTCTCCCTCGACGTGCCGTGGCGTGCGCTGCCGCAGCGTGCGCGCACCGCCGTCCTGCACGGCCGGAACCACAAGGTGCACGTGCGCTACCGCAACCGGTGGGGGCGTGAGCGCCAGTACTCGACCGGCTTCGAGGGGGCCGTGACCTTCATCGAGCGGCGGCACTCCGAGACGGAGTCCGACTGGTCGAAGGAGCGCTACGAGGCCTTCATGCGCCAGGTGCCGTGCCCGGTGTGCCAGGGTGCCCGCCTCAAGCCCGAGGTGCTGGCCGTCCGGGTCGGCTCGAAGTCGATCTGGGACGTGTGCCGGCTGCCCATCGCCGAGGCCAAGGAGTACCTGGACGCCCTGGACCTCGGCGAGCGGGAGCGCGCCATCGCGGGCGAGGTGCTCAAGGAGATCCACGCGCGGCTCGGCTTCCTGCTCGACGTCGGCCTGCACTACCTCACGCTCGAGCGCGCGGCGGGCACGCTGTCCGGCGGGGAGGCGCAGCGCATCCGCCTGGCGACCCAGATCGGGTCCGGGCTGGTCGGTGTGCTGTACGTGCTCGACGAGCCGAGCATCGGTCTGCACCAGCGGGACAACCGTCGACTCATCGACACCCTGAGCCGGCTGCGCGACCTCGGCAACACCCTCATCGTGGTCGAGCACGACGAGGACACGATCCGGTCCGCGGACTGGATCGTCGACGTCGGACCGGGTGCGGGCGAGCACGGCGGGCAGGTCGTGCACTCCGGCGACTACGCCGGGCTGCTCGAGACCGAGGCGTCGATGACGGGTGCCTACCTGTCCGGACGGCGCAGCATCGCGCTGCCGGCCACCCGGCGCGGGGTCGACCCGCAGCGGGAGCTCACCGTCGTCGGCGCCCGCGAGAACAACCTGCGCGACATCGACGTGTCGTTCCCCCTCGGCGTGCTCACCGCCATCACGGGGGTGTCGGGGTCGGGCAAGTCCACGCTGGTCAACTCGATCCTGCACACCGTGCTCGCCAACGAGCTCAACGGCGCGCGGCAGGTGGCCGGCCGGCACACGCGCGTGACCGGCACCGATCACCTCGACAAGGTCGTGCACGTCGACCAGGGACCGATCGGCCGGACCCCGCGGTCGAACCCGGCCACCTACACCGGCGTGTGGGACCGGATCCGCAAGATCTTCGCCGAGACCGAGGAGGCGAAGGTCCGCGGGTACGGACCCGGTCGGTTCTCGTTCAACGTCAAGGGCGGCCGGTGCGAGGCCTGCTCCGGAGACGGCACGCTGAAGATCGAGATGAACTTCCTGCCGGACGTCTACGTGCCCTGCGAGGTCTGCCACGGGGCGCGGTACAACCGCGAGACCCTCGAGGTGCACTTCAAGGGCCGGACGGTCGCCGACGTCCTGGACATGCCGATCGAGGAGGCCGCCGAGTTCTTCTCCGCGTTCCCGGCGATCTCGCGGCACCTGACCACGCTGGTGGAGGTCGGCCTCGGCTACGTGCGTCTGGGCCAGCCGGCCCCCACGCTGTCCGGTGGCGAGGCGCAGCGCGTCAAGCTCGCCAGCGAGCTGCAGAAGCGCTCGACGGGCCGCACCGTGTACGTGCTCGACGAACCCACCACGGGCCTGCACTTCGAGGACATCCGCCGGTTGCTGTCGGTGCTGCAGTCGCTCGTCGACAAGGGCAACACCGTGCTCGTCATCGAGCACAACCTGGACGTGGTCAAGAGCGCCGACTGGATCATCGACATGGGACCCGAGGGCGGTTCCGGCGGCGGGATCGTCGTGGCCCAGGGCACGCCGGAGCAGGTCGCGGCCGTGCCGGAGAGCCACACCGGCCGCTTCCTCGCCGAGACGCTGGCGCCGCACGCGGACGTCCCGGTCGAGCCGCAGGTCGCGGCCCCTGCAGCAGCGGCGGCGCCCGCACGGCGGCGCAAGACGGCCAAGGCGCGGGCCACCAAGCACGACGCCGCCTGAGGTCCTACGGTGTGGCCATGGGAGCCCACCACGAGTACTCCGTGACCGTCCGCTGGCCCGTCACCGGCGTCGAACCCGGCAGCGCCGCCGGGGCGACGACGTCGTACACCGCCTACACCCGCGACCACGACGTCGTCCTGCCCGGCCGTCCGGTGCTGGCCGGCACGGCCGACCCGTCGTTCCGCGGGGACCCGGAGCGCTACAGCCCCGAGGACCTCTTCGTGGCGAGCCTGTCCCAGTGCCACATGCTGTGGTTCCTGCACCTGGCCGCGGAGCGCGGCCTGGTGGTGCACTCCTACCGCGACGCCGCGACGGGCACGATGCGCGTCGAGTCGCGGGGCGAGGGGCAGTTCAGCGACGTCACGCTGCACCCGCGCCTCCTGGTCGCGCCGGGGGAGCAGGCCACCGAGGAGATCGTGGCCGAGCTGCACGAGCGGGCGCACGCCCTGTGCTTCCTCTCGCGCAGCGTGAACTTCCCCGTGCTCGTCGAGCCGGCGCCGCTGCACGTGGCCGACGAGGCGGCCTGACCGGCACGTCGGTGGCCTGACCTACCCTGGGCGCATGGCCGACCCAGCGACCTACCGCCCTCGCGCGGGCGAGATCCCGACGTCCCCGGGGGTGTACCGGTTCCGCGACCCGCACGGGCGCGTGATCTACGTCGGCAAGGCGAAGAACCTGCGCCAGCGGCTGTCGAACTACTTCCAGGACGTCGCGAACCTGCACCACCGCACCCAGCGGATGGTCACGACGGCGGCCTCGGTCGAGTGGACCGTCGTGGGCACCGAGGTCGAGGCCCTCGCGCTCGAGTACTCGTGGATCAAGGAGTACGACCCGCGGTTCAACGTCAAGTACCGCGACGACAAGTCCTACCCCTACCTCGCCGTGACCATGGGGGAGGAGATCCCCCGGGCGCAGGTGATGCGGGGGACCAAGCGTCGCGGCACGCGGTACTTCGGACCGTACGGGCACGCCTGGGCGATCCGGGAGACCCTCGACCTGCTGCTGCGCGTCTTTCCCGTGCGGACCTGCTCCGCGGGCGTGTACCGGCGGGCCCAGCAGTCCGGCCGGCCCTGCCTGCTCGGGTACATCGACAAGTGCTCGGCGCCGTGCGTGGGCCGTGTCAGCCCCGAGGAGCACCGCGACCTGGCGAGCGACCTGTGCGACTTCATGGCCGGTGACACCGGGCGGTTCGTCCGGCGGCTGGAGAAGGAGATGGCCGACGCCGCGGCCGCGATGGAGTACGAGCGCGCCGCCCAGCTGCGCGACGACCTCGCGGCGCTGCGTCGCGTGACCGAGAAGAACGCCGTCGTCCTCTCGGACGCCACCGACGCGGACGTCTTCGCGCTGGTCGGCGACGAGCTCGAGGCCGCGGTCCAGGTGTTCCACGTCCGCGGGGGCCGGATCCGCGGTCAGCGCGGCTGGGTCGTGGAGAAGGTCGAGGACGTCACCGACGCGGAGCTGGTCGAGCACCTGCTCCAGCAGGTGTACGGCGCCGTCGACGAGGTCCAGGACCCCACGCTGGCGCCCGAGCAGTCCCGGGCGGCCACCCGGGACGCCGTGCCGCGCGAGGTGCTCGTGCCCGTCCTGCCGCCGGACCTGGCGGAGGTGACGACCTGGCTGTCCGGGCTGCGGGGCGCCCGGGTGGACGTCCGCGTCCCGCAGCGCGGGGACAAGCGCGAGCTCGCCGAGACGGTCCGCACGAACGCCGAGCAGGCGCTGGCGCTGCACCGGACCCGCCGCGCCGGCGACCTGACCACCCGCAGCCAGGCGCTCGCCGAGCTCCAGGACGCCCTCGGGCTCGACGAGGCGCCGCTGCGCATCGAGTGCTACGACGTCTCGCACACCCAGGGCAGCTACCAGTCGGCCTCCATGGTCGTCTTCGAGGACGGCCTGCCCCGCAAGAGCGAGTACCGGACCTTCTCCGTCCGGGGCCCGGCCGGCGACGGCGCGGCGGACGACACCGCGGCGATGCACGAGGTCATCACCCGCCGGTTCAAGCGCTACCTCTCCGACCGGCACGCCTCGGGCGAGGTGGACGGCTCGGGGCCCGTGGGAGCCGAGGCCGAGCCGGAGGAGCGGCGGCGGTTCGCCTACCCGCCGAACCTCGTCGTGGTCGACGGCGGGCCGCCGCAGGTGGCCGCGGCGGCACGTGCGCTGGAGGAGCTGGGCGTGACCGACGTCGCCCTGTGCGGGCTGGCCAAGCGCCTGGAGGAGGTCTGGGTGCCCCACGACGACTACCCGGTCATCCTCGAGCGGGCCTCCCAGGGGCTCTACCTGCTGCAGCGTGTGCGTGACGAGGCCCACCGGTTCGCGATCGCCCAGCACCGCAAGCGGCGCAGCAAGGGCATGGTGTCCTCGGTGCTCGACGAGGTGCCGGGCCTGGGGCCGGCCCGGCAGCGTGCGCTGCTGGACGCCTTCGGCTCGGTCAAGCGCCTGCGCGCCGCCACCGTGGACGAGGTCGCCCGGGTCAAGGGCATGGGCCCGGCCACCGCGCAGGCCGTGGTCGACGCCCTGGCGGGCGCGACCGCCTCCGCCGCCACGCCGGCCGGGGCCGAGACTCCGGGCGCCGGGGCCGCGTCATGACTGGCATGCTGTGTCCATGAGCGAACCGTCGCCCATCACCGTCCCGCAGGGCATCCCCGAGATCGAGGCCGCCACCCCCGCCCCTGACCGTTCCGACCCCGAGGTGCTCATCATCACGGGCATGTCCGGAGCGGGGCGCACCCGTGCCGCCGGCGTCCTGGAGGACCTGGACTGGTTCGTGGTGGACAACCTGCCACCGATGATGATCGTGCCGCTGGTCGACCTGATGACGAAGGCCGGGTCGTCCGTGGAGCGGTTGGCGGTCGTCGTCGACGTGCGTGGCCGGGAGTACTTCGGCGAGCTGGCGCAGGCGCTGCAGCACCTCGACGACAGCGGCGTCACGCACCGCATCCTGTTCCTCGACGCCCGCGACGACGTCCTGGTCCGCCGCTACGAGAGCGTGCGGCGACCGCACCCTCTGCAGGGCGACGGGCGGATCCTGGACGGCATCGAGGCCGAGCGGCGCATGCTCGCCTCGCTGGCCGAGCGCGCCGACGTCGTGCTGGACACCTCCGAGATGTCGGTCCACGACCTCGCCAAGGAGGTCCGGGACGCGGTCGCGGCGGGCACCGCCGACTCCCTGCGCGTGAACGTCGTGGCGTTCGGCTTCAAGTACGGCCTGCCGCTGGACGCGGACCACGTCGCCGACGTGCGCTTCCTGGCGAACCCCTACTGGATCACCGAGCTGCGGCACCTGACCGGCCAGGACGAGGCCGTGCGCGAATACGTGCTGGCCCGGCCCGGGGCGAGGGAGTTCGTCGACCGCTACGTCGCGGCCCTCGAGCCGGTGCTGGCCGGCTACCTCGCGGAGGAGAAGCGCTACGTCACGATCGCCGTGGGCTGCACCGGCGGCAAGCACCGGTCCGTGGCCATCGCGGGAGAGATCGCCGACCGGCTGCGTCAGGACGGCCAGCGGGTGACGGTCACGGCACGTGACCTCGGGAAGGAGTAGACCCTGTCCGCGACGACACAGGGTCGGACGCCGTCGTCCGACCGGGACGGACCGTCCGACGTCGGCCCCGCCGTCACCGCGCTCGGCGGCGGCCACGGGCTGTCCGCGACGCTGGGAGCGCTGCGACTGCTCTCCGACCGGCTGACGGCGGTGGTCACGGTGGCCGACGACGGCGGGTCCTCGGGCCGGTTGCGCGAGGAGCTGGGCGTGGTGCCCCCGGGCGACCTGCGGATGGCGCTCGCCGCCCTGTGCGACGACTCCGACTGGGGCCGCACGTGGAGCGGGCTGCTCCAGCACCGGTTCGCCTCCGGCGGCGAGCTCGACGGGCACGCCATGGGCAACCTGCTCATCGTCTCGCTCTGGGAACGCCTGGGGGACACCGTGGCGGGGCTCGACTGGGTGGGCCGGCTGCTCGGCGCCCGCGGCCGGGTGCTGCCCATGGCGTCGGTCCCGCTCGTCGTCGAGGCCGACGTCTCCTCGCAGGGCCGGTGCTCCACGGTGGTCGGGCAGAGCAGGGTCGCCGTCACCGACGGGCTGGTCGAGCAGCTCCGGCTGGTTCCGGCGGACCCGCCGGCGTGCCCGGAGGCGGTCCGCGCGGTGCAGGAGGCCGACTGGGTCGTCATGGGCCCGGGCTCCTGGTACTCGTCGGTGCTGGTGCACCTGCTCGTGCCGGAGCTGGCGGCGGCGCTGCACTCGACGACGGCGCGGCGCTGCGTGACGCTGAACCTCAGCGCCGAGCGCGGCGAGACCCACGGGCTGTCGGCGCCGCAGCATCTCGAGGCGCTGCGCAAGCACGCCCCGGGGCTGCGGGTCGACGCCGTGCTCGCCGACCCCTCGACGGTGGACGACCGCGACGCGCTGGAACGCGCCGCCGCCGGGCTCGGTGCCCGGCTGGTGTTGCGGCAGGTCCGACGGGGTGACGGCACCCCGCGGCACGACCCGTTGCGCCTGGCGGCGGCCTATCACGATGTCTTCGAGGGCGTGGCAGGATGACGCCATGGCGCTCACGGCAGAGGTGAAGGACGAGCTGGCTCGATATCAGGTGACGCGCACGTCGTGCCGGAAGGCCGAGGTGTCGGCGATGCTGCGCTTCTCCGGAGGGCTGCACATCATCTCCGGGCGGGTGGTCATCGAGGCCGAGCTCGACGGCGACGCGGTGGCGGCGCGGCTGCGCCGCGCGATCGCCGACCTGTACGGGCACCAGAGCGAGCTGATCGTGGTCAAGGCGGGTGGCCTGCGCAAGAACGACCGGTTCGTCGTCCGCGTGGTGCGCGACGGGGAGTCGCTGGCCCGTCAGACGGGCCTGCTGGACGGTCGTGGCCGGCCGGTGCGTGGTCTGGCCCCCGAGGTCGTCTCGAGCGGCGCCGACGAGGCCGAGGCCGTCTGGCGGGGCGCCTTCCTCGCGCACGGCTCGCTGACCGAACCGGGGCGCTCGATGGCCCTGGAGATCACGTGTCCGGGCCCGGAGTCCGCGCTCGCCCTGGTGGGCGCCGCGCGGCGCCTGGGCGTCCAGGCCAAGTCGCGCGAGGTCCGCGGGATCGACCGTGTCGTCGTGCGCGACGGCGAGGCCATCGGGGAGATGCTGCGCCGCATGGGCGCCACGGCGACCCGGCAGACCTGGGAGGACCGCCGCGCCCGCCGTGAGGTCCGCGGCACGGCGAACCGGCTGGCCAACTTCGACGACGCGAACCTGCGGCGCTCGGCACGCGCGGCCGTCGCGGCCGGGGCCCGGGTGGAGCGCGCCTTCGAGATCCTCGGGGACGAGGTGCCGGACCACCTGCGCGAGGCGGGCGAGCTGCGTCTCGCGCACAAGCAGGCCTCGTTGGAGGAGCTCGGGCGCCTCGCCGAGCCGCAGCTGTCGAAGGACGCGGTCGCCGGTCGAATCCGGCGGCTGCTGTCCACGGCGGACAAGCGCGCCCTGGAGCTCGGCATCCCCGACACGGAGGCCGGGCTGAGCGCCGACCTGCTCGACCTGTGACCTCGTCGGTGGTCGGCCCACCTGTCTCACCGTGCACTGAGGTCGGCGTCGGGCAACGGATGGGTATAGGCTCGGAGCCGTCAGGTGACGACGGTGTGACCCTGGACTACGGCTCCCGGGACGGCTCGTCGCGGGACCCCCGGGGTGGCGCCGAACTCATCAGCGCGCTGTGTGCGCGCCAGTGATTGGCATCTACCGTGTGCGCCGGTCCAGATCCGGCGCGCCCTGAGGAGGGCTAACGTGACCATCCGCGTCGGTATCAACGGCTTCGGCCGCATCGGACGTAACTACTACCGGGCTCTGGTCGAGTCCGGTGCGGACATCGAGGTCGTGGGCGTCAACGACCTCACCGACAACAAGACGCTCGCCCACCTGCTCAAGTACGACACCGTGCTGGGCCGGTTCGGCAAGACCGTCGAGTTCGACGACGACAACATCATCGTCGACGGCGCCAAGATCCGCGCTCTCGCCGAGCGCGACCCGGCCAACCTCCCCTGGGGCGAGCTGGGTGCGGACATCGTGATCGAGTCCACCGGATTCTTCACCGACGCGACCAAGGCCAAGGCGCACATCGACGCCGGCGCGAAGAAGGTCATCATCTCCGCCCCGGCGAAGAACGAGGACGCGACCTTCGTCATGGGCGTCAACAGCGACCAGTACGACCCGGCCGCGCACCACGTGATCTCCAACGCCTCGTGCACCACGAACTGCCTCGCGCCGCTGGCCAAGGCCCTCAACGACGCGATCGGCATCGAGCGTGGTCTCATGACCACGATCCACGCCTACACGGGTGACCAGAACATCCAGGACGGCCCGCACAAGGACCTGCGTCGCGCCCGCGCCGCGGCCCAGAACATCGTGCCGACCACGACCGGCGCCGCCAAGGCCGTCGCCCTGGTCCTCCCGGAGCTCAAGGGCAAGCTGGACGGCTACGCGCTGCGCGTGCCGACGATCACCGGCTCGGCGACCGACCTGACCTTCGAGTCCCCCAAGGAGGTCTCGGTCGAGGAGGTCAACGCCGCGGTCAAGGCTGCCGCCGAGGGCCCGCTCAAGGGCGTGCTGTCCTACGTCGAGGACGACATCGTCTCCTCGGACATCGTGACGGACCCGCACCAGAGCATCTTCGACGCCAAGCTCACGAAGGTGATCGGCAACCAGGTCAAGGTCGTCTCCTGGTACGACAACGAGTGGGGCTACTCCAACTCGCTCGTGTCGCTGACCGAGCTCGTCGGCGAGAAGCTCTGACGAGCCCCACCGCCCCGAGGTGACCACGACGTCCGCGGGCGCGCGGCCCGCCCGTCCCGAGGACGAGCAGGTCTGCGCACCCGCGGACGTCGTCGTGTCACCACCCGTCCGACACCCAGAACTTCTCACGAGGTGAGCTCATGAAGACGATCGATTCGCTCGGCGACCTGCGCGGCCGGCGCGTCCTGGTCCGTTCCGACTTCAACGTGCCGCTCGACGGCACGACCATCACCGACGACGGCCGCATCCGTGCCGCGCTCCCGACGCTGACGCGTCTGGTCGATGCCGGCGCCCGCGTCGTGGTGATGGCACACCTGGGCCGGCCCAAGGGCACGCCGGACCCGGCGTTCTCCCTCGCCCCGGTCGCCGCCCGCCTGGGCGAGCTCCTCGGCCAGGACGTCGCGCTCGCGCAGGACCTCGTCGGAGAGTCCGCCCGCGCCACCGTCGCGGGTCTGGCCGACGGCCAGGTGGCCCTGCTGGAGAACGTCCGCTTCGACCCGCGCGAGACCTCCAAGGTCGACGCCGAGCGGGCCGAGCTCGCCGGTGAGCTGGCCGAGCTGGGCGACGCGTTCGTGTCCGACGGCTTCGGCGTCGTGCACCGCAAGCAGGCCTCCGTCTACGACGTCGCCGAGCGGCTGCCCGCCGGTGCCGGTGAGCTCGTCCTCGCCGAGGTGGAGTCCCTGTCCCGCGCCACGACCGACCCGGAGCGCCCCTACGCCGTCGTGCTCGGCGGCTCGAAGGTGTCCGACAAGCTTGGCGTCATCGCCAACCTCCTGACCAAGGCGGACCGGCTCCTCATCGGCGGCGGGATGGTGTTCACGTTCCTGGCGGCCAAGGGTCACGCGGTCGGCTCGTCGCTGCTGGAGGAGGACCAGATCGACACGGTCAAGGAGTACCTCGCGCAGGCCGAGGCCAACGGCGTCGAGATCGTGCTGCCCACCGACATCGTGGCGGCCGACTCCTTCGCGGCCGACGCCCCCCACGAGACGGTCGCCGCCGACGCGATCCCCGACGGCAAGATGGGCCTGGACATCGGCCCGGACTCCGGCGCGCTGTTCGCGGCCAAGCTCGCCGACGCACGCACGATCGCCTGGAACGGTCCCATGGGCGTCTTCGAGTTCGAGGCGTTCGCCGGCGGCACCCGTGCCGTGGCCCAGGGCATCGTCGACGCCACCGCGGCCGGCGCCTTCTCGATCGTCGGCGGCGGCGACTCGGCGGCCGCCGTGCGCAAGCTCGGCTTCGACGAGGCGGGCTTCAGCCACATCTCCACGGGCGGCGGCGCGAGCCTCGAGCTGCTCGAGGGCAAGCAGCTGCCCGGCCTGACCGTGCTGGCCGACTGACCGACCCCACCGAACGACAGAAGGACACGACTGTGGCCACGAACCGCACGCCGCTGATGGCGGGCAACTGGAAGATGAACCTGGACCACGCCGAGGCGATCGCCGCGGTCCAGAAGCTCGCCTGGACCCTCAAGGACGCCGGGCACGACTACTCCGCGGTGGAGGTGGCGGTGCTCGCGCCGTTCACGGACCTGCGCTCGGTGCAGACCCTGGTCGACGCGGACAAGCTCGACATCCGCTACGGCGCCCAGGACCTCTCCCCGCACGAGAAGGGCGCCTACACGGGCGACGTCTCGGCCTCGATGCTCGCGCGCCTCGGGTGCACGTACGTCGCCGTCGGCCACTCCGAGCGCCGCGAGCACCACGGCGAGGACGACGCGCTGATCAACGCGAAGGTCAAGGCGGCCTTCGCCCAGCAGATCACGCCGGTGCTGTGCGTCGGCGAGGGCCTCGACGTGCGCGAGGCGGGCGACCAGGTGTCGTACACCCTGGCGCAGGTCGACGCGGCGCTCGAGGGTGTCCCGGCCGAGCAGGCGAAGACCGTCGTCATCGCCTACGAGCCCGTCTGGGCGATCGGGACCGGCAAGGTCGCGACCCCGGAGGACGCCCAGGAGGTCTGCGGGGCGATCCGCGGCCGCCTCGCCGAGCTGTACGACGCCGAGCTCGCCGACGGCGTGCGCGTGCTCTACGGCGGCTCGGTGAAGTCGGGCAACGTCGCGCAGATCATGGCGCAGACGGACGTCGACGGCGCTCTCGTCGGCGGCGCGAGCCTCGACGCCGAGGAGTTCGCCAAGATCGCGCGCTACCAGTCGCACGTCTCCTGATCCGGTGCGGGGCCGACGCCCCGCGTCAGCGACGCCTCCCGTGGCGGTCGAACCCCGGTCAAGACCGGGGTTCGCCACGGGAGGCGTTCGTCACCTAGTCTTGACCGCGCCGGGCAATCCCGGCACCGACAGCCCGCCGTGAGGCGGCCGAGAGCCGAGGACACGATGTTCGCAGCGTTGACGATCTTCCTGAACGTGCTGCTGGTGCTCACCAGCGCCTTCCTGATCCTGCTCATCCTCATGCACAAGGGGAAGGGCGGGGGACTGTCCGACATGTTCGGCGGAGGGATGTCCAGCGCGGCGGGGAGCTCCGGCGTCGCGGAGCGCAACCTGAACCGCATCACCGTCGGTATCGCCGTCGTGTGGTCGGTCGTCGTGGTCCTGCTCGGGGTCGCCACGCGTGTGAGCTGACGGCACGAACCGCCGGGGGAGCGGAGCCGGGCGGTGGTACGGGGGTACCGCCGGGCACGAGGATCGTCCGCGGGGGAGACACCCCGCAGACTCGAAGGTGAGGACGACACGTGGCATCTGCCGGACACGCCATCCGCGGCTCGCGGGTCGGTGCAGGACCGATGGGAGAGCAGGAGCGCGGCGTGCCCGCGCCCCGGAACCAGGTCTCGTACTGGTGCCTCAACGGGCACGAGACACGACCGAGCTTCGCGGCGGTCGACGAGATCGAACCCCCGGAGCAGTGGGACTGCCCCCGGTGCGGCTTCCCCGCCGGGCAGGACCCGGCGAACCCGCCGGCCCCGCTGCGCAACGAGCCCTACAAGACCCACCTGGCGTACGTGAAGGAGCGTCGGTCCGACGAGGACGGCGCCGCGCTGCTCCAGGAGGCTCTGGACACCCTGCAGGCGCGCCGCCAGGGTGTCGCCCCGGCACGCGGCTGAGAACGCTCCCGCCCGCCGGCGAGGCCGGGACCGGCGACCCTCGCGGGTCGTCGGCCGGCCCCGGCCGGCGACCGGGTCAGCCGCGTGCGGAGGCCGCCGCGGCGTCCACCAGCCACAGGGTGCGGTGACGACCCACGGCACGCACGGCGGGCACCTGCGTCACGGGGCCGTCGGCCAGCGCGGCCGCGGCCTGCTCCGCCTTCTCGCTGCCGGCTGCCACGACCCAGACCTCGTCGGCCTGCCCGATCGCGGCGAACGTCAACGAGACCCGCTCCGGGGGCGGCTTGGGCGAACCGTGCACGCCCACCGTGTACCCGGGCGCCTCGAGGGCGTGGTGCTCGGGGAACAGCGAGGCCACGTGGCCGTCGGGCCCCATGCCCAGCAGCAGCACGTCGAAGTGCGGCGTCGTGCCGTCCTCGGAGTGCTCCGCGAGCTCGTCGGCATACGCGGCCGCGGCCTCCTCGGGCGTGGCCGCCTCGGACGGGGCGTCCCCGCGCGCCGGCATCCGGTGGATGTTCTCCTCGGGCAGGGCGCCGGCCGCCACGAGGTCGTCGAGGAGCGCCTCGCGCGCCTGGGTCTCGTTGCGGTCGGGGTCGCCGGCGGGAAGGAACCTCTCGTCCCCCCACCACAGGTGCACGCCGGACCAGTCGACGGCCGACCGCAGCGGGCTGGCGGCCGCTGCGGCGAGCGTCCTGATGCCGACCGTGCCGCCCGTCAGCACGACGTGGGCGGGGCTGCGCACGGACTGCACGTCGAGCAGGCGCGTGAGCAGCCGCGCCGCGGCGGCCTCGGCGAGGACGGCGGCGTCGGGGTGGACGACGACGAGACGGGTGCTCATGATGCCGACTCCACTGTCTCGACGCGCTCCAGCGCTCGCAACACCTGCCCGTAGACCTCGTCCGGGTCGAGACGCCGCAGCTCCTCGATGAGGGCCTCGGACAGCGCACGGATCGGCAGCGAGACGCGTCGCTCCGGCTTGCCCGGCTGCGTGATGGTCACGACACGCCCGTCCGGGCGGTCCAGGACGATGGGGCCGCTCCTGCGCTCCAGGACCACCCGCGTGATGGCGTCCGCGTCCTCGGTGCGGACCACGCGCGCGGGGCAGCGCAGCTTGGCACCGAGCCAGGACGCCAGCAGGTCGAGCGAGGTGTGCTGGTGCTCGCCCTCGACCCGCACGGCCGTGACCGGTTCGTAGGGGGGCTGGTCCACGGCGGCGGCGATGAGTCCGCGCCACAGGGTGACCCGGGCCCACGCCAGGTCGGTGTCGCCCTCCGTGAACGCCTCCGCCAGCCGACCGAGCATGTCGACCGGGTCGTCGGCCCGCGTGGTGTCGGTGATGCGTCGCTGGGCCATGGCGCCCAGCGGGTTCGCCGTCGGGTCCGAGGGGCCTCCGGCGGGCCACCACACGACGATCGGTGCGTCGGGGAGCAGCAGCGGCATCACGAGGGTGTCGGGGTGCTCGCGCAGCGGGTCGGAGCAGCGCAGCACGATCACCTCGGAGGCGCCGGCGTCGCCGCCGACGCGGATCTCGGCGTCGACCCGTCCGTCCGTCGCGCCGTCGGCGAGGGGCGCCATGACGACGACGCGGCACGGGTGCTCGTGGCTGGCCTCGTTGGCGGCGTCGACGGCCGCCTCGATGTCGTCCTCACCGGCCACGACGACGAGCGTCAGGACGCGTCCCAGCGCGACGGCGCCGCCCTCGTCCCGCAGGCTGTCGAGCCGCTTGCCCACCGCGTTGGTGCTGGTGTCCGGCATGTCGATGATCATCAGTTCACTCCTTGGTGCGGCCGGCGGGTCAGGGTCGACGCCAGGTGCGGCCGTCGCGGGCCATCATGGCGTCGGCCGACTGCGGTCCCCAGGAACCGGCCGGGTACGTGTCCGGCTTGCCCTTGCCGGCCCAGTGCGCGATCACCGGGTCGAGGATCTTCCAGGAGAGCTCGACCTCCTCGCGGGTGGGGAACAGCGGCGGGTCTCCCAGCAGGACGTCGAGGATGAGGCGCTCGTAGGCCTCGGGGGAGGACTCCGTGAAGGAGTGCCCGTAGCCGAAGTCCATCGTGACGTCGCGGACCTCCATCGCGGTCCCGGGCACCTTGGCGCCGAACCGGAGCGTCACGCCCTCGTCGGGCTGGACTCGGATGACCAGGGCGTTGGAGCCCAGGTCCGAGGTCAGCGAGGACTCGAACGGCAGGTGCGGCGCCTTCTTGAACACCACCGCCACCTCGGTGACGCGGCGACCGAGCCGCTTGCCGGTGCGCAGGTAGAACGGCACGCCGGCCCAGCGGCGGTTGTCGATGTCCATGCGCACGGCGGCGTAGGTCTCGGTGGTGGACTCGGGGTTGAACCCCTCCTCCTCGAGGAACCCGGGAACCTTCTCCCCGCCCTGCCAGGCCGAGGCGTACTGCCCGCGGGCCGTGTGACGCGACAGGTCGCGCGGCAGCCGGACCGAGGACAGCGCCTTGATCTTCTCGGCGCGCAGCGCGTCGGCGTCGAAGTTCACCGGCTCCTCCATCGCCACGAGGGCGAGGAGCTGCAGCAGGTGGTTCTGGATGACGTCGCGCGCCGCACCGACGCCGTCGTAGTAGCCGGCCCGGCCGCCGATGCCGATGTCCTCGGCCATGGTGATCTGCACGTGGTCGACGTAGTTGGAGTTCCACAGCGGCTCGAACAGCTGGTTGGCGAACCGCAGCGCCAGGATGTTCTGGACGGTCTCCTTGCCGAGGTAGTGGTCGATCCGGAACACGGACTCGGGGTCGAAGACCTGGGACACGACGGCGTCCAGCTCCTGGGCCGAGGTCAGGTCGTGGCCGAACGGCTTCTCGATCACCACGCGGCGCCAGGCGTCCTCGGGGGACTGCGACAGCCCCGAGCGCGAGAGCTGGTCGCAGACGAGCGGGAACGCGCTGGGGGGCACCGACAGGTAGAACGCGTGGTTGCCTCCGGTGCCGCGCTCGGCGTCGAGGGTCTCGACCGTGCGGCGCAGCTCCTCGAAGGCGTCCGGGTCGTCGAAGCTGCCCTGGACGAAGCGGATGCCCTCGGAGAGCTGCTTCCAGGTCGCCTCCCGGAACGGCGTGCGGGCGTGCTCCTTGACGGCGTCGTGCACCACCTGGGCGAAGTCCTCGTCCTCCCAGTCGCGCCGGGCGAAGCCCGTGAGCGCGAAACCGGGCGGCAGCAGGCCGCGGTTGGCCAGGTCGTACACGGCCGGCATGAGCTTCTTGCGCGACAGGTCTCCGGTGACCCCGAAGATCACCAGGCCGCACGGGCCGGCGATCCGGGGGAGTCTCAGGTCGAGCGGATCGCGCAGCGGATTCTGCTCAGCGGTGATCTTGGCGGGTCTCACGGTGTCCCGTCTCTCTCGTGGGCGGTGGTGCGGTGCGGGGGCGCGGCAGGTCAGGCGCCCGCGGCGTCGAGCCCGGTCTTGGTGGTGGTGAGCAGCTCGTCCCAGCTCTTCTCGAACTTGCTCACGCCCTCGGCCTCGAGCTGTGCGGTCACCTCGGCCATCGAGATCCCCTGGGCCTCGATGGCGGCGATCGTGGCCGCGGCGCTGTCGGCGGTGCCGGTCACGGTGTCGGCGGGGATCTCGCCGTGGTCGGCGACCGCGTCGAGCGTGGCCTGCGGCATCGTGTTCACGACCCCGGGGGCGACGAGCTCGGTGACGTAGAGCGTGTCGGGGTAGTCGGGGTTCTTCACGCCGGTCGAGGCCCACAGCGGACGCTGCGGGTGCGCCCCGGCCTCGCGCAGCGCGGCCCAGCGGCCCGTCACGTCGGCCTCGAAGACATCCTGGTAGGCGGCGTAGGCGAGGCGAGCGTTGGCGATCGCCGCCGTGCCCTGCAGCGCGGACGCCTCGTCGGTGCCGACCTCGGCCAGCGCGGGGTCGACGGCGGCGTCGACGCGCGAGACGAAGAACGACGCGACCGACCCGATCACGGACAGGTCGTGACCGTTGGCACGGGCCTGCTCGAGACCGGCGAGGAACGCCTCCATCACGGCGCGGTAGCGCTCGATGGAGAAGATGAGCGTGACGTTGACGCTGATCCCGGCGGCGAGGGTCTCGGTGATCGCCGGCAGACCCTCGACGGTGGCGGGGATCTTGATCATGACGTTGGGGCGGTCCACGGTGCTCCACAGCCGCCGGGCGGTGGCGACCGTCGCCTCGGTGTCGCGGGCCAGGCGCGGGTCGACCTCGATCGAGACCCGGCCGTCCACGGTGTCCGTGCGGTCGTAGACGCCACGCAGCACGTCGGCCGCGGCGCGCACGTCGTCGGTGGTGATGCGCTCGACGGCGGCCTCGACGTCGGTGCCGGCGAGGTCGGCCAGGGCCGCGTCGTAGGCGTCGCCGCCGGCGAGGGCGCCGGCGAAGATCGTGGGGTTGGTGGTCACGCCGACCACGTGGTGGGAGTCCACCAGGCCGGCGAGGTTGCCGGTGTCGAGCCGCTCCCGGGAGAGGTCGTCGAGCCAGATGGACACACCGGCTGCGGAGAGTCGTGCGGTGGGGCGGTCGGTCTCGGTCACGTGGGTCTCCTACCTCGTCGGTTCGCGTTCGCAGGTCTCATCGTGGACGACGGCGGGGGCCGGCGCGCGCCGACCCCCGCCGTCGTGGACGTCACTCGCCGCGGACGGTGGCGAGCGACTCGCGGGCCGCCGTGGCCACGGCGTCGGCGGTGATGCCGAACTCGCGGTACAGCGTCTTGTAGTCGGCCGACGCGCCGTAGTGCTCGAGCGAGACCGAGCGGCCGGCGTCGCCGACGACGTCGCGCCAGCTCAGCGCGATGCCGGCCTCGACCGACACGCGAGCCTTGACGGCCGCGGGCAGCACCGACTCGCGGTACTCGGCGTCCTGGCGGTCGAACCACTCGCGGCTGGGCATGGACACGACGCGGGCGGCGATGCCGTCGGCCGCGAGCTGCTCGCGCGCCTCGACGGCGAGCTGCACCTCGGACCCGGTGCCGACCAGGATGACGTCCGGCGTGCCCTCCGTGTCGAGCAGGGTGTAGGCGCCCCGCAGGGTGCCCTCGGCCGGCGCGAAGCCGTCCTCGCCGCGGGGGTAGGTGGGCACCCCCTGGCGGGTCAGCACCAGGCCGGCGGGGTTCGAGGTGTTCTCGATGATGCCGCGCCAGGCCCACGCGGTCTCGTTGGCGTCCGCCGGACGGACGACGTCGAGACCGGGGATCGCGCGCAGCGCGGCGAGGTGCTCGACCGGCTGGTGGGTCGGGCCGTCCTCGCCCAGACCGATGGAGTCGTGGGTCCACACGAAGGTGGTGGGGATCTCCATGAGCGCGGCCAGGCGCACCGAGGCACGCATGTAGTCCGAGAACTGCAGGAAGGTGCCGCCGTAGGGGCGGGTGAGGCCGTGCAGCACGATGCCGTTGAGGATCGAGCCCATCGCGTGCTCACGGATGCCGAAGTGCAGCGTGCGGCCCTGCGGGTTGCCCGGGAACTTCTTCGTGGCGTGCTCGAACGGGATGAAGGACGGCTCGCCGTCCATCGTGGTGTTGTTCGACCCGGCGAGGTCGGCCGAGCCGCCCCACAGCTCGGGCAGCACGTCGGCCAGCGCCGAGAGCACCTTGCCCGAGGCGGCCCGGGTGGCGACGCCCTTCTCGGAGGCCTCGAAGACGGGCAGCGACTCGGTCCAGCCGGCGGGCAGCTCGCGCGCGCCGAGCCGCTCGAGCAGCGCGGCGCCGTCCGGGTTGGCGGTCTTCCACGCCTCGAAGGCGGTGTCCCAGGCGTCGCGCTCGGAGCCGTGGCGCTCGGCGACCGACCGCGTGTGCTTGAGGACGTCGTCGTCGATGGTGAACGTGGCCTCGGGGTCGAGACCCAGGGTCGTCTTGAGCCCGGCGACCTCGTCGGCGCCGAGCGCCGAGCCGTGGATGCCGCCGGTGTTCTGCTTGGTCGGCGACGGCCAGCCGATGATCGTGCGCAGCGCGATGATCGACGGCTTGCCCGTCTCGTTCTTCGCGGCGTCCAGCGCGGTGGCGAGCGCGTCGGTGTCCTCGGCGTAGCCCGTGCCGCCGTTGGTCCAGTCGACCCGCTGGGTGTGCCAGCCGTAGGCCTCGTACCGGGCCAGGACGTCCTCGGTGAAGGCGATCTCGGTGTCGTCCTCGATCGAGATCTTGTTGTCGTCCCAGATCACGACGAGGTTGCCGAGCTGCTGCGTGCCGGCCAGCGACGAGGCCTCGGAGGTCACGCCCTCCTGCAGGTCGCCGTCGGAGGCGATGACGTACACGTGGTGGTCGAACGGCGAGGTGCCGGCCGCGGCGTCGGGGTCGAGCAGCGCCCGCTCGCGGCGCGAGGCGTAGGCCATGCCGACGGCGGAGGCCAGCCCCTGGCCGAGCGGGCCGGTGGTGATCTCGACACCGGGCGTGTGGCCGTACTCGGGGTGGCCCGGCGTCTGGGAGTTGAAGGTGCGCAGCGCGGCCAGGTCGTCCATCTCCATGCCGTAGCCGGCCAGGAAGAGCTGCAGGTACAGCGTCAGGGACGAGTGCCCGGCCGAGAGCACGAACCGGTCGCGACCGACCCAGGTCGGGTCGGAGGGGTCGTGCCGCATCGTCTTCTGGAAGAGCAGGTAGGCGGCCGGGGCGAGGGAGATCGCCGTGCCCGGGTGACCGCTGCCGCACTTCTCCACGGCGTCGGCGGCGAGCGCCTTGATGGACTTGACCGCCCGCTCGTCCAGGTCGTTCCACTCGAGCGGTGCCGGTGCGGGATCGAACGCGTTCACGAATGCCTCTTTCCTGCCCGAGGCGCTGCCCCGGGTTGCTCTGCTGCTGTACCGGTGCCGGGCGCGGCGGTCCCGCTCTCTCGGGGGAGGCGAGGTCCTGGCGCCGTGCGCAGCGGTCGATCCGGTGCGCACGACGGCACCGATGCCCTGCGTTGTGCCCCTCCACACTAGCGGGCGGTGCCGCAGGCCGCGCTCACCGTCTCAGAATGTCCCAGCATGTGAGCGTCACGCAGAAGCCCCACCCCACGGGCGGAGGAATCTCACAGGTGACGGCGGGCACCGCGGGCGCACCCGAGGCCCCGGTGGCGCGTAGCATGGGACCCGCCCGGACCACCTTCGCGAACGGAACCCTGCGCGCGTGAGCACCCTCAGCCGACCGACGGACTCCTCGTCGACCCCGACACGCGCTGCCGTGCACGGGTCGGCCGCGCGGCGCTCGACCGGCTGGCGCGACCGTGTGGGCGCGTACGTGGCCCTGACCAAGCCCCGCATCATCGAGCTGCTGCTCGTGACCACGGTGCCCACGATGATCCTCGCCGAGGGCGGCCTGCCCGACCTCTGGCTCGTCGTGGCCACGCTGATCGGCGGGGCGCTCGCGGCGGGCTCGGCCAACGCCTTCAACTGCTACCTCGACCGCGACATCGACGAGATGATGAACCGCACCAAGCGGCGTCCGCTCGTCACGGGGGAGATCCGGCCCCGCAACGCGCTCGTCTTCGCCACGGCGCTCGGCGTGGTGGCGCTGGTGTGGTTCGCCTGGCTGGTCAACGTCCCGGCCGCGTGGCTGACGTTCGGGGCGATCGCGATCTACGTCGTGGGCTACACGATGATCCTCAAGCGCCGGACCCCGCAGAACATCGTGTGGGGCGGCATCGCCGGCTGCATGCCGGTCTTCATCGGCTGGGCGGCCGTGACCGAGAGCCTGAGCTGGGCGGCGCTCGCCCTGTTCGGCGTCATCTTCTTCTGGACGCCCCCGCACTACTGGCCGCTGTCGGTGAAGTTCAAGAAGGACTACGCCACCGCCGGTGTGCCGATGCTGCCCGTGGTCGCCACGGACCGCCGTGTGGCCGCCGAGATGCTGGGCCACACGATCGCGATGATCGCGTGCTCCCTGGCGCTCGTCCCGCTGGCCGGGATGACCTGGGTCTACACGGCGGTGGCGGCCGGACTGGGCGGCTGGTTCCTGTGGCTGACGATCTCCATGCTGCGCAAGGCGCAGGGCCGCGCCCGCAAGGGCCCCGGCGCGATGAAGGTCTTCCACGCCTCCATCACCTACCTCACCCTGCTGTTCGTCGCCGTCGCCGTGGACGTCTTCCTGCCCTTCTGATCCGGCGTTCGCTCAGCAGCGCGCCGGACGGCGAGGGGCCGTGCCGTCCGCGGGGCACGCGGACGGCGTCCCGGACCGCACCAGCGGCACCTCGGGGGGTGCGGGCGGGGGGAGCTCGGTCTGCACGCGGAACCGGGTGCCCCCGTCGCGGAGCCTCTCCACGACCAGGTAGACCTCGTCGTCAGGAGCGAGCTCGGAGACGCTGACGGCACGGACCTCGTCCCCGCCGTCGGCGTCCGGACCGCCACCGGGCGTCGACGCCGGTGCGTCCGGCGGCACCGACATCCCCGCGACCACGGCGACGGTCACTGCGGAGCTCAGGGCCCCCAGCAGCATGCCCAGCGCAGCGGCCGGCCCCGCGCGCACCGGGACCCGCCGGCGCGGCGCGCCGACGTCGTCGGTGTCCTCGGGCTGGCCCGAGACGGGGAAGCTGACCGGTGCACGGGCCGTCGCCGTCATGGTCGGCCGGTCGGGTCCGTGGGCACGTCGTGGGGTCATGAGAGGCCTCGCCTCGATCTGCCTGCGATGCGTGGGCGCTTCGCTGGTGCTTCTCACTAGTGGACGCCACTAGTGACTATATCTAGTAGTGTCGGACGCATGGCCGAGGCTGTCAACGACAATTCCGACGGGCGCGCGCCGACCCGTCGCGAGCGCGCCGCCCGCACGCGACGGACGATCCTGCGCGCCGCCTACGCGGAGATCGCCGACCGGGGCTATCACGGGATGACGATGCAGGCCGTCGCGGACCGTGGTGGCGTCGCGGTCCAGACGGTCTACCTCGTGTTCCGCACGAAGGCGCAGCTGCTCGGCGAGCTGCTGTCCGCCGCGATCAGGGGCGACCTCGACGAGGGCAGCGTGCCGACGCGCCCGCAGGAGTCGGAGTGGTTCCGCGAGGCGATCGCCGCCGGGTCCGCCCACGAGATGCTGGAGCGCTTCGTGCGCGGGGCGGTCGACATCTGGGCGCGGGTCGCGGTCGTGCACGAGGCCGCACGCGTCGCCGCCCTGACCGACCCGGAGGTGGCCACGGTCCTGGCGCAGACCGAGGGCTGGCGCCAGGACGACTACCGCCGCGTCGTCGTGCTGCTCGACGAGCATCACGGTCTGCGCCCGGGGCTCGACGTCGACCGCGCGACCCAGGTCTTCCTGACCCTCTACGGCCCCGGTGTCTACCTGTCGATGACCCAGGAGCACGGCTGGACGCACCAGGAGTACGCCGAGTGGGTCCTCGACGCGCTGTCGCGGCTGCTGCTGGAGGACGCCCCGGCAGAGGCATGATGGCCGGATGACCGTGGCCCCCGCCGACCTGCCCGACGCGCTGGACTCGGCGCTGCGCGACTACCTCGCCCACCTCCGGGTCGAGCGGGGGCTGTCCGGCAACACCGTGCAGGCCTACCGCCGGGACCTGACCCGCTACGCCGCCTTCCTCGACGGTCTCGGCCGGTCGGGCCTGGCACAGGTCACCGAGCCCGACGTCGAGGCGTACCTGGACGCGGTGCGCGAGGGGGACGACGGCGGCCGGGCGCTCTCGCCCGCCTCGACGGCCCGTGCCCTGGCGGCCCTGCGGGGCTGGCACCGGTTCGCCCAGGCCGAGGGCCACGCCCCCGACGACCCCACGGTCGAGGTCACCGCACCCACCCAGACCCGCCGGCTGCCGCACGCCCTGAGCGTCGACGCCGTGGCCCGCCTCCTCGCCGCGGCGTCCGCCGTCGAGGGCGCGCCCGGCCTGCGCGACCGCGCTCTGCTCGAGCTGCTCTACTCCACCGGGGGCCGGATCAGCGAGGTGGTCGGGCTCGACGTCGACGACGTCGGCACCGAGGCCGTCGTGCGGTTGTTCGGCAAGGGCGGCAAGGAGCGAGTGGTCCCCGTCGGGTCCTACGCACGTGACGCGGTGGACGCCTACCTCGTCCGGGCCAGGCCGGTCCTGGCCACGGCCGGGAGCGCCCACGGGCGCAGCACCCCGGCGCTGTTCCTCAACTCCCGTGGCGACCGGCTCTCGCGCCAGAGCGCCTGGGCCGTGCTGCAGCGCGCGGCGGACCGCGCCGGGCTGGCCGAGCACGTCTCGCCGCACACGCTGCGCCACTCCTTCGCCACCCACCTGCTGGCCGGGGGAGCGGACGTGCGGGTCGTCCAGGAGCTGCTGGGCCACGCCTCGGTCACCACGACGCAGATCTACACGATGGTCACCCCGGAGGCACTGCGGGAGGTCTACGCCGCCGCGCACCCCCGGGCCCTGTCCTGACGCGACGGCGCGCCGAGGCGGCGACCGGTCGCGACGGGTGGCGCGGTGTAGCGTGACAGCGTGACCGAGGCACCCGGGGGAGTGACACGATGACGCAGCCGGCGACCGCCGAGAACACCTTGCCCGGGGTCCCGGGCGCGGAGGCGAACCAGGACGGCCCGGCCACCGACGTGGTGGGACGGCCGCTGCCCGAGTTCCCCCCGCCCGCCCCGCGCTCCTCCCACGGGCCCGCGCGCATCGTGGCGATGTGCAACCAGAAGGGCGGCGTGGGCAAGACCACCACGACCATCAACCTCGGGGCGACCCTCGCCGAGTACGGCCGCAAGGTGCTGCTGGTCGACTTCGACCCGCAGGGCGCGGCCTCCGTCGGCGTGGGCGTGAGCCCGCACGACCTGGAGCTGAGCGTCTACAACCTCGTCATGGAGCGTGACGTCACCCTCGACGACGTGGTGCGCCCCACCGCGATCGCGGGGCTCGACGTCGTCCCGGCGAACATCGACCTCTCGGCCGCCGAGGTGCAGCTCGTGGGCGAGGTCGCCCGCGAGTCCGTGCTGTCGCGCGCCCTGCGCCCGGCGCTGGACACCTACGACGTCGTGCTCATCGACTGCCAGCCGTCGCTCGGCCTGCTCACCGTCAACGCGCTGACCGCCGCGGACGGCGTCCTCATCCCGCTGGAGTGCGAGTTCTTCGCCCTGCGCGGCGTCGCCCTGCTCGTGGAGACCATCGACAAGGTGCGCGACCGGCTCAACCCCGACCTGGCCGTGGACGGCATCCTGGCGACCATGTACGACTCGCGCACCCTGCACTCGCGCGAGGTGGTCCAACGCGTCCACGAGGCCTTCGGCGACACGCTGCTGCACACCGTCATCGGCCGGACCGTCAAGTTCCCGGACGCCTCGGTCGCGGCCGAGCCGATCACCTCCCACGCCCCGTCGCACGCGGGTGCGGCGGCCTACCGGCAGCTGGCGCGTGAGCTCGTCGCCCGTGGCAGCGCCACCTGAGCAGGCCCCGGCGGAGGCTGCGGCGGGGCGGGCCCGCGCCGGGGCGTTCGAGGTCCACCTCGACAACTTCGACGGACCGTTCGACCTGCTGCTGTCGCTGATCAACGCCCGGGAGCTGGACCTGACCGAGGTGGCCCTGGCAGAGGTGACCGACGACTTCGTCGCACACCTGCGCGCCGCCGAGTCCGCCGCGCTCGAGGCCGCCGACCGCGGCGAGGAGCACCCCTCGTGGGACCTGGGCGCGGCGAGCGAGTTCCTCGTCGTGGCCGCCACGCTGCTCGACCTCAAGGCGGCGCGGCTGCTGCCCGGCACGGCCGAGGAGGACGCCGACGACCTCGAGCTCCTCGAGGCGCGCGACCTGCTGTTCGCGCGACTGCTGCAGTACCGCGCCTACAAGGAGATCTCGGCGGTGTTCGCCGACCGGCTCGCCGACGCCGGACGGCGGGTGCCGCGGTCGGTGCCGCTGGAGGAGCACCTGACCGCGATGCTCCCCGAGCTCGTGTGGACCCTGGACGGCGCTCGCCTGGCCGAGCTGGCCGCCCGCGCCCTGGAGCCGAAGCCGCCGCCCGTGGTGGGGCTGAGCCACCTGCACGGCGCCGCCGTGAGCGTGCGCGAGGAGGCGCTGATCGTGGCCGACCAGCTGCGCCGCGAGCACGCCGCGACCTTCCGCGCCCTGACCGCCGGTGCGGAGCGGCTCGTGGTCGTCGCGCGGTTCCTGGCGCTGCTGGAGCTGTTCCGCAGCGGGCAGGTCGCCTTCGACCAGGCGGCCGCCCTCGGCGAGCTGACCGTGCGCTGGACGGGCGGGACCGACGACGACGTGGGCGACGTCGAGGAGTTCGACGGCGCCCAGGAGGGAGCCGCATGACCGAGTCGACGCAGAGCGTCCCGACGCCGCAGGACGTCGCCGATCCGGCGTCGGGGGACAGCCCCGACCAGGTCGACGTCGACGACCTGCCCGGCGGCCTGCCCGCCGCGCTGGAGGCGATCCTCATGGTCGCCGAGTCCCCGGTCCCGGCCGAACGGCTCGCCGCCGCCGTGGCACGCCCCACCGCCGAGGTGCACGCGGCGCTGACCGCCCTGGCGCAGGAGTACCAGGGGGCCGACGGCGCCCGGCCGCGCGGGTTCGAGCTGCGGCGCGGCGCCGAGGGGTGGCGCTTCTACTCCCACCGCGACCTGACCGACGTGGTGGCCCGCTTCGTGCTGGAGGGCCAGTCGTCCCGCCTCAGCCAGGCCGCCCTGGAGACCCTCGCGGTCGTCGCCTACCGCCAGCCCGTCACCCGCGGGCAGGTCTCGGCCGTGCGCGGGGTCAACGTCGACGGGGTCGTGCGCACCCTGCTGGCCCGCAACCTGGTGGCCGAGGTCGGCCAGGACCCGTCCACGGGCGCGGTGCTGTTCGGCACCACCGGGGAGTTCCTGGACCGGATGGGCTGGTCGTCGCTGGACGAGCTGCCGCCGCTGGCCCCGCACCTGCCCGGCGTGGAGGCGCTCGGCGGGCTGGAGGACCTCGGCGTCGACTGAGGTCGGCGTCGCGCCGCGGTCCTGCGACAATAGGGTCCATGCCCACCTCACGCCGCGGCGGGAGCCGCCGCTCCTCGCGCCGCCAGGCCCCCGCGTCCCCGACCGTCGACGTCCACGTCCCCGACGGCGTGCGCCTGCAGAAGGTGCTCGCCCAGGCCGGGCTCGGCTCGCGGCGCGCCTGCGAGGCGCTGATCGCCGACGGCCGGGTGGAGGTCGACGGCCAGGTCGTGGTCGAGCTGGGCGTGCGGGTCGACCCGGCCACCGCCGTCGTCCACGTCGACGGGCTGCGCGTCCAGCTCGACGACTCGAAGATCACCGTCGCGGTGAACAAGCCGCTCGGGATGCTCTCGGCGATGAGCGACCCCGAGGGGCGTCCCACGGTCGCCGAGCTGGTGCAGGACCGCCCGGAGCGCCTGTTCCACGTCGGGCGCCTGGACGCCGACTCCGAGGGCCTGCTGCTGCTGACCAACGACGGCGAGCTCGGCAACCGGCTGTCGCACCCGCGCTACGAGATCCCGAAGACCTACCTGGTGACGGTCGAGGGCGGCGAGTTCTACCCGCGCCACGCCAAGGAGCTGCTGGCCGGCGTCGAGCTCGACGACGGCCCCGCCCGCATGGACAAGGTCCACGTCGTCGACGCCGTGCCCGGCCGGACGATGATCGAGGTGGTCCTGCACGAGGGCCGCAACCGCATCGTGCGGCGGATGTTCGACGCGATCGGCTTCCCGGTCACGCGTCTGGTGCGCACCCGCGTCGGGCCCGTCACCCTCGGCGACCTGAAGGTCGGCCGCACCCGCGTGCTCGGCCGCACCGAGCTCGGCACGCTGATGCGCGCCGTGGACCTCTGAGTCCGTCGCCCCCCACGTCCCCTCCCGTCCCCGACAGAGAGCGAAGAACCTGTGGTCACCATTGCCGTCGACGGCCCGTCCGGGTCCGGCAAGTCCAGCGTCTCGAAGGCCGTCGCCGGCCGTCTCGGCCTGGCCTACCTCGACACCGGTGCGATGTACCGGGCCGCCACGCTGTGGTGCGTGCGCACCGACGTCGCCCTGGACGACGCCGACGCCGTCGCGCGGGCCGTGCGCGAGATGCCCCTCGAGATGGGCGTCGACCCCGCCGCACCCGGTGTGGTGCTCGACGGTGACGACGTCGCCGCGGCGATCCGCACCACCGAGGTCTCCTCGGCGGTGTCGCAGGTGGCGACGAACCTCGAGGTCCGCGCCGAGATGAAGCGCCGCCAGCGCGCCGTCATCGACGCCGAGAACACCGACGGCTTCTCCGGCGGCCGTGGCATCGTCGCCGAGGGCCGCGACATCACCACGGTCGTCGCCCCCGACGCCGACGCCCGCGTCCTGCTGACCGCCAGCGAGGAGGCGCGGCTGCGCCGCCGGTCGCTGGAGGTGCACGGTGCGGCGGACGCCGCCGCCGTGGACGCCACCCGCGACCAGGTGCTGCGCCGGGACCGCGACGACTCGACCGTCAGCCAGTTCCTCACCGCGGCGGACGGCGTGGTGACGGTCGACTCCAGCGAGCTGGATCTGGACCAGACCGTCGCGGCGGTCCTCTCCGTCGTCGATCGCCTGGGACAATGGCAGGCATGACCACACCCGCCGACGGTCCCGAGCCCGTGCCCGCCGACCCTGTCGACACCGCCGAGGTCCCGGTCGAGGACCTCGGTCCCGTCGTCACCGACTTCGCCGACGACGAGGCCCGCGAGCGCGCACTGCGCGCCGGCCTCGAGGAGTTCGAGCTCGACGAGACCGACCGCGAGCTGCTCGACACCGGCTGGGAGGACCTCGACGCCGCTCCGGCCGAGGCCCCGCTGCCGGTGCTGGCGGTGGTCGGCCGGCCCAACGTCGGCAAGTCGACCCTCGTCAACCGCATCCTCGGGCGGCGCGAGGCCGTCGTCGAGGACACCCCCGGCGTCACCCGCGACCGGGTGACCTACGCGGCCGAGTGGTCGGGCACCGACTTCACGCTCGTCGACACCGGCGGGTGGGAGGTCGACGTCGCCGGCATGGAGTCCAAGGTCGCCGAGCAGGCCGAGGTCGCGATCGACCTCGCCGACGCCGTCGTGTTCGTCGTGGACGCCCAGGTGGGTGCCACGGCCACCGACGAACGCGTCGTCGAGCTGCTGCGCCGCTCGGGCAAGCCGGTGATCCTGTGCGCCAACAAGGTCGACGGCCCGTCCGGCGAGGCGGACGCCGCCGCGCTGTGGGCACTGGGCCTGGGCGAGCCGATGCCCGTCTCGGCGCTGCACGGGCGCGGCCTGGGCGACATGCTCGACGCCGTGCTCGAGGTGCTGCCGGACGAGTCGGCGCGCGGTGAGCTGCGGCCCGAGGGCCCGCGTCGCGTCGCGCTCGTGGGACGTCCCAACGTCGGCAAGTCCTCCCTGCTGAACAAGCTGGCGGGCGCCGAGCGCGTCGTGGTCGACTCCACGGCGGGGACGACCCGCGACCCGGTCGACGAGCTCGTGGAGATCAAGGGGATCCCGTACTGGTTCGTCGACACCGCCGGCATCCGCCGCCGGGTGCACCAGACCCGGGGCGCGGACTTCTACGCCTCGCTGCGCACGCAGGCCGCCATCGAGAAGGCCGAGATCGCCGTCGTGCTCATCGACTCCTCGACACCGCTGACCGAGCAGGACCTGCGGGTCATCTCCCAGACCGTCGACGCCGGCCGGGCCCTCGTCATCGCCTACAACAAGTGGGACCTGATGGACGACGACCGCCGGCACTTCCTCGAGCGCGAGATCGACAAGGAGCTCGTCCAGGTCACCTGGGCGCCCCGGATCAACGTCTCGGCACGCACCGGCTGGCACACCGACCGGCTGGTCCGGGCGCTGGAGACGTCGCTGGCCTCCTGGGACACGCGCATCCCCACCGGGCGCCTGAACGGGTTCCTCGGCGAGCTGGTCTCCGCCCACCCGCACCCGGTGCGCGGCGGCAAGCAGCCGCGCATCCTGTTCGCCACGCAGGCCTCGACGCGCCCGCCGCGCTTCGTCATCTTCGCCACGGGGTTCATCGAGGCCGGCTACCGCCGGTTCATCGAGCGCCGGCTGCGCGAGGAGTTCGGGTTCGAGGGCTCGCCGATCCGGATCAGCGTCCGGGTGCGCGAGAAGCGCCGCCGGCGCTGAACAGCACCGATCGGCACTGCTCGGCACTGGTCGCCCCTGGGTACCGGTGTGACCCACGCCCCACCGGCGTGCCGGTCGGGTGCGGTAGTCTCGCAGGTGAACGAGCAGCAGCTCGCGTGCTCTGGGGTCGGTGAAACTCCGAACCGGCGGTAACAGTCCGCGACCCGGTCACAGCCAGTGACCGGTTGACCAGGTGGAACTCCTGGACCGACGGTCAAAGTCCGGATGGGAAGACGCACGCGACGGCACCCGTTCGCTCGCCGAGGGCGTGGACGTCCACGCCCCGCCGGGGCGTTCCGACCCCCGTGCACCTCGGCGGGTGACGACGCCGCCGAGCCCCGGAGTCCGCGACCGGACGACAGGGGCAGGACATGACCACCGCCACGGCGGGTCCCACGGTGACACCGGCCGAGCAGGCCGCGATGGAGCGCGCGCTGACCCTCGCCGCGACACCGGGACTCGACCTCGGGCCCAACCCGCGCGTCGGGTGCGTGCTGCTCGACGCCGACGGCGCCACGCTGGCCGAGGGATTCCACCGGGGCGCCGGCACGCCGCACGCCGAGGCGGTGGCGTTGACCAACGCCCGGCACGCCCACGGCCCGGCTGCGCTGCGCGGCGCCACCGCCGTCGTCACCCTCGAACCCTGCGCGCACACCGGTCGTACCGGCCCGTGCGCCGAGGCGCTGCGCGACGCCGGCGTGTCCCGCGTCGTGTTCGCCCAGCCCGACCCCAACCCCCAGGCCGCCGGGGGAGCCGACGTCCTGCGCGCGGCCGGGGTCACCGTCGTCGGCGAGGTCCGGGCCGACGCGGCGCGGGCGCTGAACCATGCATGGTCCGCGGCGGTCACGCTCGGGCGGCCGTTCGTCACGTGGAAGGTCGCCACGACGCTCGACGGCCGCAGCGCCGCCGCCGACGGCACCTCGCGCTGGATCACGTCGGCCGCCGCCCGCCGCGACGTGCACCGCCTGCGCGCCGAGGCCGACACCGTCCTGGTGGGCACCGGCACCCTGCTGGACGACGACCCGTCGCTCACCGTCCGGGACGCCCCCGGGCCGCAGCCGCTGCGGGCGGTCATGGGCCTGCGCGAGATCCCCGCGACCGCCCGGCTGGCCGGCCCGGGCCCGGACGGTGCCGCCGCCCGCCACCTGCGCACCCGCGACCCTCGCGCGGCGCTCACCCGGCTCTGGGACCTCGACCGCCGTCACGTGCTGCTCGAGGGCGGCGCCACGCTGGCGGCGGCCTTCCTGCGCGCCGGGCTCGTCGACGAGATCGTCGCCTACGTGTCCCCGACCCTGCTCGGCGCCGGCACCGCCGCCGTCGGAGACCTCGGCATCACGACCATCACCGACGCCGCACGGTTCGACCTCGTCGACGCCACCGTCGTCGACCCGACGCCCGACGACCTCGCCACCCCCGACGGCCCCGCCTCCGGCCTGGCCGCCACGAACCTGCGGCTCACCCTGCGGCCGCGGAAGGAGTCCTGATGTTCACCGGCATCGTGTCCGAGCTCGGCACCGTGGTGGCCCTGACCAGGACCGCGGACGCCGCACGCCTCACCGTGCGCTCGCCGGGCGTGCTCGACGGCGTCCGCACCGGCGACTCGATCGCGGTCGACGGGTGCTGCCTGACGGTCTCCGACCACGACGACAGCACCTGGACGGCCGACCTCATGGCCGAGACCCTCGAGATGACCACGCTCGGGCACCGGCGTGCCGGCGACCGGGTCGACGTGGAGCCGGCGCTCGCGGTCGGCGACCGGCTCGGCGGGCACATCGTGCAGGGCCATGTCGACGGCGTCGGCACCGTCCTGGCGCGCACGCCCGGCGAGCGGTGGGAGGTCGTGGAGATCTCCCTGCCGGCCGACCTGGCGCGGTACGTCGTGGCCAAGGGGTCGATCGCGGTCGACGGCGTGTCCCTGACCGTCGTGGAGGCCGGTGCGGACCGGTTCACGGTCAGCCTGATCCCCGAGACGCTCGCGCGCACCACCCTGGGATCTCGTGCCGTGGGCGCGCAGGTCAACCTCGAGACGGACGTGCTCGCCCGGCACGTCGAGCGGCTGCTGGACGGGCGTCTGGCCGGGCCGGCCGTGCCGCCGGCCGAGATCGCGGAGGTGCTCCGATGAGCGTCGTCGACCCGGACGTGCGCCAGCGCGTCGAGCGCGCCGTGGCAGCGGTAGGTGCCGGACAGGCCGCCGTCGTCGTCGACGACGAGAGCCGGGAGAACGAGGGCGACCTGATCTTCGCCGCCGATGCCGCCACGCCGGAGCTCATGGGCTTCACGGTGCGGCACACCAGCGGGCTGGTCTGCGTCGCCGCCGACGGCGCGACCCTGGACCGGCTGCGCCTGCCGCTGATGGTCACCGAGAACCGGGACGCCTTCCGGACCGCGTACACGATCACGGTGGACGCCGCACAGGGCGTCACGACCGGGATCTCCGGCGCGGACCGGGCGCGCACCGCCCGGGTCCTGGCCGACCCGGGGGCGACGCCCGCCGACCTGACCCGGCCCGGGCACGTGCTGCCGCTGCGGGCCCGCGACGGGGGCGTTCTGGAACGCACGGGGCACACCGAGGCCGCCGTCGACCTCGCCCGGCTGGCCGGGCGCGGCAGCGCGGGCGTGCTGGCCGAGGTCACCCACGACGACGGCACCATGATGCGCCGCCCGGCCCTGCGGGAGTTCGCCGCCGAGCACGGACTGGCGCTGGTCAGCGTCGCCGACCTCGTCGCGTACCGCCGCGCCACGGAGTCGACCGTGGACCGCCTCGCCGTGACCCGGCTGCCCACCCGGCACGGGGAGTTCACGGCGGTGGGCTACCGCGACCGCGTCACGGGCGACGAGCACGTGGCACTGGTGGCCGGCGCGCTCGCCGACCTCGACGGGGCCGGACCGGTGCTGACCCGCGTGCACTCGGAGTGCCTGACCGGGGACGCCTTCGGCTCCCTGCGCTGCGACTGCGGCCCGCAGCTGGACTCCGCGCTGCGTGCGGTGCAGGAGGCCGGCCGGGGCGTCGTCGTCTACCTGCGCGGCCACGAGGGCCGGGGCATCGGGCTGGTGGCGAAGCTGACGGCGTACAGCCTGCAGGACGGCGGCCAGGACACGATCGACGCGAACCTGGCCCAGGGGCTGCCCGTGGACTCGCGGGAGTACACGGCGGCCGCGCACGTGCTGCGCGACCTGGACGTCGAGTCCGTGCGGCTGCTGACGAACAACCCGGCCAAGGTCGACGGACTGCGGGCCGGGGGAGTCGCGGTGGCCGAGCGGGTGCCGCTGGCCATCCACCCGGCCCCCGACAACGTGGCCTACCTGCGCACCAAGCGTGACCGGATGGGACACGACCTGCCGAACCTTGAACCCGAGGTCGAACCTCGACCCGGGATCGACCCTCACCCTCGACTCGAACCTCAAGGAGAACCGATGACCGGCACGACGACGGCGCACGAGGTCCTGCGATGAGCGGGGCGGGGGCGCCCGCCACGCACGCCGTGGACAGCTCGGACCTGCGGGTGGCCGTGATCGCCGCCTCCTGGCACGACACCGTCATGGACGGCCTGCTCGACGGTGCCCGCCGCGCGTGCGCCGACCACGCGGTCGCGCCGGACGTGCTGCGGGTGCCCGGGTCCTTCGAGCTGCCGGTGGCGGCCCAGGCCTGCGCCGCGGCGGGCTACGACGCCGTCGTGGCGCTCGGTGTCGTCATCCGGGGCGGCACCCCGCACTTCGACTACGTGTGCGCTGCGGCCACGGACGGCCTCAACCGGGTCGCGCTGGACCACACGGTGCCGGTCGGGTTCGGTCTGCTCACGTGCGACGACGAGGCGCAGGCCCTCGACCGTGCCGGGCTCGAGGGCTCGCACGAGGACAAGGGCTACGAGGCCGCGGCGGCAGCGCTCGCGACGGCGCACGTGGTGCGCGGCGTGCGGAAGGCCGCGTCGGCGCCCGTCGGCTGACCCTCTCGGTGACCCCGGACACACCGGCTCTGCCGAGTGGACGAGCGGTGCCCGGTCTGGGGTAGTATTTCGGTCGGCCCTGCGGGGCCGCACCGGCCGGTTCCTCGTACCTGCGTACGGGCACGGGCCGGACGGGCTGTGGCGCAGCTTGGTAGCGCACTTGACTGGGGGTCAAGGGGTCGCAGGTTCAAATCCTGTCAGCCCGACCAAGAGAGGCCGCCCGCCGGACGATGATCCGGTGGGCGGCCTCTTTGTCGCTCGTCGAGCTTGCCGTCGGCGGCCGGCTCAGACCGTGTTGCCGGTCCCGGACATGGTGCTGACGACGATGTCCCAGCTGCCCCAGATGGGGTGCTCGCCGGTGTAGCGCGGGTCCTCGGAGCTGACGTAGGTGCTGTTGTACGTCGTGCCGTCGTCGCAGCGGATGTTGTTCTTGATCCATCCGTCGTCGAGGCTGGGGTCGTCGCCGAAGTCGCCGCGGTAGATCACCTGGTAGTCGCAGGTGACCACGGTGTCCGGGTCGAGCTCGTCGACGCCGTCGACGGTGCCCTGGACGCGCCCGTCACCGAGGTCCCAGTACCAGTCGCCTGCGTCGTCGGAGGCGTACAGCGAGGTGTAGTGGCCGACGACGGTGCCGTCACGTCCCTGCTGGCCGGGAACGGTGGTGCTGTCGTCGGCGGCGTGGGCGGTACCCGCGACGCCCAGCGTCGCGAGGGCGGCGACGGCGGCGCCCGCGAGTGTGCGCTGGATCTTCATACAGAGTCCTTCTTTCACTACGATCCGTTGACCTTGTCGAGAACTTCTCGAGATCGCGACGTGGCGATCCGCCGCCATTGTGTCCACGCGCCGTCACAGAACGCATCAGCGCACCGGGTGAAAAGGTGTGCCCGAGGGCACGTTCACCCGGTGCGCCTCCGGACCGCACGCCGGGGGCGGCCCCCCGGGACGCGGGGGGACCGCCCCCGGTGCGGGACGGGGCCGGCACCTACGACGGGCTGCCGACGTCCTCGGGCGGCGCGTCGTCGTCCGCCACGATGGCGGCGTCGGATCCGGCGGGCCCGAGATCCTCGGGAGGCGCGTCGTCGTCCGAGCTCGCCTGCGCGTCGTCGGGAACGCCGACGTCCTCCGGCGGGGCGTCGTCCTGCGCGTCGGAGGTCTCGTCGTCGGCCAGGACCAGCTCCTCGGGCGGCGCCGCCTCGTCCGCGTCCTGGGTCGAGACCGTCGTCGAGCCGCCGGAGGCGCCGGACCGGCCGACCGTGATGGTGATGGTGATGTCGTCGTTCACCGCACTCGACTCCTCAGAAGTAGGCCTTGGTGATCTTGTCCCCGTCCTGGACGACGTGGGCCTGCTTGCCGCTGGCCTTCGCCGCCACCAGCATCAGGAACACGTTCGTCACGCCGTCGGACGAGCTGGGCTTGATCCTGCGCCACCCGGTGTCGTTCTTCTTGAGGTGGGCCCACGCGTTCTTGCTGCCGCTGGTGGCGTAGGTCTGGTTGATCACGGTCCACATCGTTCTTCTCCTTGTCGCTAGAGGTCGCTAGAGCATGTAGGCGCGGTAGATGTGCCGGCCGTCGGCGTAGACGGTGAGCTTGCGCCCCTCGGCGCGCGCCCAGACCGCCTGGGCGAACACGTCCGTCACGCCGTCGGACGCGTTCGGGTCGATGCGTCGCCAGCCCATGCCGACGAGGTTGACCCAGGCGTTCTTGCTGCCGCTGGTGGCGTAGGTCTGCGCCACGGTCATGTGGGTGTGCCACAGGCGGTACATGTGGTGCACGGTCGCGATGTCCCCGGCCGAGAGCCCGGAGCGCTGCCCGATGGTGACGCCCGACTGCTTGGGCGTGATCGTCGGCTGGCCGTTCTTGGAGAACGCGAACCGGCCGTAGTGCATGATCGAGCCGTAGTCGTACGCCCCGACGTCGTTGCCGTCGGAGATGTGCTGGTTGAAGTTGTGCTCCTTGCCCGAGGTGATGTTCGCCCAGCGGATCGTGACGAACCCGTCGCGGTCCTCCCGCGACTGCTCGTGCCAGATGCCCCAGGCGTGGCCGAACTCGTGCACCGCCGCCCCGAAGCCGCAGCCGTCGGCCAGGCTGAGCTCCTGCTTCCCGCCGCGCATGCCGACCTTGGACCAGCACCCGTCCCCCCGGATCACGCGCACGTAGTTCGGATACTGCGAGGCGTTGGCCGACGTGCGGCGCACGAACCGCATGTGGGTGTTCTGCTCCCAGTGCTGGATCGCGGCCGCGACCCGTGCCTCGCCGTTGGTCACCGCCGGGTCGATCTCGTAGGGCATCAGGGCGTTCGGCCAGCGTCGGCTCTGGCTGGGGTGCACCACGCCGTGGGCGACGTCGTCGCCGGCCTGCGCGCGCCCGGACAGCTGCGCCGTGGCGCTCTCCATCTCGTCGACGGTGCCGAGGACGATGTCGCCCTCGAACACGGCCAGGCCGTCCACCGCCGCGTACTGCACGGCCCGGGTCTCGCCGCTGGACAGCACCACCAGGCCGGTGCGGACGTCGTCCCCGCCGAGGAGTCCGACGTTGTCCTCCTCCATCTGCTGCGCGCTCCCCGCGCTGTCGTCGGTCACGGTCCGTCTCCCTTCGTGCTCGTCGGCTGTGACGTGTGCCACTGGCTCGTACGCTAGGAACGCGGCGTCACCGCGGCGTCACGCCGTCGTCACCACCGGAGCGGAGGCAGCCGATGAGGGTCCACGCCAGGGTGTTCGCCGCCGACGGTGCTGTGCCGACCCCGGGTGCATCGGTCACGGTGCGGGTCCTCGACGTGAGCCGGGCCGACGCGTCCTCGGTCCGCCTCGCCGAGATCTCCCGGGACGTGGACGCCGTGGACGGGCCCGACGGCGGCGTCGTCGTCGACCTGGACCTGACCGCGCCCGCCCCTCGCGCGGACTGCGCCGTGGCCGCGCACGTCGACGTCGACGGCTCCGGTGACGTCACGCCCGGTGACCTGGTGACGGTCCAGCACGTGGGCCTCGACCTCGGCGCCGACGAGCAGACCCTGGACGTCCCGGTGCGGCGGGTCGCCGGCTGACCCGCGTCCACCCGGTGCTGGGGACACGACGCGCCGCGTCCTGCTGCCGTATCAGCCGCGCGACGGCGGGCCTCTCTTCTGACAGGGCACCGAGCCGTCGGCTCCGGAGCCGGTCCGTCCCGGGGTGGTGAGAGGCGATGCAGACGACGTCGCGTCCGGCAGGGTCCCGCTCGCGCGAGGTCAGTGTGCAGCTGCTCGGCGGGTTCGCGGTGTCGTGCGCCGACGGACCCGTCGACCTGCCCGTGCAGGCGCAGCGACTGGTCGCGGTGCTGGCGCTGCAGGGCAGGACCGGTCGCCGCCGGCTGGCCGACCGGCTCTGGTGCGACGTCGCCGAGGACCGCGCGCTGGCCAGCCTGCGCACCTGCCTGTGGCGGACCAACAAGGCCCTGCCGGGACTGGTCGAGACCACCGGGTGCTCGGTGGGCCTCGGGCTGGACCCGGAGATCGACGTCCACCGGCTGACCGACGCCGCGCACTCGGTCCACGACCCCGCGCGGGCTGCCGCGGCGACCGAGGTCGCGCTCGCGGCAGGGGAGCTGCTGCCCGACTGGGAGGATCGCTGGCTCGACGAGGAGCGTGAACGACTGCGGCAGGTGCGGCTGCACCTGCTGGAGAACGGCGCCGCGCTCCTCGCCGGGCACGGACGGTTCGGTCTGGCGATCGAGGCGGCGCTCGCGGCGCTGGTCGTCGACGACCTGCGCGAGAGCGCGCACCGGACCGTCATCGCGATCCACCTCGCCGAGGGCAACGTGGCCGAGGCGCGGCGCGCCTACACGGCGTGCCGCCGCACGCTGCAGCGCGCCCTCGGCGTCGATCCGACACCGCAGACCGCGACGCTCCTCGCCGTCTGAGGAGAGAGGGCCTGGGCGCGCGTCGGAGGCGACCCGGGCGCCCGGCGCCGACTGCGAGCGGCCGTGCCCGGACCTAGCCTGAAAGTGTCTGGACCCACCTCGCGAGACGCGAGAGGGGGGTGAGAGGAATGACGGACATCAGGACGAGGGTCGAGCAGTCGATCCACATCGACGCCTCGCCCGGGCAGGTCTACCGGTACTGCCTGGACCCGGAGCAGCTCTTCGCGGGCGACCCCAAGCACGTCGTGGAGTCCCGCACGACGCCGGAGGGCGTCGGGACGACGGCGCGACTGTCCATGCGGAGCGGCCCGATGGAGGAGGACGACCGGCTCGAGTACGTCGAGGTCGTCCCCGACGAGCGCATCGACATCGCGATGCAGCCCACGATGTCGTTGATCGGGCTGGAGCATCCGCGCCACGACACCGCGCTGTACACGCTGTCCCACCTGTTCGCACCGGACGGCGAGGGGACGACGATGACGCTGACGGTCACGGTCCACGACCCGCCGCTGTACGAGCGCATGATCGACCGGCTCGAGGGCAAGGGGCCGGACCGGCTCGTGCACCACCGCCTGCAGCGCATCAAGGAGGCGGTCGAGACCGCCGGTGCGGAGACGTAGGACTCCGTCGGTTCGGGGGACGGGCGTTCCGGCGGGGTGATCCCGCAGGAACGCCTCTCTCGTGCGCGGAGCCGATGCGCGGCGTCCTCGGGCCGGACGGCCGGGAGCCGCGCGGGGTCGTTGGTCGTGCCCCGCCTCGCCGGCGGCAGTAGGGTCCCGGAGGAACACCCCGACACTGAAGGAGGTCGCGATGCCGACGATGGCCATCATCGGAGCAGGTCCGAACCTGGGAGCCGCCGTGGCGCGGCGCTTCGGCCGGGAGGGGTTCTCCGTGGCCCTGGTCTCGCGCGACCAGCAGAAGCTCGACGCGCTCGCGGCCGAGCTCGGCGCCGACGGCGTGACGGCGCGGGGCTACGCGGCCGACGTCCGCGACGGTGCCTCGCTCGAGGCGGCGCTCGGGCGCGCGGCCGAGGACCTCGGCGAGATCACCGCCCTGCAGTACAGCCCGCTGCCGGCGCGCGAGTACCTGAAGCCGGTCCTGGACCTCACCCCGGAGCTGGCGCTCGACGCGCTCAGCTTCTCGGCCCTCGGCCTCATCAGCGCGGTCCGCGCCGTCCTGCCCGGCATGCGCCGGGCGGGGGAGGGCAGCATCGTGCTGATCAACGGCGGCACGTCGGTCAAGGCCCGTGCGGGGTTCGCCGGGACCTCCGTGGCCTTCCCCGCCGAGAGCGCGTACGGCGAGATGCTGCACGACGCGCTCGCCGACGAGGGCATCCGCGTCGCCCAGCTGGTCATCCCGGGGGCGATCCCGAAGCTGCAGCTCGAGAACGGCATCGACGACGTGGCCGAGCGCGTCTGGGAGCTGGCCAGCACGCCGGGGGAGTTCCGCACGATGCTGATCCCGCTCGAGGAGGGACGGGAGTAGCCACGCCGTCCGTGGGACCGATGAGTTCTCCCGGGCGGAGCCGTCACCACGACGACGACGACCCGATGCACCGGAGGAATCATGACGACAGCGCCCACGGCCCTCGACCACACCGTCACCGCGCCGATCGGGGTGGACGTCCGCGGCGACGTCTGGCCCTGCGTCGAGCTGGCGGGTGCGGCCGAGCTCCTGGGGACGGGACGGTCGGTCCGGGTCGACGCCACGGTCGACGACGTGGAGCTGGAGAACATCGGTCTCATGCCGACGGGTCGCGGCGAGCTGATGCTGTCCCTGAACGCGCGGCTGCGCCGGCGGCTCGGCAAGGACGTCGGTGACACCGTCACGGTGCGCCTGACGCGGCGGCGCGGCTGACCTCGCGCCGCCTGACGGTCAGCGCAGGACCATCCGACGGTGCAGCTCGGCGGCATGGCGGTCGACCGACTGCGGCGGTGCGACCGACGGTTCGCGCGGCGGTACGCCGACGGCGCTGCGTCGCTCGGCGGCCCCTCCCCGTCGGTCCGCCAGCAGGATCCGCAGCAGCCGGTCCGGGCGCAGCAGCGAGCTCGGCGGGTCGAGCAGGTTCTGCACCCGCTGGGTCTGCCGGGCCACCGCCGGCGACGAGTGGCAGGCGCGGAAGACACGCTCGAGGAAGCGGTTCGTCAGGTCCGTGCCGGTCGACTTGGCCCCGGTGGTGCGCGGGTCGGCGAAGTCGCCGCCCGCCGCGATGCGCCACGGCACGTCGACGACCCGGGCGGCCCGGCGGTAGAACGTCGCGGGCAGCCGGTCCGAGGCCGGGCCGAACCGGCCCACACACTCGCCGAGCGCCAGGGCCTGGAGTGCCGCCGAGGTCATGCCCTGGCCGTAGACCGGGTTGAAGCTGCACACGGCGTCGCCGAGCACGACGAAGCCGGGCGCGACACGACCGGCCCGCTCGACGTGCCGCCGTCGGCTGGTGGGCATGCGGTAGCGCTGCACGGTGCCTTGCGCGTCGCCGGAGGCGAGCACCGCGGCGAGCTCCGGGGCGGGCAGCGCGCGGGCGGCGTCCTCGAAGGACGCCGGGTCCGTCGGGGCGGGGTCGCCGTGGAAGGACCCGAGGGTGACGATCCACCGGTCGTGCTCGACGGGCAGGGCCACGCCCATCCGGTGCCCCTGCCGGGGGTCGTCGATCGCGACCGCGACGCTGCCGTCGATCGTGCCGTCGTGCCGTTCGACCACCCGGGTGCGGTAGGCCATGTCGATCCGGATCGCCGAGACGTCGGGCTCCGGGAAACCCTCCCGGGCGAGCGCCGAGAGCATCTGGGTGCTGCGGCCCGAGCAGTCGACCACCAGGTCGGCCCGCATCTCCTGGAAGCCGATCGCGACGCCGACCACCCGGCCGTCCTCCACGACCGGGCCGTCGACCGGGGTGCGGTCGACGACCGTGACGCCGGCACACTGCCGGAGCAGGCGCTGCCGCACCGTCGTCTCGAGCAGGGGGCGCGTCATCGCCAGCGTGGGGCGACCGAGGTCGCAGCGAGCACGGTAGCCGCCGCCCTGGTGCCAGACGAGGTCCCTGGTGTCGACGGCGATCGCGCCCCGGTCCACGAGGTCGCCGGTGAGCCCGGGGAACCACCGCTCGAGCACCTGCTGCCCGGCGGCGAGCAGCACGTGCGCGTGGCGGCCCTGCGGGACCCCGCGCCGCGCTCGCGGCGTCGGGGACAGGGCGTCCCGCTCCAGCACGACGACGGAGTCGACGTGCTCGCTCAGCGCCCGCGCGGCCAGCAGTCCGGCCATGCCGGCGCCGACGACGATCGCGGTGCATCCGGGTGCTTCGTGGGTGGTGCGTGCCATGGAGGTGTCCCGTTCCGCGGCGGATGGCCGCTGGTGTCCGCGTCCGGAGCGGTTCCCTCCGGACGTCACCAGCCTCGACACCTGGTCTGAGGAACGCTCCGGGGGCGTCTGAGGACCGTGTGGCGGAGCGGGTGAACCGTGGCGACCCCGGCCGCACGGGGTCGTCGGGCATCATGGTCCCCATGACCGGCCACCGGATCTTCACCATGAGCTTCGCGAGCATCTATCCCCACTACGTGGCGAAGGTCGAGCGCAAGGGGCACACCGTCGTCGAGCTGCACCAGGTCATCACCTGGCTGACGGGCTACGACGACGCCGGCCTGCAGCGGGTGCTCGACGACGAGACCGACATGGCCACGTTCTTCGAGCGCGCGCCGCGGATGAACCCGCACGCCACGCTCATCACGGGCGTGATCTGCGGGCACCGGGTCGAGGACATCGACGACCCGTTGATGCAGAAGATCCGCTACCTGGACAAGCTCGTCGACGAGGTGGCACGCGGCAAGAAGATGTCGTCGATCCTGCGCGAACCGGCTCGCAGCACCGGGTGAAACCCGCGGCGACGCGCCGTCGGCCGGGCCGCAGGTCCGGCACGGCTCCGCTCGCGCGGCTAGCATCACGCCGTGCCCGCCGAGACCTACCGCTTCGAGGAGTTCGAGCTCGACGCCGCCCGCTACGAGCTGCGCCGCGACGGCGCGCCGGTCCGCGTCGAGCCCCGGGTCTTCGACGTGCTGCTGTACCTCGTCGCACGTCGTGACCGGGTGGTTTCCAAGCACGAGCTGCTCGACTCGGTGTGGGGCAGCCGCTTCGTCAGCGAGGCGGCTCTGACCACCGCGCTGCGGGCCGCGCGTGCCGCCGTCGGAGACAGCGGCGGCGAGCAGCGGTTGATCCGCACGGCCCACGGCCGCGGCTACCAGTTCGTCGGCGGCGTCCGGGTGCCGGACGGCAGGGCGGAGCCGGCCACGCCGGCGGCATCCGTCGGAGCCGAGCACCAGTCGATCCGGTTCTGCCGTGCCGGCGACGGCACCCGGATCGCCTACGCCTCGGTCGGCGAGGGTGCGCCGTTGGTCAAGGCGGCGAACTGGATGAGCCACCTCGATCTCGAGTGGTCCACGCCCGTGTGGTCGCACTGGATCAAGGGCCTGGCCCGCAACCGCACCCTGATCCGCTACGACGAGCGGGGGTGCGGACTCTCGGACTGGGAGGTCCCCGACTTCAGCCTCGAGGCGTGGGTCCGGGACCTCGAGACGGTGGTCGACGCCTGCGGCCTCGAGCGCTTCCCCCTGCTCGGCGTGTCCCAGGGCGGAGCCGTGGCCATCGCCTACGCCGCGCGGCACCCCGAGCGGGTCAGCCGGCTCGTGCTGGCCGGCGCCTACGCGCGCGGCCGCGGCGTGCGGGCGGCCGACGACGTCGAACGCGCCGAGGCCGCCCTCGACCTGGACCTGGCCCGTGTGGGGTGGACCCGTCAGGACCCGAGCTTCCTGCGGGTCTTCGCCTCGCAGTTCCTGCCCGACGGTACGCCGGAGGAGTGGGCCGAGTTCACCGAGTTCCAGCGCCAGACCACCTCACCGGCCAACGCGGTGCGGTTCCTCGAGGAGTTCGGGAGCCTCGACGTCTCCGCCAGCGCGCCTCAGGTCCGGTGCCCGACCCTGATCCTGCACTCCCGCGGGGACGTGCGGGTGCCCGCCTCGCAGGCGAGCGAGCTGGCCGCCCTCGTCCCGGACAGCCGGCTCGCCCTCCTGGACAGCGCGAGCCACCTGATCGGTGCCGCGGAGCCGGCGTGGCCGGACTTCCTGGCCCGGATCGACGCGTTCCTGGCGGAGTAAGCCGCGCGGACTCAGACGTCGATCGTGGCGACCGCGTACACCCCGTCGTCGGGCAGGTACAGCGTGATCTGGTCGTCGTGGACCCCGGCGCGACGGATGACGTCCAGCAGCTCGTCGAGGCTGCGGGGGCGGATGTACGGCCACTGCACGAGACGCGTCACGAAGTCGAGCTGGGGACGGCTGCTGAGCATGTTGCCGAGCACGAGGGTGCCTCCGGGCTTGGCGAGGGACAGCGCGGCGGACAGGAAGTCGCCGGCGGTCGGCACGCGCAGGCCCGGGACGAGGTCGGTGGGCAGGTACTCGAAGAAGCCGAGGACGTCGACCATGTCGTAACGGGGCCCGACGTCGGCCAGGGCCGCCAGGTCGTACAGGTTGGCGCCCCGCACCGCGAAGTGGCCCAGCAGCTCGTGCTTCTCCGCCAGCGTCTCGGCCAGCATCATCGCCTCCGGGTCGGAGTCCCAGAGCTCGACGTCCACGTCGACGCCCGCGACGCTCAACGCCACGGCCGAGGACATCACCGGCAGCAGGGCGCCGCCGGCCAGCGAGACCCACGAGGCCCAGTCGTGCCCCACGAACCGCGTCCTGAGCAGCGCCGCCATGACCGCGGCACGCGAACGGATCCCGACGGCGTCCGACACGTGCGACCAGACGGTCCAGTCGTCGTCGCTGGGCAGAGCGCCGTGGTCGAAGGGCAGCCGAGGAGCGTCCGGGTTCTGCAGCGGCCACAGGGCCCGTGCCGACGGGACGTGCTCGCGCCAGCGGGGCATGTAGCAGAAGTCGGCGCCGTCGCGCCCCGGCTCGGCGGCGTCGCCCCACCACCGGTCCAGCACCGGGTGCTGGGCCGCGAGCGCGGCGCGGCCCCGGGGCCCGGACAGCGGTACGGTCCGCTCGACGCCGGCCTCGACGAGCCGGCGCACGTCGTCCTCCACCCTCTGGTTGACCCACCAGTAGCCGGCGGGGTCGCGCTCGGCCACCAGGTTGCGGGTGGCGACGACGTACGCCTCGACCCCGACGGCGAGATGGTCGCCCTGGGCGAGGTCGGACAGCGGGTGGCAGCCCAGGATCTCGACGTGCTCGTCGGCGTACTGCAGATCCATGACGGGCCGTGAGTCCCGCGGCACCGCGAACAGATGGCGGTCGACGCGTGCGCTGGGCTCGGCCATGGTGCTCCCTCGGGTCAGGTTCGGTCGGACGGCGACCAGAACCTGTGGGGCGGGTCGCCGGTCCACGAGTCTGGAGTGCCGTGGGGCCCGTTCCTTGGTGACCGGGTGGGGGAGCGCTGAGGGGGTCCTGAGGGGTGCGGCGCCGGCTAGCGACCGCCGTCGTCGCTCAACCGCCGTCGGCGTTCCTCGTACTCCTCGTCCGAGAGCTCGCCCCGGGCGTACCGCTCGTCGAGGATCTCGCGCGCCCGGTTCGGCGGACGCCCGGAGGTCGGGGGAGGGGCCTGGCCCTGGCCTCCGCCGGAGCTGCTGCCGAGTCCGCGCACCAGCAGCACGACCAGCAGCACGACGCCGACGGTCACCAGCGGCCAGACGAGCCACATCCATCCCATGCCCCATCCGTCGAACATCATGGCGCTCTCCTTTCCGGGGCCCTCACCGGGCGGTGACGGTCCCCATCATCCCGAGGTCCTCGTGGTCGAGGACGTGGCAGTGGTACACGGTGCGGCCGCCGAAGTCCTCGAACGGGACGCGCACGGTGACCGCCCCGCCGGCGGGGACGTTCACGACGTCGAGCCAGAGCGGCTCCGACACCGGGCTCCCGCCGACCGCGAGCACCTGCATCGGCCAGACATGGAGGTGGAAGGGGTGGTCCATCGGGCTGTCGTTGCGGATCGTCCACTCCTCGACCGTGCCGAGCCGCACCTGCTGGTCGACACGGTCCGGGTCGAAGGTCCGTCCGTCGATGGTGAAGCCCCCGCCGCCGGCCATCATGCCGCCCATCCCCATCCGGAACGTGAGCGTGCGGCGCCCGGATACCTCGGTGTCGCGCAGGTCCCGTGGCGCCGGAGCTGCGGGGACGGGCGCGAGGTCCGCCGTCGGACCCGGGCCGACGACGAGGTCGGCGATCGCCACGGGACCGCCGTCGCCCGGGAGCAGGTCGGACCCCATCATGTGGCCCATGGGACCACCCCGGTCGACGGGGTGGGCGGTCAGCTCGCTCCGTCCCTCGGTGGGCTCGACTACCAGGTCGGCCCGGTTGCCGGGTGTCAGCACGATGCCGTCCAGGCCCGAGTCCCTGCCGAGGCGGGCACCGTCGCGGCCGACCACGCGGACGTCCTGCCCGGCCAGGCTCAGGTCGAGGAACCGTGAGGCGCAGGCGTTGACGACGCGCCAGAGCTCCCGTTCCCCGGAGGTCGCGTCCAGGCGGGGGCGGAGCTGGCCGTTGACCAGGACGAGGTCGCCCTCGCGGCCCATCATGCGTTCGGGCGCGGAGGCGGCCACGACGTGGCCGGATCCGTCCAGGGTGAGGTCGGAGACGACCAGGGTGCGCTCGCGGGTGACGGGGAGGTCCTGCGTCGGGTCGTCGACGACGATGGCCCCGTAGAGGCCGCCGAAGAGCTGGTCGGCCACGGTGCCGTGCAGGTGCGGGTGGTACCAGAAGGTGCCGGCCGGGTGGTCTGCCGGCAGGACGTACTCGTACTGCTGGGAAGTGCCCGGCCCGACGGAGAGGAACACGTTGTCGGCTGTGCCCTCCGGCGAGACGTGCAGTCCGTGGACGTGGAGGTTGGTCGCCTCCTGGAGCCGGTTGACGAGCTCGATCCGGAGCGTGTCCCCGGCGCGGACCCGCAGGGTGGGCCCGGGGACCCCTCCGTTGTAGCCGAGGGTGGTCGCCTGCCGTCCGGCGACGTCGTGCAGTCCCCGGGACACCTCGAGCCGGACGTCGAGCACGCCGTCGGCGCTGCGCAGCTCCTCCGGCGCGCGGAACGTCCCTCCGGCGGTTCCCGCCGGACCGGTCGCAGCGAGCTCGCGCCACAGGCCGACGCCGCCGACCGTCGCGCTGACCAGGCCGATCCCGCCGAGCGCCAGGGCCGTACGTCGGCTGATCGGTTCCATCAGCCCTCCAGCGCCCGGCGGCGATGCTCGTACTCGGCGGTGTCCAGCTCGCCGGCCGCGTAGCGCTCGTCGAGGATCCGGCGCGCAGAACCGTGCGCGGCACGGTCGGGGGGCCGGTGGGACCGGGCCCGGGCGACGCCGCCGACGAGGACGCGGACGGCGACGGTCGTCAGGAGGGCGACGCCGAGCAGCAGGAGCGTGGCGTAGAACCAGGCCATGAGTGCTGCTCCTCGGTGCGGGGCGACGTCAGATACCCCCCACCGTAACAATCGGGGCACGGTGGCGGCGAACGCCCCGTGCGGGGTGCTCAGCCGCAGCTGTCGCAGACTCCGGTGGCCGGCAGCGCCATGAAGCACGACGGGCACACGGGCGTCGGCTTCTCCGGCTCGGGCGCCTTGCGGGGCGTGGTGGAGCGCGGGGCCTTCGCGGTGCTGCGGCGCGCCGACGTCGCGGCGGGCCGACCGCCGGTCACGTCGAAACCGCGCTTGCCCAGCAGCGTGCCGACCGCGACCTTGCCGCCGGTCATCTCCTCGGGCAGGGCCGCGCGCCCGGTGGCGTAGCGGTGTGCGACGGCGAGGATCGCGGTCGCGTCGTAGGCCTCGCCGTCGTGCGTCAAGGTGACGCCGGGCGTCGGGGAGAACCCGTAGACGGACAGGAACGCGGAGGCGCCCCGGTCGTCGTGCTCGGCGATCGCCGAGAGCACGTGCGTGCGCGTGACGGAGGAGAAGGTGGCCATGGTCCCGAGCGTAGGTCACCCGCACGCCCCGCCGGTCGTGCCTGGACCGCGGCGACGCCCGGTCTCCGGTCGGATCCCGGGCGTCGCCGCAGGTCAGTTACACGCAGGCGTCGATCTCGAGGCCGAGCTCCGTGGCGACGAACACACCGAGGTCGGCCATGCTGTCGTCCTCGATGGCACCGACCTCGGCGAGGTCGCGGGCCAGGTTGCGCAGCCCGACCCTCGGGGTCGGGAAGCTCGACGAGTGCTCGCCCATCATCTGCATCTGGGCGAACACGGCCGAGGCCTGGCCCCAGCACGACGGGTGGGGCCCGTGCCCGGCGGCAGCGGCCGGGGCGGCGGCCAGCGGGGCGGCGAGGAGGGCGAGCGTGGCGGCACCGACAGCGATCTTCTTCATCGGAGGACTCCCGGAGGGTCGTGGCGACCGGGCGGGCTCGCCGTCGAGCCCGCTCCTGCGCCGCCACGTCGACGGTAGGCACGTCCGCCGCCGCACGCCCGTCGACGGGCTGCGCCCCCCCCGGGGCTTCACCCCGCTGGGGTGCGACGACGCGCCCGACGGGGCGGACGATGAGATCGTGTCGGCGTGAGCCGACCCACCGCTGCCGTCGTGCTGGCGCTCCTCGCCATGGCCGCCGCGTGCCTGGCACTGGCGCCGCTCGTGCTGCCCGACTCCTACGAGGTGCTGCGTCAGCCCGTGACCCGTGCCGGCGCCCAGGGCGTGCCCGGGGCGTGGCTCGCCCGCACCGGGTACGTGCTGCTCGGTCTCGCGGTGCTCGTGGAGGCCGCACGGGCGGGAGAGGCGTGGGGGCCCGTGGGACGCGCCGCCCACGCCGTCTACGCCACGGCCATGGTCTGCCTCGCCGTGTTCTCGGCCAGCCCCTGGTACGGCGGGCCGGGGGACACCGTCGAGGCCTCCCTGCACACCTGGGCCGCGACCGTCGCGGTGGGGGCGTTCTTCGTGGGCGTGCTCGGGGTGCGCATCCAGCGAGGTCGCCGCCCCGGACGGATCGCGGTGCTGGACGTCGTCGCGCTCGCCGGCGCGCCCGTGCTCGCCCTGGCCGCGGAGACGATGCCCGGGGGTGCCGGGGTCACCGAGCGACTGATCTTCGTCATCGGCTTCACGTGGTACGGCGTCGAAGCGGTGCGGCTCTCGCACCCGGACGCCCCGGGGCGCGTCCGCGAGATCTGACCGGTCGCCGCGACCCTCAGCGGACCCCGGGCACTCGTGCCGACCATGCCGCGACCCGGTCGACCACGGTCTCCGGCGCGGTCGTGACGTCCACGGTCGTGCCGGTCTCGTCGGACGCGAGCGGCTCCAGGGTGGCGAGCTGGGAGTCGAGCAGCGCGGGGGGCATGAAGTGGTCGGTCCGGCAGGTCGTCCGCTCCACGAGCAGGTCACGGTCGGCCGTCAGGTGGACGAACGCGACGTCGCCGCCCGCGCCGTCGCGCAGCATGTCGCGGTACGTGCGGCGCAGCGCCGAGCAGGCCACGACGACCGCCCGGCCGGCGTCGGCCGTCTCGGCGATCACCTCGCCGGTCCGCCGGAGCCACGGAGCGCGGTCGGCGTCGGTCAGCGGCTCGCCGGCGCTCATCTTCGCGACGTTCGACGCCGGGTGGAGGTCGTCGGCGTCCACGAACCGTGCGTGCCAGCGGGCCGCGAGCAGGGCGCCGACGGTCGACTTGCCGCAGCCGGACACCCCCATGACGACGACCCCGCGCACGGTGCCGAGCACAATCTCAGTACCCCGTCGTCGGGTCGACGACGCCCTCGAGGGTGTCCCCGGCGACGAACCGCCGCAGGTTCTCCTCGACACGTCGGCGCAGCAGTGGCTCGACCATCTCCGGCGTGTCGGCCGTGTGCGGGGTCACCAGAGCGGTCGGCAGCTCCCACAGGGGGTGTCCGTCCGGCAGCGGCTCGGGATCGGTCACGTCGAGCGCGGCCGCCCCGACCTGGCCGGAGCGCAGGGCCGCGACGAGGGCGTCGGTGTCGACCAGCTCGCCGCGGGCGATGTTGACGAGCGTCGCGCCGGGGCGCATCGCCGCCAACTCGTCCGCGCCGAGCAGCGCGCGGGTCCGGTCGGTCAGCGCGGCGGCCAGCACGACGACGTCCGCCCGTCCGAGCTCGTCGATCAGGCTCTCGCCGGTCACGACCCGGTCGGCGCCCGGGACCGGGTCGGGTCGCCGGCGGACCACGACGTTGCGGGTCCGGAACGGGGCCAGCAGCTCCAGGTACGTCCGGGCGATGCCGCCGGCGCCGAGGACGAGCACGCGCGCGTCGAACAGCGACAGCCCGGCCTCGACGCCCCAGGTCCGGGCCCGCGCGCGTTCGGGCAGCCGCCGCAGCGCGGCCAGGGTCAGGGCCAGGGCGTGCTCGGCCACGGGCTCGGCGAACGATCCCTTGGCCGAGGTCCAGGTGCGGTCGGCGTCGATCAGCCCGGCGTCGAGCGCGGCGTCGACGCCGGCGGAGGGGAGCTGCACCCAGCGTGCCCGGGGCGCGGACCGCAACGCCGGCCCCAACCCGTCGACGCCGAGCGGTCCGAACCAGAGCAGGCCCTCGGTCTCGGTGCCGAGCGGGACGAGGCGGGCGCCCGCGGCCGCGACGGCATCGGGAACCCACGCGGGCGTCTCCGGGCCGGCGCTGATCGCCGGGCGGGCGCTCATGCGGACACCTCCGCCCGCCCGCCGGTGGCCGCGACGGTCTCGCCGCCGACGACCTGCACCGACCAGGAGGAGTCCTGCGTCGACCGGGCGACCAGGACGCCGTCCTCGCGGGCCACGGTGAAGGGCACGGCCGTGCCGTCCGGGCCGGCGACCTCGACGGTGCGTGACCAGTCGGGCTCGGGGCCGGCGTGGACGAGCAGCGTCAGCCCGTCGAGGTGGTCGGCGTCGGGGCGGTCCTCGTGCCGGCTGAGCGGGACGACGGCGCCGGGGCGCAGGTAGACCGGCAGGGAGTCGAAGTCGTGCTGCTCGCGGACCCAGCCGCCGCCGTGGACGCGCTCGCCCGTCAGGAGGCCGGCCCACTCGCCGGCGGGCAGGTAGACGTCCACGTGGCCCTCGGCGCTGAAGACCGGGGCGACGAGGAGGTCGGCGCCGAGCATGTACTGCCGGTCCAGGTGCGCCACCGTGAGATCGTCGGGGAACTCCAGCAGCATCGGTCGCATCATGGGCGTCCCGCGCCGGTGCGCCTCCTCGCCCGTGGCGACCAGGTAGGGCGCCAGGCGGTTCTTGAGCCGTGCGAACTTCCGGGTCACGGCGACGGCGCCGGTCGGGTCGGACTCGTCCTCGCCGAACATCCACGGGACCCGGTAGGACCCGCTGCCGTGCAGGCGCGAGTGGCTGGAGAACAGTCCGAAGGCCACCCAGCGCTTGAACACGCCGGCGTCCGGGGTCATCTCGAAGCCGCCGATGTCGTGGCTCCAGTAGCCGAACCCGCTGCAGGCCAGGGAGAGCCCGCCGCGCAGGGACTCGGCCATCGACACGTACGAGGCGGTGTTGTCGCCGCCCCAGTGCACCGGGAACTGCTGCCCGCCGGCGGTGGCCGAGCGGGCGAACAGCACGGCGTCGTCGGCCCCGCGCTCGGAGGCGAGGACCTCGTGGACCGCCTGGTTGTACAGATGCGTGTAGTAGTTGTGCATGCGCTCCGGGTCGGAGCCGTCGAAGTACTGCACGTCGGTCGGGATGCGCTCGCCGAAGTCGGTCTTGAAGGCGTCGACGCCCTGCCGCACGAGCCGGCGCAGCTTGTCCTGGTACCAGGCCGTGGCATCGGGGTTGGTGAAGTCCACCAGCGCCATGCCGGCCTGCCAGCGGTCCCACTGCCAGACGCTGCCGTCGCGGTTCCGCACCAGGTAGCCGGCGGCCATGCCCTCGTCGAACAGCGGCGACTGCTGGGCGATGTACGGGTTGATCCACACGCACACCCGCAGCCCGCGGTCGTGCAGCCGCGCCAGCATGCCGTCGGGGTCGGGGAAGACCCGCTCGTCCCACTCGAAGTCGCACCAGGTGAACTCGCGCATCCAGAAGCAGTCGAAGTGGAACAGGCTCAACGGGATGTCGCGCTCTGCCATGCCGTCGACGAACGAGGCGACGGTCTCCTCGTCGTAGTCGGTGGTGAACGACGTCGACAGCCACAGGCCGTACGACCACGCCGGGACGCGGGCGGGGCGCCCGGTGAGCGCCGTGTACCGCTCGAGGATCGTCTTCGGGTCCGGGCCGTAGATGACGAAGTACTCCAGCGTCTCGCCGGGCACGGAGAACTGCACCCGCTCGACGGCCTCGGAGCCCACCTCGTAGGAGACGTGCCCGGAGTCGTTGACGAAGACGCCGTAGCCGGCGTTGGTGAGGTAGAACGGGACGTTCTTGTAGGCCTGCTCGCTGGACGTCCCGCCGTCCTCGTTCCAGATGTCGACGGTCTGGCCGTTCTTGACGACCGGGCCGAACCGTTCGCCCAGGCCGTAGACGAGCTCGCCGACGCCGAGGTCGAGCTGGTCGAAGACGTAGCTGGTCCGGCCCTCGCGCTCGAGCTGCGTGGCGCCGTGGTCCACCGCGGCGTCGGGGGAGACGTCGACCCAGGCGGCGGACTTCCCGCCGGAGCGGGTCAGCGTGCGCCCCGCCGCACGGAAATCGAGCTCCCACGACTTCCCGACCGCGAGCCGGGCGCTGAGCTTGCCCGAGGTGAGCGTGCCCGCGCCGTCGACGACGGTGGCCCGTCCTGCCCCCTCGACCTCGTCGACCTCGAAGCGGAACGGCTCGCCGGCACCTCGGTGGTGGGTGTGGCGCACCCGGATCACGTTCTCCATCGGGGCGGACACCGACGTCGTGAGCACCGGGGTGTTGAGGGTGTCGCCGCGGTCCCGGACGACGCGCGTCGGCGCGATGGCGTGCAGCTCGCCCTCGGCGGCCGTGATCCGGTCGACCTCGCGGGCGTAGTGGATGGCGACCCCTCGGCGGGCGTGCCAGAAACCGTCGGTGAACTTCATCGGGAACCTTCCCAGTGGTGGTGCGGGAGCGTGGGGGAGGCGCGCCTCAGCGCGGCGGTGCGGTGGATCCGGCCGGCTGGAGCTCGCCGTCGAGCAGGAGCCGCAGCGGGGGCGCCGTCGGCTCGGCGAGGCGGTCGATCAGGGCGTCGACGCTGCGGCTGCCGAGGTCGTGCCCGGGGGCGACGACGGCCGAGACCGGCGGGTCGGCGGTGGAGACGGCCTCGGCGGAGGTGGCGACGCCGAGCACGGAGACGTCGTCGGGGACCGAGCGTCCCCCGGCCACGAGCCCGTTGACGAAGCCTGACAGCGCGGCCTCGTTGAGGGCCAGCACGGCAGTGACCTCGGGGTGACGGGCGAGCAGCTCGTCGGCGGTGCGGTGCCCGGAGCGGGGGTCCTGGGCACCGCGGACCACGACGGGCTCGAGCCCGCGCGCGGCGGTCTCGTGCAGGTAGGCGGCCTCCGTGCGTGCGACCGGGCCGTAGCCCGCCGGAGCCGTGGTGCCGAGGTCCCCGACGAAGAGCGCGACGCGCTCGTGGCCGAGTCCGACGAGGTGGTCGAGGCCGGTGGCGAGCATGGCGTCGAAGTCCATGTCGACGTACGACAGACCCTCGACGTCCTCGGTGCGACCGATGAGCCCGAACGGGACGGCGCGGCGCTGCAGCACCTCCACGCGCGGGTCCTGCGCGGTGACCTCCATGAGCAGCACGCCGTCGGCGAGGCCCCCGGAGACGTAGTCCTCGAGCTGGTCGGCACCCGTGACGGGCCACAGCACGACGTTGAAGCCCCGCCGGGTGGCGGCGGAGGCCGCCGCGGTGACGATGCTCAGGGCCGCGCCGCCGAGGCCGTGCTCGAGCGCCGGGAACACCAGCGCCACGATCCGGGTCCGTTGACTCGCCAGCGCACGGGCCACGACGTTGCGACGGTAGCCGAGGTCGGCCATGGCCGCCTGCACCCGCGCCCGCGTCCGCTCGGCGACCGGCTTGGTGCCGTTGACGACGAACGAGACCGTCGTCAGGGAGACGCCGGCCCGGTCGGCCACGTCCTGCATGGTCACCACGTGGGCTTCCTCCGGAGGTCGTCGGTGCGGTGTGCGATCCGATGATCACACACCGACCGGGGGTTGGTAAAGCGCTTTGACGCCGTGTACGGTGTCGGCGGTAAAGCGCTTTGATGCGACGCGGGTCATGGCCCGCCCCAGCACCACACCGAGCGAAGGAGCTTCGACCGTGCGACGAACCCACACCGCCGTCGGTGCGGCGTCGGCCGCCGCCGTCGTCCTGAGCCTGTCGGCCTGTGCCGACCAGGGCCGGGCCGACGCCGACACGCTGGTCGTGACCGACACCATGTCGGCGACCAGCGCGCCCATCTACGAGGAGATCTACGACGCCTGCGCCGCCGAGGTGGGCATGCAGGTCCGGGCCAACCACGTGGCCGGCTCCGGGCTCATCGCCACCGTGCTCCAGCAGGCGTCCTCACGCACGCTGCCCGACGTGCTCATGCTCGACAACCCGGACGTGCAGCAGATCGCCTCGTCGGGCGCGCTGAGCCCGCTGGGCGACTACGGCATCACCGGCGACGGGTTCCCGCAGGGCGTGATCGACGCCGGGACCTACGACGGTGCGCTGTACGGCATCGCCCCGGTGGTCAACAGCATCGGGCTGTTCTACGACGCCGAGGCCCTGGCCGAGGCCGGCCTCGAGCCCCCGCGGACGTGGGATCAGCTGCGTGCGGCCGCCGCCGAGCTGACCACCGAGGACCGGTACGGCATCGCGTTCAGCGCGACCAACTCGTTCGAGGGCACCTGGCAGCTCCTGCCGTTCCTGTGGAGCAACGGCGCCACCGAGGACGACCTGGACTCGCCCGAGGCGGTGCGGGCGCTCGAGCTCGTCGACGCGCTGGTCGCCGACGGCTCGGCGTCCGCCAGCGTCGTCAACTGGTCGCAGAACGACGTCAACGACCAGTTCCTCGCCGGCAACGCCGCGATGATGGTCAACGGACCGTGGAACATGCCCAGCCTCGAGGCCGCCGAGGGTCTCGAGTACGACTCGGTCCCGCTGCCGGTCCCCGCGCCCGGCGACACGCTCGTGGCGCCCCTCGGCGGCGAGGCCTTCACCGTCCCCGACACCGGCGACCCGGACAAGATGGCCCGGGCCGGTGAGTTCGTCGACTGCGTCGTCGGCGGGGAGAACCAGCTGACGATGGCCACCGGCCGCGGGGCCGTGCCGGCCGACAGCGCGGTCGCGGCGGAGGCCGCACGGACGAACCCGACCGTGGCCACGTTCGTCGACACCGTGCAGACCGCCCGCGCCCGCACCGCGCTGCTGGGCCCCGACTGGCCGCGCGCCGCCACCCAGATCTACACCGCCGAACAGCTCGCCCTGACCGACACCGAGTCCCCGGCGGAAGCGCTCGAGCGCGTGGCGGGACAGGACTGATGCGCCCCGCACGCCCCGGGTCGACCCCGACCGATCGAGAGGACGGACGACGATGACCACGACCCTCGCCGCCGGACCGACGGGCGCCAGCGCGCCGCCGCGGTCCGCCCCACCGGCACGCCGGCGCGCCCGACGGCGCGAGCTCACCGCCCAGTGGCTCTTCCTCGTGCCCGCGATCGCCTACGTGCTGGTCTTCTTCGGCTACCCGATCGTCAAGAACCTCGTCATGGGGTTCCAGGACTACTCGGTGCGCACCTTCGTCACCGGCGAGGCGCCCTGGGTCGGCCTGGCGAACTACGCCGAGGTCGTCTCGAGCGGGATCTTCCAGACCACCGTGGTCAACACGGTGCTGTTCACCCTGGGGTCCATCGCCGGGCAGTTCGTCATCGGGCTGCTGTTCGCGCTGTTCTTCAAGCGCCGGTTCCCGCTGAGCAACGTGCTGCGGTCGCTGCTGCTCCTGCCGTGGCTGCTGCCGATGATCGCCGGCAGCGCCGTGTGGCGCTGGATCCTCGACCAGGACGGCGGCATCCTCAACCAGACCCTGCAGGGCGTCGGGATCATCGACGACCCCGTGCGCTGGCTGACCAGCCCGGACGTCGCGCTGGTCGCGGTGATCCTCGTGAACGTCTGGGTCGGCATCCCGTTCAACATGACGCTGCTGTACAGCGGGCTGCAGAACATCCCCGACGAGCTCTACGAAGCCGGTGCCCTCGACGGCGCCACGGGCTGGAAGGCCTTCCGGCACATCACGTGGCCGAGCCTGCGTCCCGTCGTCAACGTCGTGCTCGTGCTGGGCGTGATCTACACGCTCAAGGTGCTCGACATCATCCTGGGACTCACGGGCGGGGGACCGGCGAACGCCACGCAGACGCTCGCCACCGACTCCTACCGGCGTTCGTTCCAGGAGTTCTCCTTCGGCACCGGGGCCGCGGTGAGCAACGTCCTCATCGTCGTCTCCCTGGTGTTCGCCGTCGTCTACCTGCGCGCCAACCGCCGCGCCGAGGATGAGTGAGGTTCGAGATGTCGCCGACGACCACCTCCCGCACGCTGCCGCACACGATCCTGGGGATCGTGCTCCTGGCCTTCATGCTGTTCCCGGTCTACTGGATGGTGAACGTCTCGCTGCAGGGCGGCAGCACCGCGGCCAGCAGCACGTTCCTGCCCACCGACGTCACGTTCGACGGCTACCGCACCGCCATCGAGGACCAGACCGGCAACCTGCTCACCAGCATCGTCGTGGCGCTCGGGGCCGTGGCGGTCTCCCTGGCGATCGCCACGCCGGCCGCCTACGCGGTGTCCCGGTTCCGGCTGCGCGGCCTGGGGGTCTTCCTGTTCGCCCTGCTGCTGGCCCAGATGATCCCCGGCATCGTCATCGCGAACTCGCTGTACACGCTGTTCAACGACCTCGGTCTGCTGAACTCCTACGCGGGGCTCGTCCTGGCCAACGCCACCCACGGCATCCCGTTCGCGATCCTCATCATGAGCGCCTTCATGCGGTCGATCCCGCCGGCGCTGACCGAGGCGGCCCGGGTCGACGGTGCGAGCCACTTCCGGGCCTTCTGGTCGATCATCGTGCCGGTGAGCAAGAACTCCCTCATCACCGCCGGGCTGTTCTGCTTCCTGTTCGCCTGGAGCGACTTCATGTTCGGCCTGACGCTGACCACGGGCGCGGACATCAAGCCGGTCACCCTCGGCATCTACGACTACCTGCAGGGCAACGTGCAGAGCTGGGGACCCGTCATGGCGACCGCCGTGCTGTCGTCGATCCCGGCGATCGTGCTGCTCGTGCTGGCCCAGCGGTACATCGCCGCCGGGGCGATGGGCGGGGCCGTCAAGTAGTCGACGCTCCTATGGTTGTCAAGGGGTGGTGGGTCCGGCTTCGAGTAGTCGGTAGAGGTCGCGGGCGATGTAGCGCTTGAGGCAGCGTCGGATCTCCCGGGGGGTCTTGCCTTCGGAGGTCCGGCGCTGGGCGTACTGGCGGCTGCGGTCGTCGTAGCGCAGCCGCGAGAGTGCGATGGTGTGCAACGCGCGGTTGAGCTGTCGGTCGCCGTAGCGGTTGAGTCGGTGTCGGTTGGTGACTCGTCCGCTGGTGGCGGGGATCGGGGCGACGCCGGCGAGCATCGCGAACGCGGCTTCGGAGTGGATGCGTCCTGGGTGGGACCAGGCACACAGCACGGTCGCTGCCACGATCGGGCCGATGCCGGGCTGGTCCAGGAGGTCGGGGCGCCAGGACCGGACGATCGCCAGGATCGCTTTCTCGTGGATGGCGGCCTCGTCGGCCAGTGCACGGGCTCGGCGGGCCAGGGATCGCAGCACGGTCACCGTCGCGATGGTCTCCCGGTCCCAGGACGCGTGAACCCGTAGCGCGGCCGCGGTGGTGAGCATCTGAGGCGGCTTCTGGCCGCGCAGCCGGGCGCGCAGTGGTTCGGGCGCGGCGATGACCAGGCTGAACACCTGCCGTTGCGCGTCGGTGCCGGCCGCGACCGCGGAACGGCGGGCGGCCATCAGTACCGACAGTGCCTGGCGGTCCCCGGCGGCTCGTGGCGTGCCCAGGCGGGTGCGTGCCAGTGCCTCGCGGGCCGCGCGGATCGCGTCCAGGGGGTCGGACTTGGCACCGTTGCGGCGTCGTGCCCGTTCGGGACGGTCGAGCTCGACGACGACCTCTTGGCGCCGTTCCAGGTAGCGGGTCAGGCCGGCGCCGTGGCCGCCGGTGCCCTCGATGGCCCACACGCGCAGCATGCCGGCCGAGTCGGCGAGCTCGATGAGTCGGGCGTATCCCTCGGCGGTGGCCTCGACCGTCACCTCGCCCAGGACGCCACCGGTGCGGGCGTCGATGGCGGCAGCACTGTGGGTCAGGACGTGGGTGTCGACGCCGATGACGACATCGACCACCTCGCGTAGATCGGTCAGACTGGTCATGCGTTCTCTCCTTAGCCGGGACGGGACGTGGGTCCGGTCCGGGACGGAGAATCGGCAGGACTGTGACGGGACACGTCGGGCGCCGCGAACGCCCGACGGTCAAGCTCCTGATCAGGCCAGTCACTCCGACCGGGCCGGGGCCGGCAGCCTCGAGCGGACAAGTCGTGTGAAAGGCACGAGACCAGTCAGTCGAAGGGTCACGCTCAAGACCACCGATCCACAGCCCAGCACCATCAGGCTGCGAACGCGATCCTCACAGTCAGTCGA
>NZ_JBAGLP010000073.1:0-346 GCF_036689775.1 Isoptericola haloaureus | reverse complement strand
TCAAGCGCATCCGGTCCAAGATCGAGCCGGACCCCGGGGCGCCGAGCCTGCTGCTGACGGTGCGCGGGCTCGGCTACAAGTTCGCCGACACCGAGGGCTGAGCCGGAGCGAGCGTGCGAGCGCAGGCGCGGCCCGACCGTCTGTTCTGTGGGCTGAGCCGGAGCGAGCGTGCGAGTGCAGGCGCGGCCCGACCGTCGGTTCGGTGGGCCGGGCCGGCGCCCGCGTGCGGGCGGCGGCGCGGCACGGCCGCGTGTTCGGAGCGCGGGTGCGGGGCCGAGTAGCGCTCGGCGGCCGCGGCCCACCGCCAGGACTGGGCGCCGCGCGCGCGCTCCGGCTCAGCCCACAG
>NZ_JBAGLP010000067.1:0-382 GCF_036689775.1 Isoptericola haloaureus | reverse complement strand
GGGGCACTGGCGCGTCCTGGAGGACGCCTCCCCGGGCGCGCGCAGCGCCGCGGGCGGGCGGCACGCCGCGGTGCAGCGCGCGTGGCAGGTCTCGGTGTCCTGAGGCCCCGCCTGCCTCGGGCCCGCACGGCGTCGGGGGCGGCGGGCCGGGCGGGGGCGGCGGGGGGGCGGGGGGCCCGTGCGAGGGGGGGGGGGGGGGGGGGGGGGAGGGGGGGGGGGGGGGGGGCGGGGCGCGGGCGGTGGGCGCGGGGGGGCGCCGGGGGGTGGGGGACCGCGCCGCGCGCTGAGAGGCGCTGACAGGCGGTGACAGCCTGGTGTGCCGCACCAGCGGCGAGGACCCGGCCGCGTGGTTCGTGCCCGCCCCGGGCACCGTGTCCACGCT
>NZ_JBAGLP010000056.1:0-270 GCF_036689775.1 Isoptericola haloaureus | reverse complement strand
GCCCTTGCGCGGATCTGCCGGGTACCCCGTCGCCGCGACGACGACGCGTCCCTCGAAAAAGTAGGGGACGGGGGTGCTTGTCAGTGTAGATGTCGGGGGTCGGGGTATCACTTAAATGAGGCGGCCGTGGACGGCCTGGCCGGCATCGTCGCCGGCAGGGACGGCGAGGGCGCGCCCGGGCGGCTCGCGGGGGTGGGCGCCGCTGTAAACGGCGGCCTCGACGACGGCGGGCTGGTGCGGGGCGCGGCCGGCGGTCTGGCCGCCGGCGGG
>NZ_JBAGLP010000031.1:0-449 GCF_036689775.1 Isoptericola haloaureus | reverse complement strand
CTCGGCGGTGCAGCTCGGCGCCGTGGCGGCCCGGGCCGCGCTGGAGCAGGCGGACGCGTGACGATCGCGGACTTCGCCGGCGACCACGCCGGCGCCCACGCCGCCGGTCACGGGCTCGGGCACCGCCACGGCGGCGAGGGGCACCAGCCCGGGCACGGTCCCGGCAGCGCGGCCTACGACGCCGACAACGCCGACGGCGGCGGCGAGAAGCGGCTCCCGGCGGCCGGGCTGGAGGCGGCGCGGGAGCGGGCGCGGATGGCGCTGCGGGGCGACTCGGTGGTGGTCGGCACGGCACGGCGGCCCTGCGGCGCCGAAACTTCGCCCCGCGCTGCGGCGGCGAGCGCTCGGGACCCGGACCAGGGTAGGACCCGTTGCGTCCCGCTCCGGAGAGGATTCCTCATGTCGATCCGCCGACGCCTCGTCGCCGTGACCGCCGCCTGCCTCGTCGC
>NZ_JBAGLP010000008.1:0-308 GCF_036689775.1 Isoptericola haloaureus | reverse complement strand
CGGGGGGCGGGCGCCGAGCCGCCGCGCAGCGGGGTCGGAGTGGTCCGCGGGGTGGAGGTGGAAGAGCCCGGGGCGGTGGTCCCGGGCACGGGCCAGGGCACCCGCGGCGACCGGCGCGAAGGAGGGGTTGGACGGGTCCGGGACGCCGAGCCCGCGGGGTCCGGCGCGACGGGGCCGTGGGCTCCGGGGCGGCGGGCGCGGGCGCGGGGGGCTGCCGGGGTGGGGCGGGACCCGAGCGCCGGGGCCGCGTCCGCGGCCCGGTTGCGTGTGGGGGCGCGGCGCTCCTGCGGCGCGGCGAGCGCCCGCGA
>NZ_JBAGLP010000077.1:0-415 GCF_036689775.1 Isoptericola haloaureus | reverse complement strand
CCCGGATTCGGGAGGGGCTGGACCTCGAGCAGGTCGCCCACGGTTCGCAGAGCGGACTGGACAGGGCGGATCGGTTCGGGTAAGGTTGAAGGGTTGCCCCGGACGAGGTCGGGACGGGTTGTTCCGGTGTTGGATGGTGTGTGACGGTTGTCCGAGAACTCAACAATGTACTTCAGAATCAACGCCAAATATTGAACCTTTATCGATTCCTTTAGACTAGTTTGAACAGCTAGCTCAGCTTGATAGTTAGGTCTGGTCAGTATCGATTTGGCATCGACCATCACGACCACTGTTCAGTTCCCGAACAACCGACACACACCCACCAAGACCGGAACAACCCGTCCCGACACCGGCCGGGGCTACCCGTCACCCTTCCCCGAACCGATCCGCCCTGTCCAGTCCGCTCTGCGAACCG
>NZ_JBAGLP010000069.1:0-274 GCF_036689775.1 Isoptericola haloaureus | reverse complement strand
GGAGGGGGCGGCGGGCGCGTTTGCAGCAGGCGGCTCGAGCGGCGACGGCTCGCCGTCCGAGCACGTGCGGGGGGGCCCGGGGGGCCGGGGCCCGGCGGGCCGACGGCGGAAGGCCCGTGGCCCCCCCCGTGCGCCGGGCGGGGGCCCCGGGAAAAACTCAACTTCCGGGCGACCGACCTCGGGCCCCGAGCCCGAGCGGGCAGGTGCCTGTCCTTGGAGCCCACACTGACGCGTGGTACCGAGCCTACCCGTGTGCTGGGCGTCGACTGGACCG
>NZ_JBAGLP010000063.1:0-413 GCF_036689775.1 Isoptericola haloaureus | reverse complement strand
GAGACGGACGACCTTCCGGCGACGCAGTGCGCCGTGTCCGTGAGGTCCGGAGAGGCCGCCGCACGGGACCGGTCCGGCGACGTCCGGCTCGGCCTGCCAGCCCTCGCAGCGGGGAGGCCTTCCGGGGCGGCCCCACGCAGGGTCCGCGGACGGGCCCGACCCCCACATGGCCCGGTGCGCCAAGACACCGCCGATCTCCTCGCGGCCAACTCATGGCCTACCGCGTAGGGATGTCGCCTACCTCGGCCGGAGGTTGCCTACCTCGGCCGGGTGTTGACTACTTCGGCCGGACGTTGCCTACCTCGCGGGAACGTTTCCTACCTCGCGGGAAGGCTGCCTACCCCGCCGGGAGGATGCCGACCTCGCTGGACGACGAGAGGGGCCCTGCACCGACCGGCGCGGGGCCCCCCTCG
>NZ_JBAGLP010000053.1:0-344 GCF_036689775.1 Isoptericola haloaureus | reverse complement strand
GCGCGTCGACGTCCTGGTGCTTCGTGAACCCGTTGGCGGCGCCCGCGTCGCCGACGAAGTTCAACGCGTTTTCGGTGTACTTCGCCGCCCAGCCGCTGGCGTGCGCCCAGACGTTGTATCGGTCGGCGCGGACGAGGCTCAGGGCGGCCCGCGCGTCCCCGTTCGTCTGCGGGACGGCGGGGATGGCGGCGTCGCTTCTTCCTTTCGACATCACATGTAACGCGTCTCGCGATCGGGCGCATCGCAGCCGGACGACGTCGACGAGGGCGACGCGTCGGACCCCAGCGACGCCGCGGCCCTGCAGAACCTCAGGAAGGAGGCCGTGGCGACCGGCGAGGCCGGGC
>NZ_JBAGLP010000040.1:0-313 GCF_036689775.1 Isoptericola haloaureus | reverse complement strand
GGAGGTTGAGCGGCGCGAGGTCTGCGGGCTCGCGCGCCTCGGCGGGCGGGGGCGGGGCGGTGGGCGCGCCGGGGGCGTAGGTGGCGTGGGGGGGGTCGTGGGGCGGCGCGATGGTCTGGCGGCGGATGTGCGGCGCGAGGGCGCGGGAGGCGTAGGGCGGGTGAGGCGGCGTGTAGACGGTCATCGGGTGTCCTGCGGTGGTCGGAGGGGACGATCCGTCCCGAACCTAGGACCTCGACCCCGGTCGAGGTCAACGGAGACGAGCGTCACACCCCGAGCCCGGTCGCGGGGCCTGGACCTCGAGCGCGCTCGA
>NZ_JBAGLP010000019.1:0-308 GCF_036689775.1 Isoptericola haloaureus | reverse complement strand
CCTTGCTCGTTGTGGGCATGAAATCTGCAGGTCTTCCCCGGGGAAGACCTGCAGATTTCATGCCCACAACGACAGGGGGGGCGGGGGCGAGGCGGTGGGCACGCCCGGCGGCGGCAGCGAGGCGAGGAAGAGGGGGGTGGGCGGGGCCGGGGGGGCGGCGCCGCTGGGGGCGGCGGGCAGGACGATCGTGCCGCCGGGGCGCACGGAGCGCACGGAGTGCGCCCGGGGGGCCTGACCGACCGACGCGACCGCGGGGTCGGCCCGCGCCGGGACCCGCTCGCCGGGTTCGACGACGGCACTCGCCCCGA
>NZ_JBAGLP010000033.1:0-362 GCF_036689775.1 Isoptericola haloaureus | reverse complement strand
CTACGCGTCGTGCGCGCCCGGCCCGTCGTCGTCCCCCCGAGGCAGACGCCACTGCCACCGCGGCAGACGCCACTGCCCCCGCGAGAACGACCCTCCCGGACCGCCTGCGCCCCACGGGGGGTCGCTCTCGGACCGGGAGGGGCGATCGCGGAGCCGGGGTGCCGGACGAAGGGGGGGCGCGCGTACTGGCACCGCGAGATCACCGACCGCGGGCGGCGCGCCGGCCGGGGGCGCCCCCGGCCGGGGACACCCTCGCCGGGGACACCCTCGCCGAGATCGCCCCCCCCGGACCGAGATCGACCCACCGTGGGTCGATCTCGGTCCGGGAGGGTCGATCTCGCGGTGGCAGTGGCGTCTGCCGC
>NZ_JBAGLP010000023.1:0-387 GCF_036689775.1 Isoptericola haloaureus | reverse complement strand
CCGACGGCGGTGTCCGGGGGAGCCCGGCGGCTGCGCCGGCCGGCGGTGCCGACCGGTGGTGCGGCCCGGTGGTAGCGTCCGGCGCCATGGCGCTCGGCGCACCCGGCGCGCTGTGGGCGGAGGGGCGCCATGTTCTGGGCGAAGGGCGTCACCGGCCGCTCCGTCCTGGTCGACAGGAGCTCCGCGGCCCGTGCGAACCGACGTTCGCCGCGCGCCGCTGCCGGGCGCTCGCCCGCCGACGAGGTGGCGCGCGGCGTCGCTGCGCAGGTAGGCGTCGGAGCGACGGGCCGGACGGCGCGCGCAGCCGCGGCGGGGGCGCCCGCGCCGCCCGGCTCGGCCGCCGCGGTCTCGGGGGCGACCCCGGCGGCGGGCGCGGCGAAGGCCCGG
>NZ_JBAGLP010000010.1:0-368 GCF_036689775.1 Isoptericola haloaureus | reverse complement strand
CGTGCTCGGCTGGGACTCCGTCGGCCAGCGGATGCTGATCTTCCAGCTCTTCGACCAGCAGGCCAACGTCCCGGCCGGCATCACCCCGCTGCTCATGCTCGACATGTGGGAGCACGCCTTCTACCTGCACTACCTCACCGTCCAGGCCGCCTTGACGGACTCGGCCTTGACGTTGAGGTCGTCCAGGTAGAAGGCGGGCCCCCACATGTCGAGCAGGAGCAGCGGGGTGAGGCCGACCGGGACGTGGGCCTGCTGGTCGAAGAGTTGGAAGATCAGCATCCGCTGGCCGACGGAGTCCCAGCCGAGCACGGCCCAGCCGGAGCCCTGGATGCCGGTGGCGGGGGAGGCGATGTGCGCCTGGAACGCGG
>NZ_JBAGLP010000094.1:0-313 GCF_036689775.1 Isoptericola haloaureus | reverse complement strand
CCGCGCGGGGGAGGGGTGGCGGCAAGCGGGCTCCAGAGCGACAGAGCGGAAGAGCGCCGTGTGGGGAAGGGGTGCGCTTGCCAGTGTAGATCTCGGTGGGCGCCGGATCATTGACAAATCGAGGTCGAGGTGCGCGGCGCTGGGCAGGGCGGCCCCGCGGCGCTCGGCGACGGCGCGGAAGCGGTCCAGGTCGTGGGCACCGGAGCCGACGAGCGTGGGCCCGTGCATCTGGTCGAGGCCGACCCCCACGGGCCGGGGGGGACCGCCCGCGGCGCCGCGCACGTCCCCGTCGGCCTCGGCGGCGTGCTGGATG
>NZ_JBAGLP010000090.1:0-344 GCF_036689775.1 Isoptericola haloaureus | reverse complement strand
CGACGCCCCGCGCGGGGACCACGTGTCGGACGCGGGGCTGATCTTCGCGTGCTTCCAGGCCGGCGTGGCCGAGCAGTTCACGCCCATGCAGCGCAGGCCCGCCGAGCTCGACATGCTGAACCGGTGGCCGACGCCGATCGGGCCGTCCGTGTTCGCGATCCCGCCGGGGTGCGATCCGGGCGGGTTCGTCCGCACCACCCTGCTCTCGTAGCCGTTGTGCGCATGAAATCTGCAGGTCTGGACCGGTCCAGACCCGCAGATTTCATGCCCACAACGAAAGCGGGGCGGTCGGTCAACCGCCGGAGACGCTGAGCCCGGCCCCGCGCAGCTTCGCCTCGAACTCC
>NZ_JBAGLP010000084.1:0-382 GCF_036689775.1 Isoptericola haloaureus | reverse complement strand
TTAGCTCAATTGGCAGAGCAGCTGACTCTTAATCAGCGGGTTTGGGGTTCGAGTCCCTGATGGCGCACCACGCACGGTCCCGTCACGTCGTGTCCGGACCGCCGTACCGCTGTCGGCGCTGGCGTGCGTCAGTCCCCTAGATGGCTCGTCTTACAGGAGCAGTGCCGCACAGGCCGAGCTGCTACAACCGCCCCCTCCCAGACAGACGACGTCACTAAGACATCCGCTCCTCTGCCCACTGTGCTACTGGCGCGTCACGTGCCGCACGAGATCCCCGACGCCGACCGCCGCACAACGGTCCGGACACGCCGTGCCCGGTCCGTCCGTGGTGCGCCATCAGGGACTCGAACCCCAAACCCGCTGATTAAGAGTCAGCTGCTCT
>NZ_JBAGLP010000078.1:0-349 GCF_036689775.1 Isoptericola haloaureus | reverse complement strand
TAATCAGCCGACAACTTCAACACACCTACACTTCTTGCTCCGCGTCCACTGTGCGGTGCCCGAGAAACGGGCACCACCCCCACCCCCCCCGCCACCCCGCCGCGCACCCCTGGCGAATACGGGCGTGCCCCCTCCGCTGTGACCGCCGGAACAGTATCGAGTGGTGGGGTCCCCCACGTATTTGCCCCGGCTGCCACGCAGGGTGGCGGGGGGGGGTGGGGGTGGTGCCCGTTTCTCGGGAACCGCACAGTGGACGCGTAGCAAGCAGTGTAGGTGTGTTGAAGTTGTCGGCTGATTAGTACCGGTCAGCTGCGACAGTCGTTGGTCCTGTCTTCCACTTCCGGCCTAT
>NZ_JBAGLP010000122.1:0-368 GCF_036689775.1 Isoptericola haloaureus | reverse complement strand
GCGGATCGAGCTGCGCCCTGACGAGCTGGATCGGCTCGCCGGCGAGCTCGACGTGATCGTCGAGTCCATCGCCAAGGTGAGCCAGGTCGCGACCCCCGAGGTCCCCGCGACGAGCCATCCGCTGCCCATGTCCAACGTGTGCCGTCCCGACGTGCCCGAGCCGGCGCTGCCGGTCGACGACGTGCTCGCGGGTGCGCCGGAGGCCGAGGACGGCCGGTTCGCGGGGCCGCAGATCCGCGGGGAGGAGTGAGATGACCGACCTGCCCCGCCTGTCGGCCGCCGACCTGGCGCAGAAGCTGCGCCGGCGCGAGGTGACCAGCGTCGAGGTGACGCAGGCGTTCCTCGACCGGATCGCCGCCGTGGACGGT
>NZ_JBAGLP010000121.1:0-385 GCF_036689775.1 Isoptericola haloaureus | reverse complement strand
GAACACATAGGGATTGATCGGAACCCGCGTGTGGCAGGTTCGGGACAACGGCGGAACCCGGGCGTCCGTCAAGCGCCAAGCCGGAGACGACCGCAAAATCAAGCGCGAGTTGGCCGAGAAAACCCAGGTACTGGCCGACATGACTGGCCGGGGGGGACACGCCGACCAGGCGGACCCGGGCCGCGTCCCCCGGCTGCTCGGCGCCGACCGCGGCCACCGCCTGCCCGGGCTCGCCTGGCGCCCGGGACGCCTGGGCCAGCACCGGCCGGGCGAGCAGCCGCCGGGCACCTACCGGCAGGCCGGGCCGCCGCGGGCCCGGCTGCGCGCGGCCGGCTCGCGCCCGGACGGCGACTGGGGGGCGGCCGAGCGCTCCCGCACCCTGGAG
>NZ_JBAGLP010000120.1:0-343710 GCF_036689775.1 Isoptericola haloaureus | reverse complement strand
CCGGTCCCATACCGAACCCGGAAGCTCAGCCCTTCAGCGCCGATGGTACTGCCCTGGAGACGGGGTGGGAGAGTAGGACGCCGCCGGACACCCTTCACAGCAGGCCCCCAACCCCTCGCGGGTTGGGGGCCTGACTGCTCTATCCCCCCACCCCCGCGCCCACCGCGCCACCCGGCCGACCCCCGGGGCCCGGCCGCGGGGGGGGGGGGCCGGGCCCCCGACCGGTCTCACACCGTCGGCCGACCGACCACCGTCCCGGACGGGACGCGTGTCACATCGGCAGTCGTCTCCGTGTCATCGGGCCGTCACGTCGGCCCACTAGACTGGCGGCCATGTCCACCATCTCCCGTGACGAGGTCGCGCGTGTCGCCGCGCTGGCGCGGATCGAGCTGCGCCCTGACGAGCTGGATCGGCTCGCCGGCGAGCTCGACGTGATCGTCGAGTCCATCGCCAAGGTGAGCCAGGTCGCGACCCCCGAGGTCCCCGCGACGAGCCATCCGCTGCCCATGTCCAACGTGTTCCGTCCCGACGTGCCCGAGCCGGCGCTGCCGGTCGACGACGTGCTCGCGGGTGCGCCGGAGGCCGAGGACGGCCGGTTCGCGGTGCCGCAGATCCTCGGGGAGGAGTGAGATGACCGACCTGACCCGCCTGTCGGCCGCCGACCTGGCGCAGAAGCTGCGCCGGCGCGAGGTGACCAGCGTCGAGGTGACGCAGGCGTTCCTCGACCGGATCGCCGCCGTGGACGGTGCCGTCCACGCCTACCTGCACGTGAACGCCGAGGAGGCGCTGGCGACCGCCCGTGACGTCGACGCCCGCCGCGAGGCCGGCGAGGAGCTGCACCCGCTGGCCGGCGTGCCGATCGCCGTCAAGGACGTCGTCGTCACTCGTGGCATGCCCTCGACGGCCGGCTCCAAGATCCTCGAGGGATGGGTGCCGCCCTACGACGCCACCCTCGTCGAGAAGATCCGCGACGCGCGCATGCCCATCCTGGGCAAGACCAACATGGACGAGTTCGCCATGGGCTCCTCCACGGAGCACTCGGCCTACGGCAACACGCACAACCCGTGGGACCTCGAGCGCATCCCGGGCGGGTCGGGCGGCGGCTCGGCCGCTGCGCTGGCGTCCTTCACCGCGCCCCTGGCGATCGGCACCGACACCGGCGGCTCCATCCGCCAGCCCGGCGCCGTCACCGGCACGGTCGGGGTGAAGCCGACCTACGGGAGCGTGTCGCGCTACGGCCTCATCGCGCTCGCCTCCAGCCTCGACCAGGCGGGTCCGGTCACCCGGACCGTCATGGACTCGGCGCTGCTGCACGAGCTGATCGGCGGGCACGACCCGCGGGACTCGACCTCCATCCCCGAGCCGCTGCCCGCGCTCGTGGAGGCCGCCGCGCAGGGTGCCGGCGGCGACCTGTCCGGCGTGCGGGTCGGCGTCGTCAGCCAGCTGCAGGGCGAGGGCTACCAGGAGGGGGTCCAGGCCCGGTTCACCGAGTCCCTCGAGCTGCTGCGTCAGGCGGGTGCCGAGGTCGTGGAGGTGTCCTGCCCGCACTTCGAGTACGCGCTGGCCGCGTACTACCTGATCCTGCCGGCCGAGGCGTCCAGCAACCTGGCCAAGTTCGACGGCATGCGCTTCGGCCTGCGGGTCGAGCCCGAGGACGGCCCCGTGACCGCCGAGCGCGTCATGGCCGCCACCCGGGGCGCCGGCTTCGGCGACGAAGTCAAGCGCCGCATCATCCTGGGCACCTACGCGCTGAGCGCCGGCTACTACGACGCCTACTACGGCAGCGCCCAGAAGGTCCGCACGCTCATCCAGCAGGACTTCGACGCCGCGTTCGAGCAGGTCGACGTGCTCGTCTCCCCGACGGCGCCGACCACGGCGTTCAAGCTCGGCGAGAAGCTCGACGACCCCCTGGCGATGTACCTCAACGACGTCGCCACGATCCCGGCGAACCTCGCGGGCATCCCCGGCATCTCGGTGCCGAACGGCCTCGCGGAGCCCGCCGACGGCGGTACCGCCATGCCGACCGGCTTCCAGGTGCTGGCCCCCGCCAAGGCCGACGATCGCCTCTACCGCGTCGGCGCCGCCCTCGAGGCCGCCCTGGAGAAGTCCTGGGGCGGCCCGCTGCTGGACCGCGCGCCCGAGCTCGGCTGACGGACCCACGAAGGAGATGACTGTGACCCAGCTGGTCGACTACGCCGACGCGGTCCGACGGTTCGACCCGGTGCTCGGCATCGAGGTGCACGTCGAGCTCGGCACCCGGACCAAGATGTTCTGCCCGGCCGAGGTGGAGTTCGGCGGCGACCCGAACACCCAGACGACCCCCGTCAGCCTCGGGCTCCCCGGTGCGCTGCCCGTCGTCAACGGGACGGCCGTCGAGTACGCGATCCGGATCGGCCTGGCGCTGAACTGCCAGATCGCCGAGTCCTGCCGCTTCGCCCGGAAGAACTACTTCTACCCGGACGTGCCGAAGAACTTCCAGACCTCCCAGTACGACGAGCCGATCGCCTTCGACGGCTGGCTCGACGTCGAGCTCGAGGACGGCACGGTCCACCGTGTCGAGATCGAGCGGGCGCACATGGAGGAGGACGCGGGCAAGAACACCCACGTCGGGGGTGCCGCCGGCCGGATCCACGGCGCCGACTACTCGCTCGTGGACTACAACCGTGCGGGCATCCCGCTGGTCGAGATCGTCACGAAGCCGATCACCGGCGTCGGTGACCGCGCCCCCGAGGTGGCCCGCGCCTACGTGCAGGCGCTGCGCGACATCTTCCGGGCGCTCGACGTGTCCGAGGCCCGCATGGAGCGGGGCAACGTGCGCGCCGACGTCAACCTCTCGCTGCGCGCCACGCCGGACGCCCCGCTCGGCACCCGCACCGAGACCAAGAACGTCAACTCGTTCCGGTCGGTCGAGCGGGCCGTGCGCTACGAGGTCTCCCGGCAGGCCGCGATCCTCGACGCCGGGGACACCGTGGTCCAGGAGACCCGGCACTGGCACGAGGACACCGGCATCACCACCTCGGGCCGCGTGAAGTCCGACGCCGAGGACTACCGGTACTTCCCCGAGCCGGACCTGGTGCCGGTCGAGCCGTCCCGCGAGTGGGTCGAGGAGATCCGCGCCGGGCTGCCGGAGCTGCCGCAGGCCCACCGCCGTCGGCTCCAGGACGAGTGGGGCTACGCCGACGCCGAGATGCGCGACGTCGTCAACGCCGGTGCCCTCGACCTCATCGAGGCGACCGTCGCGGCGGGGTCCAGCCCGGCCGCGGCCCGCAAGTGGTGGATGGGCGAGCTCGCCCGCCGCGCCAAGCAGGACGAGGTCGAGCTGGCCGACCTGGCCATCACGCCGGCCCAGATCGGCGAGCTGCAGGGTCTGGTCGACTCCGGCCGGATCAACGACAAGATCGCCCGTCAGGTCCTCGACGGCGTGCTCGCCGGCGAGGGCGACCCGGAGCAGGTCGTGGGCGCCCGCGGCCTCGAGATCGTCTCCGACGACGGCGCGCTGCTGTCCGCCATCGACGAGGCGCTGGCCGCCCAGCCCGACGTCGTCGAGAAGGTCCGCGGCGGCAACCAGGGTCCCGTCGGTGCCATCATCGGCGCCGTGATGAAGACGACCAAGGGGCAGGCCGACGCCAAGCGCGTGCGCGAGCTCATCCTCGAGAGGATCGGCTCGTGACACCCCCGGTGCTGCCGGGGGAGATGGTGCGGCTGCGTCCGCTCGCGGCCCGCGACGCCGACCGCCTCTGGGAGTCGCTGCACGACCCGGAGGGCATGCGCCTGACGGGGACGACGGCGAGCTTCACCCGGGAGCAGATCGACGAGTGGGCGTCCTCGGTCGCCGGGCGCGACGGCCGGTTCGACTGGGCCATCACGCCGGCCGCGGTACGGGACGGCGAGCTGGTCAGCGACGAGCTGATCGGCGAGATCGTGCTCAACGACATCGACCCGGTCAGCCGCAGCGCCAACCTGCGCCTGCAGATGCTGCCGGACTACCGGGGCCGCGGCTACGGCCGCGAGGCGATCGAGCACGTGCTGCGCTTCGCCTTCGAGGCCGACCAGCTGCGCCTGCACCGGGTGGGCCTGGACGTGCTGAGCATCAACCCGCGGGCCAAGGCGCTGTACGCGTCGCTCGGCTTCGTCGAGGAGGGGCGGCTGCGCGACGCCTACCGCGACGGGGACGACTGGTCCGACGCGATCGTGATGAGCCTCCTCGAGGACGAGTACCGGGCGATGGTGCGCACCGCCTGAGGCCTCGCCTCACCGGCCCCGCTGGAAGTCGTCGAGGCTGACGTTGCGCTCGTGCGCGTGGTCGACCAGCGGTGCCGGGTAGTCGGCCGGCGGGGTGTCCAGCTTCCAGGGCTGGTGCACCCGCCGGCCGGCCACGTCGCGCAGCTCGGGCACCCAGCGGCGCACGTACTCCCCGTCGGGGTCGAACTTCTCGCCCTGCGTGACCGGGTTGAAGATGCGGAAGTAGGGCGCGGCGTCGTGCCCGGTCCCGGCGACCCACTGCCAGTTGAGCTGGTTCTGGGACACGTCGCCGTCCACGAGGTGGGCCATGAAGTGCTCGGCCCCGCGCTGCCAGCGCACGTGGAGATCCTTGACGAGGAACGACGCCACCACCATCCGCACGCGGTTGTGCATCCAGCCGGTGGCGCGCAGCTGGCGCATCCCGGCGTCGACGAACGGATAGCCGGTGCGCCCGTCCCGCCACGCCGTCAGCCACTCGTCCTCCTGCTCGCCCCGCGTCCAGGCGTCGTCGGGCACGACGGCGCGCAGCGAGCGGGTGCGGGCGTCGGGGCGGTGGTGCAGCACGTCGGCGTGGAACTCGCGCCACGACAGCTCCGAGCGGAACGTCGCCACGGCGTCCGGGTCGACGCCGTCGGCCTGCGCGGCGGCGAGGTCGGCGATCATCGTGCGCGGGTGGATCTCCCCCCAGCGCAGGTGCACGGACATCGCCGAGGTCCCGGCGAGGTCGGGGCGGTCCCGGGCGTCGGGGTAGTCGGCGAGCCCGTCGGCGAGGAAGTCCCGCCAGCGGCGCCGCGCCGCGTCCTCGCCGGCCCGGGGCAGGTGCGCGGTGGGCTCCGGTCCCTCCGGCAGGGAGTCACCGTCCAGCGCGGCCCACGGGACCTGCCGCGGTCGGCGGGCCGGGGACGGCCACCCGTGCTCCAGCCACGCCCGCCGGAACGGGGTGAAGACCTGGTACGGCCCGCCGGTCTGCGTGAACAGCCGCCCCGGGGACACGGCGTAGGCCGACCCGGTGCGCTCCAGGGTCACGCCGAGGTCGTCGAGGGCGGCGGCGACCTCGTCGTCCCGGCGGCGCCCGTACGGCTCGTGGCTCGCCGCGACGTGCACGGCACCGGCCCCGGTCTCGCGCACGACCTGCGGCACGACGTCGGCCGGGTCCCCGCGCCGGACCACGAGCCGCCCGTCGCAGGCCTCGTCCAGGGCCTGCAGCGACGCGCGCAGGTAGGCGAGCCGGTTGGCGCCCGCGCTGCGCCACAGCGTCTCGTCGAGCACGTACAGGGCGACGACGGACGCGTCGTCGGCCCGGGCGGCCTCGACGGCGGCGAGCAGGGCCGGGTTGTCGGCCAGGCGCAGGTCGCGCCGGAACCACATGACGGTCGACGGCATGGCGCCACCGTACGGCCCGGCCGGGCCCGGCGCGCTCGCAGGTCGGGCGCCGGGGTGCCAGAGTCGTGCCATGACGGATTCCCCGGCCGGGTCGGACCGCCCCGCGCAGCCGGCCGAGCGGACCTTCTTCGGGCACCCGCGCGGGTTGCTGACGCTGTTCACCACCGAGGCGTGGGAACGGTTCAGCTACTACGGGATGCGCGCCATCCTCGTGCTGTACATCACCGACGCGGTGGTCGACGGCGGGCTGGGCTACGACGAGACGACCGGCAACGCGATCGGGTCGATCTACGGCAGCTCGGTCTACCTGCTGTCCATCGTCGGCGGCTGGCTGGCCGACCGCGTCATCGGTGCCCGGCGTTCGGTGCTGTACGGCGGCATCGTCATCGCCGCCGGCCACGTGGCCCTCACGGTTCCCCAGGCCGCGTTCACCTGGCTCGGCCTGGTCCTCGTGGCCACGGGCACCGGCCTGCTCAAGCCGAACGTCTCGGCGATGGTCGGCGAGCTCTACGACCGGCGCGACCCGCGCCGCGAGGCCGGGTTCTCGATCTTCTACATGGGCATCAACTTCGGGTCGTTGTTCGCGCCGCTCGTGGTGGGCAGCGTGCAGCGGCTCTGGGGCTACCACGCGGGCTTCCTCGTCGCGGCGGTCGGCATGGCGGTCGCCCTGGTCTTCTTCGTCGCCGGCCGCCGCTACCTCCACGGCGCCGGCGACGCCGTGCCCAACCCGGTCCGGCGCGAGGAGCGGGGCACCATCGCACGGATCATGGTGGCGGTCGTCGCCGGCGTCGGCGTGCTCTACCTCGTGGCGGTCGCGGTCTCGGGCGGCTGGTCCGGAGGAGCGTTCGTCGACACCCTCAGCTACGTCGCCCTGGTGACCCCCGTCGTCTACTTCGTGGTGATGTACCGCTCGCCGAAGGTCACCGACACCGAGCGGCCGCGTCTGCTGGCCTACATCCCGCTGTTCGTCGCCGCCATGCTGTTCTGGATGATCTTCGAGCAGGCCGCCACGACCCTGACGACGTTCGCCCGCGACCGGACTCAGCTCGACGTCCTCGGGGTGGAGATCAGCCCGGCCTTCTTCCAGTCCGTGAACCCGGCCTCGATCATCCTGCTCGCCCCCGTGTTCGCCTGGCTGTGGCAGCGGACCGGCGGGCGCCCGCCCACGCCGTACAAGTTCGCGCTGGGGCTGGCGCTGGCCGCGGTGTCGTTCCTGTTCCTGGCGGGGGCCTCGGAGGTCGTCGGGGACGAGCGCGCGCCGGCGTGGGTGCTGATCGTCGTCTACGTGATCCAGACCCTCGGCGAGCTGTGCCTGTCCCCGGTCGGGCTCGCGGCCACGACCCTGCTGGCGCCGCAGGCGTTCCGCGGGCAGGCGATGGCGCTGTGGTTCCTGGCCAACGCCTCGGGCCAGGCGATCACCGCGCAGCTCGTCCAGGCGACCGCCGACGTCTCCGACACCGCCTACTTCGGCGGGATCGGTCTCGTGGCGCTCGCGGTGGCGGGGCTGGTCTGGGCCGTCTCGCCGTGGGTGGTCCGGCAGATCCGGGCCGCCGACGAGGCCGAGGGCGTGCACACGGCAGGCGCCTGAGCCCGACCATCACCTGGGACGGGCGTCCCAGCATGCGGCACGACGGCGTACCCTGCGGGAGCACGTCGCTCACGGTGCATCCGTGAGCCGGTCCGAAGGAGCATGCAGATGAGCCGCCCCCTGCGTTCGCGCACGTCGACCCACGGCCGCAACATGTCCGGCGCCCGCGCCCTGTGGCGCGCCACCGGCATGGGGTCGGAGGACTTCGGCAAGCCGATCGTCGCGATCGCCAACTCGTACACCCAGTTCGTCCCGGGGCACGTCCACCTCAAGGACATGGGCGACCTCGTCGCGGGAGCCATCCGCGAGGCCGGGGGAGTGGCCAAGGAGTTCAACACCATCGCCGTCGACGACGGCATCGCGATGGGCCACGGCGGCATGCTCTACTCGTTGCCGAGCCGCGACCTCATCGCCGACTCGGTCGAGTACATGGTCAACGCGCACTGCGCGGACGCCCTGGTGTGCATCTCCAACTGCGACAAGATCACCCCGGGCATGCTCAACGCGGCGCTGCGGCTGAACATCCCGGTCGTGTTCGTCTCCGGCGGCCCGATGGAGGCCGGCAAGGCGGTCGTCGCGGACGGGGTGGCGAGGACGAACCTCAACCTCATCAACGCGATCAACTACTCGGCCGACGAGAACGTCTCCGACGAGGCGCTGGCGAAGGTCGAGGAGAACGCCTGCCCGACCTGCGGCTCCTGCTCCGGCATGTTCACGGCGAACTCGATGAACTGCCTCACCGAGGCCCTGGGCCTGTCGCTGCCGGGCAACGGGTCGGTGCTGGCCACGCACGCCGCGCGCAAGGAGCTGTTCCTCGAGGCCGGCCGGACCGTCGTCGAGCTGGCGAAGCGCTACTACGACGAGTCCGACGACACCGCGGCGCCCCGCGGTATCGCCACCAAGGAGGCGTTCGCCAACGCGATGGCGCTCGACGTCGCCATGGGCGGCTCGACCAACACGGTGCTGCACGTGCTGGCGGCGGCGCAGGAGGCCGAGGTCGACTTCACGCTGTCCGACATCGAGGAGATCTCGCGCCGCGTGCCCTGCCTGAGCAAGGTCGCGCCGAACCACCCGAACTACCACATGGAGGACGTCCACCGGGCCGGCGGCATCCCCGCGCTGCTCGGCGAGCTGCACCGGGCCGGGCTGCTCGAGAAGGACGTCTCCAGCGTGCACACCCCGACGCTGCAGCAGTGGCTGGACGACTGGGACGTGCGCGGCGGGAAGGCGACCGAGCAGGCCACCGAGATGTTCTACGCGGCACCGGGCGGCGTGCGCACGACGCAGGCGTTCTCCACGCAGAACCGCTGGGAGTCACTGGACACCGACACCGCCGAGGGCTGCATCCGCGACGTCCAGCACGCCTACACCGTCGACGGTGGTCTGGCGGTGCTGCGCGGCAACCTCGCGACCGACGGCGCGGTGTTCAAGACCGCCGGCGTCGACCCGGACGTCTTCCACTTCACCGGCCGGGCGCTCGTGTGCGAGTCGCAGGACGAGGCCGTGGAGAAGATCCTGACCAAGCAGGTCGAGCCCGGGCACGTCGTCGTGGTGCGCTACGAGGGTCCCGCCGGCGGCCCCGGCATGCAGGAGATGCTCTACCCGACCTCCTTCATCAAGGGCCGCGGTCTGGGCAAGGTCTGCGCCCTCATCACCGACGGCCGGTTCTCGGGCGGTTCGTCCGGCATCTCCATCGGCCACGTCTCCCCGGAGGCGGCCGCGGGCGGCGTCATCGGCCTGGTCGAGGACGGCGACGAGATCGAGATCGACGTCGAGTCCCGCTCCGTCCGGCTCAACGTGGCCGACGACGTGCTCGCCGAGCGACGCGCCGCGATGGAGGCCTCGGACAACCCGTGGCAGCCGAAGGACCGCGACCGGTACGTCTCGCCGGCGCTGCGCGCCTACGCCGCCATGGCCACCAGCGCGGACAAGGGCGCGGTGCGCGACATCAACCTGGTCACCCGCCGCTGAGCGTGCGGGTCGTCGACCTCTCCTCGCACGACGTCGACGACGTCGTGGGGCTGTTCGCGGACGACGGGGGTTACTCCTGCCGCGTCGCGGGCCGGCCGGCCACGCGGCAGGACGCCGTCGACGCCCTCACGGCCCGTCCGCCGGGGACCGACCCCGCGGCGAAGACCGTCCTCGGCGCGTACGACGACGCGGGCGTGCTCGTGGGGCTGCTCGACGTGATCCGCGGGTGGCCGGAGGCCGACCACGCGCACGTCGGCCTGCTGCAGACCGCGGCGGGCCGGCACCGGCAGGGACTGGGGCGGGCGCTGCACGCGGCGCTGGAGCGACGGGCCGAGCGCTGGCCGGAGGTCACGACGCTGCGCCTCGCCGTCGTCGACGCCAACCGGGAGGTCGCCGAGCCCTTCTGGCGCGCCCTCGGCTACGCACCGACCGGCGGGGCCACGCCGTTCGCCGCCGGGAGCGTCGAGTCCCCGGCCCGCGTCTGGACCCGTCCGGTCACGCGCCGAGGAACCGCCGGGCCAGGTGGCGTCGTCGGCCCTAGCCTGGGGGCATGACGAGCACCGACGACCGGACCACGCCTGACCTCAAGCCCCGCTCCCGCCAGGTGACCGACGGCCTGGAGGCCACCGCATCGCGCGGCATGCTGCGCGCGGTCGGCATGGGGGACGACGACTGGGACAAGCCGCAGATCGGCGTCGCGAGCTCGTGGAACGAGATCACGCCCTGCAACCTGTCGCTGGACCGGCTGGGCGGCGCGGTGAAGAACGGCGTGCACGCCGGCGGCGGCTACCCGCTGGAGTTCGGCACGATCTCCGTCTCCGACGGCATCTCGATGGGCCACGAGGGGATGCACTTCTCGCTGGTCTCCCGGGACGTCATCGCCGACTCCGTCGAGACGGTCATGCAGGCCGAGCGCCTGGACGGCTCGGTGCTGCTGGCCGGCTGCGACAAGTCGCTGCCCGGCATGCTCATGGCCGCCGCCCGCCTGGACCTGGCCAGCGTGTTCCTCTACGCCGGGTCGATCATGCCCGGCTGGGTGAAGCTCGCGGACGGCACCGAGAAGGACGTCACCCTCATCGACGCCTTCGAGGCCGTCGGCGCCTGCTCGCGCGGGCTGATGTCCCGCGACGACGTCGACCGCATCGAGCGGGCCATCTGCCCCGGCGAGGGCGCCTGCGGCGGGATGTACACGGCGAACACCATGGCCTCGGTGGCCGAGGCGATGGGCATGTCCCTGCCGGGCTCGGCCGCCCCGCCGTCGGCCGACCGTCGCCGCGACTCCTTCGCGCACGCCTCCGGCGAGGCCGTGGTCGAGATGCTGCGCCGCGGCATCACCGCCCGCGACATCATGACCAAGGAGGCGTTCGAGAACGCCATCGCCGTCGTCATGGCGTTCGGCGGGTCCACCAACGCCGTGCTGCACCTGCTGGCCATCGCCCACGAGGCCGAGGTCGAGCTGACGCTCGAGGACTTCGACCGGGTGGCGAGCCGCGTGCCGCACCTGGGCGACCTCAAGCCGTTCGGCCGCTACGTGATGAACGACGTCGACCGCATCGGCGGGGTCCCCGTGATCATGAAGGCGCTGCTGGACGCCGGGCTGATCCACGGCGACTGTCTCACCGTCACCGGGCGCACCGTGGCCGAGAACCTGGCCGACATCGCCCCGCCGGACCCGGACGGCAAGATCCTGCGCGCCCTCGACCAGCCGATCCACCCCACCGGCGGCATCACGATCCTGCACGGGTCGCTGGCCCCCGAGGGCGCCGTGGTCAAGAGCGCCGGGTTCGACTCCGACGTCTTCGAGGGCACCGCCCGCGTCTTCGAGCGGGAGCGGCACGCCCTGGACGCGCTGGAGGACGGCACGATCACCGCCGGCGACGTCGTCGTCATCCGGTACGAGGGCCCCAAGGGAGGCCCCGGGATGCGCGAGATGCTGGCCATCACCGGCGCGATCAAGGGTGCGGGACTCGGCAAGGACGTCCTGCTCGTCACCGACGGCCGGTTCTCCGGCGGCACCACCGGGCTGTGCGTCGGGCACATCGCCCCGGAGGCCGTCGACGCCGGACCGATCGCCTTCGTGCGCGACGGCGACCGCATCCGCCTCGACGTCGCCGCCAAGACGCTCGACCTCCTGGTCGACGCCGACGAGCTGGCCGCCCGGCACACCGACGACTGGGAGCCCGTGCCGCACGGCTACACCCGCGGTGTGCTCGCCAAGTACACCAAGCTGGTGCAGTCCGCCTCGACGGGTGCGGTGCTCGGCTGAGCACGCGCGAGCGGGCGCGGAGCGCGGCACGGTAGGGACATCGCACCGGCGACCGCGGGAGGGGCCATGTCCACCGAGTCCGACGATCCCGTCACGGACGAGCTGACCCCGGACCAGTTCGAGCACGCCGACACCACCGGCCACTGGCGGGTACTGTCGCACGGGGCCTGCGCGCTCTTCCGCACCGGGACGCCGGGCGCCGGAGCCGTCCTGCTCGAGGACGTCGCGGTGCTCGCCGACGCCGCGAACCACCACCCGGACGTGGACCTGCGGCCCGACGGCGTCGTCGTGCGGTGCGTCTCGCACGACGTCGGCGGCCTGAGCCGGCGCGACGTCGCGCTCGCCCAGGACGTCTCGGCCGCGGCCGACCGGCTGGGGCTGACCGCCGACCCGGCGGCGCTGCAGGACGTCGAGCTGACGATCGACGCCACCGACCGCGAGCGCATCATGCCGTTCTGGGCCGTGGTGCTCGGGCACGAGCGGGCCGGCGACGAGGACCTGCTCGACCCGGACGCGCGCTGGCCCGGCATCTGGTTCCAGCAGATGGACGAGCCACGGCCGCTGCGGAACCGGCTGCACCTGGACGTGTTCGTGCCGCACGACGACCGGCCCGCCCGGGTCGAGGCCGCTCTGGCGGCCGGCGGGCGGCTCACCACCGAGGAGTTCGTCCCGCAGTGGTGGACGCTCGCCGACCCGGAGGGCAACGAGGCCGACGTCGAGGCGTGGGAGGGTTTCACCGACGAGCTGCCCGAGGGGCTCGTCTCCCCGGACGCCTTCCGCGCGGCCGACGGCGTGGAGGACTGGCGGGTGCTGCAGGGTGCGTGCGCGCGCTACCGGACCGGACGGTTCCACACCGGGGTGGACCTGGCGGCGAGCGCGCAGCGGATCGCCGACGACGCCGGGGTCCGGCTCTCCACGGACCTGCGCTTCGGCCACGTCACCTTCCGGGTGGGCGCGCCCGAGGACGGCTGGATCGACGACGCGGCCCTCGCGGTGGCCCGCCGGATCCAGGCCGCCGCCCGCGCCGCCGATCTGGAGCCCGACCCCAGGGCCCTGCGGGACGTCCAGCTGACGTTCGACGCCCTGGACGTCGCCGCCGTGCAGCGGTTCTGGGCCGCCGCCCTCGGGTACACCACCCGCGAGGACACCGACCTGTTCGACCCGCTGCTGCGCGGTCCGGCGGTGTTCATCCAGCCGATGGCCGAGCCGCGCGAGCAGCGCAACCGCATCCATGTCGACGCGTTCGTCCCCGCCGACGTGGCGGACGAGCGGGTCGCGGCCGCCGTCGCCGCGGGCGGGCGCGTCGTGCGCGACGCCGAGGCACCGCTGTGGCGGACGGTCGCGGACCCGGAGGGCAACGAGATCGACATCGCCGTCTCGATCGGGAGGGAAGACCATGAGTGACCACATGACCCCCACGCAGTTCCGTGCCGCCGCAGGGACCGCGGACTGGAGGGTGCTCGACGACGGGCGGGCGACGGCGACCTTCCGCACCGGTGCGTTCACCACCGGGGTGCGGCTGGTCGAGGAGATCGGCGAGCTCGCCGAGGCCGCGAACCACCATCCCGACGTCGACCTGCGGTACGGCACCGTCGTCGTGCGGACCGTGTCTCACGACATCGGCGGGCTGAGCCAGCGGGACGCCGCGCTCGCCGCACAGATCTCGGCGGCGGCGCGCGAGCTCGACATCCCCGCCGAGGCCCCGTCGTCCGCCTGACCGGTTTGCCCTCGGCATCCGATGTGCCGCTATGCTCCGCATCACACCCGGCGTCCCGCCGGGGCGGAGCAGGCGACGTGGCCGACGTCCGGCCACCGGGAGGCGACGTGGCGGTCGAGGGCGAGCTGGCGATCGAGACCCGCGGGCTGCGCAAGACCTACCGCAGCGTCCGCGGGCGGCGCGTCGGGGTCGAGGACCTCGACCTGCAGGTGCCCGTCGGCGGCGTGCACGGGTTCCTCGGACCGAACGGCTCCGGCAAGACCACGACCATCCGGATGCTGCTCGGGCTGGTGCGCCCGGACCGGGGGAGCGCGACGATCTTCGGGCACGACGTGCCGCGACACCTGCCCGACGTCGTCGGTCGGGTCGGCGCGATCGTGGAGAGCCCGACGTTCTTCCCCGCCTTCAGCGCCCGGGCGAACCTGCGCCTCCTCGCCGACGGCATCGAGGCCCCGCGCGAGCGGGTCGACGCGGTCCTCGACGACGTGGGTCTGACCGGCCGCGCGAGGGATCGGTACCGGACCTACTCGCTCGGCATGAAGCAGCGTCTGGCGATCGCGGCGACGCTGCTCAAGGATCCCGACCTGCTGATCTTCGACGAACCGACCAACGGTCTCGACCCCGCCGGCATCCACGAGATCCGGCGCACGATGCGCGACCTGGGCGACCGGGGCAAGACGGTCCTGGTCTCCAGCCACATCCTCGCCGAGGTCGAGCAGGTCGCCGACACGGTCTCCATCGTCGCGCGGGGCCGACTCGTGGCCTCCGGGCGGGTGACCGACCTGATCTCCGGGCAGGGCGGCGCGGCCGTGCGGGTCGTCGTCGCGCCCGACGACGTCGCGATCGCGACGAGCCTGCTGGCCTCCCGCGGGCTCGTCGCACGGCACGAGGACGACGCGCTCGTCGTCGAGGGCGCGGACCCCGCCGGCGTCAACCGGATGCTCGGCGAGCAGGGCGTCTGGGCTCGCGAGATCGCACCGCGCCAGGTCGACCTGGAGTCGGTGTTCCTCGGCCTGACCCAGCACGAGACGCCGGGCGGCCGCGACCACCGGGGCGGACGTCGTCGTCGGCGACGAGACGCCGAGCCGCCCGTCGAACCCGTCGAACCCGCCGCGACGCCGGCGGCCACGAGCTCCGGGACCGGCCGGGCGGACGGCGGCGAGGAGGCCTGATGCGACTGCTCAGGGTGGAGCTGCGTCGGCTGTGGATGCGGCGCGTGACGTGGGGCGGCCTCCTGCTCGCGCTGGTCGTCGCGGGCCTCGGTGTCGCCGGGCAGATCGGCAGCGCCCAGCCGCCCACCGACCGGCAGGTCGCCGAGGCGGAGGCGTTCTACGCCGAGGAGCTCGAGCGCTGGGAGGAGAACGGCGAGCAGCAGGTCGAGCAGTGCGAGGAGGCCGAGGCGGAGGCCGCCGCGGACGACCCCGGTGCGGACTTCGGCTGCGACGACATGGCGCCCCGGCTGGAGTACTTCCTGCCGCCGACCGTGTCGTTCGTCCCCGACGCCGACGACCGGGAGGCCGCCGCCTTCGGCGTACCGCCCGACCGGGGCGAGAGCCAGGACCCGCGCGTCGCGGAGATCGAGCAGTCGCTCTGGACCGGCTGGTCCGGTGTCGGGGCGGCGGCCGGCTACGCCCCGGCGTTCCTCATGCTCGCCTTCGTCGTCGGGGTGAGCTTCATGACGGCCGAGCGCAGCACGGGGGCGCTGGGCATGTGGCTCACGTTCGAGCCCCGGCGCTCGCGGGTGTACGGGTCGAAGGCGCTCGCGGCCGCGCTGGGGACCGTCCCGCTCGTCGTCGCGGGCTGGGTGGCGGTGGCCGGGGGCATCTACACGCTGCACGCCGTCTTCGGCACGGTGGGCCCCGTCGCCGCGGAGGACTGGGTCGAGATCGGCGCCTTCTCGGCCCGTCTCGTGGTGGCCGGCGTGCTCTGTGCAGCGGTCGGCACGGCCCTCGGCGTCCTGCTGCGGCACGCCGTGGCGGCGGTCGGCGCGGTGGCCGTGGTCCTGTGGGCGGGTGCGGTCTTCGGCTACCCCCTGGGCGCCGCCCAGCGCTGGACCCCGACGACGAACCTGACCGCGTGGCTCGAGGGCGGCACCGCGTACGGCGTGGCCCAGGAGTTGCGCGACGAGACCGGCATGGTCACCACGACGTGGACCACCGAGGTGGTCACGGGCCTGCAGGGCGGGCTGTACCTGCTGGCCGTCGCGGCCGTGCTCACGCTGCTCGCCGTCGTCGTCTTCCGCCGCCGCGACGTCGCCTGAGCAGCGTTTCCCTGCGGGTCCGCGAGACGCTGTCCCATCATCTGGGACGTTTGGACCAGCGCGTGACATCTGCGTTCCGACGGCGTAACGTGCGTCACGTGCAGACGATCTTCCTCGTAGTACTTCCTGGGCGCGCCGGCTGAGGCCACGTTCCGGGCTTTCGTCAGCGCGCTCACCCCTCGTTCGTCCCCACTCGTCGGGACCGAGGGGTTTTTCATTGCACAGATTCACCTGATATCCCCCCAGATTCCGTTCCAGCGGCAGGAGTGACCGATGGGCCAGCCGAACCCGACACCAGCCCAGGTGGCAGCGCGTACCGCCCCGCGCCCGGTCGAGCGCCGGGTCGACGAGCAGGTCACGGGGGCGGAGTCGATCGTCAAGTCGCTCGAGGCCGTCGGCGTCGACACCGTGTTCGGCATCCCGGGCGGCGCCATCCTGCCGACCTACGACCCGCTGATGGACTCGCAGAAGCTGCGCCACATCCTGGTGCGGCACGAGCAGGGCGGCGGGCACGCCGCCTCCGGGTACGCCCACGCGACCGGTCGGGTCGGCGTGACGATGGCGACCTCGGGCCCCGGCGCGACCAACCTGGTCACCCCGCTGGCGGACGCCAACATGGACTCGATCCCGATGGTCGCGATCACCGGCCAGGTGGCGGCGCCCGCGATCGGGACCGACGCGTTCCAGGAGGCGGACATCGTCGGCATCACGATGCCGATCACCAAGCACTCCTACCTGGTGACCGACCCGGCCGAGATCCCGCGGACCATCGCCGAGGCGTTCCACATCGCCTCGACGGGGCGTCCCGGTCCGGTGCTGGTCGACATCGCCAAGTCCGCGATGCAGGCCCAGACCACCTTCTCGTGGCCGCAGCAGCCCGCGCTGCCCGGCTACCACCCGGTGACCAAGCCGCACGCCAAGCAGATCCGCGAGGCCGCCAAGCTGCTGGCCACCGCGCGCCGGCCCGTGCTGTACGTCGGCGGCGGGGCCGTGCGCTCCGGGGCCGCGGCCGAGCTGCGCCGTCTGGTGGACGTCTCCGGCGCCGCCGTCGTGACGACCCTCATGGCACGCGGTGCGGTCCCCGACTCGCACCCCCAGCACCTGGGCATGCCCGGCATGCACGGCACCGTGCCCGCCGTGGCCGCGCTGCAGAAGGCCGACCTCATCGTCGCCCTCGGCGCGCGCTTCGACGACCGCGTGACGGGCAAGCTGTCCAGCTTCGCTCCGCACGCCGCCGTCGTCCACGCCGACATCGACCCGGCCGAGATCGGCAAGAACCGGGCCGTGGACGTGCCCATCGTCGGCGACCTGCGCGAGGTCATCGGCGACCTGGTCCCGGCGCTGGAGGCCGAGCACGCCAAGGTCGGCCGACCCGACGTCGAGGCCTGGTGGCACCAGATCGACACCTGGCGGGAGACCTATCCGCTCGGCTACACCTCCACGGACGACGGCCACCTGGCGCCGCAGTCGGTGATCTCCCGGCTCGGCGAGCTGGCCGGTCCCGACGCCATCTACGTCGCCGGTGTGGGGCAGCACCAGATGTGGGCCTCCCAGTTCATCCGCTACGAGCGGCCCAACACCTGGATCAACTCCGGTGGTCTGGGCACCATGGGGTACTCGGTCCCGGCGGCGATGGGCGCCAAGGCCGGAGCGCCCGACCGCGAGGTGTGGGCGATCGACGGCGACGGCTGCTTCCAGATGACCAACCAGGAGCTGGCCACCTGCGCGATCAACGACATCCCGATCAAGGTCGCGCTGATCAACAACAGCTCCCTCGGCATGGTCCGCCAGTGGCAGACGCTCTTCTACAACGAGCGGTACTCCAACACCGACCTGCACACCGGGCACGGCACGGCGCGCATCCCCGACTTCGTCAAGCTCGCCGAGGCGTACGGCTGCGTGGGGATCCGGGTGGAGCACCCCGGCGAGGTGGACGCCGCGATCAAGAAGGCCCAGGAGATCAACGACCGCCCGGTGGTCGTCGACTTCACCGTCTCGCGCGACGCGATGGTGTGGCCGATGGTCGCGGCCGGGGTCAGCAACGACGACATCCAGTACGCGCGGGGCATCTCGCCGGCCTGGGAACGAGAGGACTGAGCCGATGAGCCGTCACACGTTGTCCGTGCTGGTCGAGGACAAGCCGGGTGTCCTGACCCGCGTCGCCGGGCTCTTCGCCCGACGCGCGTTCAACATCCAGTCCCTGGCGGTGGGTCCGACCGAGCACGCGGAGATCTCGCGGATCACCGTCGTGGTCGACGTCGAGGACCACCCGCTGGAGCAGGTCACCAAGCAGCTCAACAAGCTGGTGCACGTCATCAAGATCGTCGAGCTCGACCCGGAGTCCTCGGTCCAGCGCGAGCTGCTGCTGGTCAAGGTCAAGGCCGACCAGGCCACCCGGTCGGGCGTGCTCGAGGTCGTCGAGCTCTTCCGGGCCAAGGTCGTCGACGTCGTGCCCGACACGGTCGTCATCGAGGCGACCGGGACGGGGAGCAAGCTCGAGGCGCTGCTGACCGCGCTCGAGCCCTACGGCATCCGCGAGATCGTCAAGTCCGGGACCCTCGCCGTCGGGCGCGGGTCGCGATCCATCACCGACCGGGCGCTGGAGCGGGTCCGCAGCGCGTGAGACGCCTGCACCGCCGACCTCCCGCGCCTGCCAGAATCCCCCTGACGCGTCACACCCTGAAGAAAGAGGAGCACCACCGTGGCTGAGATGTTCTACGAGGACGCCGCCGACCTGTCCATCATCCAGAGCAAGAAGGTCGCCGTCATCGGCTACGGCAGCCAGGGCCACGCCCACGCGCTGAACCTGCGCGACTCGGGTGTCGACGTCCGCGTCGGCCTGCGCGCCGGCTCGTCGTCGGCCGCCAAGGCGGAGGACCAGGGCCTGAAGGTCCTGCCCGTCGCCGAGGCCGTCGCCGAGGCCGACGTCGTCGTCGTCCTGGCGCCGGACCAGGTCCAGCGCGACCTGTACCGCGACGAGATCGCCCCGAACCTCCGCGAGGGCGCCGCCCTGGTCTTCGGCCACGGCTTCAACATCCGGTTCGGCTACATCAAGCCCGCGGCCGGTCACGACGTCTTCATGGTCGCCCCGAAGGGCCCCGGCCACCTCGTGCGTCGCGAGTACGTCGACGGCCGCGGCGTGCCGGTGATCGTCGCCGTCGAGCAGGACGCCAGCGGTTCCGCCTGGGACCTCGCCCTGTCGTACGCCGCGGGCATCGGCGGGCTGCGTGCCGGCGGCATCAAGACCACGTTCACCGAGGAGACCGAGACCGACCTGTTCGGCGAGCAGGCCGTGCTCTGCGGCGGTACCTCGCAGCTCGTCCAGTACGGCTTCGAGGTCCTCACCGAGGCCGGCTACCAGCCCGAGGTCGCGTACTTCGAGGTGCTGCACGAGCTGAAGCTCATCGTCGACCTCATGGTCGAGGGCGGTCTGGCCAAGCAGCGCTGGTCGATCTCCGACACCGCCGAGTACGGCGACTACGTCTCCGGCCCGCGCGTGATCTCGCCCGAGGTCAAGGAGAACATGAAGGCCGTGCTTGCGGACATCCAGTCGGGTGCCTTCGCCGAGCGCTTCATCGCCGACCAGGACGCCGGCGCCCCGGAGTTCACCGAGCTCCGCGCCAAGGGCGAGTCGCACCCGATCGAGACCACCGGTCGCGAGCTGCGCAAGATGTTCGCCTGGATCAAGCCTGCCGACTCGGACTACACCGAGGGCAGCGCCGCTCGCTGACGCCACCCCTGTCAGCGATCGACGCGCGCGGCCGTCGCCCCCACCCCGGGGCGGCGGCCGCACGCATGTCCGCCCCCGGGCGTCCGCCCGCGGGCGTCCGGCCCGGACGACGCGGGGACGACGGCGGACCGCTCAGCCCGGGACGGCGTCCGTCGCGCCGGGACCGCCGTCCTGCGCGGAGAGGTCCAGCACCCCGGCCATCGCCAGCGCGCGGTCGACGAGCTCGACCCGCGGCAGGTGGGGGACCGCCTCGAGGGGATGCCAGGCGACGTCGTCGGTGGACCCGTCCTGCTCGACCGTCAGCGACCCGCCGACGATGCGGGCCCGGTACACGACGCGGATCCCGTGCAGGGGGTCGACGTCCGCGTCGTCGTCGAACCCGATGAGGTGCTCGGGCGGGACGACGATGCTGTCGACGCCGAGCAGTCCGTCGAGCTCCACGCCGTAGCCGGTCTCCTCGCGGACCTCCCGCACGGCCGCGTCCTCGGGGTGCTCGCCCGGGTCGATGCCCCCGCCGGGCAGCGTCCAGCCGGACCGCCGTCGGTCCGACCAGTGCGGCAGGAGGACCTGTCCGTCGGAGATGATCACGGCGTAGGCCGCCACCCGCAGGTACATGGCTGCCATCGTCCCAGGTCCTCGGCACGCGCGGGTGGTCGGCAGCGTCGTGGCCGTGGTGGCAGGATGGCCGCATGACGGACGAGCAGGGACCGCACCTCGACGACGTGGCACAGGCCGAACGGATCACCGCCTTCTGGGACACCGCCCGGCCCTCCGCCGGACGCACGAGCCACGGCGGTGCCGTCGGCGAGCGCTCCGAGAACGTCGTGCCGCCGCCGGCGTGGGCGTTCGGGGACAACCCGGCGCTGGCCGACGAGCTGCTCGGCCTGGTGCTCGCCGGCACCAAGACGGCGACGGCGTCGCTCGTCGTCGAGTACGAGGACGCCGCCGAGCCCGCGCCCCGCAAGGGCGACCTGTCGATCCTCCTGGACGGCAGGGGCGAGCCCCGGGCTCTCGTGCGCACGACGCAGGTCGACCGGGTGCCGTTCCGCGACGTCACCGCGGAGCACGCGTGGCGCGAGGGGGAGGGCGACCGGACGCTGGAGTCCTGGCGCGAGGGGCACGAACGCTACTGGCGGCGCACCCTGGCCGGCACGGAGCACGAGTTCGACCCGTCCCTGGAGGTCCTCTGCGAGCGGTTCAAGGTCCTCTACTCCGAGTGAGGTGAGCCGAGGTGGCGTTGCGCTGGTACTCGACGGTGGTGGAGACCACCGACCCCCGCGCCCTGGCCGGTTGGTGGGCCGAGGCGTTGGGCTGGACGTTCGCGCACACCTCCGACGAGGAGTGCGTCCTGGTGCCGCCGTGGGCCCGCGAGCTCGTCGACCGGTTCGAGTTCCACCAGGTCCCGCCGGGGATGGTGTTCGTGCGCGTCGAGCACGAGAAGACCTCCAAGAACCGGCTGCACTGGGACTTCGCCCCGCACACGTCCGACGACCGGGACGCCGAGATCGACCGGCTCGTCGCGCTGGGGGCGACGGTGATCGACGTCGGGCAGCCGGCGGACGCGTCGTGGACGGTGCTCGCCGATCCGGACGGCAACGAGTTCTGCGTGCTCTCGTCGCGCGAGTACTGATTCCCGGTACGTCCGCATCGTGGGACGGGTGTCCGCATCCTGGGTCCGAGGCGCGTAGGATCGGCCCATGACGCGCAACATCGATCTGGCTGTGGTGGCAGGCGACGGCATCGGCCCCGAGGTCGTCGAGCAGGGGCTCGCCGTGCTCGACGCCGCGCTGGCCGGCTCCGACGTGAAGGTCTCGACCACCGAGTTCGATCTCGGCGCGCGTCGCTGGCACGAGACCGGCGAGACGCTCACCGACGACGACCTCGCCCGGATCCGCGAGCACGACGCGATCCTGCTCGGTGCCATCGGCGACCCGTCGGTGCCCTCCGGCGTGCTCGAGCGCGGCCTGCTGCTCAAGCTGCGCTTCGCGCTGGACCACTACGTCAACCTGCGCCCCGGCACGCTCTACCCGGGCGTCACCAGCCCGCTGGCCGACCCGGGCGAGGTCGACTTCGTCGTCGTGCGCGAGGGCACCGAGGGGCCCTACGTCGGCAACGGCGGGTCGGTGCGCACCGGCACGCCGCACGAGATCGCCACCGAGGTGTCGGTCAACACCGCGTTCGGCGTCGAGCGGGTCGTCCGCGACGCCTTCGCCCGCGCCCAGGCGCGCCCCCGCAAGCACCTGACGCTGGTCCACAAGCACAACGTGCTCGTGCACGCCGGACACCTGTGGCGGCGCACCGTCGAGGCCGTGGGCGCCGAGTTCCCCGAGGTGACCACGGACTACCTCCACGTCGACGCGGCGACGATCTTCCTGACCACGAACCCCTCGCGGTTCGACGTCATCGTCACCGACAACCTGTTCGGCGACATCATCACCGACCAGGCGGCGGCCATCACCGGCGGCATCGGCCTGGCCGCGTCGGGCAACATCAACCCCGACCGGACGGCGCCGTCGATGTTCGAGCCCGTGCACGGCTCCGCCCCGGACATCGCCGGGCAGGGCAAGGCCGACCCGACGGCGACCGTGCTGTCCGTGTCGCTGCTGCTGGAGCACCTGGGCCTGACCGAGCAGGCGCGTCGCGTGGAGGCCGCCGTGGCCGCCGACCTGGCCGAGCGCGGGGACCGAGTACGCTCGACGGCCGAGGTCGGACGCGAGCTCGCCGCCCGCGTCGCCGGCTGAGCGACCTCGGTCGTCGCCCCGACGATCCCCGCGAACCCACGGTTCCGGGTGACCGTTGTGGTCGAGCGCCCGCGCGGTGTCCCACGGTGCCGCCAGACGTGGAAAACTACAGGGGTTACCCGGTGAAAGGCCCCTGATCATGACCACGACCTCGCACAACGTGCTCCCCGAGGAGCTCGAGGACCTCGTCGCGCTCTTCGACGTCCGCGGAACCGACGAGCCCACCCCCGACGCCGAGCGCGAGGAGGCGCTCGCGTCACCCCGCTTCGGCACGGTCTTCACCGACCACATGGCCCGGGTCTCCTGGCGCCAGGAGGACGGTTGGCTCGACCGGCGGGTGGAGAAGTACGGACCGCTGCAGCTCGACCCCGCCACCGCCGTCCTGCACTACGCGCAGGAGATCTTCGAGGGCATGAAGGCGTACAAGCACGCCGACGGGTCGGTGTGGACCTTCCGCCCCGAGTCCAACGCCGCGCGGTTCGCACGCTCCGCCCACCGGCTGGCGCTGCCCGCGCTCACCGTGGACGACTTCATCGGGTCGATCGCCGCGCTGGTGCGGACCGACCTGGCGTGGGTTCCCGACGGCGAGGACTCCAGCCTGTACCTGCGCCCGTTCATGTTCGCCTCGGAGCCGTTCCTCGGCGTCCGCCCGGCGGCGCAGGTCGAGTACCTGTGCATCGCCTCGCCGGTGGGTCCCTACTTCGCCGGCGGCGTGAAGCCGGTGTCGATCTGGGTCTCCCAGGACTACCACCGCGCGGGCCCGGGCGGCACCGGCGACGCCAAGTGCGGCGGCAACTACGCCGCCAGCCTCCTGCCGCAGACCGAGGCCCAGCAGAACGGCTGCGACCAGGTGTGCTTCCTGGACGCCACGACGAACTCCTACCTCGAGGAGCTCGGCGGCATGAACATCTTCGTGGTGATGGACGACGGCACGGTCCACACCCCGGAGCTGACCGGCTCGATCCTCGAGGGCGTCACCCGCTCGTCGATCCTGCGCCTCGTCGCCGACCACGGGCGCGAGGTCGTCGAGCGCAAGATCCCGCTCGAGGAGGTCGTCGCGGGTCTCGCGGACGGCAGCGTGCGGGAGATCTTCGCCTGCGGCACCGCCGCCGTCGTGACCCCGGTGGGCCGCCTGGCCGGCGGGACGTTCGACCACACGGTGGCCGACGGCGAGCCCGGCGAGCTGACGATGGCGGTGCGGACCGAGCTCACCGACATCCAGTACGGGCGCGCGCAGGACCGGCACGGCTGGATGCGCCGCCTGGCCTGACCGCAGCCCACCGGGCGTTCCGTGCAGGCGGGCCCGGCCCGGACGTGCGACGGGGCGGTGCCGACGAGGAGGATCTCGTCGGCACCGCCCCGTCGGCGGTTCAGCGCGGCGGTGTCGGGACCACGAGGGTCCGCACGATGACGCTGCCGAGCATCGAGGACACCGCGATGCCCAGGATCACCCACACCAGCGCGGTCATCGCGCCGGGCAGCGGGTCCGGGTTGCCGGTGAACGGCAGCACCGCCAGGATCACGGTGGCCAGGCCCACGAGCCAGCCGAAGAACATCCGCGGCCGCGGGGCCACCACGACCAGCAGGTTGAGCACGACGGCGGCGGCGAGGGCGAAGAGCGCCCCTGCGGCGGCCCACGAGGCGTCGTCGCCCGCGCCGAATGCGTCGGGCGGCGGGATGAGCCCGATGTCGAAGACCTCGTCGAAGATCACCGAGGCGGTGAAGCCCAGGAGGGCGCACACCAGGACGGTGGCCGCGGCCCCCGCCCAGTACCGGCCCAGGTCTAGCCGCGGCTCGGGAGGCGGGTCCTTCGGAGCGGCCTCCCAGGAGGGCTTCGCCGCGGGCGGCATCCCGGGGGGCTGGTCCGCCGGCCGGTTCACCGGCCGGTAGCGCTGCGTCGGGTCCTCGGACCCGTACGGACGCTGCTGATCGCTCACAGTTCCTCTCCTCGCCGTCGTCGTGCCCCTAGCCGACCACATCCGCGGCCTCGGCGCCCCCTGGGACGGCGTGCTGCGGGGACCCGCCGGGAGCGATCCCCTGCAGGGCGAGCACGAGGTCCTTGACCGCGGCCGCCGGGACCGACCGGTCGTCGTCGTGCACCTGCCGCGCCACGACGTCGGGGACCTCCGGGGCCGAGCAGAGGATCATCGGGGAGTCCGCGGCGTCGTCGGGAAGGCGGCCGTGCGTGCCGCCCACCCAGGAGGCGTCCAGGGGCACGGTGGACATCGCGTAGCGCAGCCCGAGCTTCTTGCGCACGAGGTTCAGCCCGGCCTTGGCCTTCGCGAGCCGGTCGGCCGGGTCGAAGAACAGCTCGGCCGGGTCGAAGCCGGGCTTGCGGTGGATGTCCACGGCGCGCGCGTACTCCGGGGCCCGGTCGTCGTCCAGCCAGAAGTAGTAGGTGAACCACGCCCCGGGCTCGGCGACGACGACGAGCTCGCCGGAGCGCTCGTGGTCGAGCCCGTAGCGGGCCTGGGCCTCGCGGTCGAGCACCTCGTCCACGCCGGGCACGGCGCGCAGCAGGTCGGCGACCCGGGCGACGTCGGCGGCGTCGTCGACGTACACGTGCGCGACCTGGTGGTCGGCGACGGCGAACGCCCGCGAGGTCCACGGGTCGAGCTGTTCGCGGCCCGCCTGGGTGTAGACCTCCAGCAGCCCCTCACGGCGCAGCACCCGGTTGAGGTGCACGGGACGCTCCGCGCGGGTGATGCCGTACTCGGACACGACGACGACGGTCACGCCGTCGGCCTCGGCCTGGTCCAGCAGCGGCGCGAGCACGCCGTCCAGGTCGGCCGCGGCGGCGTCGGCCTGCGGGGACTCGGGGCCGAACCGCTGCAGGTCGTAGTCCAGGTGCGGGACGTACGCGGTGGTCAGGTCCGCGGCGCGGGTGCGCAGCAGGTGCCGGGTGGCGTCCACGACCCACCGGCTGGAGGTGAGCGACGCCGTCGGACCCCAGTAGGTGAACAGGGGGAAGTCGCCGAAACGTTCGACGAGCTCGTCGTGCAGGCCCGGCGGGCGGACGTAGGCGTCGGGGGACTTGCGGCCGTCGGCGTGGTAGATCGGCCGGGGCGTCACGGTGACCTCGGTGGTCATCCCCATCGCGTACCACCAGCACACGTTGACCGCGGCGTAGTCCGGGTGCCGTCGGCGACCGGTCTCCCAGACCGTCTCGCCGGCGACCAGACGGTTGTGCTGCCGCCACAGGAACACCTCGCCGAGCTCGCGGAAGTACCAGCCGTTGGCGACCGCGCCGTGCTGGGCGGGGGACAGGCCGGTGAGCATCGTCGACTGCACGGTGCAGGTCACGGCGGGCAGCACCGTCGCCAGCGGCGAGGACCACCCGGTGCCCGCGAGGCGGCGCAACCGGGGCATGTGGGCCAGCGCGCGGGGCGTCAGGCCGACGACGTCGAGCAGCAGGACGGGTCTCACAGCGTGTTCCTCCCGGTGGTGGTCAGGACGGCGTCGGGGGCCTCCACGGCCTCCAGGTGGTCGGCGGCCCAGCGCAGCTCGGCGGCGATGCCGGCGACGAGCTCGTCGGCCCCCGTCGGCAGCACGTCGGCGGGGAGCACCCCCCAGGTGTAGGTCTCCACGTCCAGGTGCGTCTCGCGCCCGTGCGGGGCGCGCGCCACGGCGTCGACGGCGGTGCGCAGCACGTCGGTGGTGGCCGACAGCGGGGGAGCCGGGTCGTGATGCAGCGGCACGTGGAAGTGCACGCGCCACGGACCGGTCCGGGGCAGACCGCCGGCGAGGGCCTCGGGCAGGTCGTCGACGCCGTGCAACCGGCCCGCGGCGTCCAGCGCGCGGGTCTGGTGCAGGTAGCGGGGCTCGGCGAACCGGGTCAGGGCGCTGCGGGTCTCCGGGTCGGCGGGGTCGGCGACGTGCAGGGCGGCCGACGCCTGGACCTTGACGACGCGCAGCCCGGCGTCGGTGACGCGACGCACCGCCGCGGCGGGGTCCGCGAACGACACCGCGAGGTGGCAGGTGTCGAGGCACACCCCGACGAGCGCGGGGTCGATGCGCGTCCCGGCGGGCCGGTCGGTACCGGTCCGGTCCGCCAGCCAGCCGACGACGTCGTCGACCGTGTCCAGCACGCACCCCGGTTCCGGTTCGACGGCCAGCCGCACCACGACACCGGTGCGGTCGGCCAGGGCGCGCAGCTCCGCGGACAGCGCGGCCAGCGCCCGGGTGGCGGCCTCGTCGTCGCGCGTCGTCCAGCCGGTGCGCCAGCCCAGCGGCAGGGTGGAGATCGACCCGGCGGCGCCGGGCGGCAGCAGGTCCGTGAGCACGCGGGCGCAGGCCAGGGTGTACGCGAGCCGTTCCGGCCGGGTCCAGTCCGGGTGGTACACGTCGCGGCCCACGACCTCGGCGTGGAAGCCGCCGGCGGGGAAGGCGTTGAGCGTGCGCACCTCGAGGCCGTGCCGGTCCAGCGCTCCGCGCAGCCGGTCGCGGTCCGGGGCCGAGGCGTCGAGCCGGTGCGCGAGCGCGGCGGGCAGCCACAGGCCGATCCCGAGGCGCTCGCGGCCGGTGGCGCGCCGGACCGGTGCCGCGTAACGCTCCAGCTGCGCCAGCACGCCGTCGAGGTCCTCGGCGGGGTGGACGTTGGTGCAGTACGACAGGTGCATCGGCGTCCCTCAGACCCGCGCGCCGCGCAGCACCGAGGAGCCCTCGAACTCCGCGGGCGCCGGGACCTCGCCGGGGACGAAACCGGGGACGGGGTCCAGCACGAGGTTGCCGGAGGTGCCGTAGAAGGCCACCGGGTTGCGCCACAGCACGCGGTCGACGTCGTGGTCGGTGAACCCGGCGGCGAGCATCTCGGACCCGGTGCGCGCCGTGCGCAGCGGGTCGCTGCGCCCCCAGTCGGCCGCGGAGTTCACGATCATCCGCTCGGTGCCGTACTCGTGCAGCAGCGCGACCATGCGGTGCGGGTCCATCTTGGTGTCCGGGTAGATGGAGAAGCCCGCCCACGCCCCGGCGTCGCGGACCATCGCCACGGTGGTCTCGTTGAGGTGGTCCACGAGCACCCGCGACGGGTCGATGCCGGACTCGCGCACCACGTCGAGCGTGCGCCGCGTGCCGTTCAGCTTGTCGCGGTGCGGGGTGTGCACCAGCACGGGCAGCTCGGCCTCGCGCGCCATCTGGAGCTGCGCGGCGAACGCCTCGTCCTCGGCCGGGGTCATCGAGTCGTAGCCGACCTCGCCCACGGCCACGACGCCGTCCTTGAGCAGGTACCGCGGCACCTCGTCCAGCACGTCGCGGCAGCGCGGGTCGTTCGCCTCCTTGGGGTTGAGGGCGATGGTCGCGTGGTGGCGGATGCCGAACTGCTCGGCCCGGAACCGTTCCCAGCCCACGAGGGAGTCGAAGTAGTCGCAGAAGGAGGCCACGCTGGTGCGCGGCTGGCCGAGCCAGAACGCGGGTTCGACGACGGCGCGGACCCCGGCGGCGTACATCCGCTCGTAGTCGTCGGTGGTGCGGCTGGTCATGTGGATGTGCGGGTCGAAGATGCGCATGGTCACTCCGCGGTGCTCGGGGTCGGGGCGGTCGGCGCGGGCCGGCCGGGGGTGAGGGGGTGCAGGATCCGGTCGACGTCGTCCGGGACCGGCCGGCCGGCCGCGCGCCGTTCGGCGGCGAAGTCGGACGCCATGCGGACGGTCTCGTCGTCGAGCCGGTCGGTCAGCCCGGCGACGGCGTCCAGGGGGACGCCCAGGAACACGAGCTTGAGCACCGTGTGCCGCCAGGTGTGCTGGTCCAGGTGCCGCCCGCCGAACCGGCCGACGGCGGCGGCCACCAGGGACGGGTCGTTGGCGCGGTGGGCGTCGTGGGCGAGCTCGACGCCGGTGCGCGCCAGCGGCGAGCCTCCGGGGACGCCCCCGGCGGCCTCGAGGGCGTCCAGACCGCGCAGCACGCCCCGGCGCTCGCCGGTGTCGCCCCGGTCGTAGAGCTCGCGCAGCCGCGCGGCCGTCGCGTCGCCGGTGTCGCTGCCGGTGCCGTCGACGCCGCGGACCAGCGCGACGACGAGGGCGGCGCGCGCGTCGTCCTCGGCGGTGCCCCGCACGACGCCGTGCGGGTCGCCCTGCGGGTCGTGGGGGCCTCGGCCGGCGCGTCGTGGCGCGAGGGCGAACAGGCGGGTCAGCGTCCGCGGGTCGCGGGCGACGTCGGCCCGGGCCCGGTCGATCCAGGTGTCGGTCATGAGGTGGCCTCCGGGGGGTGCCCGACGACGTCCGCCCAGGCCTGCCGCAGCGCGGCCAGGCTGCGGCGGGCGAGCGCCGGGGCGTCGTGGGAGTGGCGGGGGAGCTCGACGGCGGCGACGCCGCGGTAGTCGATCTCGGCGAGCGTGGCCAGCACCAGCGGCAGGTCGAGGTCGCCCTCGCCGAACGGCCGGTGCTCGTGGTGCGTGCGCGGCATGTCGTCGAGCTGGACGTTGGCCAGCACGGGGGCCGCGGCGCGCAGGGCCCCGACCACGCCGTCGGGCTCGACGACGAGGCAGTGCCCGACGTCGACGGTCAGTCCCAGGTCGTCCGGGTCGCCGAGCGCGGACCGCAGGTGCAGGGCGTCCTCCACGGTCTCGACGAGCATGCCCGGCTCGGGCTCGATCGCCAGGCGCACCCCGCTCTCCCGGGCCTCCTCCAGGAGCACGGGGAGCCGGTCGACCAGCCGGGCCCACCCGTCGGCGGGACGGTCGTCCTCGGGCAGCACGCCGGAGAAGAACGACACGCAGCGCGCGTCCAGCGTCGCGGCGACGTCGATCGCCCGGGTCAGGTAGCGCATCCGCAGCCCGGCCTCGGCGTCGACGAGCGTCGGACGGTGCTTGGTCCACGGGTCGAGCGTGAACCGGGTGCCGGTCTCGACGACCACGGCGGCACCGGCACCGTCGCGCATCCGGCCGAGCCGCCGCGCCAGCCGTTCCGTCGTCTGCGACGACCCAGGCGCGAAGGGGTCGAGGTGCGGGTAGCCGACCGTCAGGGCGACGGCGTCGTAGCCCAGGGCGTCCAGGACGTCGAGGGCGGACGGCAGCGGGTGGTCCCCGAACCCGTTCGTGCCGTAGCCGATCGCGAAGGGGAGCGGGGACGAGGAGGCGGAGCCGCTCACGTGATGCTCACCTGCTTGCGGCCGCGGCGGCGCAGCAGGCGCCCGGCGACCAGGGCGCCCGCGAGCACGGCGGTGCTCGCCGCCCGGCCCCCGCGCAGCGTCCAGGCGGCCTGCAGTGGGACCATCGCCTGGATGCCGGCCCGGGTCGCGGCGCGGGCCGCCCCGGCCGACCGGTCCTCGGCCGCGTGCAGCTGGGGCGGCAGGCAGGTGGCCACGTACCCGGCCGTGGCGGCCAGGGCGCCGAGCGTCCGGGTCACCGCACCGGACCGGGAGGCGGCGGGCCGGGCGGTCGCGGGCCGCAGGGCCGCGGCGGCGGTCGCGGTCGCGGCCGCCGTCGTGCCGGCGACGGCGCAGCGGGCCACCGTGCTGGTCGTGCCGTGGACCTCGCCCCGGGACAGCGCGGTCACGGCCAGCGTGTGGGTGACGAACACGGCGGCGGTCGGGGCGGCCGCCCGCCACGAGGTCGGTGTCGCGCCCAGCAGGACGTCCAGGCCGCGGCAGGCGGCCATGACGACCGCGCCGGCCGGCCGGTCCTTGGCGGCGAGGTCGTAGGTGAGCACGCAGGCCGCGAGCGGCAGCGCCACCCCGAGCCCGCGTCGTCCGCTCGCGACCCCCGCGGCGACGACGCCGGTCGCGACGAGCCCCGTGCCGACGGCGAGCGCCTGGCCCGGGGTCACCCGGCCGGACGGGATCGGGCGCTCGGGGCGTTCGAGCGCGTCGAGGTCGCGGTCGCCGTAGTCGTTCAACGCCATGCCGCCCAGGTAGAGGCAGGCCGAGGCGACGGGCAGCAGCCCGTGGCGTGCCCGGCGCGTGGCCGGCGGGGCGGCGGCCATCCCGGCGAGGGTGTCGCCCAGGACGGTCAGGGCGGCGGGGGCGCGGACGAGCTCGACGAGGTCTCCGGCCCTCACGGCCGGTGCCCCGCGACGTCGGCGGTGCGGCGGGCCCAGTCGGCCAGCTGGATCGCCTGGGCGGCGGCGCCGTGCACGTCGGAGCCCCAGGGGTCCTTGAAGAAGTAGCCGAGCTCGGGCACCGGGCCGGACACCCCGGCGGCGTGGGCCAGCGCGAGCAGGCGGGCCAGGTCGAGGATCATCGGGGCGGCGAGCATGGAGTCGTGGGCGCTCCAGGTCGTCTGCAGGGTCAGCCGCGAGCCGAGGAAGCCCTCGACGTGCACGTGGTCCCAGGCGACCTTCACGTCGCCGAGGTCGGGCACGTTGTCGATGTGCAGCGGGGTGACGTCGGTGCCGGTGAGGTCGCGCAGGCCGCGGTTCTTGGAGGTGAGCTTGCTGCGGGCGGCCACGGGGTCGGCCAGGGTGGCGCCGTCGCCGCCGCCGAGCAGGTTGGTGCCGGCCCAGGACAGCACGCGCATGCCGCGGGCGGTGAAGGCGGGCGCCAGGACGGTGCGCAGCCAGGTCTGCCCGGTCTTGCCGTCCTGGCCCGCCACCGGCAGGCCCGCCTCGGCGGCCCAGCGCGCCAGCACGGGCACGGTCATCCCGGCCGACGGCGTGAAGGAGGCGTACGCGCAACCGGCCAGCACCGCGGCGTAGGCGGTCACCGACGACGCCGGGAGCACGGCCCGGTCGGGGTCGGCCAGCGCCGCGCGCAGGAGCGCCGGGTCCTCGTGCTCGGGGAGCAGGTCCAGCGGCGGCTCGGTCGAGGCGACGTCGACGACGACGACCCGGTCCAGGTCGTGGGTCCGGCGGAAGGCGGTCAGGTCGGCGGCCAGCGCCTCGGCGGCCTCCTGCTGCGACCCGTGGTGCTGGCGGGGGTCGTACCCGGGGCGGACCTCGGCGTCGGCCGCGGCGAGCGCGTCGCGGGTGGCGGACAGCAGGTGTCCGGGGATCATCCCGGCGGCGGCGAGCGCCTCGGCCTGCTTGACCATCGTCGTGGGCGCGACGTCGTGCCCGCCGACGACGAGGTCGCCGAACGCGGGCAGCGCGAGGCCGTCGAACGGCTCGGCGGCGGTGACGCAGCCGGTCGCCGGGGCGTGCCCGGCGGCGAGCGCGGCGAGGCCGAGCGTGGCGGTGGTGGCCACCGAGCCGCGGGCGCCGACGAGCCAGAGGCCCGTGCGTCCGGTCGACGCCGGGGTGTCCGGCGCGGCGGTGGTCGTGGTCGCGTGGTGCATCGTTGCTCCCCCCAGGGGTCGGTCGTGGTCGACCGATCGCGGTGTCGAAGGCGTCCCTGCCTTCGACGTCACGCTAGCCATACTTTCGACGAATAGCAATCAAAAGATGGCGACCTATGGACGAGGATCGACATCATGTCCGGTGTTCGGACGGGTCCTGCCCGCGCGTCAGCGGGTGTGGCACCATGTGACCTATGACTCGTGCACGGCAGCCCCACCAGCGCTGCAGCAGCCTCATTAGCTAGCGCGTCCGGTCCACCCCGACCGGACGCGCAGACCTTCCGTACCCGGAGGGTCTTTTTTGTTGTCCAGACCGCACCCCTCGGAGCCACCGATGGCCACCGCCCCGTTCCACGTGTACGACACCACCCTGCGCGACGGCGCGCAGCAGGAGGGCATGAACCTCTCCGTCGCGGACAAGCTCGCGATCGCGCCGCTGCTCGACGAGCTCGGTGTGGGCTTCATCGAGGGTGGCTGGCCGGGCGCGATCCCCAAGGACACCGAGTTCTTCCGTCGCGCCGCCAAGGAGCTCGAGCTCAGCAACGCCGTGCTGGCGGCGTTCGGCTCCACCCGGCGCGCCGGCACCCGCGCCTGGGACGACCCGCAGGTCCGCGCGCTGCTCGACTCCGAGGCGCCGGTGGTCACGCTCGTGGCCAAGTCCGACGTCCGGCACGTCGAGCGGGCGCTGCGCACGACGCCGGACGAGGGCCTGGCGATGATCAGCGACACCGTGCGGTTCCTCGTGGGCGAGGGCCGCCGCGTCGTCGTCGACGCCGAGCACTTCTTCGACGGCTACCGGGACGACCCGGCCTACACGCGTTCCGCCGTCGCGACCGCCTTCGAGGCCGGCGCCGAGGTCGTCGCCCTGTGCGACACCAACGGCGGCATGCTGCCCGACTGGGTGACCGACGTCGTCGGCGAGCTGCGCACGGCCCTCGACCTGCCGCACGGGCGCGACGCGCTGCCCGGCGACCCGCTGCTGGGCATGCACGCGCACAACGACTCGGGCTGCGCCGTGGCCAACACCCTCGCCGCCGTCGAGGCCGGGTGCGCCCACGTCCAGGGCACCGTCAACGGCTACGGCGAGCGCACGGGCAACGTCGACCTCGTGGCCGTCGTCGCGAACCTGGCCCTCAAGCGCGGCCTGCCCACGCTGGCCGGCGACGGGCTCGCCGACTCCACCCGGATCGCGCACGCCGTCGCCGAGATCACCAACATCGCGCCGTACACGCGCCAGCCGTACGTCGGGTCCAGCGCGTTCGCGCACAAGGCCGGCCTGCACGCCAGCGCCATCAAGATCGACCCTGACCTCTACCAGCACATCGACCCCACCGCCGTCGGCAACGACATGCGCATGCTCGTCTCCGACATGGCCGGCCGGGCGTCGGTGGAGCTCAAGGGCCGCGAGCTCGGCTTCGACCTGGCCGGGCAGGGCGAGCTGCTCACCCGGGTGACCAACCGGGTCAAGGACGCCGAGGCGCAGGGGTACACGTTCGACGCCGCGGACGCCTCCTTCGAGCTCATCCTGCGCGAGGAGCTCACCGGCCGGCGGCCCGCCTACTTCCAGGTCGAGTCCTGGCGCGCGATCGTCGAGACCACCGGCGGGCGCACCGGCGGGGTGCCCGACGCGGACCGGCGCGACGCCGAGGCGCTGGCCGAGGCGACCGTCAAGCTGCACGCCGGCGGGGAGCGCATCGTCGTCACCGGCGAGGGCAACGGCCCGGTCAACGCCCTCGACCAGGCGCTCCGGCACGCCCTGACGCGCGTCTACCCGACCATCGAGAAGTTCGAGCTCGTGGACTTCAAGGTGCGGATCATGGACGCCGAGCACGGCACCGACGCGACCACCCGGGTGCTGGTCGAGACCACCGACGGCCACCACACCTGGTCGACCGTCGGCGTCGGGCCCAACATCATCGAGGCCGCCTGGGAGGCGCTGATCGACGCGCACGTCTACGGGCTGCTGCACGCCGACGTCGCTCCCCGCTGAGCCGCCCGCGCCGGCCGACCCCACCCTCGCCGACCACCCCTCTGTTGTGGGCGTGAAATCTGCAGTTCTCGGGCCAGGGGGCCTGCAGATTTCATGCCCACAACGAGGGGTGGTGGGGCAGTTAGGCTGACGGGGTGCATGGTGAGTACAAGGTCCCCGGTGGCAAGCTCGTCGCGGTCGACCTCGAGGTCGACGGCTCCTCCGACCCCGCCGTCCTGACGGCGGTGCGCCTGTCGGGCGACTTCTTCCTCGAGCCCGACGAGGCGCTGGGCGTCATCGACACCGCGCTGACCGGCCTGCCGGCCTCGACCGGCACCGGAGAGCTCCAGCGCACCGTCACCGAGGCGCTGGAGAAGGCCGAGCTGTCCGGTGAGATCGCCGGCCCGGTCGCGATGGTCGGCTTCGACGCGCGTGCCGTGGCGGTCGCCGTGCGGCGCGCCCTGGGCCTGGCCACGACGTGGCAGGACCACACCTTCGAGGTGCTGCGTCCCGGCCCGCTGCCGCCGCGCACGCTCGCCGCGCTCGACCAGGTGCTGACCGAGGAGCTCGCCGCCGGTCGACGCGGCCCGACCCTGCGGTTCTGGGACTGGGACGAGCGGGCCGTGTTCATCGGGTCCTTCCAGTCCTACCGGAACGAGATCGACGAGGCCGGCGTGGTCGAGCACGACGTCACCGTCGTGCGGCGCATCTCCGGCGGCGGGGCGATGTTCATGGAGGCCGGCAACTGCGTGACGTTCTCGCTCGTCGTGCCGGGCTCGCTCGTCGACGGGATGAGCTTCGAGCAGTCCTACGCCTTCCTGGACGCCTGGGTGCTCGGCGCGCTCGGCGAGCTGGGCGTCGAGGCCTACTTCAGCGGGATGAACGACGTCGCCTCACCGGGCGGCAAGCTCGCCGGCTCCGCCCAGAAGCGGCTCGCCGGGGGAGCGGTGCTGCACCACATGACGATGGCCTACGACATCGACGCCGACAAGATGATGCAGGTGCTGCGCATCGGGCGCGAGAAGATGTCCGACAAGGGCACCCGCAGCGCCAACAAGCGCGTCGACCCGCTGCGCTCGCAGACCGGCCTGGCCCGCGACGAGGTCGTGGAGGCCTTCGCGGCCTACTTCGCCGACCGGCACCGCACGGAGGCCTCAGACCTGCGCGCCGCGGAGCTCGAGCGGGCCGAGGACCTGGTGCGCACGAAGTTCGACACCGCCGAGTGGATCCACCGGGTGCCCTGAGCCGTTCAGGCGGGTGGGCGCTCGCCGAACACCGCCGTGCCGACGCGCACGATCGTGGCCCCCTCGGCCACGGCGAGCTCGAGGTCGGTGGACATGCCCATCGACAGCTCGCGGGCGTCGGCGGTCCCCGGCGCACCGGACGCGACGACCTCGTCGCGGATCTCGCGCAACCGCGCGAACCCGGCGCGCACCTGCGCCTCGTCGGAGGTGTTCGCGCCGATGGTCATGAAGCCCGTCAGGTGCAGGCCGTCCAGGGCCGCCACGGCCGAGGCCAGGTCCGCGGCGTCCGACGGCGCCGCACCGGACTTCGAGGCCTCCCCGGAGACGTTGACCTGGACCATGACGTCGAGGGTGCGGCCGTCCCGGACGCACCGCTGGGCCACGGCCTGCGCCAGCGATAGCCGGTCGACGCCGGCCAGGCCGGTGACGGTCGGCAGCATCTGGTTGATCTTGTTGCGCTGCAGCGACCCGATCATGTGCACGTCGAGGCGGCCGGCCGCGACCAGGTCGGCCAGGGCGGGGGCCTTGGCGACCAGCTCCTGGACCCGGTTCTCGCCGATCAGGACCGGGCCGTCGTCCCCGCGGACGGCGGCGAGCTCCGTGGCCGCGGCGACTGCGGCCAGCACGGTCTCGGCGTCCTGGGTCTTGGTGGCGAGCATCAGGCGCACGTCGGCAGGTCGGCGTCCCGCGGCGGTGGCGGCGTGGTCGACGCGTTCGCGCACACGGGCGATCCGGTCGGTCAGGTCGGACGGCATGGCGCCCAGTGTAGGAACCTCAGGGTCGTTCTCCGGGACTCCCCGGATCCCCCGGACGGCCCGGTGGTGGAAGAATCGGGGGGGTGAAAGCGATCCTGAACGTCATCTGGCTGGTGCTCTCGGGCTTCTGGCTCGCCCTCGGCTACGTGCTCGCGGGCCTCATCTGCTGCGTGCTCATCGTGACGATCCCCTGGGGGATCGCCTCGTTCCGGATCGCCGGCTACGCGCTGTGGCCCTTCGGCCGCACCGTCGTCGACCGGCCCGGGTCCGGGGCGTTCTCGGTGCTGGGCAACGTCGTCTGGCTGGTCTTCGCGGGCTGGTGGCTGGCGCTGAGCCACATCATCACCGCGATCCCGCTGTTCGTGTCGATCATCGGCATCCCGCTGGGCATCGCGAACCTCAAGATGATCCCGATCTCGCTGCTGCCGCTCGGCAAGGACATCGTCTCGACCGACACGCGGTACCCCACCTACCGCCCGGCCTGACGCCCCGACGCACGCCGATCCCCCGAGCCGTCGAGCCACCGAGCCGCCGTCCACCGCTCGCCGAGATCGACCCACCCGGGCGAGATCGACCTACCGTGAGTCGATCTCGGCACGGGTGGGTCGATCTCGCGGTGCTCGGGGCGGCACGGGCCGCGCGCGTGTCAGCGCCCGAGGGGTGCGGTCGTGGCGTCGGTGAGGCGCACCAGGTCGGCGGGAGCCAGCGACACGTCGAGCCCCCGGCGTCCGCCCGAGACGTAGACGGCGTCGAACGACGCGGCCGACGTGTCCACGACCGTGGTGTGCCGCGCCCGCTGGCCCAGGGGAGAGATGCCCCCCGCGACGTAGCCGGTGGCGCGTTCGGCGCGGGGCACGGCGGCCATGGCGGCCTTCTTGCCGCCGACGGCGCGGGCGAGCGCCTTGAGGTCGAGCTCGCCGGTCACGGGGACGACGGCGACCACGAGGTCTCCGTCGACGTCCGCGACGAGCGTCTTGAACACCTGCTCGGCCGGGACCCCGATCGCCGCGGCGGCCTCGAGGCCGAAGCTCAGCCCGCTGCGGGGGTCGTGCTCGTACGGGTGCAGCGCGTGCGCGACCCCGGCCCGTTCGAGCGCGAGCACGGCGGGGGTCGATCCACGGGTCTTGGAGCGGGCCACGCGCCCAGTGTGCCCGACGCCACGACGCCGGTCAGGTCCTTTCCGCCGGCCGGACGGCTCGCGGCGGCGACCGCGGCGTAGCGTGGGGGCCGTGCTCGCCCTCCTCGTCCTCGCCATCCTCGTCGGTGGTGTCCTGCAACGGGTGACGGGCATGGGGTTCGGCCTCGTGGCCGGACCGTTCATCGTGCTCATCGTGGGCCCGCTCGAGGGCGTGCTGTTCGTGAACCTCGCCGGGGCGACGGCCTCGGCCCTGATCCTCGGCCGCGTCGTGCGCGACGTGGAGTGGCGCAAGTTCGCCTGGCTCACGCTGTCCTCGCTGGTCGTGACCGTGCCCGCGGCGCTCGCCCTGCGCGACGTCAGCGCCCCGGCGCTCGAGGTGACGATCGGCCTGTTCATCCTCGCGGCGATGACGCTGGCGGTGCTCACGACCCGGCTGCGCCGCGAGGGCAGGCACCCCGTGGACCCCGCGGCCGGCTGGCCGTTGGCCCTGACCGGCACGGCGAGCGGCATCGGCTCGGTCGCGGCCGGCATCGGCGGGCCTCCCGTGGCGGTCTACGCGGTGCTCAGCGGCTGGGACCCGCGGCGCTTCGCCGCCACCGCCCAGCCCTTCTTCGCCGCCAACGCGCTCGCCGCCCTGGTGGCCAAGCTGGTGCTCGCCGACGCCTCGTTCCCGACCATGGCCCCCTGGCAGTGGGTGCTGCTCATGGTCTCGATCCTCGGCGGGCTCGTCCTGGGCGACCTGCTCGCGCCGCGCGTCTCGGCCACGGCCACCCGACGCGTGCTCATCCTGCTGGCGTACGTCGGCGGCGTGGCCACGCTGGCGCGCGGCGTCACCGGCCTGGTCTGAGCTACCGGCGCCCGACCGAGAGCACCTGGACCACGGGTCGCCCGGCCTCGTCCGAGGCCGGCAGGTCGACCAGCGCGGTGATCGACCAGTCCCGGTCGCCGTTCGCGTCGTCGAGGACCTGGCGCACCCACCAGGTGTCGGCCGGCACGGTCGACAGGGCCTCGCCGTCCGACGTCGTCGCGTCGGCGGGCAGCGCGGCCCCCGGCTCCAGCATGGTCAGCAGCGCGGTGGCGCGGGCGTCCGCCCCGAACCCGATCGCGTCGTCGCCCTGGGTCTCGAACAGGTCCTCCAGGGCGTCGGCCCAGGCGTCGCCGTCCCAGCCGGAGGCCTTGTCGAGGGCTTCGAGGGCGTCGTAGTCCTCGCGGGCGGCGAGCTCGACGCGGCGGAACATGGCGTTGCGCACGAGGCGGCGGAACGAGCGCGGGTTGCCCGTGACGGGGCGCGCCGGCGCCTCGGCCCCGGCCTCGGCCAGCTCGCCCTGGACGACGTCGTCGGCATCGTCGTCGACGGGGTTCTGCAGCCGCTCCCACTCGTCCAGCAGCGAGGAGTCGACGCCACGCACGAGCTCGCCGAGCCACTCGACGATCTCGGCGACCTCCTCGGTGCGGTGCTCCTCGGGCACGACCTGGCGCACCGCCCGGTAGGCGTCCGCGAGGTAGCGCAGCACGACGCCCTCGGTGCGCTCCAGGCCGTAGGTGCTGACCAGCTCGGCGAACGTCATGGCCTGCTCGAGCATGTCGCGCACCACGGACTTGGGAGCCAGCTCGGCGCCCGCGACCCACGGGTTGGACTGCTTGTACTGGGCGAACGCGGGCTCGAGCAGGTCGGCCAGCGGCCGGGGCCAGGTGACCTCCTCGAGCAGCTCCATGCGCTCGTCGTACTCGATGCCCTCGGCCTTCATCGCGGCGACGGCCTCGCCGCGGGCCTTCTTCTGCTGGCCGAAGAGGATCTGGCGGGGGTCGTCGAGGGTGGCCTCGATGACGGAGACGACGTCGAGGGCGTGCGTGGGCGACTCGACGTCGAGCAGGTCCATGGCCGCCAGCGCGAACGGCGACAGGGGAGCGTTGAGCGCGAAGTCGCGCGGCAGGTCGACCTCGAGCCGCACGCTGGGGCGGTAGCCCGCGGGGCGGGAGTCGTCGGGGACGCGCACCTTCTCCACGACGCCGGCCACGCGCAGGGAGCGGTAGATCCGCAGGGCCTGGCGCACGTGCCCGGCCTGCTGGGCGGCGGTGTCGTGGTTGGCGGTGAGCAGGTGGCGCATCGCCTCGACGGGGTCGACAGCGGGGCCGGACGTGCCGCCGTCGTGCCCCGACCCGCCGTCGTGCCGCGTGCGGGCCAGCACGTTGAGCACCATCGCGTGGTTGACGTGGAACTGGCTGGCCAGCGGCTCGGGCGGGGCGTCGCGCAGGCGCTCGAACGTCGACTCGGTCCAGTTGACCGCACCCGACGGCGCCTTCTTGCGGACGATCTTCTTCTTCTTCTTGGGGTCGTCACCGGCCTTGGCGAGCGCCTTGCGGTTCTCGATGACGTGCTCCGGCGCCATGACGAGCACCTCGCCGAGGGTGTCGTACCCGGCGCGACCGGCCCGGCCGGCGATCTGGTGGAACTCGCGGGCGGTCAGGTGCCGCATGCGCTCGCCGTCGAACTTCACCAGCGAGGTCATGAGCACCGTGCGGATCGGGACGTTGATGCCCACGCCGAGCGTGTCGGTGCCGCAGACGACCTTGAGCAGCCCCTTCTGCGTGAGCCGCTCGACGAGGCGACGGTACTTGGGCAGCATCCCGGCGTGGTGCACGCCGACGCCGGCGCGCAGGTACTTGGACAGGATCTTGCCGAACCCGGTGCCGAACCGGAACGCGCCGATCTCGTCGACGATCGCCTGCTTCTCCTCCTTGGAGGCGAGCTTGGTGCTGAGCAGCGCCTGGGCGCGGTCGACGGCGTCCTTCTGGGTGAAGTGCACGACGTACACCGGGGCGCGGTGGGTGTGTACCAGCTCCTCGATGACCTCGGGCAGGGGGTCCTGGACGTAGGAGAACTCCAGCGGGACCGGTCGCTCTGCGCCGGTGACCTCGGCGACGTCGCGCCCGGTGCGCTCGGTGAGGTCCTCGCGCAGGCGGCTGGTGTCGCCGAGCGTGCCGGACATCAGCAGGAACTGGGTGTGCGGCAGCTCCAGGAGCGGCACCTGCCAGGCCCAGCCGCGCTGCGGGTCGCCGTAGAAGTGGAACTCGTCCATGACGACCTGGCCGATGAACTGGTCCTGGCCCGGGCTGCCCGCGCCGTTGCGCAGCGCGAGGTTCGCGAGGATCTCGGCGGTGCAGCAGATGATCGGGGCGTCGGGGTTCACGGCGCTGTCGCCGGTCATCATGCCGACGTTGCGCGAGCCGAAGGCGGCCACGAGGTCGAAGAACTTCTCGCTGACCAGCGCCTTGAGCGGTGCCGTGTAGTAGGTGCGCCCGCCGAGCCCGGACCGGCGCCCGGCCAGGGCCGCGAACTGGGCCCCCATCGCCACCATCGACTTGCCGGACCCGGTCGGGGTCGCCAGGACGACGTGCGAGCCCGTCATGAGCTCGAGCAGCGCCTCCTCCTGGTGCGGGTACAGCGGACGACCGGTCGAGGCCGCCCACTCGCTGAACCCCTCGAACAGCGCGTCCGGGTCCGGTGCCTGCCCGGTGGGGGCGGGCAGGTGCGGCAGCAGGGTGCCGGCGGGGCGCGGGACGGAGGCGACGGACGAGGCGGCGGTGTCGGTGGCAGTCATCGTGCCGTCATTGTGTCAGCCCGTCGTCGCTACGCCGCGTCCCACAGCCTGCGGTAGAAGTCGATCCGCTCCGCGTCGGGCGCGATCCCGTAGGCCGCGAAGAAGAGCGGCTCGTACCCGTCGCCGTAGTTCCAGCCCAGGCTCATGCTCGCCACCGCCAGGTCGGCCCACCGGTCGGCGGCCCCGAGGGACCCGAGGTCGACGTGCCCGGCCGACGTGCCGTCGTCGGCCACGAGGGTGTTGGGGGCGCAGGCGTCCCCGTGGCACACCACGAGCCGGTCGACGGGCGGTTCGCCCCCGACGTCGGCACGTCCGGCGGGCGAGAGTCGCGCGATGCGGTCCGCCGCGCTCCAGGAGAACGGGCAGTCCGCGACGGGCAGGGCGTCGTGCAGCGCGCGCAGCCCGGTCCCGATCGCGCGGACGGCGGTCTCCGGGTGGGCCGGCCAGGACGGGTCGACGGCGGACCGGCCCGGCAGCGCGGCCGTCACCAGCCAGCTCCCGGCGGCGTCCGCGCCACGGTCGAGCACGCGCGGCACCCGGGCGTACCGGCCGGCCCAGGCGAGTCGGTCCGCCTCGGCGCCCGGGTCGAGCTCCGGTGTCCCGGCGGGCACCCACTTGACGTACCGGTCGCCCCGGTCGCCGGAGAGCCGGAAGGTCAGGCCGCCCAGGGTGTTGCGCCACACCGGGGTGACGGCGTCGGCGCCGGCCAGCGCGGCCACGGCCTCCGGGACGACGACGGGTCCGCGCGGCGGGGCGGCGAGGTCACGGGCCATCCCCTCATGCTGGCAGGTCTCGCGCCCGGGCGGCGGGCGAGGCCGTCGCGAGCCGCCGCGCGGTCGCGGCCTCGGCGAGCTGGACGGCGACGACGCCGGCGAGCACCAGCACGCCGCCGGTGAGCTGGACGCCGCTCGGCAGCTCGCCCAGGAGGAGCCAGGCGAGCAGGACGGCGCTGACGACCTCGAGGAGACCGGCGAACGCGCCGGCCCGGGCGCCGAGCCGCCGTCCGGCCGCGACGCCGGTGGTGTACGCGACCCCGGCGGTGACGAGTCCCAGCAGCGCCAGCACGGCCCACCAGGGCAGGGTGGAGCCGGCGAGCGGGACCGCGTCGGTGGAGGCGGACAGGGGCAGCAGCCCGACGGCGGCCAGGGCACCGAGCAGCCCCGCGCCGACGACGAGCCCGCCGGCGGCCAGCGTCATCGGCGGCAGCCCGGTGTCCAGGCGGGCGTTGATGAGGAAGTACGCGGAGGCGCCCACCATCGCGCCCAGGGCCCAGGCCGCACCGACGGGGTCGACGCTGACCCCGGTGAGGTCGAGGACCAGCACGAGGCCGACGGCGGCGAGCGCGATCCCACCGAGCGTCGCGCGGGCGGGCCGCTGACCGTGCCGCAGCCACAGCCACACGACCACGGCGGCGGGCGCCGAGTACTCGATGAGCAGCGCCGGGCCGACCTGCATGTGCTGCACGGCCGCGAAGTAGCAGAACTGCGTGGCGGCGACGCCGAGCGCGCCGTAGACGACGATCAGCCGCAGGTTGCGGCGCACGAGCGTCCAGCGTCCCCGCAGGGCGACCAGACCGACGGGGAGGACCACGAGCGCGCCGACCGCCACCCGGACGAGCACGACCGCGCCGGGGCTCCAGTCCGTGGCGAACATCCCGGCGGCGAGCGGTCCGGAGAGGCTGAAGCTCACCGCCGACACGACGGCCAGGACCAGCCCCGCTCGCCGGCCGGTGTCGGTCGCGACGAGGTCGTCAGGTGCCACTGTGCTCATGGCTCATGACGCTACGGTGCGCGGTGATAACGTGTCAACGTGGTTTTCGCTCATGACACCGCCGGTGCCCTGCGATCGGCCGTGGAGCTCGTCAACGGCGTCGAGCCGCCGGTCACGCTGGCCACCGAGGCGGACCTGGCCGCGTTCTACCGGCGCCACGGCTACACGGGGCGGCGCGACGGCACCGAGACCGAGCTGGCCGAGGTGCTGGCCCTCGCCCCGCGCCTGCTCACCCTGCTGCTGGCCGCGCGCGACGACGTCGCCCCGATCGTCAACGCGATGCTCGCCGAGGCCGGCGCCGTCCCGCGGCTCGTGCGGCACGAGCACGAGGACTGGCACCTGCACGCCATCGCCGACGACGCGCCCCTGGCCGACCGCATCGCCGTCGAGACCGCCCTGGCGATGATCGACGTCGTGCGCTCCGGCGAGAGCTCCCGGCTCGGCGTGTGCGCCGACGACGACTGCGCCGGCGTCGTCCTCGACCTGTCCCGCAACCGGTCCCGGCGGTACTGCTCGACCGCCTGCACCAACCGCAACGCCCAGGCCGCGCACCGCGCCCGGGCCACCGGCTCGTCGCCGCGCCCGCGATAAGCCCTGGGCGCGCTCGGCCGCGACGCCGTAGCGTCCGACGGTATGACGCTGCGACCGGTCCAGGTGAACATCAAGGCCCGCGACGAGGCGGCCCTGGGCCGGTTCTGGGCCGACGCCCTGGACTGGGCGACCTCCAGCGAGGCCCCCGGGGTGATCAACCTCGAACCCCGAGGGTTCGACTGGCCGGACCCGGCGGCCCTCACCGTCGACCTCGTGCGGATCCCGGACACCGCCCGGGTGCGGTACCGCACCCACGTCGACCTCGCCACCACCTCCGTCGAGCACCAGGCCGAGCTGGTCGCCCGGCTGCGGGGCCTGGGCGCGACCCCGCTCGACGTCGGGCAGGGCGACGTGCCCTGGGTCGTGATGGCCGACCCGGAGGGCAACGCGTTCTGCGTCCTGGAGCCCCGGCCGCTCGACCAGGACACCGGACCGGTCGCGGCCGTCGTCGTGCACTGCACCGACCCGCGCGGGCTGGCCCGGTTCTGGACGGCGGGCACCGACTGGGTCCTGCACGAGGCGACCGACGACCTCGCCCGGCTCCGGGCGCCGGAAGGGGTCGGCCCCTACCTGGAGCTCGTCCGGGTTCCCGAGGAGACGGTGTGGACCCGGGTGCACGTGGACCTGCTGCCGACCCCGGGCAGCGACCCGGCCGCCGACGTCGACCGGCTGCGGACGCTCGGCGCCACCGACGTCGACCTCGGCCAGGGCGAGGTTCCCTGGGTGGTGATGGCCGACCCGGAGGGGAACGCGTTCTGCGTCCTGGGCGCGCGGTGAGCCGTCCGCCCGGCCCCCGGGCCCGGCCCCGGGGTCACCCCGCGGCGAGCACGGCGTCGCACACGTCCAGCAGCCGGCCGCGCAGCGCCTGCGCCCGCTCGGCGAACGCGCGCTGACGTCGAACGTACTCGGCCTTGCCGGCCGCCGTCTCGATCTCGACCGCCTCGACGCCGTAGGACGAGACGTCGTAGGGCGAGGCCGCCATGTCGGTGTACCGGATGTCGCGGGCCAGCTCGAAGGCGTCCAGCAGCAGCTCGCCGGGCACAGCGGGGCCGAGCTTCTGGCACCACTTGTACAGGTCCATGTTCGCGTGCAGGCACCCCGGCTGCTCCATCGCGACCTGGCGCTCGCGGGTCGGGCGCAGCTGGTTGGCGTCCCGCGCCTCCGGGGTGAAGAACCGGAAGGCGTCGTAGTGCGAGCAGCCCACCCGGTGCGACTCGACGACCGCGTCGGTGCCGGCACCCCCGAGGCGCAGCGGCAGGGGGTGCCGGTGGTCCCGGCCGGCGTCGGCGTCGCGGTAGACCATGGCCCACTCGTGCAGCCCGAAGCAGCCGAAGGTGCCCGGCCGTCCCGCCGTCGCGCCCACCAGCGAGCGGACGTACCGCACGGTGTCGCCCCGGTCGGCCCGGAACACGGAGACGTCGAGCACGGCGCCGGTGGTGCCGTCCGGCAGCGCGACCGTGCGGTACCAGCGTCGGGCGGCGTGGTCCGGGGCGTCGGGCAGCACCTGCCCGACGCCGGGGTGCCACCGGCGCAGGTGGCTGGCCCGGGTGGGGTAGTAGGTGAACAGGAAGTCCTCGATCGCGTGCTTCTCGCCGCGGTCGCGCGCCGCGCGCCACACGGCGGTCAGGGCGTCGGCGCGTCGTGCGTGCGCCGCGTCGAGCGCGCGCCAACCGTCCACGACGACGCCCGGGACGGCGTCGTCCGCGGCGCCGGGACGGTGCCCGTGAGCGGCGAGTGCGGAGGGCGCTGTCACGCTGCCAGGGTACGTCGCCGGGCGTATCGTGGAAGCAGACGGGAGGTGGTGACGATGGCCACCGTCGGGACGCAGTCGGACTTCGACCCGCACCAGGACGAGGTCGAACCCACGCCGCACGTTCCCCTGGACACCTGGATCGAACGGCACGGCACCACGATCGGTCTGATCCTCGGGGCCGGGGCCGTGGTCATGACGCTGCTGCGGTACATGGACTGACGGCCGTCGTGCCGGGACGTCCGGCGGTAGCGTGCGGTCCATGACGACGTTCCCCTTCCGCCAGGTCGACGTCTTCGGGGCCGGCCCGCTGGCCGGCAACCCGGTGGCCGTGGTGCACGACGCCGACGCCTGGGGCGAGGCGCAGATGGCGGCCTTCGCGCGCTGGACCAACCTGTCCGAGACCACGTTCCTGCTGCCCGCCACCGACCCGGACGCGGACTACCGGGTGCGCATCTGGACCCCGGGCGGTGAGCTCCCGTTCGCGGGCCACCCGACGCTGGGGACCGCGCACGCCTGGCTGGAGGCCGGTGGCGTGCCGGCCGGCGAGGACGTCGTCCAGGAGTGCGGGGTCGGGCTGGTGACCGTCGCACGGACCGCCGACGGGCTCGCGTTCGCGGGCCCGCCGCTGCGCCGGTCCGGTCCCGTGTCCGACGACGACCTCGGCCGCGTCCTGCGCGGCCTGCGGATCGGGGCGGACGACGTCGTCGACGCCGCCTGGGTGGACAACGGGCCGGGCTGGGTCGGCGTGCGGCTGGTCGACGCCGCATCGGTCCTCGCCGTCGAGCCCGACCTCGCCGCCTTCGAGGGGCTCCACGTGGGGCTGGTCGGGTCGTACACGCCCGGGGAGTCCGACGCCGACGTCGAGGTGCGCGCGTTCGTGCCGGACATCGGCGTCCCCGAGGACCCGGTCACGGGGTCCCTGAACGCCGGGCTCGGCCAGTGGCTCGCCGGTTCCGTCCTGCCCGCGGGCTACGTGGCCTCGCAGGGCACGGTGCTCGGCCGGCGCGGCCGGGTGCGCGTGCGTCGCGCCGACGACGGCGTCGTCTGGGTCGGCGGGTCCACGGTCACGACCGTGCACGGCGAGGTCACGCTCTGAGCCGTGTCACCGGTCCTGGCGCTGCTCGTACTTCCGTGTGAGACGGTCCTCGACCTGCCGGCCGTCGATGAGGAACGCCAGCAGGTGGAACGCCAGGCCGAGTCCCCAGAACCCCGTGACCCAGAAGGCCCAGGTCGCGCCGGGCGGGCCGAGCGCCAGGTCGAGCACCCAGAAGAACACGTTGATGATGACGAAAGCGCCGACGTGCCACAGCAGTCCCGTCGCATACTTCGCCCGTCGTCGCGCCAGCTCGTCACGGTCGGTCTCCATGGCGCTCACCTTCTCCTGTCCTTCCTCGACGCTATGCCGCGCTCGGAGATGCAGACCAGGGCCCTTCGGCCCCTCACGGCGGGTCGAACGGTCACTCCTCCGGTCCGACGGCGGCCTGGCGCGGCGGCGGGGGAGCGGTGCGTCGCGCCACCGCGGTGAACAACCGCTCCAGGGGTCCGCGCCCGAGCCACAGCCGCCACAGGGTGGCCGCGAGCAGCGAGACCCCGATCATCGCCAGCAGCGGCCCGTTGGTCTCGGCGTCGATCAGGTCCCCGTGCCAGATCGCCACGATCTGCAGCGAGTAGACCGTCAGGGCCAACGACCCCACGGCCGCGAGCGGGGACAGCACCCACGCCCCGACGCCCCCCACGGCCAGGCACAGCCCCAGCACGGCCAGCGCGAAGCCGCCGGTGGCCAGCACCTCGAGCCAGCTCTCCTCGTGGGGGCCGGGCAGGGCCAGATAGGCCGCCGTCGGCCAGGGGTCGCCCCAGGCCCACCCGGGCACGGAGGTCGACTCGACCTGCTCGCGCACCGCGGTCGGGCCGCCGAAGCGGTCCACGACCTCGGCGGACAGCAGGTTGCCCACGACCACCGCCCCCAGGCCTCCGAGCACCAGCCCGCGGCGCAGCCGGGCCGAGGACAGGTCGCACCGCCCCACGGCCATGCCGGCGAACACGTACGCCATCCACACCACGGCGGGGTAGTGGCCCGTGAGCAGGAAGTCCGTCACCGCGCCCGAGCCGTCGTCGGGCAGGTGCAGCCCGGCCCGTGTCAGGGCCACCGGGCCCCAGTGGGCCAGCGGAGGCCCGACGACGGCCACCACGACCGCGGCCAGGGCCAGCCGCCGCGGCCCCCACGTCACGAACGGCAGCGCCAGGACGAAGTAGGTCGCGTAGAAGCCGAGGATGAGCAGGACGCGGGTGCCCAGCAGGTCCAGCAGCGCCACGAGGGCCAGGAGCAGGACCGCGCGCACCAGCAGCCGCGCCCGGGCGTGGACCAGCGCGTCGCCGGCCACCGGGCGGGGACCGCCGGTGACGAGGGCGAGCGACACCCCGGCGACCAGCGCGAACAGCACCGACGACCGGCCGTCGGCGATGGTGAGCCACAGCGTCGAGTCGTCGATCACACCGACGTGCGCCGTGAACATGCCGAGCACGGCCAGCCCGCGGGCCACATCGAGCCCGACCACGCGCGCCGGACCGCCGAGAAGACGTTCGCGCACCGTGGCCATGGCAGCGATCCTGCCAGTCGTCCCGCCTCGTGAGAAACGGGATGTCCTGACACGGTGTTGTCACTAGGTTGGCGTCATGAGCGATCTGCCGCACGGTGCCGAGCCCGACTTCCCGGAGCCCCCGAGCCTGGGCAGCCCGGCCGACGGCCCGAACGGGAACGCCTCCGACGAGCCGTCCGGGGCGGCGTTGTCCGACGCCATCGAGGCGCCGAGCTTCCACCAGACCGTGCCCAGCCAGGAGTCCGAGTCGTACACGCACGGCCACCACGAGTCCGTGCTGCGCGCCCACCGTGCGCGGACGGCGCAGAACTCCGCCGGCTTCCTGCTGCCGCACCTGAAGGACGACATGCACCTGCTCGACGTCGGCTGCGGCCCCGGGACCGTGACGACGGACCTGGGGCGGGTGCTCGCCGGGGGCAAGGTCGTGGGCGTCGACGCCTCGGCGACGGTGCTCGAGGCGGCCCAGGCGCACGCCGACGCTCTCGGGGCGTCGAACGTCCGGTTCGAGCAGGCCAACGCCTACGAGCTGCCGTTCGACGACGACACCTTCGACGTCGTCTACGCCCACCAGCTGCTGCAGCACCTGTCCGACCCCGTCGCCGCGCTGCGCGAGATGAAGCGCGTCACCAAGCCGGGCGGCCTCGTCGCGGCGCGCGACGCCGACTACGCGGCGATGGCCTGGTACCCGGAGTCGCCGGGACTGACGGAGTGGAACACGCTCTACCACGAGGTCACGCGCGCCTACGGTTTCGAGCCGGACGCCGGGCGCCGGCTCTTCTCGTGGGTGCTGCAGGCCGGGTTCGACGTGGCCGGCACGGTGCCCAGCGCGTCGTCGTGGTGCTACGCCACGCCCACCGACCGCGAGTGGTGGGGGCAGGTCTGGGCCGAGCGGTGCGTGGAGTCGAACTTCGCGCGCCAGGCCCAGGAGTCGAACCTGGCCGACGACGTCGCGCTCGAGCAGCTCGCCCACGACTGGCGGACCTGGGCCCAGGCGCCGGACGGCTGGTTCGCCGTGCTGCACGGCGAGGTGCTGGCCCGGGCCTGAGCGGTCCGGGCCGGGGTCACTCGCCCAGGAGCTCGTCGATCTCCTCGTCCGACAAGCCCTGCTCCTCGAGCTGACGCTCCAGCTCCTGCTGGATCGCGGGCGCCTGCTCCTCGATGGCCAGCACGACGAACACGGTGACGACGATCGACACGACGACGGCGAACGCCGACAGCGCGGCGCCGACGATCGCCATGGCCTTGCCGCCGGCCGTCCCCTTCGACACCTGGACCAGGGCGACGATGCCCAGCACCAGGCCGATGACGCCGAGCAGGATCGCGCCGATGTTGACGAACGGGATCCAGCTGCCGAGCAGCGCCAGGATGCCCAGCACCAGCGCGGCGATCGCGAGCCCCTTGCGCTCCGAGGGCGGGCGCGGCGGCGCGGCGCCGTACCCGGAGTAGCCCTGCGCGCCGCCGTATCCACCGCCGTAGCCCTGGGCACCGCCGTACCCCTGGGCACCGCCGTACCCGGAGTAGCCCGGCGCACCGCCGTCGCCCTGGGCGCCGCTGGTACCGCCGGGCGCCTGTCCGGGGTAGGTCGGCTGCCGGCCCGGCGCCTGGCCGGGTCCGGAGGGGCCCTGCGCGGGGGTGCCACCGGGCGGGGGCGGCGCGCCGTACGGGTCGGACGCGCCACCGGACGACGAGGGCTGCTGCGGCGTCCCGGGCTGGTGCGGTTCGGGGGGATCGTGCGGCGTGCTCATCGTCGTCCTCCGGTCGCAGGGTCCGATCACAGCAGGCTAGCGGCGTCGCGGTTTCGTCGCCTCCCCCTGCGGGGGTGTGGCGGCAGGTCCCGGCTCGCCGCGCCCGCTAGCCTGGAGCCGTGCGTATCGCGAGATTCACCACCGGTGACGACCCCCGCTTCGGATTTGTCCAGACCGAGGGCGACAGGACCTACCTGGCCGTCCTCAGCGGCGACCCGCTGTCCATGCCCGCCATGCCGACCGGCGAGCGGATCGAGCTCGGCGACGGGGTGCGCCTGCTGTCGCCCGTGATCCCGCGCTCGAAGGTCGTCGCCGTCGGGCGCAACTACCTGGACCACGTGCGGGAGATGGGCGGCGAGCCGCCGACGTCGCCGCTGCTGTTCTTCAAGCCCAACACCTCGGTGGTGGGCCCGGACGACCCGATCGTGCTGCCGGAGTGGACCTCCGAGGTCTCCTACGAGGCCGAGCTCGCCGTCGTCATCTCCAAGCCGTGCAAGGACGTCGAGCCGGAGAACGCCCGCGCCTACGTGCTGGGGTACACCGTCGCCAACGACGTCACGGCGCGCGACGCCCAGCGCACCGACGACCAGTGGGCGCGGGCCAAGGGCTTCGACACCGCCTGCCCGCTGGGGCCGTGGATCGAGACCGACCTGAACCCCGAGGACGTCGGCGTCGTCTCCCGCGTCAACGGCGAGACCAAGCAGGACGGCCGCACCGCCGAGATGATCTTCGACGTCGACTACCTGATCTCCTACGCCTCCAAGGCCATGACGCTGCTGCCCGGGGACGTGCTGCTGACCGGTACGCCGGCCGGGGTGGGCCGGATCGAGTCCGGCGACCGCGTCGAGTGCGAGGTCGAGGAGATCGGCGTCCTGGCCAACCCCGTGGTCCGGCGCGAGGACTGACCGGGGGCCGCGATGTCGGCGTGCTGCGAGCCGCAGGGGTACGAGAAGGTCTTCGACGACCGGGAGGCCCGGCGCGCCGCGGCGCGGTACGCGCGCTCGGGGCTGACCACGCTGCCCCGGCGCACCGTGGAGCTCTACCGCTCCGGCGTGATCGGCGGAGCGACGCTCCTGGAGGTCGGGAGCGGGGTCGGGGACTTCTCGCTGGAGATGCTGCGGGCCGGCGTCGAGCGTGCCACCTGCGTGGACATGTCGACCGGGTACGACGCCGTCGCGGCCCGGCTGCTGGCGGACGCCGGGCTGGCGGACCGGGTGCGCCGCCGCACCGGCGACCTGGTGACGCACCCGGACCTGGCCGGCCCGGCCGATGTCGTCGCGCTGCACAGCGTGGTCTGCTGCTACCCGGACGCCCGGGCGCTGGTCACCGCGGCCGCGGACCGGACCCGGCAGTACCTGGTGCTCGCGTTCCCGCGGCACACCTGGTGGATGCGGGCCGCGGCACGCGTGCTCAACGTCTACCCGCGCGTGCGGGGCAGCGACTGGCGCTTCCGCGTCCACGAACCGGCCGAGGTCGCGCGCGCGGCCACGGACGCCGGGCTGCGGCGGGTGCGCACCGAGCGGTTCGCGTTCGACCACCACTGGGTCTTCGCCCGCTGAGGCGGACCCCGGGCGACCCGGCGCCGTCGGCCAACTAGGCTGTGCGCGTGATCCCCGCAGCAGGTACCTCCTCCGTCCGTGTCCGCTTCGCCCCGTCCCCGACCGGCATGTTCCACGTCGGCGGCGCGCGCTCCGCGCTGTTCAACTGGGCCGTCGCCAAGCAGACCGGCGGGACGTTCGTGCTGCGCATCGAGGACACCGACGCCTCGCGCAACAAGCCCGAGTGGGTCGACGGCATCCTCGCCGCCCACGCGGCGCTCGGCATGCACGCCGACGACCCGACGTTCGAGGGTCCGTACTTCCAGTCCGCGAACGTCGACAAGCACCGCGAAGCACTCGCTCGCCTGCTGGAGTCCGGCAGCGCGTACTACTGCGACTGCACCCGCGACGACGTCGCCGCCCGGACCGGCAACCCGCACTCCGGCTACGACGCGTACTGCCGCGACCGCGGCCTGACCGAGGCACCCGGCCGCGCCCTGCGGTTCCGCACCCCGGACACCGGCGAGACGCGGGTCGTCGACCTGATCCGCGGCAACCCGGTCTTCCCCAACGACGCGATGGAGGACTTCGTCGTGGCCCGGGGGGACGGCTCGCCGGTCTTCCTGCTCGCCAACGTCGTGGACGACCTGGACGAGGGCATCACGCACGTCATCCGCGGCGAGGAGCACCTGTCCAACACGCCCAAGCAGCAGCTGCTGTGGGAGGCGCTGGGCGCCGAGCCGCCCGTGTGGGCGCACCTGCCCGTCATCGTCAACGAGAAGCGCCAGAAGCTCTCCAAGCGTCGGGACAAGGTGGCCCTCGAGGACTACCTCGCCGAGGGCTACCTGCCGGCCGCGATGGTCAACTACCTCATGCTGCTGGGCTGGGCGCCCGGAAACGACGAGGAGATCCTGCCGTTCGACGAGATGATCGAGCGGTTCCGCATCGAGGACGTGAACAGCGCCGCGTCGTTCTTCGACCTCAAGAAGCTCGCGGCGTTCAACGGCGAGTACATCCGGGCGCTGAGCGTCGACGAGTTCGTCGCCGCCGTCGGGCCCTGGCTGCGCGCCCCGCACGCCCCCTGGGCCGAGGAGCAGTTCGACCCCGCCGCGTTCGCCGCCGTGGCGCCGCTGGCCCAGTCCCGCGTGGCGCTGCTCAGCGACATCACCGACAACGTCGACTTCCTGTTCCTCGACCGGCCCGTCGAGGACGAGCGGTCCTGGAAGAAGGCGATGAAGCCCGGCGCCGTCGAGCTCCTGACGGACGTGCGCACGACGCTGTCCACGCTGGAGCCGTGGGAGGCGGAGCCGCTGAAGAACGCCGTGGCCACGGCGGGGGAGTGGCACGGCCTCAAGCTCGGCAAGGCGCAGGCACCCTTGCGCGTGGCTGTCACCGGGCGCACGATCGGGCTGCCGCTGTTCGAGTCGCTCGAGGTGCTCGGGCGCGAGCGGACCCTCGGCCGGATCGACGCCGCCCTGGCCACCCTCGCCGAGAACCCGCCCCAGGCACCGGCGCAGTGACCGCGTTCGGCGTCGCCGCCGGTCGTGTCGACGGCGTGCTGCTCGACATCGACGACACTCTCGTGGACACCAAGGGGGCCTTCGCCGCGGCGCTGCGTGCCGTCGCCGAGGCGCACCTGCCCGAGGACGTCGACCACGCGGCGGTGCTGGACCACTGGCGCTCCGACCCGGCCGGGCACTACCGCCGGTACACCCGGGGCGAGACCGACCACCGCACCCAGCGTCGGCTGCGTGCCGACCTGCTGCACCGCACCTTCGGCGGGGCTCCGGTGGGGGAGGACGCCTTCGACGCCTGGGACGAGCTGTTCTGGGGCACCTTCGAGCGGTCGTGGCGCGCGTTCGACGACGCCGCGGCGTTCCTCGACCGGCTGCGCGCGCAGGGCCTGGCCACCGGCGTGGTGACGAACGCGGGCGTGGCGCTGCAGGAGCGCAAGCTCGCCGTCGTCGGGCTCGACCTGCCCGTGCTGGTGGGTGTCGACACGCTGGGCTACGGCAAGCCGCACCCGGACGTCTTCGTCGAGGGTGCGCGCCGGCTCGGCACGATCCCGCCGCGGACGGCCTACGTGGGCGACGAGCCGCGCGTCGACGCCACGGGGGCGCACGAGGCGGGCCTGGTGGGCGTCTGGCTGGACCGGCCCGGTGCCCGGCGTGCCGACGAGCACGACGCCGACGTCGCGGCGATGCGGGCCGCGGGGATCGTCGTCGTGCCCGGGCTGGCCGAGGCGTTCGCGGAGCTCACGGGACCAGGAGCAGGACGGCGGCCAGCGACGTCCCGGTGACCACGACGGCGGAGGCCGCGCCGAGCAGCAGCGTCCGGCCGCCGCTGCGCACGAGCCGCGGCACGTCGACACCCAGCCCGAGGGAGAACATCGCCGCGACGAACAGGCCGGTGCCGAGAGGACCGGCGGCGGCCAGGACCGCGTCCGGCACGACGCCGAGGCTGCGCAGACCGACGGCGACGAGGAAGCCGACGACGAACCCCGGGACCAGGGCCGGGCCATCGCGCCCCGCCGTGCGTGTCCGGACCGCCGGGACCGGTGCACCGACGGGTGCCGCGAGGGCGACCCGCCGGCCGCGCACGGCGCCGACGCCGGCCACCAGCGGTGCCAGCAGCACGACCCGGGCCAGCTTGGCGACGGTCGCGGTGGCCAGGGCCGTGGCCACGGCCGCGGGGGCCAGGGGCAGCGCGCCGGCCGCGGCGACGACCTGGGCGACCTCCTGGACGCCCGCGCCGATCCACAGACCGGCCTGCTCCGCCCGCAGGCCCAGCGCGTCGGCGAGCGGCGGGAGCACGAGCACGGCGGCGGTCCCGAACAGGGCGACCATCGCCAGCGCGGCACCGGTCGACCCGGCGAGGTCCTCGACGGGGCCGTCCGGGGGCCGGTCCGCACCGGTGTGCCGGTCCGCACCAGTGTGCCGGTGCGCGCGGTCAGGGCGGGCCGGGGCCCGGTCGAGCACCCCGCTGACGGCCGAGACGGCCGCCGCCCCGCAGATGGAGAACCCCGTGGCCACCAGCAGGGCGGTGTCCCGGGGGACGCGCAGCCGCCGTCCGATCGCGAGCGTGCCGGCGAACGTCGTGGCCACCGTGACCGCCACGACCACCAGCCCGCGCCAGCCCAGGCCGAGCACGTCCGCGACGGACAGCTGCAGCCCGAGCAGCACCACCCCGGCGCGCAGGAGGTGCCGCGCCGTCCAGGCGGTGCCGGGGCCGACGGCGTCGCGCACGCGGGCGGTGGCGCCGCCCGGGGCGCGCCGGGCCAGCACGCCGAGCACCGACCCGGCGGCGGCGCCTGCGAGCAGGGCGAGCACGAGGGGTGACAGCGACGGGGCGGCGGTCGCCAGGACCGGGGTCAGGCCCAGCAGCGCGGCGGTCGCCGCGGCGGCCAGGGCGAGGCCGGGCAGGAGTCGCGTCATGGGCCCAGCCTGCGGGGAGGGCCTCGGTCGCGGTAGGCCCAGATGCTGATCCATCCATAGACTGCCGCTATGGCAGAGCGCATCTCGATGGCGGCCCTCGAGCTGCTCGTGGCCGTCGACACCCACGGCTCGATCAGCGCCGCCGCGCGGTCCCTCGGCGTCGCCCAGCCCACCGCGTCGGCCGGTCTGCGCCGGTTGGAGCAGCGCCTGGGCCTGGAGCTGCTGAGCCGCGGGGCGCGGGGCACGGCGCTCACCCCGTCGGGCCGCGCCGCGGCAGGCTGGGCGCGCGAGGTGGTGGAGGCGTCGGACCGCTTCCAGACGGCGGTCGCGGGCATGCGAGCGGGTGCGGCCTCGGCGCTGCGGGTCGCGGCCAGCCTGACGATCGCGGAGTACCTCGTGCCGCGCTGGCTGGGACTCCTGACCGGTGACGCCGACCCCCCGGAGATCGAGCTGACGGTGCGCAACTCCCAGGACGTCACCGCCCGGGTGCTCGCCGGTGACGCCGAGCTCGGCTTCGTCGAGAGTCCTGCGGTGGCCCGGGGGCTGCGCAGCCGGACGATCGCGCACGACGAGCTGGTCGCCGTCGTCGCCCCCGCCCACCCGTGGGCCGGCCGGGCCGGCGTGGGCCCCGAGGAGCTGGTCGCGGCCCGGCTCGTGCTGCGCGAGACCGGGTCCGGCACCCGCGAGATCCTCGAGCAGGCCCTGGCGGGCGCCGGGAGCGAGCTGCCCGAGCACCTGCCCGCCCTGGGCTCTACGGCAGCACTGAAGGCCGCCGTGCAGCACGGCGGGTCGGTCGCGGTGCTGTCGGCCCTGACGGTGGCGGAGGACGTCGCGGCGGGCCGTCTGGCCGCCGTGCCGATCGACGGGCTCGACCTGACCCGACGGCTCCGGGTGGTCTGGCGCACCGACGCGCCGCTGTCGGCGGCGGCCCGCCGGCTCAGCGCCGTCGCGCTCGGTACGCCGTCGTGACGTAGGGCAGGGCCACCTCGGTGGTGCCCGACAGGTCGGCGTGGGTCGCGGCGAGGTCCTCGACGCGCTGCACGAGGTGCTCGCGGTCCTCCGGGGACAGCGTCAGGGCGTAGCTGCGCGAGTCGGCCAGCGGGCCGAGCTCCGCCGTCGGCAGGTGGTGGTGCCAGGAGTGCTCGAAGCGCTCCGCCGGACCGAAGCTCTCGTCCAGCGCGGGCGGGGCCGCGCTCTGCGCCGAGTCCGGAGCGAGGGAGTCGCCCTCGTGCAGGATCTCGCCGAAGCGGGCGACCCAGTCGACCCGCTCGTCGCGGTCGTTGGTCAGCACGCCGAGCGTGCCGCCGGGGCGCAGGACGCGGGCGATCTCCGCCGCGGCGCGCGGCGGGTCGAACCAGTGCCAGGCCTGCCCGACCACGACGGCCCCGACGCCGGCGTCGGCCAGCGGGATCCGCTCGGCGGTCCCCGTCCGGGTGTCCACGCCCGGCAGCGCCGCCGAGAGCTCCTCGAGCATCGCGGCGGCCGGGTCGACGGCGACGACGTCGGCCCCGAGCTCGACGAGGCGGCGCGTGAGGAGCCCGGTGCCGGCGGCGAGGTCGAGGACGGGGCCGGTCGTCCCCTCCAGCAGCCAGGACACGGCCTCGGCGGGGTATCCGGGACGGACACGGGCGTAGACGTCGGCGCCCCGGGTGAAGGAGGCGGCTCGGTCGGCGCGGGACGTGGGGTCCGGGTGGGGGGTCATGGCGGCCAGCCTGCCAGGGATCGCCCTCCGCCTGCCTCCGGACGGCCTCCGTCGGCGTCCTCCGGACGGGCCGCCGGACGGTCGGTCGACGTGACGAAGGGCACCCGCCGGCCGGTTTGGTTCCAGCGCGCCGGTCGGGTAATGTTTCCGGTCGTTGGGCCACGCAGGGCACGCCGACAATTGTCGGATATGTCAGGCTTGGTCCGGACACCATGGGGTATGGTGTAATTGGCAGCACGAGTGGTTCTGGTCCACTTAGTCTAGGTTCGAGTCCTGGTACCCCAGCGCAGCGCTCTATCTCACATCTCGCGAGGTCCGATCCGGCTCCGCGGTGCGCTAGAGTTCTCACCGGCGAGTCGGCCCTGGTCGACGAACCATAGGCCCCCATCGTCTAGCGGCCTAGGACGCCGCCCTCTCACGGCGGTAACGCGGGTTCAAATCCCGCTGGGGGTACCAGCACGAAGGCCCGGTCCGTTCGCGGACCGGGCCTTCGTCGTCTCCGGGGTCGCGTCGGCGACGGGACGACGGCGGAAAGGGCCGGCGGGCGGTGGAGGAACAGGTCCGCACCGAGCTAGAGGAACGGGTCCGGGACGATCGGTCCGCCGTCTCCGGCGTCCGGCGGGGTGTCGTGCACGGGCCGACGCCGGGCCGGGATCCAGCCGCGGCGACCCGGGTGCCGGGTGTCCGCCGTCGTCGGCCGCGGGTCCGCCCCGCCGTCGAGGGGCCTGGCGCGACCGGTGGCCGCCGCCGGGGGCGCCGGTGCGGGGTCGGGCGTCCCGACGGGCACGACGGGGATCTCCGCCGTCGTCGGGCGCGGCGCGGCGCGGCCGCTCGGGGCGATCGCCGGCGGCGGCGAGGGGCTACCGCCGTTCCCCGGGGGCGGCTTCGGCGCGAAGATCGTGTCGCACAGCGTGCGATAGGTCTGGTCCGGGTCGGGGACGTGGTCGATCTGGCGCAGCGCCTGGTCCTGGCCCGCGGACTCCATGACGAAGCGCCCGTAGCCGAGCACCTGGCCCACCGGGGTGCGGGTGTAGCCCATGTCGGTGACCTTGGCCAGCGGCATCATCGCGACCTTGTGGATGATGAACCCGTAGGTGAGGAGCAGGCGCTTGTCGGTCGCGACGAACCACTCGTAGTGCCACTCCGCCCACCGGGCGACGAGGCGCCCGGCGGGCAGCAGCCACAGCACCCAGACGAGTCCGGACCCGCTCGTGGAGTGCAACCAGGCCACGAGCACCGTCGCGGCGAGCGTCGTCGCGATCGGCTCGACCAGCTTGGCCCAGTGCAGCCGTGTGGCCACCGACACCCGTTCGCCGGCCAGCACGTAGCGCCGCAGGTGGCTGTGCCGACGGACCGCGAGGTCGGGGTCCGCGCCGTTCATGACGTCAGGTTCGCGAGGAACTCCCCGAAGCTGGCGAAGGCTCCCGCGATGACGTCCCAGAGGGCCTGGACGATGTCGGCAGCACGCTCGGGGCTCGTCACGATCGCGTAGATCAGGAAGATCACGACGAGCCAGATCAGCAGGGTCTTGGCCTTGGCCGGCATCGGGTCCTCACGCCTCTCGGGTGACGGGACGTTGGTGCCCCGCTCGGGATGAGCCTACTGATCGCGACGTGATGTTTGCGACAATCGGGTCGGCGCGCCGTCAGTCGCCGGCGCGCTGCAGGACCTCGGTGAGCCGGTTCGCGGCCGCGACCACGGAGGCCGAGTGCAGCCGGCCCGGCTGACGGGTCAGTCGCTCGACCGGACCGGAGACCGAGACCGCGGCGACGATCCGCCCCGACGGTCCGCGCACCGGTGCCGAGACCGAGGCCACCCCGAGCTCGCGCTCGGAGACGGACTGGGCCCAGCCGCGGCGTCGGACGCCCGACAGGATCGTCGCGGTGAAGACGGCCTCGCGCAGCCCGCGGTGCAGGCGGTCCGGCTCCTCCCACGCGAGCAGGATCTGCGCCGCGGAGCCCGCGTGCATCGTCAGGGTGGCCCCGACCGGGATGGAGTCGCGCAGGCCGACCGGCCGCTCGGCGGCGGCCACGCACACGCGGTGGTCACCCTGTCGGCGATAGAGCTGAGCGCTCTCCCCGGTGTGGTCCCGCAGCGCCGTGAGCACGGGGTTCGCCGCGGCGAGCAGCCGGTCCTCCCCGGCCGCGGTCGCCAGCTCGTTGAGCCGGGGACCGAGCACGAAACGGCCTTGCATGTCGCGCGCCACGAACCGATGGTGCTCGAGCGCGACCGCGAGGCGGTGCGCGGTCGGACGCGCCAGGCCGGTCGAGGCGACCAGCTGCGCGAGGGTGGCCGGACCGGCCTCCAGTGCGCCCAGTACGGACGCGGCCTTGTCCAGTACGCCGACTCCGCTAGTATCGTCCATAGGTCGATACTGACGTCTCGCGTACTGAGATTGCAAGTTCTCAGGTCCGGGGCCTCCCGCCAGGACGTCAGATCGCGGACGATGGAATGAACGACAGCCGCCCCGGGGCGGCGGACGAGGAGCTCGCCATGGCCGGCACGCTGGCAGAGAAGGTCTGGGAGGCGCACCTGGTGCGCCAGGGCACCGACGGGGCACCGGACCTGCTCTACATCGACCTGCACCTGGTGCACGAGGTCACCAGCCCGCAGGCCTTCGAAGGTCTGCGCCTGGCCGGCCGGCCCGTGCGCCGGCCCGACCTGACGATCGCGACCGAGGACCACAACACCCCCACCCTCGACATCGATCTGCCGATCGCCGACCCGACGAGCCGGACCCAGATCGACACGCTGCGCAACAACGCCGCCGAGTTCGGCGTGCGCATCCACTCCCTCGGCGACGCCGACCAGGGCATCGTCCACCAGGTGGGCCCGCAGCTCGGCCTGACGATGCCGGGGCTGACCGTGGTCTGCGGCGACTCTCACACCTCGACCCACGGGGCCTTCGGCGCTCTCGCGTTCGGCATCGGCACCTCCGAGGTCGAGCACGTGCTGGCGACCCAGACGCTGCCGCTCGCCCCGTTCAAGACGATGGCGATCACCGTCAACGGCGACCTGCCGCCCGGCACCACCTCCAAGGACATCATCCTGGCGATCATCGCCAAGATCGGCACCGGCGGCGGACAGGGCTACGTGCTCGAGTACCGCGGCGAGGCCATCCGGCAGCTCTCGATGGAGGCGCGGATGACCATCTGCAACATGTCCATCGAGGCCGGGGCCCGCGCCGGCATGATCGCCCCGGACGAGACGACCTTCGAGTACCTCCAGGGCCGCCCGCACGCCCCCGAGGGGGAGGACTGGGACGCCGCCGTCGAGTACTGGAGCACGCTGCGCAGCGACGACGACGCCGAGTTCGACGCCGAGGTGGTCCTCGAGGCCGCCGACCTCGAGCCGTTCGTCACCTGGGGCACCAACCCCGGTCAGGGCCTGCCGCTGTCCGCCTCCGTGCCCGTGCCCGCCGAGATCGCCGAGGAGGGCGAGCGCGTCGCCGCCGAGCGGTCCCTGGAGTACATGGGCCTCGAGCCCGGCACCCCGCTGCGCGACATCGCCGTGGACACGGTGTTCATCGGCTCGTGCACCAACGGGCGCATCGAGGACCTGCGGTCGGTCGCCAAGGTCCTCCAGGGCCGCACCAAGGCCGACGACGTCCGCGTGCTCGTCGTGCCGGCGTCGGCCCGCGTGCGCCTGCAGGCCGAGGCCGAGGGCCTGGACGTCGTCTTCAAGGACTTCGGCGCCGAGTGGCGCAACGCCGGGTGCTCGATGTGCCTCGGCATGAACCCCGACCAGCTGCAGCCGGGGGAGCGGGCCGCCTCGACGTCGAACCGCAACTTCGAGGGCCGCCAGGGCAAGGGCGGCCGCACGCACCTGGTCTCGCCGCTGGTGGCGGCCGCGACCGCCGTGCGCGGCACGCTGTCCTCCGTTGCCGACCTCGACCTGGGCGAGGACGTCGACCTGACCACGTTCGACGGGTCCCCGCTGGCGCCGCTGACCGCGCCGTCGTTCGTCTGAGCCCGCCCCGCGCCCTTCCGACAGGAGAACCCTCATGGAGAAGATCGTCACCCACACCGGCGTCGGGGTCCCGCTGCGCCGCAGCAACGTCGACACCGACCAGATCATCCCCGCCGTGTACCTCAAGCGGGTCACGCGCACGGGCTTCGAGGACGCGCTGTTCGCCGCCTGGCGCGGCGACGAGTCGTTCGTCCTCAACCAGGATGCCTACCGCAACGGCTCGGTGCTCGTGGCCGGTCCGGACTTCGGCACGGGCTCCTCGCGCGAGCACGCCGTGTGGGCGCTGAAGGACTACGGCTTCCGCGTCGTGCTGGCCTCCCGGTTCGCCGACATCTTCCGCGGCAACTCGGGCAAGCAGGGCCTCGTGGCCGGCATGGTCGCCCAGGACGACATCGAGCTGCTCTGGAAGATCCTCGAGACCAAGCCGGGCACCGAGGTCACGGTCGACCTGGAGCAGCGCAGCGTGCACGCCGACGACGTCACCGTGCCGTTCCAGATCGACGACTACACCCGCTGGCGGCTGATGGAGGGGCTCGACGACATCGGCCTCACTCTGCAGCACGAGGAGGACATCTCCGCCTACGAGGCGTCGCGGTCGTCCTGGCGCCCGACGACGCTGCCGGCCAAGCACCTGCCGAAGGTCGAGATCGAGCCGGCGCGTCCGGTGGCCTGACCGCTCCGAGCGCCACGAGCGTGCTGCGGGGGTGCGTCGTCCGACGTGATGACGTGGCCCCGCAGCACGCTCGTTCGTGTCACGACGCCGGTGGCCCCTGACGCACGCGGGCCAGGAGCGACTCCGGCGTGGCCTCGGCCGGGTCCCAGCGCGACTCGACCCACCACGTCGCGCCCGCTTCCCGCAGGGCCGCGACGAGCTCCGCGGCTGCGGCGCCGTCGTCGGGCAGGCGACCCTGCACCACGACGTCGAACGGACGCCCGGCGTCGTCCTGCCGGGACCGCTCCGCCTCGATCCAGGCGACGAGCCCCTCGACGTCGTCGGGCCCCGGCACCTCGGCCGTGCCGCGCAGCTGGGGGACGACGCCGTCCCAGCGCAGCGCGCGGCGCAGGTTCGCCACCGGAGGCCGGGCGGCGTCCCAGACGCCGACCGGCCACACGGGGATGCGGCCCGCGACGGGCCGCTGGGGGAACTGGAACTCACCGGTGCGGACGTGCTCGCCCTCGGCGGCGAAGGGCTCTCCCGTCCAGGAGCGCTCGAGCCAGGCCAGCGTCTCGTCGAGGGCGGCGGCGCGGTCCCTCAGGGCGAGCGGCTGCCCCGGCACCGAGCTGAAGCCGCGGTCGTCGGTGACACCCACGCCCACGGGCAGCACGAGACGGCCCCCGGACAGGTGGTCGACCGTCAGCGCCCGCTGGGCCAGCTCCCACGGTCGGTGCCGGGGAAGCGCGAAGACCATCGCCCCCAGCGTGACGTGTTCGGTGACCGCCGCCGCGGCAGCGAGGATCCCGAACGGGTCCCACGTCGCCACGGCGCCCTCGCCGAGCTCGCCCAGGCTGACGCCGTCCCAGGTGAAGAAGCCGTCCCAGCCGTGCTCCTCGCACGCGCGGGCGAGCTCCACGTGCTGGACCGGTGTGCCGAAGCTGCTGACGAACCCGAACCTCATGCCCGTCACGGTAGGCACGCCCTCCGACACCGGGCGCGCCCCCCACACCGTCCGGCCCGACGAGGGCCGGATGCACATGCTCGTCGGTGACGGCGGCGGGGGGCCGGGACGTAGGGTGACCCGGTGAGCGACAAGCCGACCGTGGAGATCTGGACCGACGGCGCCTGCAAGGGCAACCCCGGTCTCGGGGGATGGGGCGCCCTGCTGCGTTCCGGGGAGCACAGCAAGGAGCTGTTCGGCGGCGAGAAGGTCACCACGAACAACCGCATGGAGCTGACGGCCGTCGTCGAGGCCCTGCGGGCGCTCAAGGGACCCAGCGAGGTCACGCTGCACGTCGACTCCCAGTACGTCATGAACGGCATGAAGTCGTGGATCGCCGGCTGGAAGCGCAACGGCTGGCAGACGTCGGCCAAGAAGCCCGTCAAGAACGTCGACCTGTGGCAGGCCCTGGACGCCGAGGTCGCCGAGCACGACGTGCGCTGGGTCTGGGTCAAGGGCCACGCGGGCGACCCCGGCAACGAGCGCGCCGACCAGCTCGCCAACGCCGGCGTCGACTCCGTGCGCTGAGGGGCCGTCCGGCAGCCGGACGCGCCGTTGCGACAGACGTCACAACGCACGCACTCGCGCGCACCCATAGGCTGGGGCCCATGGCTTCCCACTACGACGTCGTCCTCCTTGGAGCTGGCCCCGGCGGCTACGTCGCCGCCATCCGCGCGGCACAGCTCGGCAAGTCCGTCGCCATCATCGAGGAGAAGTACTGGGGTGGTGTGTGCCTCAACGTGGGCTGCATCCCCTCCAAGGCTCTCCTGCGCAACGCCGAGCTGGCGCACATCTTCCACGACCAGGCCGACTACTTCGGCATGTCGGGGGACGTGAGCTTCGACTTCGGCAAGGCGTTCGACCGGTCCCGCGAGGTCGCGGACGGCCGCACCAAGGGCGTCCACTTCCTCATGAAGAAGAACAAGATCACCGAGTACGACGGCCGCGGCACCTTCCGTGACGCGAACACGATCGAGGTGGCGCTGAACGACGGCGGCACCGAGACCGTGACCGGCGACGACGTGATCATCGCGACCGGCTCGCAGGTCAAGCTCCTCCCGGGCGTCGAGCTCTCCGAGAACGTCGTGACCTACGAGAAGCAGATCATGACGCGCGAGCTGCCGTCGTCGATCGCCATCGTGGGCGCCGGCGCCATCGGCATGGAGTTCGCCTACGTCATGAAGAACTACGGCGTGGACGTCACGATCGTGGAGTTCCTCGACCGCGCCCTGCCGAACGAGGACGCCGAGGTCTCCAAGGAGATCGCCAAGCAGTACAAGAAGCTCGGCATCAAGATCCTCACCTCGACCGCGGTGCAGTCCGTCAAGGACAACGGCTCCTCGGTCACCGTCGACTACAAGGGCGTCAAGGACGACAAGCCCGGCTCGCTCGAGGTCGACAAGGTCCTCATGGCGGTCGGCTTCGCGCCGGCGGTGGAGGGCTTCGGCCTGGAGAACACCGGCGTGCAGCTCGACGAGCGCGGCGCGATCGCGATCGACGACCACATGCGCACCAACGTGCCGCACGTCTTCGCCATCGGTGACGTCACCGCGAAGCTCATGCTCGCCCACGTGGCCGAGGCCATGGGCGTCGTCGCGGCCGAGACGATCGCCGGCGCCGAGACCATGACGCTCGGCGACTACCGCATGATGCCGCGCGCGACGTTCTGCTCGCCGCAGGTCGCCTCCTTCGGCCTCACCGAGGCGCAGGCCAAGGACGAGGGCTACGACGTCAAGGTGTCGAAGTTCCCGTTCATGGCCAACGGCAAGGCCCACGGCCTGGGCGAGACCGCCGGCTTCGTCAAGCTCGTCGCGGACTCCACGTACAACGAGCTGCTCGGCGCCCACATGATCGGCCCGGACGTCTCGGAGATGCTGCCCGAGCTCACCCTGGCCCAGAAGTGGGACCTCACGGCCGACGAGGTGGCGCGCAACGTGCACACCCACCCGACCCTGTCGGAGTCGGTCCAGGAGGCCGTGCACGGCCTCGCAGGGCACATGATCAACCTCTGATCGACCCGTCGCGGCCGCACGACGGCGGTCGCCCCGGACGAGGCCCGGTCCTGCGGTACGCCGCGGGACCGGGCCTCGTGCGTGCTTGCCACCTGGCCGTCACGGTTCCCAGGCTGCGCCCAGCCTGACCGCGTACGCTCGGTGGTCCTCGCTGCCCAGCCCCGCGGAGGACTCCGGTGACCCCCCTCGACGTCGTGCTCGTCGTCCTCCTCGTCGCCGCGCTCGCGACCGGGCTGACGCGTGGCGTGCTGTCCACGGTCGGCGGGCTCGTCGGCCTCGTCCTCGGCGGCGCGGTGGCGTTCCTGGCGGTGCCTGTCGTGGTCGACGCGCTGCCCGTGTCCGAGTGGCGCGGGGCGGCCACGGTGCTCCTGGCGGTGGCCGTCCCGCTGCTGGGCCTGTCGCTCGGCGCCGGGGTGGGACGCCGCCTGCGCCAGCAGGTCGACCGCACCCGCGCCGTCCCGCTCGAGCGTCTCCTCGGTGGGGTCGCGAGCCTGCTGGTGGCCGCCGTCGCGCTCTCGTTCGTCGGCTCGACGATCAAGGCCACGGGGACTCCGGTCCTGGCCCCGGCCGTGTCGTCGTCGGCGGTCCTGCGCGCCATCGACGCGTACACGCCGGCACCGGTGACGCGGACCCTGGCCCAGGCGCGGGCCGCGGTGCTCGACGACGGTCTGCCGCAGCTGGACGGGCTGCTCGACCCGCGCCGGAGCAGGACGGTCCCCGCTGTCGACCTCGCGGACCCGGCGCTGGAGGCCTCCGCGCAGTCCGTCGCCCGCGTCTGGGGCACCGCCTACGAGTGCGGCACGGGCGTGACCGGGTCCGGCTTCGTCGCGGCGCCGGACCGCGTCGTGACCAACGCGCACGTCGTGGCCGGCGTCGAGCGGCCGCTCGTCGAGCTGCCCGGGCGGACGGCCGAGGAGGGGCGGGTCGTCTACTACGACCCGGAGGCCGACCTCGCCGTCGTGGCGGTCGACGGGCTGGACGCCACCCCGCTGACCATCGCGCCCGCGCTCGAGCGCGGCGACGCGGCGGTCGTGCAGGGCTATCCGTACGGGGGACCGTTCACCTCGACCGGCGCGGAGGTGCTCGACGCCGGGGGAGTGCGGATCCCGGCGTCCGACGGGACGGGCACCGTCGAGCGCGACGTCTACGCCCTCGCCGCGACCGTGCACGGCGGGAGCTCGGGCGGCCCCGTGCTCTCGCCCGACGGCGAGGTCGTCGGCGTGATCTTCGGTCAGTCCCAGTCGGACGACGAGCTGGCCTACGGCGTGACGTCCACCGAGCTGATGCCCGTGGCGGCCCGGCTCGCCGACCTGGACGACGCGGTCGCGCCGGGGCGCTGCGCCGCCTGATCCTCCCGGGACCGGACGGGCCACCCTCTCGGGCCGTTCGGCCCTGTCCGCCGGGGGCCGCCGCGTCCACCCTGGAGGTGGAAGGGAGCCGTCATGAGCCAGGCCAGCGCATCCCGCCCCGCCCCCCGACCTGCCCCCCGCCCGGCCGCCCGCCCGGAAGCATGGCGCGCCGTCGGGCGCTGTGCCGTCGCCAGCACGTCCCTGCTCGTGCGGGGTCGGGTGCGCCAGCCGCGGTCCCGCGTCGGACGGGTCGTGCGGTTCGCCGACGGCACGCAGGGCCGCGTCTACCGGGAGACGGTCGTCGCCCGCGTGCCCGCCGAGCCCTGCTTCCTGGCCGTCGCCTTCCGGCTGCGGTGGGTCCACGGCCCCCGGGGACACGCCGTGTTCCGCGCCGAGAGCCTGCTCAACACCCCGCTGTTCGTCGGCTTCCCCGGCTTCGTGTCCAAGCTGTGGCTGGCTGCCGACGAGCGGCACGTCTACCGGGGCCTGTACGAGTGGGACGGCGCCGGTCGCGCCGAGGGCTACGCCCGCTCCCTGTGGCGGGTGCTCGAGCTCGTCAGCGAGCGCGGCTCGATCGACTACCGGGTCGTGCCCGGACTGACCCGCGACGAGGCGCTGGCGCGGCTCGTGCCGACGGGCACCGGCGACGCCGCGCCGGACGACGGCTGGTGGCGGGTGGTCCCGTGACCGACGTCCTGGTCGTGGGCGCCGGACCCACCGGGCTGGCGACGGCCCTGCAGGCGCACGACCACGGCGCCGCGGTGCGCGTCGTCGAGCGGCGCCCGACGGCGTGGCGGCCGTCGCGCGCGATGATCGTCCACCCGCACACGCTGGAGTCGCTGCGCCCCCTCGGCGTGGCCGACGCCCTGCTGGACCGTGCCGACCGCTCGCCCCGCGCGCAGGTGCACCTCGGGCGGCGCCTGGTCGACGTCCGGCTGGCCGACGTCGACTGGCCCGCCACCCCGTACCCGCACCTGACGATGGTGCGCCAGGCCGACGTCGAGGACGTGCTCGCGCAGGCGCTCGCGGCCCGGGGCGTCACGGTGGAGCGGGGCACCGAGTGCGTCGCGGCCAGGGACGGCGGCACGGCCGGACCGGACGCCGGCGCCGTGCGTGCCGTGCTGCGCGCCGAGGGCGGCGACGAGGAGGCCACGGCCCGCTTCCTCGTCGGCTGCGACGGCCCGGACAGCACCGTGCGGCGCGACGCCGGGACCGCCTGGCGCGGCGGCCCGTACCCGGTGGAGGTCCTGCTGGCCGACCTCGAGCTCGACGGCGACCTCGCCCCGGGCGTCCTGCACGCCGTCGTCGCCCGTCGCGGTCTGGTGTTCCTCTTCGCGCTGGGGGAGGGCGCCCCGTGGCGGCTGCTCGCGACCCGTCCGGCGTCCGACGGCGGCGCACCCGCCGGGCAGCCCGGTGCACCGGTCCCGGCAGACGAGGTCGCGGCGCTCCTCGACGACGCCGGGCTGGGCGCCACGCTCGCCGACCTGCGCTGGTCGGCACGGGTGCGGCTGCAGCACCGGGTCGCCGGGGCGTTCCGCCAGGGCCGGATCTTCCTCGCCGGGGACGCCGCCCACACCCACTCGCCGGCAGCGGCGCAGGGCATGAACTCCGGCCTCCTCGACGCCGTCAACCTCGGGTGGAAGCTCGCCCTCGCCGCCGGGACCGCGGACCCCTCCGGCGACACCGACAGCCCCCTGCTGGCCTCCTACGACGCCGAGCGGCGCCCGGTGGCCCGCCAGGTCCTCGCCCTGACCCACCTCGTGTTCTTCGGCGAGGCGTCCACGCACCCGCTGCCCGCCCTGCTGCGCGGGACGGCGCTGCCCCTCGCGGCCCCGGTGGTGCCGCTGGCGGTGCGCCGACGTCGGCTCATGGGCCTGGTCGTCCGGCTGCTGTCGCAGGACTGGGTCGCCTACCGGCACAGCCCCCTGACGGTCGCGGGACGCCCCGCTCGGGCGGCACCCCGACCGGGGCACCGACTGCGGGACCAGGACGTCACCTGTGCCGGGCGCACCCGCCGCCTGCACGAGCTCACCGCGAGCCCGGGCGTCCACGTCCTGCTCGACCGCGACGCCCCGGCGCTCGACCCGCGCGACCTCGGCCCGCACGTGGCCGTCCACCGCCTCGCGAGCAGTCCCGGGCGGGGCGTGGTCGCCGTGCGCCCCGACGGGTTCGTCGGGTACGCGGACGCCGGCGGCGCCCCGCGGGGGCTCACCGACTGGCTGGACCGCGCCGGGGCGCGTCCGCCGGCCCGCTGACGCTCACGAGCGCAGGTGCACCGGGTGCTGCTCGATCTCGGCGAGGTCGTCCGACGTCTCCTGCAGGAGCCGGTCCGAGAGGTCGCGGAGCGCCCGCGCCGTCGCGAGCTCCTCGCCGATCGCCTCGACCTCGACGTCGTCGGGGTTGCGACGCGCCGTGCCGCGGCCCTCGAGCGTCGTGCCGCTCGAGGTGGTCAGCACCGCGTGGGCGGAGGTGATGCCCCGGTCGGGATCGATGTCCTCGGTCTCGACGAGGTGGACGGTGATCGTCCAGGTGTGCGCCATGGTTCTGCTCCTGTCGGACGGCCCGGCGATCAGGCCGGGGGACTCTGCTGCGGCACGGTGCCGGCCGGTTCGTGGGGGCCCAGGTCGAGGCGGAACGGCGGGTAGTCGTCCGTCATGAGGGCGGCGTAGGCGGCCACGCGCAGTGCCCAGCGCTGCAGCCCCAGGACCAGGTCGAACATGCTGCGCGGGTAGGTGCCGCGGAAGAGGAGCACCACGGCGGCGAACAGGACGAGCACGCCGACGAGCCCGACACCGGGCGGCCAGTCGGTGACGACGACCGTGCCGTCGGAGGCGATCTCCGTCGTGCGGGAGCTGGTGCCGAGGAAGATGCCGACGACGACGTAGTGCGGGATCGCGAGCAGCCACCACTTGACGAGCACCAGGCCGCGGGAGAGCTGCTGCGGGGGCGTGACGTCCAGGTGGGTGGGGTAGTCGGGCACCTCGTCGAGCGTGAACGGCGGGTAGCGGTCGGTGCCCAGCGCGCCGTAGGAGTAGTACGCGACGCGCCAGCACCAGCGCAGGACGCCGACGTTGAAGGTGAAGATGCCCTGCGGGTAGCGGCCGGTGAACAGGATCGCGAAGAACGCCACGACCGTCAGCACGACGAAGGCGATCCACAGGCCGATCAGCACCACGACGTGCGGGAGGATCAGCAGCCACTTGACCAGCCAGAGCCCCCGGGAGAGCTCGGCGGGTGGTTCGGCCTCCATCCGCAGCGGGTAGCCGGTGCGGGGCTTCTCGGGCATCACGGTCATCACGGTCTCCCTCGTCCGGTCGCCAGCCGGACGAGGCCGACGACGATCCCGATCGCGCTGCCCACCATCGCGACGACGAGCAGGATGCGGACCACCAGCGCCCAGTCGAAGGTGCCGGCGAAGTCGAACGGGAAGACTCGCCACACGACCACGACCGCGACGAGTCCCACCGCCGTGGTCACGACGTCGCCCAGGGCGCGCAGCCGCGGCGGGTCCGCCAGGAGGTAGACCAGGTTCGCGACGATGCCGACGACGATCGAGGCGTCGACCGCCGTCAGCACCTCGGTGGTCCGCGGCGTCAGGAACGGCACCGCCTCCCAGCCCGGCCAGCCGTGGATCAGCACGAGCAGCAGACCGTTCACGAGCACGGCGACGGCGTAGCCGACCCGCCGCGAGGCGGCGGAGGGGCGTCGTGCGGTCGTCTGCGTGCCCGTCATACCTCGATGGTGCCGACCCCGGGCGGGCCGTGTCCCGGGCCGTCGGTCCCGCGGGGGCAGGACCTTCGGCCCGGAACAGGCGGTGTCACGGCAGCTTGACCTTGCCGGCCTTCATCTTGGCCAGGGAGTACTTCTCGAAGCCGATCTTGAACGCGTGGTTCTGCGGTCCGGGCACCATGACGGCGGCCTTGCGCGGGGGCAGCATGTGGTCGGCGACCATCGCGACGCCGTTGTTGCCGGCGTCCATGACGCACAGCGCCGGGATCTTCGAGAACTCCTTCTCCTCCGTCGGCTCCTCGCCGCGCACCTGGGAGACGATGTTCTTGGCCGCGACGTGCGCCTGCTGCTCGCTGGGGAAGCCGGTCTTCGGGATGCCGGTCGCGACCTGCGTGGTCCAGGGCACGGGCACGGCGGCGGCGATGCCGACGGCGTAGACGTCGTCCCACTTCTCCGACTGGTAGGTCGGGCGGACCGTGACGTAGTTGCCGGCGTCGACCAGGTCGGGCGTCTTGGCGAGGAAGTCCTGGCCGCGGAACGGCGGGACGATCATCGCGAACTTGTACGGCAGCTCGCGCCCGTCGGACAGCACGACGACGTCGGGCTTGATCTCCGCGATCGACTGGTTCGGCTCGACGGTGATGCCCTCCTTCTTGGCGAACATCTTCATCAGCGGCTTCGCCCCAGGCATGCCGTCGATGCCGAAGTGGCCGGCGAAGGGCTCGGAGGTGACGTACGTCAGCTTGACCTTGCCGTGCAGGCCGGCGCGGCGCAGCTGGTAGGAGGTGTTGAACAGGAACTCGTAGGCGGCGCCGAAGCAGCTCGCGCGCTGCGTCGCGCCGATGACGACGTCGCCCGGGTCGTCGAGGAACCGGCGCCAGGCGTCGTAGGTGCGCTCGGCGTCGTGCAGGGTGGTGATGGTCGGCGTGTCGCGCATCCCGGGGACGACGTCGAGGTCGTTGCGGTACCCGGTGGCGATGACCAGGTAGTCGTAGTCGAACGTCCCCTCGGTGGTCTCCACCCGGTGGTGGTCGGGGTCGACGTAGGTCGCGGACCCGTGCACGAACCGCACGCCCTGCTTGGTGAACGTCGGCTCGAGGGGGAACGTGATGTCGGTGCGGCCCCGGCGCCCGAAGGGCAGCCAGATCAGCGACGGGTTGAACACGAACCGGTCGGAGGCCGACACGACCGTGACCTCGGCCTCCTCGCCCAGGTCGGACTTGATGGACAGGGCGGCCGTCATCCCTGCGAAGCTGCCGCCGAGAACCAGGACACGTGCGGTCATGATCGACTCCTTCATCGCGGACCTACCGTTGATTCCAGGCTACTCCTCACACCCTGGGGGGTATGTGTTTGTGACACACTTCACCCAGGCGTCAGCAGACGGCCCGCCCCGTCACGATCTGGCCACGACGCGTGCGCCCCCGCGCGAGTCCGCGCCCGCCGCGTGAAGGTGTGGTGAACGTGAATACTGGGGGCGTGCCGGATGTTGGCACCACCGGGTCGGCAGGGGCAGGATCGTTCGCGCTGCGTACGACCGCGGCAACCGCGCACGACCGCGCCACGCGAGCCGCCGGCCCGCACCGACGAGCAGCACCACCGTGCTGTGCACTCCCGAGGACAGGACGAACGACGAGCCATGACTGATCTGCTGTACGTCAACGGCGGCACGCCGCTGCAGGGCACCATCGAGGTGCGCGGGGCGAAGAACTTCGTGTCCAAGGCGATGGTGGCGTCGCTGCTGGGGGAGTCGCCGAGCGTGCTGCGCAACGTGCCGCAGATCCGTGACGTCGCGGTCGTGTCCGGTCTGCTCGAGCTCCACGGGGTCAACGTCAAGTACGACCCCGACGCCGGCATCCTCGACCTGGACCCCTCGAACGTCGAGTCGGCGCACGTCGCGGACATCGACGCCCACGCCGGCTCCAGCCGCATCCCGATCCTGTTCTGCGGCCCGCTGCTGCACCGCCTGGGCGAGGCGTTCATCCCCGACCTCGGCGGCTGCCGGATCGGCGACCGGCCGATCAACTACCACCTGGACATCCTGCGGCAGTTCGGTGCCGTGGTCGACAAGCGGCCCAACGGCATCCACCTGCGCGCGCCGCGGCGTCTGCAGGGCACCAAGATCGAGCTGCCCTACCCGTCGGTGGGGGCGACCGAGCAGCTGCTGCTGACGGCCGTGCGCGCCGAGGGCATCACCGAGCTGACCGGCGCGGCCACCGAGCCCGAGATCATGGACCTCATCGCCGTGCTGCAGAAGATGGGCGCGATCATCTCGGTCGACACCGACCGCGTGATCCGGATCGAGGGCGTCGACCAGCTGTGCGGCTACTCGCACACGGCGCTGGGCGACCGCATCGAGGCGGCCTCCTGGGCGTCCGCGGCGCTCGCGACCGGCGGCGACGTGACGATCAAGGGCGCCTCGCAGCCCGAGATGATGACCTTCCTGAACACCTACCGCAAGGTCGGCGGCCAGTTCGACGTCCAGGACGACGGCATCCGGTTCTGGCACCCGGGCGGCGAGCTGCGCTCGATCGTCCTGGAGACCGACGTCCACCCCGGGTTCATGACCGACTGGCAGCAGCCGCTGGTCGTGGCGCTGACCCAGGCCACGGGGCTGTCGATCGTGCACGAGACCGTGTACGAGAACCGCTTCGGGTTCACCGAGGCGCTGCGTCAGATGGGCGCCACGATCCAGGTCTACAAGGAGTGCCTGGGCGGTGCCGCCTGCCGGTTCGGCCGCCGCAACTTCCAGCACTCCGCCGTCGTGTCCGGGCCGACCACGCTCGAGGCCGCCGACATCGAGGTGCCGGACCTGCGCGGCGGGTTCTCCCACCTCATCGCCGCCCTGGCCGCCAAGGGCTCCTCGACGGTGCGCGGGATCAGCCTCATCGACCGCGGCTACGAGTCCTTCCAGGACAAGCTCGAGGCGCTCGGCGCGGACGTCACCCGCGGCTGACACCTCGGGCCGGGCGGCAGGTAGGCTTCCCGCCGTGCCCATCGCCAGACCTGAGTCACGGCTCTACCGCCTCGTCGCGCTCGTCGTGCGGCCGCTGATGTTCTCGATGTGCCGCTACGAGTGGAGCGGCAGCGAGAACTTCCCGACCGACGGCGGGTTCATCGCGGCCGCCAACCACGCGACCGAGCTCGACGCGCTGACGTTCGTGCACTACCTGTTCGACCACGGCGTCGAGCCGCGGGTGCTCGCCAAGCGCGGCCTGTTCGACGCCCCGGTCGTGGGCGGGGTGCTGCGGGCGACGAACATGATCCCCGTCGACCGCGGCAGCAAGGCCGCCGCCGCCTCGCTCGAGCGCGCCGGTCGCGAGCTCGGCGAGGGGGCCTGCGTGGCCGTGTTCCCCGAGGGCACGCTGACCCGTGACCCGGACCTGTGGCCGATGGAGCCGAAGACGGGCCTGGCGCGGATCGCCCTGGCCTCGCGGCTCCCGGTCGTCCCGGTCGCCCAGTGGGGCGCCACGGAGATCCTGCCGCGGTACGGCAAGCTGCCGCGTCCGTTCCCGCGCAAGCGGGTGCAGACCACCGCCGGCCCGCCGGTGGACCTGTCCGACCTGTACGACCGGCCGCTGGACGCGGCCACCCTGCGCGAGGCGATGGACCGGGTGATGGACGCCATCACCGCCCAGCTCGCCACGCTGCGGGACGAGGTCCCGCCGGAGCACCGGTTCGACCTGCGCAAGCACCCCGACTACGAAGCGAGACAGATGCACTACCCGCCGGTGGAGCGCCCGTGAGCGGCCCGACGACCGCCGTCCTCGGCTCCGGCTCCTGGGGCACGACCTTCGCCATGGTCATGGCCGACGCCGGCTGCGACGTGACGCTGTGGGGCCGCGACGAGGCCCTGGTCCGCCAGGTCGCCGAGGAGCGGCGCAACAGCAAGTACCTGCCCGACGTCGAGCTCCCGGCCATGGCCGCCACGACCGACGCCGCCGCCGCCCTCGCCGGCGCGAAGATCGTCGTCGTCGCCGTGCCGTCCCAGGTGGCCCGCCGCACGCTGGAGCCGCTGCGCGAGCACCTCGAGCCCGACGCCGTCGTGGTCTCGCTGATGAAGGGTGTCGAGCTCAGCACCGACAAGCGGATGAGCCAGGTCGTCGCCGAGGCGCTCGACGTCCCGGCCGGGCGCGTCGCCGTCGTCTCCGGACCGAACCTGGCCAAGGAGATCGCCGCCCGGCAGCCCACCGCGACCGTCGTGGCGTGCTCCGACCCGGACAACGCCCGGCTGGTCGCCGACGCGTGCTCGAACTCGTACTTCCGCCCCTACACCAACACCGACGTCGTCGGCGTCGAGCTGTGCGGTGCGGTGAAGAACATCATCGCGCTCGCCGTCGGGATGGCGCAGGGCAGCGGCTTCGGCTGGAACACCACCGCGACCGTCATCACCCGCGGCCTGGTGGAGATCACCCGGCTGGGACGTGCCCTCGGCGCCGAGCAGGAGACCTTCTCCGGGCTGGCGGGCATGGGCGACCTCGTCGCGACCTGCGCCTCGCCGCTGTCCCGCAACCACTCGCTGGGCAAGTACGTCGGCCAGGGCATGACGCTCGACGAGGCGCTCGAGGCCACCGGGACGACGGCGGAGGGCGTGAAGTCCTCGCGCTCGGTCCTGGAGCTGGCCCAGCAGCACGACGTGGACATGCCGATCACGGCCGGCGTGGTGGCGGTGCTGCACGAAGGCCTCTCGGTCGACGAGATGGCCCGCGCGCTGCTCTCGCGCCCGCAGAAGTCCGAGAGCGTCGCCGACTGACGCCCCGGGCTCAGCTGCCGACGTCCACCACGACCCGCGTGGGGTCCTCCAGGGAGAACATGCGGAACGGCCGCGGCTCGCCGTCGACGCCGACGAACGCCGTCGTCGTGCCCTCGAAGACGAAGCTGTAGACGACCTCCGCGACGGAGCCGCCGGGCCCGGCCACGGGGTCGCCGCCGTACTCGGTGACGCCGGTGTCCGTCGGGTAGCCGGTCCCGGTGATCCCGACCTCCAGCACCGAGTCCCCGCCGACGTCGAGCTCCTCGCCACGGCCCGGCTCGAGCGCCGCCTCGACGTACTGCGCCCGCCACCCGGGCGTCCCGGTGCCCTCCAGGTCGAACACGACCCGGTCGTAGCCGTCGTGGGAGCCGACGCGGACGTCCGTGACGGTCAGCAGCGCGTCGTCGCTCGCGGTGGACTCGTCCAGGGCGGTGCCGCCCTCGAACGGGGTCTCGGGCTCGGTCGGGGTCGCGTCGTCGGTCGGCTCGTCGGTGGCCTCGTCGGTCGGCTCGTCGGTCGGTTCCTCGCTCGGCGTCTCCTCGTCCTCCGGCGCGCTCGACGCGGCGGTGGGCGACGACGACTCCGTCGCGGGCGCGCCGCCGCCGTAGCCGGGCAGCCCGTCGCCGTCCCCGCACGCGGCGAGCAGGGCGGCGGTCGCCACGAGCGCGACGGCCCCCGCGGTCCGACGACGGTGCGGTGAGCGCTGCACGGTGCCTCCTTGCTCGACGGTTCCCTGCCTCGAGCCTAGGACCGCACGGGCCCTCCGGCACGGTGTCCCCGCACCACCCCGGTCAGGAGACCGCGCGGTCGAGCGCCTGGGCCAGGTCCGCCCACAGGTCCTCGACGTCCTCGACGCCCACCGAGAGCCGGACCAGGTCCTCGGGCACCGTCGGGGACTCGGTCGCGAGGCGGCGACGGCGCTCCAGCATCGACTCCACGCCGCCCAGGGACGTCGCCGGCACCCACAGCCGCACCGCGTCGACCAGCGCGTCCGCCCCCGCCGGGCCGCCGACGGGCCGCACCCCCACGACGGCGCCGAAGTGCGCCATCTGCGCCGACGCCCGTGCGTGGCCGGGGTCGTCGGGCAGGGAGGGGTGCCGCACCTCGGCCACGGCCGGGTGCTCGCGCAGGCGGTGGGCGATCTCGGCGGCGTTGGCGGTGGCGCGCTCGACACGCAGGTGCAGCGTGCGCAGCCCGCGCAGCGCCAGGAAGACCTCCATGGGGCCCGCGATCGCGCCGTGCAGGGTCCGGTAGGCGCGGACCTCGTCGGCCCGCTGCGCGTCGTTCGTCAGCACCGCGCCGAGGACGACGTCGGAGTGGCCGGAGAGGTACTTGGTCACCGAGTGCACGACGACGTCGGCCCCCAGGGCGAGGGGCTGCTGGCCCAGGGGGGTGGCGAACGTGTTGTCCACCACCGACCGCACGCCGCGCTCGCGGGCGGCGGCCAGGACGGCGGGCAGGTCGGCGACCTCCAGCATCGGGTTCGTCGGCGACTCGAGCACGAGCAGGGCGGCACCGTCGAGCGCCGCGACCACGGCGTCGGTGTCCGCGACGTCCACGCGCCGCACCTCGACGTCGTACCGTGCGGCCCGGTCGTCCAGGTAACCGAGCGTGACCTGGTAGGCGTGCCGGGGCACGACGACGACGCTGCCCGGGGGCAGGTCGCCGACGGCCGCGGCGATCGCGGCCATGCCGGAGGCGAGGACGACGCCGTGGGCCGCGCCCTCGAGCGCGGCGAGCGTCTCCTCGAAGGTCTGCCAGGTCTCGTTGCCGCCGCGGGCGTAGAGCAGCTCGTCGCCGGGCACGCCGCGCGAGACGTAGGTGGAGGTCAGGGAGACCGGTGCGTTGACCGGGCCGCCCTGGGTCCGGGCGGGCCGGCCGGCGGTCACGGCGACGGTGGCGGGGGCGAGGTGCGGGTCGTGCGTCATGGCAGCACAGCCTACGGGCGGCGCGGCTCGACCAGGCGCGCGAGCAGCTCGGTGAGCAACCGCTCGGCCACCGGCGCCGGCAGGGCCTCCACGGCGGCGAGCAGCGGGGCCATCGGTCCGACGCCGGGGCCGTCGTCGCCCAGCCGCGAGGCGTCCAGCCCCAGCGCCCCCAGCAGCCCCGCGGCCGTCTCCGCGTCGAGGGTGCCGGGGTCCGCCCCCGGGACGCCGTCGGCGGGCGCTCCGGCTGCCGGCAGGGCGGCCAGCAGCGCGGTCGCGTCCGGCCGGGGCTCGCCGCGCACGGCGTCGGCGGCGGCCTCCAGGGCGGGGACGAGCTCGCCGAGGACGGACTCGGTCACGGGCGTGACGGTCAGGTGCGTGGTGTGCGGCAGCCGGGTGCCGTCGTCCTGGCTGTACGCGGGCTGCGCCTGCAGCACCCAGCCGTGCGCCGTGGCCGCGTCCGCCCAGCGGTGCGGGTCGACGCGACGGTCGGCGGGGACGGCGTCGTCGGTGGCGACGGCGAGCAGCGGGCCGACGGGGTCGCCGACGACGCGCAGCCCCTCGACGGCCCCGACGGCGTCGCGCAGGGCGTCGGTGGCGCGGCGCGACCGTCCGGCGAGCTCGGCGAACCCCTCGTGGCCGAGCGCCTGGACGATCGCCCAGGCGGCGGCCAGCGGCCCGCCGGAGCGGGAGCCGAGCAGCGTCGGGTTGACCACGGGGTACCCGGGCCAGCGCGTGGTGGCGAAGTACTGGCCACGCTGGCGGTCACGGCCGCGCTGCAGCAGCACCGAGACGCCCTTGGGCGCGTACCCGTACTTGTGCAGGTCGACGCTCAGGCTGGTCACTCCGGGCACCCGCAGGTCCCAGTCGGGCAGGTCGGGCCAGAACGGCAGCGCCATGCCGCCGATGCAGGCGTCCACGTGCACGGGGACGCCGGCGTCGGCCGCGACGGCGGCGACGTCGGCGACGGGGTCGAGCGCGGCGTGCGGGTAGGAGGGCGCGGAGACGACGACGAGCGCGACGTCGTGCGCGGCCGGCCCGCTCACGCGCTCGGCCACGGCCGCGGCGGTGACCTCGCCGGTGGCCGTGACGGGCACGAGGTCGGTCTCGAGGCCGAAGTAGTGCGCGGCCTTGCGGAAGGCGGCGTGCGCCGTCGTCGGCAGCACCAGCCGCGGCCGGGCCTCGCCCGGGCGCAGACCGTGGGCGGCGAGCCAGGCGTCCCGGGCGGTCTTGACGGCGAGCAGGCAGCTCTCGGTGCCGCCGGAGGTGACGGTGCCGACGACCTCGTCGTCACCGCCGAGCAGGTCGCGCGTGAAGCCCACCAGGTCCCGCTCCAGGGCGGCCACGGACCCGAACGTCGTGGGGTCGAGGCCGTTGACGGGCTGCATCGCGCGGATCGCCTCGCCGGCGAGCCGGTCGAGCTCGGGCTCCCCGGAATCGTAGACGTAGCTGAGCACGTGGCCGCCGTGGGTGGGCGCGTCGTGGGCGCGCAGGGCTGTCAGGCGCTCCAGGACGGTCTCGGGACTAGTGGCGAACTTCATGCGCGGTGCTCCTCGGTCCGGGCGGCGGTGTGTGCCGCCTCGATGTCGGTCCGGCGCAGCGGGTAGCGGCGCAGGGGGACGAGGCTGACGGCGACCAGGGCGGCCGGCAGCAGGGTGAAGGCCAGCACGATGCCGAGCACCGCGCTGTCGGGCTGGACGACGACGGCCTCGGCGCGGGACTCCACGTAGCCCGTGGTGGCCAGGACCGTGGCGAGGACGGCCGTGCCGAGTCCGAACCCGGTAGTCTCCCCGGCGGTCCACAGCCCGGAGAACGTGCCGGCGCGGCCCGGGCCGCGGGTGACGGCGTCGTGGCTGACGACGTCGGGCAGCATCGCCATCGGCAGGGACTGCAGTCCGGCGTACGCGGCGCCCGCGACCGCGACGACGGCGTACACCCAGACGCCGGGGGACCAGTACATGACGACGAGCGCGGCGGCCGCCACGAGGAAGACGCCGGAGGCGACGGCGAAGGCCCGCTCCTTGCCGATCCGGCGCGCGGCCCGGCCCCACACCGGTGCGAAGACGACGGCCGGGCCGACCAGCGCCGCGAACAGGAACGTCACGGCGCCCTCGTCGTCGAGCACCCACGTGGCCACGTACTGGGCGCCGGCGAGCATGGTGCCGGTGGCCAGCGCCTGCAGGACGAACGCGGACAGCAGCGCGCGGAACGGCGGGCTGGTGCGCAGCACGGCGAGGCCCGCGCGGTAGTGCGCCAGCACGCCGGGCGTCGCACCGTCCGGGGTCGCGACCTCCGGGGGCTGCGGGACGCCGTCGGCGGCCCGGCCGGGGTCGCGCCGTCGGACCCGGCCCTCGACGCCGGCCGCCACGAGCAGGGACGCGCCGAGCACCAGCCCGGCCACGGCCCCCATCAGCAGGTACCCGGCGTGCTCGTCCGGCACCGGCCCGCGCAGCGCGGGCGCTCCGCCGCCGAAGGCGAGGATCGCCACGGTCAGCACCACGACGCGGGCCGTGAGCAGGCGGGTGCGCTCGTCGTAGCTGCCGGTGAGCTCGGCGGGCAGGGCGATGTAGGGGACCTGGAACAGGCTGAACGCCGTCGCGGCGCACAGGAAGGCGACGAGCACCCAGACGGCGCCGGCGAGCGACCCGAGCGACGGCGGGACGGCGAAGGTCAGCAGGAAGAACACCGGCAGCAGCACGCCGCCGACGATCATCAGCCGGCGGCGCGTGCCGTGCGCGGCGCGGTCCCGGTCGCTGGCGGCCCCGATGACGGGGTCGACGACGACGTCCCACACCTTGGCGAGCGTCACGATGAGCCCGGCGGCCAGCGCCGCCACCCCGAGCGTGTCGGTGAGGTAGTAGACCAGCACGAGCCCGGGCAGCGTGCCGAAGCCTCCGGTGCCGACGGATCCGACGGCGTACCGGGCGACGGTGCCCCTGTGCAGACTCATGCGGGGGATCCTACTGACCTCCCGTCGGCGGCCGGTCGTCTCAGGGGCGCAGCGCGGGCTCGGTGGTGGTGGTGTCGTCCGCGCGGTCGCGCCGGAACCCGATCACGAGCAGCAGGCCGATCATCCACAGCTCGCCGACCGTGGCCGGCACGACCAGCAGCTCGGCGAGCGGGCCGGCGTCGGGGACCAGGAAGGTCACGAAGGACTGCAGCAGGTACCCGGCTCCGCCGACGACGAGGAACCAGCCGAGCACGCGCGGCAGGCCGGAGCGCAGCACCAGCCGTCCCATCGGGATCAGCCACAGCCCGAAGAACGCGGCCCCGGCGGCCCAGAGGTTCTCCGACAGCCCGTACAGGAGCTGCGGCGCGGCCTGGTCGCCGGCGAGGGCGCTGTCGAGGGCCGTGCCGAGGGCGGCCGTGCTGCCGAGGATCGCCACGGCGTTCATCATGCCCAGCGCGCCGACGGCGGAGGCGGCGAAGGCGTCCACCGGGCGGAAGAGCCGGACGAACCACAGCGCGGCCAGCGCCTGGCTGACCACGGTCGCGAGCTCGAGGGCGACACCGGCGCGGGCCAACGGCTCGTGGTCGACGAGCAGCGCGGCGGTGGCCGCGGCGTCGGTGGGGTCGAAGACCTGCGGGCGGACGAGCAGGAAGCCGGCCATGCCGGCGAGGCCGAGGGCGAGGTAGAGCAGTCCGGTGGTGCGGGCCACCGGGCGGGCGATGCGCTGGTCCATGATGGGTTCCCTCCAGAGGAAGCGGGCCGCATCCTTACGGCGTAAGGCAACCATACGGCGTAAGGTCGGCAGAGGGAAGAGGTGGGATCGTGTCGAACGGGTTGAACCGTGACCGCGTGCTGGAGGCCGCCGTGGCGCTCGCGGACGCCGAGGGGCTGGGCGCGGTGACCATGCGCGGCGTCGCGACGCGGCTCGGGGTCGAGGCGATGTCGCTCTACCACCACCTGCCCGGCAAGAAGGACGAGCTGCTCGACGGCCTCGTCGACGTCGTCGCCGCCGAGATCCACGCCGGCCTGGCCGCCCGCGACGGCGTCGGGGACGACTGGGTCGCCGACGTCCGGTCGCGGTGCCTCGTGGCCCGCGAGGTGGTGCTGCGCCACCCGTGGCTCCCCGCGCTGCTGGGTTCGCGCCCCGCGATCCGCCCGGGGGTCTACACGCTCTACGACGGGGTGCTGGGCGCGATGGTCAGCGGCGGGTGCTCCTACCGGCTCGGGCACCGCGCCATGCACGCCCTGGGCAGCATGGTGCTGGGGTTCACCCCGGAGCTGTTCAGCCCCGAGGCGGGTGACGAGGACGCGACGCCCGAGGCGCTCGAGGCGATGGCGCAGACCGTGCCGCACATCACGGCCATGGTCGCCGCCGAGCTGCACGACCCGGCCGACCCGACGCTCGGCTGGTGCGACAGCCAGACCGAGTTCGAGTTCACCCTCGGGCTGCTGCTCGACGGGATCGAACGGTCCCGCCGCGCCGGCGTCTGAGGTCCCGGCTCGCGCTCGCACGCTCGCTCCGGCTCGGTCCCCGGGGTCTTCTGGTCGGACTGTGCCTGCGCTCGCGAGCTCGCTCCGGCTCAGTCCTCCAGCGGGCCGAGGAGGGACTGCGCCACCTGGGAGTGGGCCGACTCGTCGTCGCTGGGATGGAAGATGCCGGCCAGCACGTCCCGGTACAGGCGTCCCAGCTCGGACCGGCTGAAGTAGCTCGAACCGCCCGAGCAGCGGATCGCCTCGTCGACCACCTGCCGCGCGGTCTCGGTGGCGCGCACCTTGAGGCCCGACGTCGCGCGGAACCATCCGGCCCCGCGGTCCTCCCGGGCGTCGATGCCGCCCGCGATCTGGTCGATCTGCGGCCAGATGCCGTCCTGGGCGAGGGCCGCCGTGGCGATGCGCCACCGGATGTCCGGGTCCTGGGAGTACGCCTTGCCCGTCTTCATCGAGGTGCGCCGCCCCACCGCGGCGACCGCGAGCTCGAGCGCCCGGTCCGCGATCCCCGCGTACACCGACGCCAGCAGGATCTCGAAGCTGGTGAAGATCCCCAGCACGTACGGGTCCAGGCTCGGGCCCGGTGCGATCCGGCGCATGACGCGGTCGGCGGGCGCGGGGGCGCCGTCGAGCACGGTGGTGCAGGACTGGGAGGCCCGCATCCCGACCGTGTCCCAGTCGTCGAGGATCTGGAAGCCGCCGGCGTCGCGCGCGACGAACGCGTGGACGATGCGCGGGTCCTCGGGGTCGGTGGTCGAGTCCAGGCCCATCACCCCCAGACGGGTCCAGCCGGGGGAGTTGGAGGTGAAGATCTTGCGGCCGTGGAAGGTGTAGCCGCCCGCGCCGTCCGGCCGGGCCTCCGTGCGCGAGCCGAGCAGCACCAGGTCGTTGCCCGCCTCGGAGTACCCGAACCCGAAGACCTCGCCCGCGGCCGCCTCGGCCAGCAGCCAGTCCAGCGAGTCGTCGTCGCGCTCGTGCAGGAAGCGCGCGACGCCGGTCCACACGTGGTGCATGTTCACGGCCAGCGCCGTGGCGGGTGCGGCACCGGCGAGCGCCGCCTGCTCGTGGCAGAGCTCGCGCAACGTCAGGCCGGCGCCGCCCATCGACGTCGGGACGAGCGCCGCGAGGTAGCCGGCCGCGCGCAGGTCCGCCAGGTCGTCGGCGAAGAACGAGTTCTCGCGGTCGTGGATCGCGGCCCGGCCGCGGATCGTGGCCAGCAGGTCGTCGGAGAGCAGCGTCGTCATGCCCTGATTCAAACATCACCGGCCCCGGCGTCGGTCGGGCCGCGTCCTCACCACGCCGACGGGTCCGTCCGCGTGGTTAGGGTGGGAGCCGGCGCGGTCGACGAGGACCGCACGGAACGAAGGAGCTCACGGTGGTCGTCTCGAGCCCGCACCCGGACGTCGACATCCCCGACGTGACCCTGTACGACTTCCTCTTCGCCTCGCTCGAGGACCAGGACCTGGACCGTGTCGCGGTCGTCGACGGCCCGAGCGGCGCCACGACGACCTTCGGGGAGCTGTGTGCGCAGGTCGACGCGATCGCGGGGGCCGCGGCCGCCCGGGGGCTCGGCGTCGGCGACGTCGTCGCCCTGCACAGCCCGAACGTGCCGGCCTTCGTCAGCGTCTTCCACGGGCTGCTGCGCGCCGGCGTCACCGTCACCACCGTCAACGCCCTGGCCTCCGGGGCCGAGGTGGGCAAGCAGCTCGTCGCCTCCGGTGCCACGGCGTTGTTCACGGTCTCGGCCCTGCTGCCGCAGGCTGCCGAGGGGGCCGAGCAGGCCGGTCTCGACCGGGACGCCGTCGTCGTGCTGGACGGGGCCGAGGGCTACGCCAGCCTGCGGGACCTGCTGGCGGCCGGGGCGCCCGCACCCGAGGTGACCATCGACCCGTCGACCCACCTGGCGGTGCTGCCCTACTCGTCCGGCACCACCGGGCTGCCCAAGGGCGTGATGCTCACGCACCGCAACCTGGTGGCGAACGTGCTGCAGACGCGGCCCTACCTGCCGCTGGGGCGCGAGGACGTGGTGCCGGCCGTGCTGCCGTTCTTCCACATCTACGGCATGACCGTCCTGATGAACTTCGCCGTCCTCGAGCGCGCGACGCTCGTCACCCTGCCCCGCTTCGACCTGCCGGAGTACCTGGGCGTCATCGGTGCGCACCGGGCCACGGTGCTGTTCGTCGCCCCGCCCATCGCGCTCGCGGTCGCCAAGCACCCCCTCGCCGCCGAGGCGGACCTGTCCAGCGTCCGTCTCATGATGTCCGGGGCCGCGCCGTTCGACGCCCGGCTCGCCGCGGCGGTGCGGCAGCGGCTGCCGCAGGCGCGGGTCGTCCAGGGGTACGGCATGAGCGAGATGTCCCCGGTCTCCCACGTCGTCCCCGTCGACCGGGACGACATCGACCCCGGGTCCATCGGGCTGCTCGCGGCGAACATGCTGGCCAAGATCGTCGACCCGGCCACCGGCGAGGAGATCGAGCCGCCCGCCGAGGGGACCAGCGCCCCCGGCGAGCTGCTCTGCGCCGGTCCGAACGTCATGGTCGGCTACCTCGGCGACGAGGCCGCGACGCGGGACACCTTCGACGCCGACGGCTTCCTGCACACCGGCGACATCGCCACCGTGGACGCCGACGGCGTCTTCCACATCGTCGACCGGCTCAAGGAGCTCATCAAGTACAAGGGCTACCAGGTGCCGCCCGCGGAGCTCGAGGCGCTGCTGCTCGGGCACCCGCAGATCACCGACGCCGCGGTCGTCGGGGTGCCGGACGAGGACGGCGAGGAGATCCCCAAGGCGTTCGTCGTGGCCGCCGAGGGCGCCGAGCTCACGGCCGAGGAGGTCATGGAGCACGTGGCGGCCAAGGTCGCCCCGTACAAGAAGGTCCGTGCCGTGCAGTTCACGCGGACGATCCCCAAGTCCGCGGCGGGCAAGATCCTGCGCAAGGAGCTGCGGGCCGGCTGACGGCGCGCGTGCCGCAGCGGGGGACGGGTCCGGTAGGGTCGCCTCGATGCTCGACACCCAGTCCTCCGCCCCCGCGCGCAAGCCGCGCGTCGCCCTCCTGTTCGGGGGGCGTTCCGGCGAGCACGCGATCTCCGCCGCCACCGCCGCCGGGGTGCTCGGCGCCATCGACCGCGACGTCTACGACGTCGTCCCGATCGGCATCACCCGCGCCGGCCGCTGGGTGGTCGCCGAGGACGACGCCGAGCGCTGGCAGATCACCGCCGGCCGGCTCCCCGAGGTCACCTCCGACGAGGGTGCCGAGGTCGTGCTCTCGCTGACGGCGGGGGAGCGGACGCTGCGCACCCTGGAGCCCGGCCAGGTGCCGGACGTCCTGGGTCAGGTCGACGTCGTCTTCCCGCTGCTGCACGGTCCCTTCGGCGAGGACGGCACCGTCCAGGGCCTGCTCGAGCTGGCCGACGTGCGCTACGTCGGGGCCGGCGTGCTGGCCTCCGCCGTCGGTATGGACAAGCACTTCATGAAGCTGGTGCTCGCCGGCCACGACATCCCCGTGGGTCCGTTCGAGGTCGTCCGGCCGCGGGACTGGGAGGCCGACCCCGAGGCGTGCGTCGCGCGGGTCGAGGCTCTGGGCCTGCCGGTGTTCGTCAAGCCCGCCCGCGCCGGGTCCTCGCTCGGCATCACCCGCGTCGACGACCTGGCCGACCTGCCGGCCGCCGTCGAGGAGGCCCGCGAGCACGACCCCAAGGTGATCGTGGAGGCCGCGATCGACGGTCGCGAGATCGAGTGCGCCGTCCTCGGCGGTCGCGGGGGCGAGCGTCCCCGGGCGTCGCTGCCCGGCGAGATCGTCGTCGACGGCACGCACGCGTTCTACGACTTCGAGGCCAAGTACCTCGACGAGGCGCACGTGGAGCTGGCCTGCCCGGCCGACCTGCCCGAGCCGGTCGTCAAGGAGATCCGCGAGCTCGCGGTGCGCACCTTCGAGGCGGTGGAGGCCGAGGGGCTGTCCCGCGTCGACGTGTTCGTCACGCCCGACCACCAGGTGATCGTCAACGAGATCAACACGATGCCCGGGTTCACGCCGTTCTCGATGTACCCCCGCATGTGGGAGGCCACCGGGATGAGCTACCCCGAGCTCGTCGACGAGCTGATCCGGCTCGCCCTCGAGCGGCCCACCGGCCTGCGCTGAGTCCCGGCGCCCCGTCAGGTCAGGTGCACTGCCGCGTCTGCGGGACCTGACCGATCGCTCCCGTCAGGTCCGCGATGAACGACGTGGAGTGGTCCGTGGTGACCGCCGGCGGCACCGTGACCTCGATCGCCGGGCTGCGTCCGTAGGTCGTGAACCGCCACGTGCCGGTGTCGTTGCTCTCGACGATCCAGTCCACCGACCCGTTCGCGGTCTCGATCCGCTGGCAGTCGGGCGACGGGCCGGGCTGCTCGACGCCGCACCGCAGCGTCACCGCCGCGCCTGGCTCGCCCCACGCCGCCGTCGCCTGGGCGTTGACCTTCGCGCGCTCGAGGTCGCCCGCGACGACGTCCGGCAGGGCCAGCATGACGGGCGCGCAGTCGGGGTCGTCGGCGTCCGGGGCAGCCTCCACACCGATGGTCGGCGTGCAGGCGGCGAGCAGCGCGAGGCACGGCAGGGACAGCAGCACGGCGAGACGACGGACCAGCACGTGCCTACGGTAACCGGCCCGGCGGCGCCGTCCGGACGGTTAGGGTGCGGTCGTGACCGACCCCACCCTGCGCGTGCGCGACCTCGACGAGACCGAGCTGCTGGCGCGGATCTTCCCGCTGCTGCCCACCGGTGAGGGCGTCGACGTCGGACCGGGCGACGACGCCGCCGTGGTGCGCGCCGACGACGGCCGCTTCGTCGTGACCACCGACGTGCTCGTCGAGGGGCGCCATTTCCGGCGCGCGTGGTCGAGCGGGTACGACGTCGGCCACCGGGCGGCGGTGCAGAACCTCGCCGACGTCGCGGCCATGGGCGCCCGTCCCACGTCGATGGTGGTCTCCCTGGTGATGCCCGCCGACCTGCCGGTGGCGTGGGTGACGGACTTCGCCCGGGGGCTGGCCGACGCGTCCGGGCCGGCGACCGTCGTCGGCGGCGACCTGTCGGGCGGCGACGCGGTGGTCGTGTCGGTGACCGTCCACGGCGACCTCGACGGTCGTGCCCCCGTGCTGCGGTCGGGGGCCCGGCCGGGTGACGTCGTCGCGCACGCGGGCACGCTGGGTGCCTCGGCGGCCGGCTTCGACCTGCTCTCCAGCGGGGCGGGGAGCCCTGCGGACGGCGCACCGGGCGTCTCGAACCCCCGCAGCCCCTACGTGACGGCGTTCCTGCGCCCCGAGACTCCGCTCGCGGCGGGACCCGCGGCGGCCCGCGCGGGAGCGACGGCGATGCTCGACGTCTCGGACGGGCTGCTGCGCGACGCCGGTCGGCTCGCCCGCGCCAGCGGCGTCGACGTCGACCTCGCCGAGGGGGTGCTGATGCGGGACGTGACCGCGCTGGTGCCGGCCGCCGTCGACGTGGCGGTCGCGACCGACGACGCCGACGGCGCCCACCGGGCGCGCACCTGGGTGCTGTCCGGAGGAGAGGACCACGGGCTGCTCGCGACGTTCCCGCCCGAGGTGGCCGAGAAGGGGTTGCCGGCGGGCTTCCGCCCGATCGGCGACGTCCGGGACGCCGGGGAGGCCGGGCCGCGGGTGCTGCTCGACGGCGAGCCGCCGCACGAGGCGACCGGCTGGGACCACTTCCGGCCCTGATCCTGCCCGACCCCAGCGTCGAGCCCCGCGCCACCCACCGTTGTGGGCATGAAATCTGCAGTCTCGGAACGTTCCGAGACTGCAGATTTCATGCCCACAACACTGGCGGGGTCAGCGCTCGGGCTCGCGGACGAAGCGCAGCTCGGTGACGGGGACGTCGGCGATGTCCTCCATGCGCTCGATCCCGTCGGGCTGGAACCCGTGGCGGCGGTAGAAGTGGTGGGCCCGCTCGTTCTCGGAGAGCACCCAGAGCGTGATCCGGGCGCGCGGCCCGACGTCGCCGAGCATCGTGCGCATGAGGTCGCGGGCGACGCCGCGTCCCCAGGCCTCGGGGTCGAGGTAGATGGCGTAGAGCTCGAGGCAGTCGTCCTCGGCGTCCTCGTCGCGGGACGGTCCGTAGCTGGCGAAGCCGAGGGTGCGTCCGTCGGCCTCGGCGACGATCGTGCTGCTGCGGCCCTGGTGGAGGATCTTCTCCCACTCGGCGGTGCGCTCACCGACGTCGAGCGACTCGAGGTAGTCCGCCGGCAGGACGTGCGCGTAGGCGCTGCGCCAGGAGGTCAGGTGCACCCGAGCGATCGCACCGGCGTCGGACGTGCTCGCCGATCGGATCACCACGTCGTTGTCGGTCTCCACCATCATGGGCTCAGCCTGCCACGGTCCGACCGGGGCGCCAAGAGGTATTGGTGAACAGTTCACGAACTCTTTGCACTCGGGAGGGTCGTCAGGAGACGACGCAACGCCCGCCGGGTCGGACCCGACGGGCGTCGTCGATCATGTCGCCGTACGGCGCAGGCTCAGGCCTGGCGCTGCACCTTGCCGGCCTTGAGGCACGAGGTGCACACGTTCACGCGCTTGGGGGTGCCCGCGACGACGGCGCGCACGCGCTGGATGTTCGGGTTCCAGCGGCGCTTGGTCCGGATGTGGGAGTGCGAAACGCTGTGCCCGAAGCCCGGGCCCTTGCCGCAGACGTCGCAGTTGGCAGCCACGGTGTCTCCTGAATCGTCGTGTCACGTCCCGCGCCAGGGCAGCAGGGCGTGAAGGTCGGTGGTCTTGGGGGTGCCCGGAGGTCCAGGCAACTACACGATGATAGCGGATCGCCGCCGCAACCCTCAATGCACCGCCGACGTGCCCTGGGTCACCGCGACGGTGGGCCGCTACGGTGGGCACCGTGGATCAGCCCGAGCTCCTGGACGCCGCCGTGGTGCGCACCTGGGCGCACACCGTCGTCGAGGCCCTCGACGTGGCGCGCTCGGAGCTCGACGGGGTCAACGTCTTCCCGGTCGCCGACGGTGACACCGGCACCAACATGTACCTCACGCTGCGCGAGGCGGCGGGCGCCGTCCACGACGCGAACGCGGACGACGGCGGCGCGAAGCTCCTGCGGGTCGCCGCCCGGGCCGCCCTGCTCGGGGCTCGCGGCAACTCGGGGATCATCCTCAGCGAGTGGCTGCGCGGGTTCGCCGTCGCCGCGAGCCGGCAGGACACGCTCGGCCTCGCGCTCGACGTGGCCGCGCGCTCCGCACGGCGCGCCGTCGCCCATCCCGTGCCCGGCACCATCCTCACGGCCGCGGACGCCGCCGCGGCGGCCGCCCGGCACGCCGAGGCCGGCGGGATGGTCGGTCCCCTCGGCGCGCCGCGACGGCTCAGCGTCATCGACGCCGCACGGCGCGGGGCGCGCGAGGCGGCCCTGCGCAGCGTCGGGTCGCTGGCACCGCTGCGCGCGGCCGGGGTCCTCGACGCCGGCGCCTGCGGCCTGGTCCTGGTGCTGGCCGCGCTGGCTGCCGCCCAGCGGGCCGCCGGGGAGCGCGGCGCGTCCCCGGTGCCCGGCAGCACGGCTCCGGTCCGGCTCGACCTGGACCTCCGTGGCCACGACCCGGACGACCACGACGCCCCGGTGGTGCCCGAGGGTGCGACCGAGCCGGAGCCCGGGAGCCTCGACGAGGTCGAGCTCATGTTCGTGCTGCACCGCTCCGCCGACGCCGAGGGCTTCGTCCCCGGCGCCGTGGCGGACGCGCTGCGGGCCGACCTGGACCAGGTCGGCAACTCCGTGGTCGTGGTCGGCGGCGCCGCGGGCGAGGCGCACGCCGACGACGTCGACTCGCTGTGGCAGGCGCACGTGCACGCCCCGGTCCTGGACGCGGCCCTCGCGGTCCCGCGGCGCTGGTCCCGGCGCGGAGCCATCTCGCACGTGCACGTCCGCCACCTCGCGGTGCCGCCCACGGACTGGGCGGTCGTGGTGACCACGTCGGCCCCGGCCCTGGCCTCCGAGCTGGCCACCGGCGGGGCGGCGGTGCTGCTCGACCTCGACACGGCTCCGACGACGGCGGACCTGGCGCAGGCGGCGCTGGCGGCCGGGACCCCGAACGTGCTGGTCCTGGCCCCGCCGGACGTGCTGGCCGACGTCGACGACGCCGTCGCCGAGCTCGTCGCCCGCGACCTCGCCCGCGGGGGACCCGGGGCACGGCCCCGGCTCGCCGCCGTGCCGGCGCCCCAGGACGTCCATCTCGTCAGCGCCGTGTCCGCCCTGGCCGGCGCCCTCGACGCCGTCGGTGCCGACCAGGGCTCCCTGGACGTCCCGGGCGTGGTGCGCTCGGCGCACCGGCGCCTGCGGGCCGACCGGGTGCCGTCGCAGAGCGCCGCGACCGCCGTGGCCCGGCTGGTCCACGACTGCGAGGACGACCCCGGCATCGTCGCCGTGCTGCCCGACGCCGACGTCGGCGCCTCCGCCCTGGAGGAGGTCGTCGCCCGCGCCGGCACCTGCGCCCCGGGTGCCGACGTCGTCGTGCTGGCCACCGGCCGGCCCGGCGACCGCATCGGGCTGGGTGTCGAGCCCGCCGAGGACGTCGTCGACCTGCCGCTGCTGACCGTGCGGGACGGAGAGGGCCGATGAGCCCGCGGCTGGCCGAGCCGCTGACCACCACGCTGGGCAAGCGCGCGGCCGGCCCGCTGGCGAAGATGGGGCTGGTCACGATCGACGACCTGCTGCGCCACTACCCGCGCCGGTACGGCGACCCGGGCACGCTGACCGACATGGACCGCCTGCAGCTCGGGGAGCACGTCACGGTCATGGCACGGGTCGCCAGCGCCACGGTGCGGCCGATGCGCAGCCGCGGCGGGGCCCTGCTGCAGGCGCGGGTGACCGACGGCCACCACGAGCTGGCCCTGACCTTCTTCGCCAAGCGTCCCGGGGCGCTGCGACCGCACGAGGACAAGCTGCGGCCCGGCCGCTCGGGTCTGTTCACCGGGGTGGTCTCCGAGTACCGCGGTACCCGCCAGCTCACCCACCCGGACTACGTCCTGGTGGGGGTCGACGCCGACGACGACGAGGCCGCCATGATGGAGGCGTCGCGACCGATCCCGATCTACCCGGCCACGGCCTCGGTGCCGACCTGGCGGATCCAGAAGGCCGTGCGCGCGGTGCTGGACCCGCTCACGGAGGACGAGGTCCCGGACCCCGTGCCCGACGAGGTCCGGGCGCGGCTCGGGCTGCCGACCCGGCTGGACGCCCTGCGCGCCGTGCACGTGCCGGACTCGGCGCAGCACTGGCAGAGCGGGCGCCGCCGGCTCCGCTTCGAGGAGGCGTTCGTGCTGCAGTCGGCGCTCGCCCAGCGCCGCGCCGCGGTCGCGGCCCAGGAGGCCACCGCGCGGCCGCCCCGCGCCGCGGCCGAGGGCGGCCTGCTCGCCGACTTCGACGCCGCGCTGCCCTTCACCCTCACCGACGGCCAGCGCGCGGTCGGGGCCGAGATCGCCGACGAGCTCGCGCGGCCCCGCCCGATGCAGCGGCTGCTGCAGGGCGAGGTCGGCTCCGGCAAGACGGTGGTCGCCCTGCGCGCCATGCTGCAGGTCATCGACGCCGGGGGACAGGCCGCGCTGCTCGCCCCGACCGAGGTGCTCGCCGCCCAGCACGCCCGCACGCTGCGCACGATGCTGGGCCCGCTGGCCGAGGGCGGGCTGCTCGGCGGCGCGGCGCACGGCACCCGCGTCGCCCTGCTCACCGGTTCGCTGCACGCCGCGGCCCGCAAGGAGGCCCTGCTGGATGCCGCGAGCGGCGAGGCCGGGATCGTCGTCGGCACGCACGCGCTGCTGGGCGACCAGGTGCAGTTCGCCGACCTGGGCCTCGTGGTGGTCGACGAGCAGCACCGGTTCGGCGTCGAGCAGCGCGACGCCCTGCGCGCCAAGGCACGCGTCGCCCCGCACCTGCTGGTCATGACCGCGACGCCGATCCCGCGCACCGTGGCGATGACGGTGTTCGGCGACCTGACGACCTCCACGCTCACCGAGATCCCCGCGGGCCGCTCCGGCATCACCTCCCACGTCGTGCCGGCGGAGAACCCCCGCTGGATGCAGCGCGTGTGGGAGAAGGTCCGCGAGGAGGTCGACGCCGGCCGGCGCGCCTACGTCGTGTGCCCGCGGATCCATCCCGACGACGACGGCGCCGCGGGCCGGGGAGGGGACACCGGCGACTTCGACGAGGTCCCGGAGTTCCTCGACCTCTCCGACGGTGCTGCCGGCGGTACCGGCGAGGCCGCCGGCGACCGTGCCTCGCTGCGGGCCGTGCTCGAGGTCGCCGAGGCGCTGCGTGCCGAGGCCCGGCTCGACGGCGTCGAGATCGGCGTGCTGCACGGGCAGATGGCCCCCGCCGACAAGGACGCCGCGATGGCGCGCTTCGCCGCGGGGGACGCGCCCGTCCTGGTGTCCACGACGGTCGTCGAGGTCGGCGTCGACGTGCCCGAGGCCACGGTGATGGTGGTGTTCGACGCGGACCGCTTCGGCATCTCCCAGCTGCACCAGCTGCGCGGGCGCGTCGGGCGCGGCGCCGATGCCGGTCTGTGCCTGCTCGTGTCGACCGCCCGGCCGGGTACCCCGGCGGCGGCGCGGGTCGAGGCGCTGGCCGCCACGACCGACGGCTTCGAGCTCGCCACCCTCGACCTGGAGCTGCGGTCCGAGGGGGACGTGCTGGGCGCCGCGCAGTCGGGCCGGGCGAGCTCGCTGCGCCTGCTGCGGGTCGTGCAGGACGCCGACCTCATCGCCTCCGCCCGCACCGAGTCGACCGGCGTCGTCGAGGCCGACCCGGACCTCGGGCGGCATCCCGCGCTGGCCGCCGCGATCGCGGCCCAGCTCGACGCCGAGCAGGAGGAGTTCCTCGAGCGTGCCTGAGCGGACCACCGGTTCCGCGGGACGGGGCTCGCCCCAGTAGGCTCGCGCCCATGACCAGGATCGTCGCCGGAACCGTCGGCGGGCGCTCGCTGACCGTGCCGCCGTCGGGGACCCGCCCCACCAGCGAACGCGTCCGGGAGGCGATGTTCTCCCGGCTCGAGCACCTCGGCGTCGTCGACGGCGCCCGCGTGCTAGACCTGTTCGCCGGGTCGGGCGCGCTCGGGCTCGAGGCCGCCAGCCGGGGCGCGGCCGAGGTCGTGCTCGTGGACGCGGCCCGGCAGGCCGCCGACGTCGCCCGCCGCAACGCCGCCGACCTCGGTCTCGGCCGCCGGGTCCGGGTGCTCGCCGAGCCCGCCGAGCGGGCCGCCGCACGCCTGGCCGCCGACGGCGCACCGTCCGGCGGCTTCGACCTCGTGCTCATCGACCCGCCGTACGACCTCGACCCCGCGGTCCTGAACCGGGTGCTGGCCGACCTGGCGGCTCCCGGCGTGCTGGCGCCGGACGCCGTCGTCGTCCTCGAGCAGGCCCGCCGCGGCGCTCCGTTCACCTGGCCCGACGCGCTCACCGAGCTGTCGGCCAAGCGGTACGGCGACACGGTCGTCCACTACGCGGAACCGCGCCAGGCCGAGGAAGATCCCCGCGAATCGTGACCGGTCGTCCTACCGTGGGCAGCGTGAGCATCGCCGTCTGTCCCGGGTCCTTCGACCCGATCACGCTCGGGCACCTCGACATCGTGCGCCGGGCGAACCGCCTGTTCGACGTCGTCGTGGTGGGCGTGGCCCGCAACGCCGCCAAGAACGCCCTGCTCACCGCCGACGAGCGGGTGGAGGTGGCACGCGCCGCCGTCGCCGCCGACCCGGACACCGCCGACGTCCGGGTCGACGTGGTGCCCGGCCTGCTGGTCGACTTCTGCCGCGAGGTCGGCGCCCTCGCGGTGGTCAAGGGGCTGCGCGGCGGCGCCGACTTCGACGGCGAGCACCCGATGGCCCTGATGAACCGCCACCTGAGCGGTGTGGAGACCGTCTTCCTGCCGGCCGAGCAGCAGCACGCCCACGTGGCGTCGTCGCTGGTCAAGGACATCGCCCGGCACGGCGGACCGATCGACGACCTCGTGCCGTCCGCGGCGGCCGAGGCGGTGCGCTCCGCCGTGGCGCACCGTGCGTGAGGAGCGCGACATGACCGACACCACCCAGAACCCCACCGCCGGGCTGCTCGAGATCCTCGACGACCTGGCCGCGCTCGTCGAGAACGCGCGCACCTCGCCGCTGTCGACGAACGTCAAGGTCGACCGCGAGCAGGCGCTCGGGCTCGTGGCCGAGCTGCGCGAGAACCTGCCCACCCAGGTCGCGCGCGCGGACGACGTCCTCGCCGACGCCGAGCGCACCCTGGCCGACGCGCACCGCCGGGCCGAGGAGATCGTCGCCACGGCGCGGGCGCGGGCGATCGAGCTCGTGCAGGACGAGCAGGTCGTCGTGCAGGCGGAGTCCCGCGCGGCGGACATCGTCGCCGAGGCGGAGCGCCGGGCTGCCGGGCTGCGCGCCGACGCCGACGAGTACTGCGACGGCCGGCTCGCCGACTTCGAGGCGGACCTGGGCCGGCTGACCTCCCAGGTGCAGGCCGGGCGGGCCAGGCTCGCCGAACGCCTGGAGGCGTCCTCCGGAGCGCCCCGGGTGCGGTGGGACGCCGTGCCGGACCCCGCGTGGCCGGCCGGCGACGAGGACGACCGCCGCAGCGCCTGACCGCCGGCCGGGGGAGCCGTCGTTGCGCACGTCACGTCGTCGGCCCGTTGGCCCGTGCGGGACGATCGCGTAGACTTGATCGTTGGTCCGTGACGGGCCGTCCCACCTGCACACCGCGCCCTTCGGAGTGCCGTCGTCTGGAGCCTCACCATCACCACCGCCAAGCGTTCGCCGCTCGTGCTCGACACGCACGAGCTCTCGCGGCGTCCCGGGACCATGCGGGAGGTCGCGACCGTCGTCGCCGCGCCCGCAGACCTGGGCACGGCGGTCATCGGTGTGCCCGAGGGCGCCGACCTGACGCTCGGGCTGCGCCTCGAGGCCGTCATGGAGGGCGTGCTGGTCTCCGGCGTCGTGCGCGGTACCGCGGTCGGGGAGTGCGTGCGGTGCCTGGACGAGGTCTCCGAGCAGGTGACCGTGCGCGTCCAGGAGCTGTTCGTCTACCCCGAGCGGGCCGAGGCGGCCGAGGACGCCGGTGACGAGGAGGCCGAGGACGAGGCCCTGCTGACCGACGACCTGGCGGACATCGAGCCCACGGTTCGGGATTCGCTGGTCACTGCATTACCATTTCAACCGCTGTGCCGGCCGGACTGCCCCGGTCTGTGCTCCGAGTGCGGAGCACGACTGGAGGACGATCCCGAGCACCACCACGACATCGTCGACCCACGATGGGCGGCGCTGCAGACCATGCTCGAGGAGTCGAGCGTGTCCGACGAGACGAAAGAGAGCTGACCGTGGCTGTTCCCAAGCGCAAGATGTCGCGCAGCAACACCCGCGCGCGCCGCTCGCAGTGGAAGACCACCGCAGCGCCGCTCGCGACGTGCCCGAAGTGCAAGGGCGACAAGCTGTCCCACACCGCGTGCCCCACCTGCGGTGCCTACAAGGACCGCCAGTACGCCGAGGCGCTGCGCACCGAGCACGCGGGCTGACATGCACCCGCGCGGCAACGGATCACGTCCGGAGCCGACCGCACTTCTCGAGAAGCTCGGGGTCCACCTGGACCCCGAGCTTCTCGTGCTTGCCCTGACCCACCGGTCGTTCGCGCACGAGGCCGGCGGCATCCCCACCAACGAGCGCCTGGAGTTCCTCGGGGACACCGTGCTCGGCCTGGTGGTCACCGAGGCGCTGTACCGGCGTCACCCGGACAAGCCCGAGGGCGAGCTCGCGAAGATGCGGGCGGCGACGGTCTCGCAGCGGTCCCTCGCGGCGGTGGCGCGTCGGCTCGAGCTCGGCAGCTACGTCCTGCTCGGCAAGGGCGAGAAGCGCACCCGCGGGTTCGACAAGGACTCGATCCTGTCGGACACGGTCGAGGCGCTGCTGGGCGCGACCTACCTCTCGCACGGCCTCGAGACGGCCCGCGACCTGGTGCACCGGCTCGTGGACGACACCATGGAGGCCGCCGCCGACCTGGGGGCCGGCCTGGACTGGAAGACGTCCCTGCAGGAGGCCGCGGCCGAGCGCGGGTTCGACGCCCCCGCCTACGAGGTCACCGGCGAGGGCCCCGAGCACGCGCGCCGCTTCTCGGCGCACGTCACGGCCGGGCCGGTCGTCGGGATCGGCGAGGGCACCGCGAAGAAGCACGCCGAGCAGGCCGCCGCGGAGCAGGCCTACCGCGCCGTCGTCGCGCTGCCCGTGCCCGGCACCGCGGGCACCACCGGCGGCGCGGAGCAGCCCGCCGGTGCCTGAGCTCCCCGAGGTCGAGACCGTCCGTGACGGCCTCGACCGGCTGGTGACCGGCGCCGTCGTGCGGGACGTCGAGGTCTTCCGCGACTACTCGGTGCGACGCCACGACGGCGGCCCGGCGGGGTTCGCCGACCAGCTCCGCGGTCGCCGGCTGGCCGGCGCCGCCCGCCGCGGCAAGTACCTGTGGCTGCCCCTGGCCGACGCCGCACCCGCCGACCCCGCGGCCGCGCTGCTGGCCCACCTGGGCATGTCCGGCCAGCTGCTGGTGCGCGACCCGGCGGTCGCGGGGGAGTGGGCGCACCCCCACCTGCGGGTCCGGCTCCACCTGCTGGACGCCCCCTCCGGCGCCCACTACCTGGACTTCGTCGACCAGCGCACCTTCGGGCACCTGTCCGTGGCCGACCTCGTCCCGACGCCGGACGGCGCACCGGGCGGGTTCGGCAGCCCCCTGGCCGCCGTGCCGGAACCCGTGGCGCACATCGGCCGCGACCTGCTCGACCCCGCGCTCGACCGGGACGTGCTGGTCGAGCGCGTGCGCCGTCGTCGGACCGGGATCAAGCGCGCGCTGCTGGACCAGACCGTCACCTCCGGGGTGGGCAACATCTACGCCGACGAGGCCCTGTGGCGGGCCCGGGTGCACTTCGCCCGCGCCACGGACACGATGACGCGACCCGTGGTGCACCGGGTGCTCGACGCCGCCACGGAGGTCATGACCGAGGCGCTGGTCCAGGGCGGCACGAGCTTCGACGCACTCTACGTCAACGTCAACGGCGAGTCCGGATACTTCTCCCGCTCGCTGGCCGTCTACGGCCGGCTCGGCGAGGCCTGCCCCCGCTGCGCGACGCCGGTGCGCCGCGACGAGTTCATGAACCGCTCGTCGTTCACATGCCCGCGCTGCCAGCCCCGTCCACGGAACGGTCGCTGGTAGCGACCTCGCCGTCGGGTCCGCGGGACCGCCGGGTGCGCGCCGTGCGACGTGCCTAGGCTCGGAGCATGACCGTGCACCTGGCACGCGTGTACACCGAGCCCGGGCCCGACGACGGTCGTCGGGTGCTGGCCGACCGGCTCTGGCCGCGCGGGGTCCGCAAGGACGACCCGCGGGTGGGCGTCTGGCTGCGGGACGTGGCGCCGTCGACCGAGCTGCGCCGCTGGTACGCCCACGACCCCGACCGGACGGCGGAGTTCGGCGAGCGGTACCGGGCCGAGCTGGAGACGCCGGGACCGGCGGCCGACGCTCTCGCGGAGCTGCGTGACCTGGCGCGGGAGGGGACGGTCACGCTGGTGACCTCGACCCGTGAGCTCGACGGCAGCCACCTGGTGGTGCTGGCCAGGCTGCTGCGGGAACCGTCCGGCGAGGAGGGACCGGCGGCCGAGGAGGGCCTGTCATGGCCGTGACGACCGTGCCGACGAGCCGCGGGCCCCTGCCGGTGTACCTGGCGGTCCCCGACGGCGAGGGTCCCTGGCCGGGGGTGGTGGTGATCCACGACGCGCTGGGCCGGACGACCGACGTGCGCCGGCAGTGCGAGTGGCTGGCCGGCCACGGGTTCGTCGCCGCCGCGCCCGACCTGCAGCACTGGGGGCCGCGCCTGCGGTGCGTCGTGTCCGCCGTGCGGTCGCTGACGCGCCGGGCGGGCCGGGAGCTCGACGAGCTGGAGGCGACCCGGGCCTGGCTCGCCGGCCGCGCCGACGGCACCGGCCGCGTCGGCGTCGTCGGCTTCTGCCTCGGGGGCGGGTTCGCCGTCCTCCTCGCCGGCAGCGGCCGGTACCAGGCGGCGAGCGTCAACTACGGCGGCGTGCCCGAGGACGCGGACGAGCTGCTCGCCGGGTCCTGCCCGGTCGTGGGCAGCTACGGCGCGCGCGACCCGAGCCTGCGCGACGACCCCGCCCGTCTCGAGCGCGCTCTGCAGGTCGCCGGCGTCCCGCACGAGGTCACCGTCTACGACGAGGCCGGGCACTCGTTCCTCAACGACCACCCGCGCGAGGAGATGCCGGTCTGGGCGGTCGTCGCGGGGCGGTTCGTCGCCACGGAGTACCGGCCCGAGGCCGCCGCCGAGGCCCGGGAGCGGATCGTGGCGTTCTTCGGCGAGCACCTCGCCGCCCCGGGGACGGCGAGGTCCTCCGGCGACGGCACCATGGCCTAGGCTCGGCACGCACCCGACCTGCCCACCTGCGAGGGAGTACCCCGTGCTCGACGGCCAGATGATCGGCTCGCTCGTCCTCGTCGCCGGGCCGACCGCGGCGTCGTTCCTCACGACCCGCTACTGGCAGGCCCGCGACCTCGGCGACCCGCGTCGGCACGCCTGGTTCGCGCTCTACCTCGCCGTCGTGCTGACGCTGCTCGGGGCGGTGCTGGCGACGTCGTCGGTGGAGGACCGGCTGCGGTCGGTCGGGATCTTCTTCGCCGTGACGATCGGCGCGACGTTCCTGCAGGAGCGCCGCGCGCGGCGGCAGCGGCGCGTGCCCGCCCCGTCGCGGACCACGGAGTCCTGACCCCGGCACCCGCACGGCGGCTCAGCGCGCGACGACGTTCTCCAGCGCGTCCGCCCCGCCCTCGCGCCAGCGCCGCACCTGGGCGGTCACGAACGCCGCCGCGCCCTGCGGCCGCCCGCCGGCGACGTGCGGCGTGAGGATCAGTCCCGGGGCGTCCCACAGCTCCGAGTCGGCCGGCAGCGGCTCGGTCTCGGTGACGTCCAGGGCGGCCCCGGCGATCGACCCCGACCGCAGCGCGGCGACCAGCGCGGTCTCGTCGACCGTGGCGCCGCGCCCGGCGTTGACGAACCGGGCGCGGGCGGGCAGGAGCGCCAGGACGTCGGCGTCGAGCGCGTGGCGGGTGGCCGCGGTGGCGGGCAGCAGGGAGACCAGCACGTCCGCCGTCGGCAGCACCTCGGCCAGCCGGTCCTGGCCGACCACGGGGTAGCCGTACCGCTGCCCGTCCGACGACGCCACCCCGGACACGCGGGCCCCGAGCGCCTCCAGCAGCGGGGCGAGGCGGGCGGCGATGGACCCGAAGCCCCAGATCACCACGTGCGCGCCGCGCAGGGTGAACGCCTGCTCGTCGCGGGCCTGCTCGCGGCCCAGGTCCCGGTCCCACTCGTGGCGGCGCTGGGCGTCCAGGGTGCGGTCGATCCGGCGCACGGACGCCAGCAGCAGCGCCAGGGTGTGCTCGGCGACGGTCGCGTCGTGCAGGCTCCGCCCCGAGGCGACGACCACCTCGGGGGCGAACCCGGTCGCGAGCGCCTGGTCGGGCCCGGCGTTGAGGGTCTGCACCCACCGCAGGCGCGTCAGGCGCCGCGCGGCGTCGTCCATGACCCGTTGCGGGCTGGCCCAGGTGACGATCGCCTCGGCGTCGAGGTGCTCGTCGGGGACCGGGTCGCGCATGACGTACGGCGCGACGTCGACCCCCTCGACGTCGAGGGTCAGGTCGAAGGGCACGTTGCTCGGCACGAGGATCTTCACGCCGGTGACGTTACCTGCCGTGCGGGCCGTCCCGCCGTGCCACGATGACCCGCATGGAACCCGCGCGTACCCCTGCCACCGCCGCCCGCTACGACGTCGTGGTCGTCGGGGGCGGCCACAACGGTCTGACGGCGGCCGCCTACCTGGCCCGGGCGGGCCGGTCGGTGCTGCTGCTGGAACGCCTCGACCACGTGGGCGGGGCGTCGGTGTCCGCCCCGGTGTTCGGCGGCGTGGACGCACGGCTCTCGCGGTACTCCTACCTGGTCTCGCTGATGCCGCGGCAGGTGGTCGACGAGCTCGGGCTCTCGCTGCGGCTCGCCCGCCGGCGGTACTCCTCCTACACGCCGGTGGGCGACCGCGGCCTGCTCGTGGACACCGGGTCCGACGACGCCACCCGCGCCGCGTTCGAGGCCGTCGGCGCCGGGAGGGACCACGCGCGCTGGCAGGAGCTGTACGCCGGGCTGGAGCGGCTCGCGGGCCGGCTCTTTCCCACGGTCACCGAGCCGCTGCTCTCGCGGGACGAGGCACGTGCCCGGGCCGGCGACGACGCGCTGTGGCACGCCGTCGTCGAGCAGCCGCTCGGCGAGATGCTGCGCGAGAGGTTCGACGCGGACCTGGTGCGCGGCGTGGTCGCCACCGACGCGCTCATCGGGACCTTCGCCGACCTGGACGAGACCTCGCTGGTCCAGAACCGCTGCTTCCTCTACCACGTCATCGGCGGCGGCACGGGGGACTGGGACGTGCCCGTCGGCGGGATGGGCGCCGTCTCCGGGGCGCTGCGCGACGCGGCGCTCGGCGCCGGGGCCACCCTCGTCACCGGCGCGGACGTCACGGCGGTCGACCCGGGGCCGCCCGCCGGCGACGCCGAGGTCACGTGGACCGACGACGACGGCGTCGCCCGCGGGGTGCGGGCCGGTGCGGTGGTGTGCGGGGCGGCCCCCGCCGTGCTGGACGCGCTGCTGGACGCCGGTGGGGCGACGCCGTCGGGCCGCGCCACGGCCACGGCGCCCGAGGGTGCCCAGCTCAAGGTCAACATGCTGCTGCGGCGGCTGCCGCGGCTGCGCGAGGACGTCGACCCCGTCGCGGCGTTCAGCGGGACGTTCCACGTCCACGAGTCCTTCGACGAGCTGCAGACCGCCCACGCCCAGGCCGCGGCGGGCCGGATCCCCGACACCCCGCCCTGCGAGATCTACTGCCACTCCCTGACCGACGACTCGATCCTCGGCCCCGACCTGCAGGCAGCGGGCGCCCAGACCCTCACCCTGTTCGGTCTGCACATGCCGGCCCGGCTGTTCTGGGACGGTTCGGACGGCGACCACGACGCCGCCCGTGACGCGGCGCTCGCGGCCACGCTGCGGTCCCTGGACTCCGTGCTCGCCGAGCCGGTCGAGGACGTGCTGTGGCGCGGTCCCGACGGCGAGCCCTGCCTCGAGGCCCGCACGCCGGTGGACCTGGAGCGCGGCGTCGGGCTGCCCGGCGGGCACATCTTCCACCGCGACCTGTCGTGGCCCTGGGCCGAGGACGACGGCCTGGACGCCCCGGGGACGTGGGGCGTGGCCACCGAGCACCCGCGGGTGCTGCTCGCCGGTGCGGGCGCACGCCGGGGCGGGGGCGTCAGCGGCATCCCGGGACGGGCGGCGGCGATGGCCCTGCTGGAGGGGTGACTTCGGCGCCCGGATCAACTATGTTGACCGGGTCCCTGGTGGTGAACATCACGAAGGTCTGATTCGTCGTGAAGAGGCGGTTCCTCGTCGTCCTGGCCGGTGTCCTGGCCGCCTGCGCCTGTCTCGCGCCCGGAGCGCTCGGGCAGTCCGAGGCCGACCGACCCCGTGGGCTCGACGACCGCGTCTCCACGGCCTGGCTCGTGCTGGCCGGTTCCGAGGATCGGGCGGAGGACGAGTCCGCCGCGGCTCCGGCCGAGCAGCACGCGGCACGGCGTACGGCGCAGTCGAGGTGGGCCGAGACGGTGACGGCGTGCCTGCGCGCGCAGGGATGGCCCGGCGCGCAGGCCGGGCCGCAGGACCCGCTCGAGGCGGGCGCGGAGACCGCCGCCCAGCACGCGGCGCTGCAGGAGGACCGGGCCGCCTGCGAGCGGGTCGCCGGTCCGCGACCCGGGACGCGGCCGTAGGTCAGGCGCACCCCGACAGCACGGCGCCCACGTACGGCACGTGCACCGCGAGCGACACCGCGGCGAGCACCCCGAGGTGGGCCCCGACGGCGACGGCGGGCCACGTCCCGGCCCGCCCCGCGCCGGGGGCGACCAGGTGGCGGATCCGGTCCGGGCCGGCCGCGTGCAGCGCCCCGGCCGCCGCGGGAACCCTCGACCGCTCCGCGGCACCGAGCGTGAGCAGGGCGCCGGCGAGCGCCGTGGTGCCGACGCGGCGCCGGGCCGCGTCGTCGGCGGCGATCTCGAGGTAGGTGGGCACGGCGTCCGCGACGGCGGCGACCACGGGGACCCAGCGCAGGTGGGTCGCCAGGGCCGCGGTGAGCGCGGCCACGAGGTGGTGGCGCTGACGCAGGTGGGCCTCCTCGTGGGCGAGCACGGCGGCGAGCCCGGCGTCGTCCAGGGAGGCCAGCGCGCCGGTGCTCACGACGACGCCGCCGTGCCGGGCGGGCAGGGCGAAGGCGGCCGGCGCGTCGTCGGGCACGACCAGCACCCGGTGGCCGGCCACGACGCGGGGGACGCCGACGGCCCGGAGCGCGGCGGCCGTACGGGCGGTCTCCCGCCGCCGGTGCCACAGCTCACGGCCCAGCACCGCGGCGAGCACGGCGGCCACCAGGGCCGGTCCTGCCAGGAGCAGCACCACGGGCACGGCGGTGTCGACGGGGGAGCCGGCGAACGGGTCGGCCGCGTCCAGGCACCGCTGGCAGACGGCGCCCGCGGCCCCGGGCAGCACGGCCGGCCCGGAGAGGGTCCAGGCGAGCATCGGTCCGACGGCGAGCAGGGCGGCCAGCCAGAGCACCACCCCGCCGGTGAGCGCCACCGCGGCCACCAGCGGAGCCCGCACGAGCGCGGGTGCGGCGCGGCGGACCAGCCACGGCCCGCCGAGCGCGGCGAGGGCGATGCCGAGACCGACCAGGACGGCAACGGCCGCGGTCACGGGGTTCCCCGGGCGGACCGGCCGCCCGGTCCGTCCAGGTAGTCGCGCAGCAGGGCGCGGTCGCTCTCGGGCATCGCCTCGACGAAGTGCAGGATCGACGCCGCGCGGTCGCCGCTGGCGGCGAGCGCGTGCTCCATCACCTCGGCGGCGTGCTCGGACCGGGTCGAGGCGGGCAGGTACCGGGCGGAGCGGCCCTCGCGCACGTGCTCGACGAAGCCCTTGCGCTCCAGGTTGCCGAGCACGGTGGCGATCGTGGTGTAGGCGGGCCGGCCGTCGAGGCGGTCGATGACGTTCCGGATCGTGCAGCCTCCGCAGGTCCACAGCACGTCCATGACCTGGGACTCCAGGGTCCCCAGGCGGGCGGGCTCGTCGGTCTCCCGTGCGGTCATCGCGCGGCTCCCTCCGGGGCGGACGTCGGTGCGGCCGCCGGCGTGGGGCACGCGACCTGTCCGCGCAGCCGCCACACGAGCGCGACGGCGGTCAGCGCGAGCGCGGCCAGGCCGAGGAACGGCTGGACCGGCGCGAACCAGGTGATCGCGCCGCTGTAGCCGAGGGCCAGCAGCGCCAGCTTGTTGCACACCGGGCAGCCGACGGCGAACCAGGCGAGGACCCCGCCGGCCATGCCCAGGCGGCTGGTCCGGGTCTCGTCGTCGGACGGTGCGGCGGACCGCACGTAGGTCGCCACGAGCATCCCGGACAGGACGGAGGTGAGGATCCACACGGGGTAGTTCCACCACACCGGCGGGATCTCGCGGGAGAAGACCGGATTGGGGATGAGCACGGTCGCCCACCCGATGAGCAGGCCGACGGCCAGAGCCGCGACGACGGCGACGACGCGCTGGCGGGGGGTCCAGGCGCGCAGGCCGAGCACGGCGAGCCCGGCGGTCTCGCGCCACGTGGTGCGGGGTGGTGTCTCGAGCGTCACGAGGTAACTATGCACCATAGTCGACTATGGTGCATAGTCGACTACCGCACGTAGTAACAATCTTTCCGGAGGAACCCGTGGCCGACCCCCGCACCCCGACCGCCTCGCGGCCGTGGGTCCTGCCCGCCGTCGTCGTCGCCGTCCTGACCCTCGTTCTGCTCGTCGCCGTGGCGTGGTCGTCCGACGGCGACGCCCCGGCCGCGCCGGGTGCCGGCCCGGGCACGACGGCGACCGCGCCGGAGGACGCCGACCCGGGCGACGCCCCGACCGACGTCCAGGGGCCTGCCGAGGTCGACACCGCCGCCGTCGAGCGCCGCGACCCGGACGACCCCCTCACGGACGGCCCGGTCGACGCGCCCGTCGTGCTCGTCGTCTTCTCCGACTACCAGTGCCCGTTCTGCGCCCAGTGGAGCCAGGAGACGCTGCCCGAGATGCGCGAGCACGCCGCGGCCGGCGACCTGCGCATCGAGTACCGGGACGTCAACGTCTTCGGCGAGGCCTCCGAGCGCGCGGCCCGCGCCTCCTATGCCGCCGCGCTGCAGGACGAGTTCTGGACCTACCACGAGGCCCTGTACCCGGAGGGGGAGACCCGCTCCGAGGACGAGCTCTCCGAGCAGGCGCTGACCGACCTCGCCGCCGAGCTGGGGCTGGACGTCGAGCAGTTCACCCGCGACCTGGGCTCGGCCGGCACCGCCGACGCCGTCGCGGCCAACGAGCAGCTCGGCCTCGACCTCGGCGCCTACTCCACGCCCGCCTTCCTGATCGGCGGCCGGCCGATCGTGGGCGCCCAGCCGACCCAGGTCTTCCGCGACGCCTTCGATACCGCTCTCGCCGCGAGCCGGGGCTGACGTGGACGTCGGTCTCCTCACCGCGTTCCTCGGGGGAGCGCTGGCGCTGCTGAGCCCCTGCGGTGCCCTGCTGCTGCCCGCGTTCTTCGCCTCCACCGTCGGCTCCGGCCCGCGGCTGTGGGCCCACGGCGGCGTCTTCTACGCCGGGCTGGTCGTCGTGCTCGTGCCGCTCGGCGTCGGCGCCGGGGCGGTCGGAGCGCTGTTCGCCACGCACCGCGAGACCGTCGTCGCCGTGGCCGCCGTGCTGCTCGTCGTGCTCGGCGTCCTGCAGCTGCTCGGCCTCGGCTTCGACCCGGCCCACGTGCTGCCCGGCGCCCGGGCGGTCCAGCGGTCCTCGGCGTCGCGCACCGGCTGGGTCAAGACGTTCCTGCTCGGCGCCGCGGGCGGGGTGGCGGGGTTCTGCGCCGGGCCCGTCCTCGGTGCCGTGCTCACCCTCGCCGCCGCGCAGGGCGACGTCGTCGGTGCCGGGCTGCTGCTCGCCGTCTACGCGGCCGGGATGGTCCTGCCGCTGCTCGCCCTCGCCGCGGCCTGGGGCCGGCTCGGCGAGCGCGGCCGGTCCGTGCTGCGCGGCCGGACGGTGCGGGTGCTCGGTCGCGAGCTGCACACCACCTCGATCGTCACCGGTCTGCTGCTGATCGCGGTCGGCGTGCTGTTCTGGTTCACCAACGGGCTGGTCGGGATGCCCGAGCTCCTGCCCGTCGGCACGCAGGCCTGGCTGCAGGGCCAGGGCGCCCTGCTGGCGCACCCCGTCCTCGACGTCGCCCTCGTGCTGGTCGTCGCCGTGGTCGTGGTCGTCGTCTGGACGCGCCGCCGGACCCGTGCCCAGCGGGCCGCCGCCCCCGAGACCGAGGAGACCTCGTGACGCCCCCGACCCGCCGTGGCGCTCTGCTCGCCGGGCCGCTGACCGCCGCCCTGGTGCTGGCCGGATGCACCGACGACCCCGCGACGCCCGACGCCGCACCGGCACCGGTCGAGCGCACCCCGGACACGGCCGTCGACGCCCCGCCCACCGTCGACACCGACGCTCTGCGCGTCCCGCTGCAGGTCGACGCCGTGCGTCTCGTCGACCCCGGCTGGGACGCCGCTCCGCAGACGGCCGACGGGATCGCCCTGGGCGTCGAGGACCGCGACGGACTCCGGCGGTTCACCGCCGTCGCGGCCGACGGCGAGGCGCTGTGGAGCGCCGAACGCCCCGCGAGCAGCACGGGCCACGCCGTCACGACGACCTCGGCCGGCCGGGCGCTCGCGGTCCTGGCCGACACCGCGGCGGAGTCCACGACCGCGACGGCCTACGACCTGCGCACCGGCGAGCCGGTCTGGGGACCGGTCGACGTCCCCGGACCGCCGTCCGGTCCGGGGCTGGTGTTCGCCGCGAGCGGGTCCGAGCCGGCGGACGCGGCCGGGCCCCGCGTCGTCCTGGACGCCGACACCGGCGAGACCGTCCCCCTGGAGGCCGACGTGCTCGTGCTGGGGGAGCACCGCGGCACCGTGCTCGTCCGGGACGGTGACGAGGTCGTCGCCCGCACCGCGGACGGCGAGGCCCGCTGGAGCCTCGACACCGCCGACCAGGGCTGGGAGGCCGGGGCCGTGACGGCGTCCCCCGAGCCGTCACCGGGCCCGGGCACCGTGCGGCTGCGCACCGGCGAGGCCTCCGAGGCGCTGGTCGACCTCGACGACGGCACGGTCCTGGCGGACGGGTTCACCGACGTCGGCGTCGACCCGACCACCGGCACCCTCGTCACCGTCGACGCCGACGGGCTGCGCGGGCTCGACGCCGCGGGCACCGAGCTGTGGACCACCTCGACCACGCAGGAGACCACGATCGAGGGCGTCAGCGGCGCGCTGGTCTACCTGCGGGTCGGCGACTCCCTGCGCGCGCACAACGTCGTCACCGGGAACGTGGCGGAGGCCTACGACCCCGAGGGCACCGGCGACCTCGTGGTGCCCGTCGCCGTGACCGACGCCAGCAGCATCGTGCTGTCGGACTACTCGGGGTACCTGCTGGCCACCACGGACACCGTCGCGCCGCCCGCCCCGTGACGCGACGGTCCGCTCAGCGGACCTCGACCCGCAGCAGCCGCCGCAGGCCCAGTGCCAGCGGCAGCGCGAGCCACAGCAGCACCGAGGTCCCCACCTGGGCCCACTGCGTGCCGGTGACCTGCGGGCCGGTCAGGAAGGCCAGTGACCAGCTCAGGTCGAACCAGGCGCCGTGCTCGGCCCACCAGGACCACAGGCCGGCGGCGACGGACGAGATCATCGGCACCACGAACAGGAACCCGAGACCGGCCACCATCGCCGGGGCGGTGCTGCGGATCGCCACTGCGGCGACGAACCCGACGGCCACGGCCGCCAGGTAGGCCAGCACCGAGCGCAGGGCCAGACCCGCGCCCAGGTCCCACACGGCGTCGATCCCGCGGACCTGCGCCGCCACGACGGTGCCGACCGCGCTGAGCACCACCACGGCGGCGGCCGCGGCGAGCGTGACCAGCACCAGCGCGACGGCCTGGGCGCCGACCACGCGACCCCGGCGCGGGACGAGGGCGAACGTCGTCAGGGCCGACCGCTGGCTCCACTCGCCGGCCACGGTGAGCACGGCGACCAGGGGCAGCAGGAGCTCCAGCGGCATGAGGTTGGTCGTGGCGAGCGCCGCGAAGGCGGTCTCGGCGTCGCTTCCCCAGATCGTCACCCCGGCGGCGACGACGAGGGTCAGCAGCGGGACCGCGGCGAGCAGCCAGCGGCTCGCCCGGGTGTCGACCAGCTTGCGCAGCTCGACCTCGACCAGCCGCGTCAGGGGGATGCCGTTCCGGGGGACGGCCCGGGCTCCGGAGCGCCCGGCGGCGTCGGCGGGCGGGGCGGTCAAGGCAGTCATGCGAGGGCTCCGATCGGGTGCGGGTCGCGCTGGTCGTCGGCGGTCAGGTCGAGGAACATCTCCTCCAGGGCGGTGCCGTCGGCGGACCGCAGCTCGACGAGCGGCAGCCCGGCCGCGAAGGCGACCCGACCCGCGTCGGCGGGGCCGGCGTCGGTGACGACCGTGCCGTCGGCACCCGGCGTCGCGCGGTAGCCCGCCGAGGCCAGCGCCGAGACGAGCGCCTCGCCGTCGTGCGCGCGCACCAGCGTGCCGGAGGCCGCCAGGAGCTCGTGCGTCGCCCCGGAGGCCACCACGCGGCCGTGCCCGATGACGACGATGTCGTCGGCGACCAGCTCGATCTCGGCCAGCAGGTGGCTGGACAGCAGCACGGTGCCGCCGTCGTCGGCGAAGGAGCGCAGCAGGTCCCGCATCCAGCGGATCCCGGCCGGGTCGAGGCCGTTGGCCGGCTCGTCGAGGATCAGCACGCGCGGGTCGCCGAGCAGCGCCGTGGCGATGCCGAGGCGCTGGCGCATGCCGAGGGAGTAGTCGCGCACCCGTCGCCGCGACTCGGTGCGGGTGAGCCCCACCAGGTCGAGCATCGCGTCGACCTGGGCGTCCGGCAGGCCCATGGTGCGCTGGGCGAGCACCAGGGTCTCGCGGCCGGTGCGGCCGCCGTGCTGGGCCGAGGCGTCCAGCAGCACCCCGACGTCGAGCCCCGGGTTGGGCAGGTCGGCGTAGCGCCGGCCCAGCACGGTGGCACGGCCGGACGACGACGTCGCCAGCCCGGTGAGGAGCCGCAGCGTGGTGGACTTGCCGGCCCCGTTCGGGCCGAGGAAGCCCGTGACCCGTCCGGGGAACGCGGTGAACGAGACGTCGTCGACGGCGGCGAGGTCCCCGTAGCGCTTCGTGAGGGAGTCGATCCTGATCATGCCTCGGACGCTACGGAGCCGCGGGTCCCGGCACATCGGGGACCACCCCGGTTCCGGCCCTGAGGTCGTCCGGGTCGCTCAGGGGCCGGCCGACGCGGGCGCGGACGCGGCCTCCCGCTCGGCCGCCCAGCGGTACCCCGGCACGTCGCGCAGCAGCGCGGCGTGCGCCCCGCGGGCCACGACCTGCGCGGCACCGTCCGGGGCTCCGCGGTCGTGCCCGAGCAGCAGCACCTCGTCGGCGGCGCCGAGCGGCGTCAGGCGGTGCGAGGCGACGACGACGGCCCGCCCGGTCCCGCGGGCCAGGGCGGCCAGCATCTCCACCAGCGCGTCGGCGGTGGCGGCGTCCAGGTGCTCGGCGGGCTCGTCGACCAGCAGCACCCGGTGGGGTGCCAGCAGCGCCCGGGCGACGAGCAGCCGACGGCGCTCGCCGCCGGAGACGTCGGTGCCGCCCGTGCCGAGCCCGGTGGCGAGCCCGTCGGGCAGACCGTCCAGCCAGCTGGTGAGCCCGACGGCGGCCAGCGCCTCGCGGGCGTCGGCCTCGGTGACGTCGGCGCGGGCCACCCGGAGGTTCTCCAGCACGGTGGTGCCGAACACGTGACCGTCCTCGGCGACGAACAGGCCCTCGCCGCGCACCTGGCCCGCCACGGGCCCGAGCAGCCCGGCGGCGGTGAGCAGCAGCGTCGTCTTGCCGACGCCGGAGGCCCCGGCCAGGGCCACGACCGACCCGGGGCGCAGCGTCAGGTCCACGTCGCGGACCACGGGTGTCTGCGACGACCACCCGGCCGTGACGCCCGCGGCCTCCAGCAGGGTCCCGTCCGGCGCGGGCGCGGCCTCGGGCTCGCGGTGCGGCGGTGCGTCGTCGGGCAGCAGGTCCACCAGCCGCCGGGCCGCCGCGCGGGACCGCCGCAGCTGGACCGCCGCGGCAGGCAGCGCCGTGGTCACCTCGAAGACGGCCAGCGGCGTGAGGACGACGACGGCGAGCTCGGTCGCCGCCAGGTCGCCGGCCAGCGCGGCCGGGATGCCGAGCAGCAGGCAGCCGAGCACCGCCAGCGTATGGGCACCGGCCTCCAGGGCCGCCGACAGCCCCGAGACGCGGGCGCCGTCGTCCGTGGCGGCCGCGAGGCGGCGGTCGGCGGCCCGCAGGCCGTCGGTGCGCTGGGCGAGGCGGCCGGCGACGCGGAGCTGCTGGCCGTCCTCGAGCAGCTCCAGGGTGCGGGCGGCGACCTCGCCGCGGGCCTCGGCGCCGCGTTGCTCCACCGACGCCGACGCGCGCGAGGCCAGCCAGGGGGACAGGACCCCGGTCACCAGCAGGCAGGCGAGCAGCACCGCCCCCGCGGCGGGCAGGAAGATCCCGACCAGCAGCACCGAGCCCAGTCCCGCCACCACGGCGACCCCGCCGGGGACCAGCGCGCGCACGACGACGTCACCCACGTCGTCGACGTCGTTCCCGACCCGGGCGAGCAGGTCGCCGCGGCGCAGGGCGACGACGTCGGCGCCGCCGCGGGCGAGCCGGTCGTACAGGTTGGCGCGCAGCGCGGCCATGCCGCGCAGCGCGACGCCGTGCGAGGCGAGCCGTTCGAGGTAGCGGAAGAACGCCCGGCCGGTGCCGAAGGCGCGCACGCCGACGGTGGCGACCGAGAGGGTGAGCACGGGCGGCATCTGCGAGGCCCGCGCGATGAGCCAGGCCGCGGCGGCGGCCAGCCCGATCGCGCACACGAGGGTGGCGGTGCCGAGGCCGACGGCGCGGAGCACGCGCCCCCAGCGGATCTCGAGCAGGGGAGCGAGCCGCAGCAGCGGGTCCTGGGCGACGCGGCGGCGCAGGGTCTCAGGCACGGGCGACCTCCCGGGCCTCGACGTCGACGACCTGGTCGGCCAGGCCCAGCAGGGAGGCGCGGTGCGCGACCACGAGCACGGTACGGCCGGCCTCCCGCCAGGCCCGGACGGTGTCCAGCACGACCTGCTCGCCCCGGGCGTCCAGGTGCGCGGTGGGTTCGTCGAGGACGACCACGGGCCGGTCGGCGGCGCCGACCAGCGCCCGGGCCAGGGCGACGCGCTGACGCTGACCGACGCTCAGCCCGACGCCGCCCAGCCCCACGGGCGCGTCCCACCCGCCGGGCAGGTCGGCGAGCACGGCGTCGAGGCCCGTGGTGGCCGCGGCCGCCGCCAACGTCTCCGGGGGGACCTCGCGGCCGTCGGTGACGACGTCGCGCACCGTGCCGGGGCCGATCGCGGGACGCTGGGGGACCCACGCCACCTGGTCCCACGGCAGGACGGGGGAGATGCTGCCGTGGTCGGGGCGCAGCAGCCCGAGGAGGAGCAGCACGAGGGTCGACTTGCCGGCCCCGCTCGGTCCGCGCAGCGCGACCACCCGGCCGCCGCCCGGTTCTCCCGAGCCGAGCGCGATGCGGGCGGTCAGGTGCGCGGGGGCGTCGACGTCGCGGCCGGGTGCCCGGACGGTGACGTCGTCGAGCACGAGCGTGCCCCCGGCGAGCCCGGTGGCCGTCGGCGCCGCACCGCTGGTGCGCTCGCCGTCGGTGCTGCTGTCCGTGACCGGCAGGTCCAGCACGGCGAAGGCGCGCCGGGTGGCGGCGAGCCCGTCGGTGGACGCGTGGAACTCGGACCCGACCCGGCGCAGCGGCAGGAAGATCTCGGGCGCGAGCACCAGCACGGCGATCGCGGGGACCAGCTCCATGCCGCCGTGCACGAGCCTCAGCCCCACCCCGACGGCGATGATCGCCACGCACAGCGTGGTGAGCAGCTCCAGCACCGCGCCGGACAGGAACGCCACCCGCAGCGTGCCCATCGTGGCGCGTCGCGAGGACTCGCCCAGGGCCCGGACCCGGGCGGCCGGGCCGAACTCGCGGCCGAACGCCCGCAGGGTCGGCAGCCCGGCGATCAGGTCGAGGACCTGCGACCCGAGCCGCTCGACGGTCGCGAGCCGTCGCTCGGAGGTACCGGCCGTCATGGTGCCGATGAGCCACATGAAGAACGGCACCAGCGGCAGCGTGACGACGGCGATCAGCGCGGAGACCCAGTCGAGCCCGAGCACGACGAGCACCGTGGCGGGGGTGACGAGCGCCGTGAGCAGCAGCTGCGGCAGGAACCGCACCAGGTACGGCTCGAGGTCGTTCAGCCCGCGGGTCGCCAGGGTGGCGACGTCCGACGGCGCCGCACCGGCGGGCGGGCGCGGGCCGAGCGCGACCGCGTGGCCGACGACCTGCTCGCGCAGGTCGGCGACCACGGCCGTGGCGGCGCGGCGCCCGAACCGCTCCTGCGCCCAGGCCACCGCCGCGCGTCCGACGGCGGCACCCGCCAGGACGGCGAGCCACCGGGCGACCGCGGCCTGGTCGACGGCGCCGTCGCCCCCGGGGCTGGTGGCCACCACGACGGGTCCGAGCGCGAAGGCGATCGCGAACGCCTGGACCACGACCAGGGCGGCCGAGGCCGTACCCAGGGCGGTGGTGAGCAGGACGTAGGAACGGGCGGCCCGGGCCTGCCGGAGCAGCCGGGGGTCGAGCGGTCTCACCTCAGAACGCCGCGTCCTTGATCTTCTGCCAGCTCAGGCCCGCGGGGGCGGGGATGTCCTTCGTCGACAGGCGGCGCCGGAACACCCAGTAGGTCCACGCCTGGTAGGCGATGACCACCGGGGTGAGGAACACCGCCACCCACGTCATGACCGTCAGCGTGTAGTCCGTCGAGGAGGCCTCCGCGACGGACAGCGCGTTGCCCCCGTCGAGCGCCGGGATGACGTCGGGGTACATGGAGCCGAAGATCAGCACGACGGCGGCCACGATGGTCACGGCCGACAGCGTGAAGGCCGTGCCCTCCTTGCGGGCGCGGGTCGCGGCCACGACACCGATCAGCGACAGCGCCGCCACCGCGACGGCCGCCCAGGTCCAGGTCGCCGAGTAGGCGACCTGCGCCCAGATCGCCCAGCCGCCGGCCACGACGAGCGCCGTGACGGCCAGACCGGAGGCGAGGCGCTGCGCACGCTCCCGGATCTCGCCGTCCGTCTTCAGCGAGACGAACACGGCGCCGTGCAGGAGGAACAGCGTCAGCGTGGTCAGCCCACCGACCAGGGCGAAGGGGTTGAGCAGCGCCCAGAAGCCGCCGACGTACTGGTGGTCGGCGTCCAGCAGGAGGCCGCGCACGAGGTTGCCGAAGGCGACGCCCCACATCACCGCCGGGATCCAGGAGCCGAGCTGGATGGCCTGGTCGCAGCGGCGGGCCCACGTCGGGTCGTTGATCTTGCCGCGGTACTCGAAGGCGACGCCGCGGGCCACGAGGCCCACGAGGATGATCAGCAGCGGGATGTAGAAGCCCGAGAACATCGTGGCGTACCACTCGGGGAACGCGGCGAAGGTCGCACCGCCGGCGGTGAGCAGCCACACCTCGTTGCCGTCCCAGACGGGGCCGATCGTGTTGACGAGCACGCGCCGTTCCTTCTCCCGGTGCTCCTTGTCGCCCCGGGGCAGGATCGACAGCAGCATGCCGACGCCGAAGTCGAAGCCCTCGAGCACGAGGTAGCCGGTCCACAGCACGGCGATGATGACGAACCAGAGGATCGCGAGGTCCACGTCAGGTCTCCAGTCTCTTCAGGTTCGGGCGCTCAGTACGCGAAGGACAGCGGGCGGTCGGAGTCGTCGGGGTCCTGCGCCTCCGGCGACTCGTCGCGGACGGCGTCGGGCACGCCCTCGATCGCGTACCGGTGCATGAGCCGGAACCACACCACCGCCAGGATCGCGTAGATGATCGTCAGCACGATCATCGAGGTCAGGATGACGCCCGCCGGCACGGCGGTGGACACCCCGCGTTCGGTGAGCAGCCGGACCTGGTCGATGCCGGTGGGGTTGGGGGCCACGACCCACGGCTGGCGCCCGACCTCGGTGAAGATCCAGCCGAACGAGTTCGCGACGAAGGGCATGGGGATGGCCAGGAGCGCGAGCCGGCTGAGCCAGACGTTGTCGCTGATCCTGCCCTTGCGCGTCAGCCAGAACGCCACGAGGGCGAGAGCCACGGAGAACGCGGCGAACCCGATCATCAGGCGGAACGACCAGTAGGTGATCGCCAGCGGCGGGGTGTAGGAGATCTCCTGGCCGTCGGCCGTGGTCTCGCCGTAGCGCTCCGCGTACTCCTCCTGGACGTCGTAGACGCCGGGCAGGTAGGAGTCCTCGCCGGAGAACTCCCCGGTGCCGAGGTAGCTGGTCACGCCGGGGATCGAGATGAGGTGGGCCACGTCCTCGCAGCCGGCGTAGAGCGGGCCGACGGCGAGGATGGAGAACTCCGCGGACTCGGTCCCCTCGCACAGGGCCTCGGCCGAGGACATCTTGCCGGGCTGCTGCTCGTACATGAGCTTGCCCTGGATGTCGCCGGACCAGATGACGCCGAGCCCGGCCACGACCATGACCCACACGCCGAGCCGGACGGCCGGACGATAGACGTCCCGGGCGGTCTCGAGGTTCTCGGCCTTCTTGGTGCGGGCCAGCCGGACCATCCACCAGGCGGCGACGCCGGTCACGAACGTGCCCGCCGTGAGGAACGCGGCGGTGATGGTGTGCGGGAACGCCGCCAGCAGGGTGTTGTTGGTCAGCACCGCCCAGATGGACTCCATCTCGGCGCGCCCGGTGGCCTCGTTGTAGATGACGCCGACGGGGTGCTGCATCCAGGAGTTCGCCGCCAGGATGAAGAACGCCGAGAGGTTGGTGGCCAGCGCGAAGAGCCAGATCGAGGCCAGGTGGATCTTCTTGGACACGCGGTCCCAGCCGAAGATCCACACACCCAGGAAGACCGACTCCACGAAGAACGCGGCCAGCGCCTCCATGGCCAGCGGGGCGCCGAAGACGTCGCCGACGAACCGGGAGTACTCGCTCCAGGCCATGCCGAACTGGAACTCCTGCCAGATGCCGGTCACGACGCCGAGGGCGAAGTTGATCAGCAGCAGCTTGCCGAAGAACTTCGTCAGCCGCAGCCAGCGGTCGTTCTTCGTGACGACCCACGCCGTCTGCATGCCGGCGACGAGGGGGGCGAGCCCGATCGTCAGCGGCACGAAGATGAAGTGGTACACGGTGGTGATGGCGAACTGCCACCGTGCCAGGTCGAGAGCGTCCACGTGGACTCCTTCGATGCGGGCCAGGGGGAGAGAGGCCGCCTTGTGCTGGGCTGATTCGACGGTAGGACCGTCGTCGCAGGTCCGCACGATGAGCGGCGCTGTCACCGACTTGTGAAGACTTTCACGACTTTCTCGTGAAGGCATTCACAAGTCAAGCGGATCTGACACGACGTGACGGTCGCCACGCCGGTGGGTGGACGGGGGAGATCGGACGGCCCCAAGGGTGCGATACTGGATCGAGACCTTCGGGGCCCACATCCCTCGAAGGTCGACGAGCTCGCCGCTCCCGCGTCCGCACGCGGTGCCGCGACCGGGGTGAAGGGCCCGGCCGCCTGGCGTCCGCGAAGTCGTGGGGCTGCAGCCGACCGAGACTTCCGTCCGGGCGGCGCGCTTCTGAGCGCTGCCGCCGCCGACGACCGCCGGGGTGGCCGGCAGGTGTGGGTCGGCCGCCGCAGAGCAGGAGCACCCTCCGTGACATCCGACACCCCCGACCAGCCCGTGGCCGCTGCCGACGAGACGCCGCGCCGGGCTCCCCGCCGTCGCGTGACCCGCGCGACCTCGGCCCCGTCGACCAGCGCGCCCGCCCCGATCGTCGTGCCGGCGACGTCGTCCGAGCCGGCCGCCCCGGCCGCCGAGCCGGCGACCGCCGCCGCGCCGCAGCCCGACCAGGCGACGGCCGCGGCGCCGTCCGCCCCCGCGCGTCGTCCGCGCCGCGCCAGCCGCCGTGCCGCCGGTCCGGCGCAGGCCGAGCCCCAGACCGAGCCCCAGACCGAGCCCCCGGCCGAGCCGTCGGCAGAGACTGCGCAGCCGGCGGTCGTGCCGGAGCAGCCGGAGCAGCCCACCGAGCCGCAGGAGCCGGTCGCTCAGGAACCCGAGCAGCCGGCCGAGGCCGCCGCGCCGATCGCCCTGCCCGACCGCGCGCCCGAGGCGACCGCGACGGCCGCTCCCTCGCTGTCGCTCGACGACATCGTCCTGCCGGGCCGGGACGCCGCCTCTGGCGACCGGCCGGCCACCGGTGCCGAGGCCGCGTCAGCCCCCGCCGCGCCGCCGGCGCGCCGGGCCCGCCGCAGCACCGCGAAGGCGTCGCGCGCCGAGGCCCCGGCGGAGGTCTCCGGTGACGAGAGCGCCGACGAGGGCGCCGCGTCCGCCGCCACGACCTCGACCGCGGCGAAGAAGTCGAGCTCCGCGAAGAAGTCGACCGCCACGAAGGAGGCCGGCACGAAGGAGGCCGGCACGAAGAAGTCGGCCGACAAGAAGTCGGCCGACAAGAAGCCGGCCGACAAGAAGTCCGCCACGAAGAAGTCCGCCGCCAAGAAGCCGGCCGACAAGAAGTCCGGTGCCGAGCAGGCCGCCACGGCCGAGACGACGGGCGCCGCGACCGGTGCGCCCCGGACCGAGTCCACCACCGGCACGGCCAGCGGGTCCGGCACACCTCGCCTCGCCACCACGGCACTGCTCTTCCAGGCGCCCGACCTGTCGGGCCAGCGCGCCGCGCGCCGCGCCCAGGCACCGGCGGGTCCGCCGCGCCCGAGCGACGAGCCGGACGCCGTCGAGAGCACGGACGCCGGGCCCGCGCCGGAGTCGCGCGAGTCGCGCACCGCGACCACGGACACGTCGTCCTCGACGTCGGCGAAGGCCGGGAAGTCCTCCCGCTCGTCGCGCGCCCGGGGTTCCGCCGCGTCGGCCACGTCCGCCACGGACGGGGCCGCGCAGGCCGAGGCGTCCGCCGACAAGACGTCCGACGAGAAGTCCGACACGCCGTCGGACCAGCGGCCCGCCGAGCAGCCGGCGCAGCAGCCCGCGGCGACGCCGCTCGAGCTGAGCGACGTCGACGAGGCCGCCGTCGAGGAGCTCGAGCAGATCGAGACCGAGATCGTCGACGAGGGTGTCGAGCTCGTGGAGTTCGGCCCTGCCGACTTCCTGGAGGACGGCGACGAGTCCGACATTCGCCCGCGCCGGCGTCGGCGCCGGGGCGGCCGCGGCCGTCGCGGGGGTCGCAAGGGCGACCGCCGGCCCCAGGACGAGGCAGAGGGCGAGTCCTCCGACTCCTCGGCCGACGAGGACGAGGAGCGTGGCGCCGAGGAGCAGGACGAGCAAGGCTCCTCCGCACGGGACGACCGTGACGGCCAGGGCGCCGACGGCGCCGCGTCGTCCGCCACGGAGAGCGAGACCGAACGGTCCGGGGCCTCCGAGGGGTCCGACGACGCCGAGCAGTCGTCCGGCAGCAGCAGCCGCCGGCGTCGGCGCCGTCGGCGTGGCCGGGGCAGCGACCGCGAGGGGAGCCGCCCGGCCCGCGCCGAGGACGAGGTCACCGCGCTGAAGGGGTCGACGCGGCTGGAGGCCAAGCGTCAGCGTCGGCGTGAGGGGCGCGACGCCGGTCGTCGCCGTCAGGTCATCACCGAGGCCGAGTTCCTGGCCCGCCGCGAGTCGGTCGAGCGGTCGATGATCGTGCGCGAGCACGACGGCCGCACCCAGATCGCCGTGCTCGAGGACGGCGTGCTCGTCGAGCACTACGTCTCCCAGCAGGCGCAGGCGTCCATGGTGGGCAACGTCTACCTCGGCCGCGTGCAGAACGTGCTGCCCTCGATGGAGGCCGCCTTCGTCGACGTCGGCAAGGGCCGCAACGCCGTCCTCTACGCCGGCGAGGTCAACTGGGACGCCGCCGGGATCGAGGGGCAGCCGCGCCGCATCGAGGAGGCGCTCAAGTCCGGCGACTCGGTCCTGGTCCAGGTGACCAAGGACCCGATCGGCCACAAGGGCGCGCGCCTGACCTCCCAGGTCACGCTCGCCGGCCGGTACCTGGTCTTCGTCCCCGGCGGGGGCATGACCGGCATCAGCCGCAAGCTGCCCGACACCGAGCGCAACCGGCTCAAGAAGATCCTGCGCGACATCGTCCCCGACGGTGCGGGCGTCATCGTGCGCACCGCTGCCGAGGGTGCCTCGGAGGAGGAGCTGCGCGCCGACGTCGAGCGGCTGCAGTCGCAGTGGCAGTCGATCACCGCCAAGGCCGAGAAGTCGTCGACCAACGCGCCGTCGCTGCTGCAGGGCGAGGCCGACATGGCCATCCGCGTGGTCCGGGACATCTTCAACGACGACTTCACCTCGCTGGTGGTCCAGGGCGACAGCGCCTGGACCGAGATCTCGTCCTACGTCGCCGAGCTGGCGCCCGACCTGCGCGAGCGGGTCACGCGGTGGAACGAGACCGGGGACGTCTTCGCCCGGCACCGGGTCGACGAGCAGCTCGCCAAGGGCATGGACCGCAAGGTCTGGCTGCCCTCGGGCGGCTCGCTCGTGATCGACCGCACCGAGGCCATGACGGTCATCGACGTCAACACGGGCAAGTTCACCGGCAGCGGTGGCACGCTCGAGGAGACGGTGACGCGCAACAACATCGAGGCGGCCGAGGAGATCGTGCGCCAGCTCCGGCTGCGCGACATCGGCGGCATCATCGTCATCGACTTCGTCGACATGGTGCTCGAGTCGAACCGCGACCTGGTGCTGCGCCGGCTCGTGGAGTGCCTGGGCCGGGACCGCACCAAGCACCAGGTCGCCGAGGTGACCTCGCTCGGACTGGTCCAGATGACCCGCAAGCGCGTCGGGCAGGGGCTCGTCGAGGCGTTCAGCTCGACCTGCGAGCACTGCAAGGGCCGCGGGTTCATCGTCCACGAGCACCCCGTCGAGAAGGGCGCGGCCTCCTCGGGCGACGGCGACGGCGGCAGCGGCTCGAAGCGCTCGCGCCGCAAGCGCTCCTCCGGCAAGAAGGAGGAGCCGGCACCGGCGCACGCCGACGTGCCGAAGCTGCCCGACGACGAGTCCGAGAAGCGTCAGGCGGTCAAGGCCACGCTGGCCACCATCGCCGCGGCGGCCGCCCACGCCCACGAGCACGAGGGCGAGGAGGGCCACGAGGCGTCCGCGCCGACCGAGCCTGCCGGTGAAGCCGCGGCCGAGCCTGCCGAGCCTGCCGGCGAGCAGGCGGCGTCGACCCCGGCCGAGACCGCGCCGGACCCCGACGCGGCCGGCGCTCCCGCACCCGGTGGTGACACGCCGCCCAAAGGAGCCGGGGCCGACGGGGCTCCTGAGCAGGCTGCGGCGTCGTCTGCGTCGCTGACCGACACGCCCTGAGCGCCGGGACGGTCGGGGTGCTTGACTGGTCGCCATGGACGACCGTCGAGCCCCCGGCCGTCTCGAGGTCATCGGTGGGCCCATGTTCGCGGGCAAGACCACCGAGCTCGTGCGCCGGGTCGACCGGGCACGGATCGCCGGCCGCGAGGTGCTGGTGGTCTCCCACGCGCTGGACGACCGGCACGGCCCGGGCCGCATCGCCTCCCACACCGGGCTGGCGGTGGCGTCCCGCGCGGTGACGCGCGCGGCCGAGATCCCCGGCCACCTGCAGCCCGGGACCGTCCTGGTGGCGGTCGACGAGGCGCAGTTCCTCGGTCCGGAGCTGGTGGACGTCGTCACCGGCCTCGCCGACGACGGCCTCGACGTCGTGGTGGCGGGCCTGACGGTGACGTTCGACGGCCGGCCCTTCGAACCGCTGCCGTCCCTCATGGCGCTGGCGGAGTCGGTCACGCGGCTGACCGCCGTGTGCACCGTCTGCGGTCGCGACGCCGCGTACCACGTCCGCCTCGAGGGGGCGGTCGCGGGCGGCGACGCGCTGACGACGGTGGCCGGGTACGTCGGGGGAGCGGAGACCTACCAGGCCCGGTGCCGCGCCCACCGCACGGTGACCGGCCGGTCCTCGTGACCGGTCAGTCCTCCACGAGCGGCACGAAGCTGTAGGTGCCCTCCTCGGCGGTGCGCACGCTGCCGTCGTCGTCCCGGTCGACGACGACCATCCGGTGCCGGACCGGCACCACCATCCGGCCTCCCGGCGCGACCTGGTCCACGAGCTCCTCGGGCAGCCGGTCCGCGGCCGCCGAGACGAGGACGCGGGACCAGCCGCCGGGTCGCGGGGCGCCCAGGACGCCCGGGCGGGCGGGAACCAGCCGGGCCCACGGCATGCCGGCCCGCGCGAGGTTCGCGGCGCCCCACTCGGCGATCTCGGGGATCCGTTCCACGCCCAGCACCTCGCCCTGCGGGCCGACGAGATGGGCGAGCAGCGCCGTCGTCCACCCGGACCCGGCGCCGACGTCGAGCACGTCACCGCCGCGCGGGACCCGGAGCATCCGCAGCATCGCGGCCACCGTGGAGGGCTGGGAGCAGGTCTGGTCGTGGCCGATCGGCAGCGGCTGGTCGAACGCGGCGGAGGCCCGCTGCGCCCGCGGCAGGAACCCGCGCCGGTCGACGGCGCGCATCGCGTCCGCCACGACGTCCGGCGTGCTCATGGGACCATCGTCCGTCGACCGCGCACCGCCCGCAGTTCCGTGGTCCACCTCACGCGGCCGGAGCGACGCCGGACTTGTCCGCCGACCGGGGGTCGCGTAAGGTAATGCGTCGGCGCGCTGTCAGCGCGTCTGTCCCGTGTGCCCTCGGCGCACCGCACTCCACCGCCGCGGCGGTGCGAGTTCCAGACCAAGCCGGTGACCGACGTCGGGTGAGCGCACCAAGACCAGGAGAGATGAGCATCAACATGGTGTACGCGATCGTCAAGGCCGGTGGCCGGCAGGAGAAGGTGTCCGTCGGGGACATCGTCGTCACGGACCGACTCGAGGGCTCGGCCGGTGACACCGTCGAGCTGCCCGCGATCCTGCTCGTGGACGGCGACACCGTGACCACCGACGCCAAGAAGCTGGCGAAGGTCAAGGTCACCGCGGAGGTCGTCAAGGACGCCAAGGGTCCGAAGATCACGATCCACAAGTACAAGAACAAGACCGGCTACCGGAAGCGGCAGGGTCACCGTCAGCAGCTGACCCGCCTGAAGGTCACCGGTATCAAGTGACGTCCGGCGGGCCGGCGCCCGCACGGTTCCCCACACTCTTCGTACTGAGCAGAAAGCAGGACTGAGATGGCACACAAGAAGGGCGCGAGCTCCTCGCGCAACGGTCGTGACTCCAACGCCAAGTCCCTCGGCGTGAAGCGCTTCGCGGGCCAGGCGGTCAACGCCGGCGAGATCATCGTCCGCCAGCGTGGCACCCACTTCCACCCCGGCGAGAACGTCGGCCGCGGCGGCGACGACACGCTGTTCGCGCTGTCGGCCGGCGAGGTCGCCTTCGCGACGCGTCGCGGCCGCAAGGTCGTCGACATCGTCGCCGCCCAGGTCTGAGCCGGAGCACCTCCGCAGCAGACCGGCACTTCCCGTCACGAGGGGCGCACCACCGAGTGGGGTGCGCCCCTCGTGCGTGTCCGTCCGCGCCACGGCGCGCCCGGGCACGACCTCCTGAGAGGATCTACCCATGGCCAGCTTCGTCGATCGAGTCGTGCTCCACGCGGCCGGGGGATCCGGCGGGCACGGCGTCGCGTCCGTGCACCGCGAGAAGTTCAAGCCCCTCGGCGGGCCCGACGGCGGCAACGGCGGTGACGGGGGCAGCGTGCGGCTCGTCGTGGACGGGCAGACGACGACGCTGCTCGACTACCACCACTCGCCCCACCGCAAGGCACCCAACGGTGGCCAGGGCATGGGCGGGGACCGGCACGGCGCCCAGGGCGAGGACCTCGTCCTCAGCGTGCCGGACGGCACCGTCGTCAAGGACCGCGACGGCACCGTGCTGGCCGACCTCGTCGGCGTCGGTGCCGAGCTCGTCGTCGCCGCCGGCGGCCGCGGGGGTCTGGGCAACCGCGCGCTGGCCTCCCCGAAGCGCAAGGCCCCCGGGTTCGCCCTCCTCGGCGAGCCCGGCGAGGAGCGCGACGTCACGCTCGAGGTCAAGACCATCGCCGACGTCGCCCTGGTCGGCTTCCCCAGCGCCGGCAAGTCCTCCCTGATCGCCGCCATCTCGGCCGCCCGGCCCAAGATCGCCGACTACCCCTTCACGACGCTCGTGCCGAACCTCGGCGTCGTCCAGGCCGGCGCGACGCGCTACACCGTCGCCGACGTGCCCGGGCTGATCCCCGGCGCGAGCGAGGGCAAGGGGCTGGGGCTGGAGTTCCTGCGGCACATCGAGCGGACCGCGGTCATCGTGCACGTGCTGGACTGCGCCACCCTCGAGCCCGGACGCGACCCGCTGACCGACCTGGAGGTCCTCGAGGCCGAGCTCGCCGCCTACGCGGGCGACCTGGACATCGCCGGCGGACGGGTCCCGCTCACGGAGCGTCCGCAGCTGGTCGTGCTCAACAAGATCGACGTGCCCGAGGCCCGCGAGCTGGCGGAGTTCGTCCGGCCCGACCTGGAGGCACGCGGGCTGCGGGTCTTCGAGATCTCCACCGCCTCGCACGAGGGGCTGCGCGAGCTCTCCTTCGCGCTGGGCGACCTCGTGGACCGGGCCCGCGCCGCCGCGCCGCCGCCCGAGCCGGCCCGCATCGTGCTGCGCCCGCAGGCCGTCGACGACTCCGGGTTCACGGTCACGCGTCGCACCGACGGCTCCACGGGCCACGTGTACTTCCTCGTCCAGGGGCGCAAGCCCCAGCGCTGGGTGCGGCAGACCGACTTCAACAACGACGAGGCCGTGGGCTTCCTCGCCGACCGGCTCGCCAAGCTCGGGGTGGAGGACAAGCTCCTCGAGGCCGGGGCGGTCGCCGGCGACGAGGTCCGCATCGGCACCGAGCAGGACGCGGTCGTCTTCGACTGGGAGCCGACCCTGTCCACCGGGGCCGAGCTGCTCGGGTCGCGCGGCACCGACCGCCGCCTGGAGGACACCCACCGCCCCACGCGGTCCGAGAAGCGACGCGACTTCGTCGAGCGCATGGACGCCAAGTCCGCCGCCCGCGAGGAGCTGTGGACCGAACGCGAGGCCGGTCACTGGGCGGACCCCTCCGACGACTGAGCGCGAGGTCGGGGATGATGGGGGCGTGATCGCCCAGTCCCGCTCCGCCCTGCCGGCCGCCCGTCGGCTCGTCGTCAAGATCGGTTCGTCGTCCCTGACCCGGGCCGACGGCCACCTGGACCTCGGCGCGCTGCGGGCGCTGGTCGACGTGCTCGCCGCGTGCCACCGCCGCGGCCAGGAGATCGTGCTCGTCACCTCCGGGGCCATCGCCGCAGGGATCGGGCCGGCCGGCCTGACCTCCCGCCCCCGGGACCTGGCCACCATGCAGGCCTGCGCGATGCTGGGCCAGGGCCAGCTCGTGGCCCGGTACAGCGAGGCGTTCGCCGCCCACGACATCCGGGTCGGCCAGGCGCTGCTCACGGCCGAGGACACCGTGCGCCGGGCCCGGTACCGCAACGCGCAGCGGTCGCTGGAGAAGCTGCTCGCGCTCGGCGTCGTGCCCGTGGTGAACGAGAACGACGCGGTGACGGTCGACGAGCTGCGCTTCGGCGACAACGACCGGCTCGCCGCCCTCGTCTCCCACCTGGTGCGCGCCGACGCGATGGTGCTGCTCACCGACGTGGACGGCCTGCACGACGCCCCGCCCAGCCGGCTCGGTGCACGCCGGATCTCGCACGTCGCCGACCTGTCCCAGGTCGCCGGCGTCGAGGTCACCGCCCGGGGGAGCACCGTGGGCACCGGCGGCATGGTGACCAAGCTCGAGTCGGTGCGCATCGCCACCCAGGACGGCGTGCCCGTCGTCCTGACCTGCGCCGACAACGTCGCCGCGGCGCTCGCCGGGGACGACGTCGGCACGTTCTTCGCCGCCGGCGGCAAGCGGACGACGGCGCGACGGCTGTGGATCGCGCACGCGGCCCGCACCGAGGGGCGTCTGCACCTGGACGCCGGTGCCACGCGCGCGGTGCTCGGCGGCCGGGCCTCGCTGCTGCCCGCCGGGATCACCCGGGTGGAGGGACACTTCGAGACCGGCGACCCCGTCGAGCTGGTGGCGCCGGACGGCGCCGTCGTCGCCCGCGGGCTCGTCGCCTACGACGCGGCCGACCTGCCCGCGCTGCTCGGCCGGTCCACCTACGCGCTGCGCGACGAGCTGGGCGAGGGGTACGACCGTGAGGTCGTCCACCGCGACGACCTGGTGCTCGAAGGGCGGAACGGCCTGTCCTCACGGCCCGCGTCGTCGTAGTCTCGAACGCATGACCACGACGTTCGACCCCTCCGCCACCACGACGCCCGGCCCCGCGCAGCGACCGCAGCCGGACGCCGACGTGCTGGCCGCGGTGCAGGACGTCGCGCGCCGCTCCCAGCGGGCCTCCCGGACCTTCGCGACCGCGACCCGAGCCACCAAGGACGCGGCGCTGCACGCCCTGGCCGACGCGCTGGTGGCGGCGTCCGGCGAGATCGTCGCCGCCAACGCCGAGGACCTGAGCCGCGGTCGCGAGCACGGCATGAGCGAGGGGCTCCTGGACCGCCTGGCGCTGACCGACGAGCGGGTCGCGGCGATCGCCGCGTCCCTGCGCGAGGTGGCCGGCCTGCCCGACCCGGTCGGGGAGGTCGTGCGCGGCCAGACGCTGCCCAACGGGCTGCGCCTGCGGCAGCTGCGGGTGCCGATGGGCGTGGTCGGCATGATCTACGAGGCGCGGCCGAACGTCACGGTCGACGCCGCCGGGCTCGCCCTGAAGTCGGGCAACGCCGTGATCCTCCGCGGCGGGAGCGCCGCCGCCTCGTCGAACACCGTCATCGTCGACGTGATGCGACGCGGCCTGGAGTCCCAGGACCTGCCCGCCGACCTCGTGCAGTCCATCGACGGCTACGGCCGCCCCGGCGGCGTCGCGCTGATGCAGGCCCGCGGTCTGGTCGACCTGCTGGTGCCGCGCGGCGGTGCCGACCTCATCCGCACCGTGGTCGAGCAGTCCACGGTCCCCGTGATCGAGACCGGCACCGGCAACGTGCACGTCTACGTGGACGCGGCCGCGGACGTGCCCACGGCCGTCGACATCGTCATGAACGCCAAGACCCAGCGCGTCGGGGTGTGCAACGCGGCCGAGACGCTGCTGGTCCACGCCGACGTCGCCGACCGGTTCCTGCCCGCCGCGCTCGCGGCGCTGGGCGGTGCCGGGGTGGTGCTGCACGTCGACGACCGGGCCGCCGGGCAGGCGCCCGAGAGCGTCGAGGTGCTGTCGGCCACCGAGGCGGACTGGGCCACCGAGTACCTCGCGGCCGAGCTGGCCGTGCGGGTCGTCGACTCCCTCGACGAGGCGATCGACCACATCCGCACCTGGAGCTCGGGGCACTCCGAGGCCATCGTCACCAACGACCTCGCGGCGTCGGAGCGGTTCGTCGCGGAGGTCGACGCCGCGGCCGTGCTGGTCAACGCCTCGACGCGCTTCACCGACGGCGGTCAGTTCGGGATGGGCGCCGAGCTCGGGATCTCCACCCAGAAGCTGCACGCGCGCGGACCGATGGGGCTGGCCGAGCTGTGCACCACCAAGTGGGTCGTGCACGGCGACGGGCACGTACGGCCCTGACACCGCGCCGTGAGAGACTGTGCTGCGACACGTCCGGACCACCACTGAGGAGCACCCGTGCTGCACACCGCCGTCCTTGCCGCCGAAGAGGCCGTCGAGCACTCCGGTTTCGTCATCTCGCCGGTGCTGCTCGGAGTGCTCGCCTTCGGTGGATTCGTCGTCGCGCTGCTGGCGACGTACGCCTTCCGCAACGCGAACAACAAGCACTGAAGCCGCCCCAGCACGTGAGCGAGCAGGCGCGACCCCGGATCGGGGTGATGGGTGGGACGTTCGACCCCATCCACCACGGTCACCTCGTCGCGGCGAGCGAGGCGGCCGCGCTGCTCGACCTCGACGAGGTCGTGTTCGTCCCGACCGGCAAGCCGAGCTTCAAGCAGGACGCCCAGGTCTCGCCGGCCGAGGACCGGTACCTGATGACGGTGATCGCCACGGCGTCGAACCCCCGCTTCACGGTGAGCCGCGCCGACATCGACCGGCCCGGTCTGACCTACACGGTCGACACGCTGCGCGACCTGCAGCACGCGCGCCCCGACGCCGACCTGTACTTCATCACCGGGGCGGACGCCATCGAGCAGATCCTCACGTGGAAGGACGCGGGGGACCTGTGGACGATGGCCCACTTCGTGGCGGTGACCCGACCGGGCCACCCGCTCACCGTCGACGGACTGCCCTCCCACGGCGTGACCACCCTCGAGGTGCCCGCGCTCGCCATCTCCTCGACCGACTGCCGCCGCCGTGCCGCGGCCGGGCAGCCGGTCTGGTATCTGGTCCCGGACGGCGTCGTCCAGTACATCGCCAAGTACGGTCTGTATCGAGGTCTCGATGAGTGACAACAGGTCCCGACCGCTGACACGTCGGGAGATCCGCGAGCGTGAGCGCGCGGCGGCCGCCGCGCAGGAGAGCGCGCCGTCGGCGGGGTCCGCCCCGGTCCCCGGCGCCGGTCCCGCAGCGTTCGGCAGCGGTGCGCCGACCCCGGCGCCCGCTCCCGCCCCGGCGCCGGCCCCGGCGCCGGCCCCCGCGCCGGCCCCGGCCCCCACGGCGGGGGAGCCCGCTCGGCCCGCTCCGACCCCGCCGTCCCGCCGCGCGCTGCGCGAGCGGTCCACCGCCTCCCCGGCCCCCGGGCCGGCGCCGACGGTCCGTCCGCCGAGCACGTCCGGCGGGGTGCGCGGGCTGGACGAGACGGGTCGCCTGACACCGGTCCAGCGGACCCAGGGCGGCACCCCGGGCGAGGAGCCGACGCCGGCCGCCCCGACCGGCTTCCCGAGCTCGGGGGCCGAGAGCCCCCCGTCGGCTCCGCGGCGCACCTCCGCCCGCACGTTCGGCCAGCCCGCGGACGCTCCGCCCGCGACGCCCCCGGCCACCTCTCCGCCGGCCCCCTCCGCCCCGTCGTCGGCGACGCACGGCGCCCCGCCCTCGACACCGCCGCGGTCACCGTTCGCCCCGTTGTCCGGAGGCGCGTCCGGCGGCCCGGCCACGTCGGCGCCCTCGGGGTCCTCCCCGGCACCACCGCCGTCCGACGGATCCGCTCCCGGTCGCCGGTCGGCCTTCGGGTCCGGCTCACCGTTCGCCGGATCGACCGCTCGCAGCGAGGCTTCGGCCGGCTCGACCCCTCCGCCGGCCTGGCCCAGCGCCTCGGCGGGCGCGGGTTCACCGACCCGACAGGCCCCCGGCACCGGCGGGTCCGACGCTCCGGCCCTGCCGTGGGGGACGCCGACCTCGACGGGTGCCGCACCCGCCTCGGTGCCACCGTCGTCCGGATCGCCGTTCGGCGGACTCGCCGGGCAGACGCTGGCCGCCGCCTCCGCCCCGCTGGTGGAGGACGACGAGGACGACTGGGACGACGAGCACGAGCCGTCGTACACCTGGCTGCACTACATCATCCTCGTCGTGGTCGCCTTCGTCCTGGGCCTGCTGATCTGGAACCTGGTGCTCAGCCCTCCGGACGAGTTCGCCCCCGAGGAGGCGTCCGCTTCCGTGCAGACGACCGAGGCGGCCGGCCCACCGAACGTGACGGGAGGATCCCGATGACCGCGACGGACCGCGCCGTCGAGCTGGCGGTGGTCGCGGCGCGCGCCGCGTCCGAGCGCAAGGCGCAGGAGATCATCGCCCTCGACGTCAGCGACCAGCTGGTGCTCACCGACGTGTTCCTCATCGCCTCCGGGACGAACGAGCGTCAGGTGGTCGCCGTCGTCGACGCCGTCGAGGAGGCCATGCACCGCGCGGGAGCCAAGATGCTCCGCCGCGAGGGCAAGGCCGAGGCCCGGTGGGTGCTGCTGGACTTCGGCGACGTGGTCGTCCACGTCCAGCACGCCGAGGACCGTGTCTACTACGCCCTCGAGCGGCTCTGGAAGGACTGCCCCGCCCTCGACCTGCCCGCGGACGCCCGCGGGGGCGACGGCGCGGCGGCCCGTGCCGAGTTCGGCGACGACGGCTCGGACGGCGCGATCCACCTGCGCGGCGGGATGTGACGCGGTGACCGCGCGCACCGTCGTCCTGCTGCGGCACGGACGGACCTCCTACAACGCCTCGATGCGGCTGCAGGGCCAGGTCGACATCCCTCTCGACGAGGTGGGCCGGTGGCAGGCCGCCCAGGGCGCGGCCGCGCTGGTGACCTCCCACCGCGCCACCCGGATCGTCTCCTCCGACCTCGGGCGTGCGGCGGACACCGCCGCGGCCTACGCCGAGCTGGTCGGCGTGCCGGTGGAGACCGACCCTCGCCTGCGCGAGCGGTCGTTCGGCCGCTGGGAGGGGCTGACCGCGGACGAGATCGCCGAGCGCTGGCCGGACGAGCACGCCGAGTGGCGCCGTGGCGGCGAGCCCCGGGGCGTCGGCGCCGAGACGAAGGTCGAGGTCGCCGAGCGGACGGCCGGGGCGGTCCGCGAGCACGCCGAGGGCCTCGAGGGTGACGAGTGTCTCGTCGTCGTCTCCCACGGCGCGGCGATCTCGTTGGCCATCACCGGGCTGCTCGAGCTGGACGCCACGGCGTGGCGCGGGATCTCCGGCATGCACAACGTGCACTGGTCCCACCTGCACCGATCCGCTCCCGGAGCGGTCCCGGGGTGGCGGCTCGTGGCCCACAACGTGGGTGCCGGCTACCCGCTGGACCGCTGGCAGGCGGGCCCGCACGCGGATTTGGAACCTGAGCCGAAGTCTGCCTAAGATAACGACGTTCTCGAGGGGGCAAGCCCCCTCAGAACTCCACGAATCAGACCTTCGGGTCGGGTTCACGGGGCTGTGGCGCAGCTGGTAGCGCATCTGCATGGCATGCAGAGGGTCAGGGGTTCGAGTCCCCTCAGCTCCACTTCCAGACGAAGGCCGGTCCACCGCACGGTGGGCCGGCCTTCGTCGTGCTGCCGGCGCGACGGTGCGACGCCGCGGTGGCGCGGTGGCGCGGTGGCGCAGCGACCGGGTTCCGGTACCGCGTCCGGCGCACCTCGCGGGGACCCCCTGAAGGGTCCCTGCGGGGTCCCCGCCGGGCCCCCGCCCGGCCCCCGCCGGGCCCCCGCACGGGCCCCTCGCGCCGCCCCTCCCACCCCCCGGCGCGGGCCCGGCGTCCGGGGGCCGCCGACCCCCCGAATCTGGCGGAAACAGAGCCGTTACGTGGCCGTCTCCGTTCCGCTTGACACCCCCTGAGGGGGGCGCGTACATATGGTCCATGGAGGCGTTCGAGAAGTGGGAATCTGAGATCCGGGGTTACAGCCGGGCATACCCGACCGTTTTTGCTTCGGCATCCAATGCCCGTCAGGTGGACGAATCGGGACGGAGTTATCTCGATTTCTTCGCGGGCGCCGGCGTGCTCAACTTCGGGCACAACAACCCGCGCATGAAGCGCGCGATGATCGAATTCCTCGAGGCCGACGGCGTCGCGCACAGCCTGGACACGGCGACGACGACGAAGCGGGACTTCATCGAGAAGTTCGCCGCCACGGTGCTCGAACCGCGCGACATGACCATGAAGATGCAGTTCATGGGACCGACGGGCACCAACGCCGTCGAGGCCGCGCTCAAGCTCGCCCGGCGCGTGACCGGACGCCGCGACGTCGTGGCGTTCAGCAACGGGTTCCACGGGATGACGCTCGGGTCGCTGGCCCTGACCGCGAACGACTACTTCCGCGCCGCCGCGGGCGTCCCGCTGGAGAACGTCGTGCGGCTGCCGTTCGAGACGGCTCCGGGCGGCGGCGTCCAGCAGCTGGCGGACTACCGGGCGCTGCTGGAGGACTCCTCCAGCGGTCTGCTCCCGCCGGCGGCCTTCGTCGTCGAGACGATCCAGGCCGAGGGCGGCGTGCACGTGGCGAGCGCGGAGTGGTTGCGCGAGGTGCAGCGCCTCGCCCACGACGTGGGCGCCCTGTTCATCGTGGACGACATCCAGACCGGCTGCGGACGGACCGGCAACTACTTCAGCTTCGACGGCATGGGGCTCGACCCGGACATCATCACGCTGGCGAAGGGCCTCGGCGGCTACGGGACGCCGATCGCCATGAACCTCAACAAGCCCGAGCTGGACGCCCACTGGTCGCCCGGTGAGCACACCGGGACCTTCCGCGGGCAGGGGCTGTCCTTCGTGGCGGGCAGGGTCGCGCTGGAGTACTTCGACGACGACGAGCTGATGAACCAGGTCGCGGCCAAGCGCGAGACCATGACGGCGGTCCTGGACGACCTCGCCGCGGGCTCGGACGGACGCTTCGAGGTCCGCGGCCGCGGCATGATGCAGGGCCTCGACCTCGGCGACGGAGCCCTGGCCAAGGCCATCGCGAAGAAGTGCTTCGACGACGGTCTGCTCATCGGTCCGTGCGGGACCGGGGGCCGGGTCCTCAAGCTCATCCCGCCGTTGACGATCCCGGACGAGGACCTGGGCGAGGGTCTCGACATCCTCGCCTCGGCCGTCCGCAGCACCACCTGACGTAACGACGTCCGACCATCTGGAGGCCGGTGTGAAGCAGCGCGACGACATGACGTTCCCGTTCGAGGAGTACGAGCGCCGGCTCGACGATCTCCGTCGACGGATGGCCGATCGGCTCCTCGACGCCGTGGTGATCACCGATCCCGAGAATCTGATGTATCTGACCGATTATCAGACGACCGGGTATTCGTTCTTCCAGGCGCTCGTGGTTCCGTTGACCGAGGAACCCTTCATGATCACCCGCAGCATGGAGGAGTCGAACGTCTATGCGCGCACCTGGGTCGAGCTCACCCGGCCCTATCCGGACACCGGGGACGCCATTCAGAGTCTCGTGCAGTCGCTGCGCGAATTCGGGCTCCACACCAAGGACATCGGTTACGAGCGCAACAGCTACTATTTCCCGGCTTATCACCAGGACTACATCCACACCTCGCTGACCGAGGGGCGCCTCCTGGACTGCTTCGGGATCGTCGAGGAGGGCCGGGTCACCAAGTCGCCGGCCGAGATCGAGATCATGCGCCGGGCCGCCCGCGCGACCGAGGTCGGCATGCAGGCCGGGCTGGAGGCGTGCGCGCCGGGCGTGACCGAGAACGACATCGCGGCCGAGATCAGCGCCGCGATGTTCCGCGCCGGGGGCGAGTTCCCGGCCGTGATGCCGTACGTCACCTCCGGGCCGCGCTCGATGATCGGCCACGCCACCTGGGAGGGCCGGGTCGTCCAGCCGGGCGAGCACGTCTTCCTCGAGGTGGGCGGCTGCTTCCGGCGCTACCACACGGCCATGATGCGCACCGCCGTGCTGGACGACCTGTCGCCGTCGATGGCGGCGGCCCAGCACCGGATGAAGACGGCGCTCGCCGAGGTCAAGAAGGCCATCCGGCCGGGGATCACGGTCTCCGACGCGGACAACATCGTGCGCAGCATCATCACGGACAACCACGTCGGTGCGCGGCTGATCACGCGGTCGGGGTACTCCATCGGCATCGCGTTCCCACCGAGCTGGGACGAGGGCTACATCGCCAGCCTCAACCAGGGCAACCCCACCATCCTGCGCGAGGGCATGACGTTCCACATCATCCCGTGGATGTGGGGTGTCGACGGGGACAAGACCGTCGGCATCTCGGACACGGTCCACGTCACCGCGCGGGGCTGCGAGTCGTTCTTCACCCTGGACGAGGACTTCACGGTCAAGCCCGAGGCCGGCGCCCGTGCCGGGGTCCGCGACGCCGAGTCCGGCGAGGAACCGTCCGAGGGCCACGGCCAGGCCACCCCGATCCGTCCCGAAGTCGCCTGAGAGGAGTGTCGATGCTCACTGCGACCGACCCGAGCACGGGCAAGGTCATCCGCGAGGTCGAGCCGGCCGGACCCGAGCGCGTGGAGGAGATCCTCGCGGCCGCGGCCGCTGCCGCGCCGGGCTGGGGGGACCGGTCCTTCGCCGAGCGTGCCGAGGTGCTGCACGCCGTCGCCGCCCACCTGCGCGAGCACGTCGACGAGCTCGCCCCCCTGATGACCGAGGAGATGGGCAAGCCGATCGGGGAGGCGCGCGGGGAGGTCGCCAAGGCCGCCCTGTGCTTCGACCACTACGCCGACCACGGTGCCGACTACCTGGCCGACGAGGTGCTCGCCTCGGACGCCGCCACGAGCTATGTGCAGCACCTCCCGCTCGGCACGGTGCTGGGCGTGCTGCCCTGGAACGCACCGTTCTGGCTGTGGTCCCGGTTCGCCGCGCCGGCGCTGATGGCCGGCAACACGTGCCTGATGAAGCACGACCCGCACGTGCCGGGCTGCGCGGCGGCCATCGCGGACGTGTTCACCCGGGTCGGGGCGCCGGAGGGCGTCTTCCAGCACCTGCCGCTCGAGACGCCGCAGGTCGAGGCCGTCATCCGCGACCCGCGGGTGCACGCCGTCTCCTTCACCGGGTCGGCCCGCGGCGGGTCGGCGGTGGCGAGCGCCGCGGCGTCCGAGATCAAGCCCACCGTGCTCGAGCTCGGCGGGTCGGACCCCTGCCTGGTCCTGGCCGACGCCGACCTCGACACCGCCGCGGACACGGTCGCGCTGTCCCGGATCATCAACGCCGGGCAGTCCTGCATCGCGGCCAAGCGCATCATCGTCGAGAGCGCGGTCTACCCCCAGATGGTCGAGAAGCTGCGCGAGCGCCTCGCGCGGCTGACCGTCGGGGACCCCGCCGAGGAGACCACCGACGTCGGACCGATCGCGCGCGAGGACCTGCGCACGGAGCTCCACCGCCAGGTCAGCGAGACGGTGGACGCCGGGGCGCGGCTGGTGCTCGGCGGCGAGCTGCCCGCGGGGGACGGCTGGTTCTACCCCGTCACGATGCTGGCGGACGTCGTCGAGGGCATGACCGCGTGCCGCGAGGAGACGTTCGGCCCGGTGATGGTCGTCATGGAGGCGGCCGACGCCGAGGAGGCCCTCGCGATCGCGAACCGCACCGAGTACGGCCTCGCGGCGAGCGTGTGGTCGACGGCGGAGCGCGGCGTGGCGATGGCCCGCCGGATCGAGGCCGGCCAGGTCGCCGTCAACGGCATCGTCAAGACGGACCCGCGGCTGCCCAGCGGCGGCGTCAAGCGGTCCGGCTACGGCCGCGAGCTCGGCCCGCACGGCATCCGCGAGTTCGTCAACGCCCAGCAGGTGTGGGTCGGCCCCAAGCAGGACTGAGCGCGTGGAGCGGACCACGCAGGACGTGGACGCCTACCTCGCGGGCGACGGCGTCGACCCGGACGTGGTCCGGACCGACGCCGTCGTGCGCGAGGTGCTGCCCCGCATCTCCCGGGCGCTGTGGCGCGGGGTCTTCTGGGGCGGCACCGAGCAGACGATCATCGGCTACGGGGACGTCGTGCAGCCGCGCCCGCGCGGTCCGGGCGTCGAGTGGTTCCTGATCGGCCTCGCCCGGCAGAAGCGGCACCTGAGCCTGTACGTGAACGCGGTCGACGACGGCGACTACCTGACGCGGGCGTACGCGGACCGGCTGGGTCGGGCGACGACCGGAGCGGCGAGCATCGCGTTCGCCCGGCTGGACGACCTGGACCCCGTGGTGCTGCGCGAGCTGCTGGCGCACGCCGGGCGCACGCTGGACGCCGACTGACACGTGCCGACCGCGTCCGGCACGTGACCTCCGTCTCGCTGCGTGACCGGTGCTAGTGGTCAGGCCTCAGACCCGGTAGGTTGCAGGTGTCCTCGACCAAGGGAGGTTCGAGCCTCGTGCAGATCGGTGTCCCCCGGGAGTCGCGCGACGGTGAACGGCTCGTCGCCGCCACCCCCGCGACCGTCCAGCGCCTGACCGCGCTCGGCTACGACGTGCTCGTCGAGCACGGTGCCGGCGACCAGGCGGCCATGCCCACGCGGGCCTACGTCGAGTCCGGGGCGCGGGTCGCCGGCCGGGAGGAGGTCTGGGCGTCCGACGTCGTCACGTGTGTCAACGCGCCGTCCCCGCCCGAGCTGGACCTGCTGCGTCCCGGTGCCGTGCTCGTCTCCCAGCTCGCCCCGGCGATGCACCCCGAGCTCGTCGAGGCGCTCGCCGCGCGGCACGTGACCGCGCTCGCGCTCGACGCCGTCCCGCGCATCTCGCGGGCCCAGGCGCTCGACGTGCTCTCAGCGCAGTCGAACGTGGCGGGCTACCGGTCCGTCATCGAGGCGGCCGAGGAGTTCGGCGGCATGTTCACCGGCCAGGTGACCGCGGCCGGCACGACGCCGCCCGCGACCGTGTTCGTCATCGGCGCCGGCGTCGCCGGCCTGGCCGCGATCGGCACGGCCTCCTCCCTGGGGGCCAAGGTGCGGGCGTTCGACGTCCGCCCCGAGGTGGGCGAGCAGATCGAGTCCCTCGGGGCGACGTTCGTCCAGGCCGAGGGCAGCGCGCAGGAGGTCAGCAGCGACGGGTACGCCCGCGAGCTGACGGCCGACCAGGAGGCGGCGACCCGGGCGATGTACGCGGCCGAGTCCGCGGGCGCCGACGTCGTCGTCACGACGGCGCTGGTGCGGGGCACGGCCCCGACCACCATCACCGCGGAGATGGTCGCCGCCATGAAGCCCGGGTCGGTGATCGTCGACCTGGCCGCCCCGGGCGGCGGCAACTGCGAGCTCACGGTGCCGGGGGAGCGCGTCGTCAGCGACAACGGCGTGATCGTCCTGGGCTACACCGACCTGCCCGGACGGATGCCGCAGCACACCTCGCAGCTGCTCGGTACCAACGTCGTCAACCTGCTGACCCTGATGACGCCCGGCAAGGACGGGCAGCTCGTGGTCGACCTCGACGACGTCGTCGTGCGCGGCATGACCGTCTGCCGCGAGGGCGAGGTGCTCTGGCCGCCGCCACCGGTCCAGGTCTCGGCCGCGCCGTCGGCGCCGCCGGCCGCCGCGGAGCCGGAGACGGCCGCCGGGCCGAGCCCGGAGGAGCTCGCCGAGCAGCGCCGTCTCCGGTCGCGTCGCCGGACCGTCCTGGCCGGGCTGGGCGCCGCGGTCGGGGGTCTGGCGATCGCCGCCTCGCCGCCGGACGCCGTCGGTCACTTCACCGTGTTCGCCCTCGCGGTCGTCGTCGGTTTCTACGTCATCTCGGCGGTGACGCACGCCCTGCACACGCCGCTGATGGCCCAGACCAACGCCATCAGCGGCATCATCCTCGTCGGTGCGCTGCTCCAGATCGGCGTCGACGACTGGCTCGTGACGGGGCTGGCCGTCGTGGCGGCCGCCGTGGCGAGCATCAACGTGTTCGGCGGCTTCCTGGTCGCGAACCGCATGATCCGCATGTTCCGCAAGGGAGCGCCCACGCCGCACGTGACCGCGCCGACCGGGGAGGTGGCCCGATGACCGTGCTCTCGGCCGTCCAGGCCACCTACGTCGTCGCCGGCGTGCTGTTCATCCTCTCGCTCGCGGGACTGTCCAAGCAGGAGTCGGCGCGCCGCGGCAACGTCCTCGGCATGGTCGGCATGGCCCTCGCCCTGGTCGCCACGGTCGCCCTCGCCCTGGAGAGCTCCGAGCGCCCCTGGCAGGTCACGGCCGGCCTGATCCTGCTGGTCTTCGTCGTCGGCGCTGCCGTCGGCACCTGGCGGGTCCGTCGGGTCGAGATGACCCAGATGCCCGAGCTCATCGCGCTGCTGCACTCGTTCGTCGGGCTCGCGGCGGTGCTCGTGGGCTACGGCTCCTACCTGACCGAGCCGCAGTCGGACACGGTCCACCTGGTCGAGGTGTTCCTCGGCGTGCTCATCGGTGCGGTGACCTTCACGGGGTCGATCGTCGCCAACCTCAAGCTCTCCGCGCGGATCAAGTCGGCTCCCTTGATGCTGCCGGGGCGGCACTGGCTGAACCTCGCCATGGTGGTGTCCGCGGCCGGGCTGCTGGCCTGGTTCATCGCGGCGGCCGGCGCCGGTGCCGACGGCGCCGCGCTGACCGCGCTCGTGCTCATGACCGTCGTCGCGCTGGCGCTCGGCTGGCACCTCGTGGCGTCCATCGGCGGCGGCGACATGCCCGTCGTGGTCTCGATGCTCAACTCGTACTCGGGGTGGGCAGCGGCCGCGGCCGGCTTCATGCTGGGCAACGACCTGCTCATCATCACCGGTGCCCTGGTCGGCTCCTCCGGCGCGATCCTGTCGTACATCATGTGCCAGGCGATGAACCGCTCCTTCGTCTCGGTCATCCTCGGCGGCTTCGGCGCCGAGCCGGGCACCCCGGCGTCGGCCGGGGTCGACGGCGAGCACCGGGAGACCTACGCGGCCGACGTCGCCGAGCAGCTCGCCCGCTCCCGCTCGGTGATCATCGTGCCCGGGTACGGCATGGCGGTGGCCAAGGCCCAGTACCCGGTGGCCGACCTGACCGAGAAGCTGCGGGACCGTGGGGTGGACGTCCGGTTCGGCGTGCACCCGGTGGCGGGCCGGCTGCCGGGCCACATGAACGTGCTGCTGGCCGAGGCGAAGGTCCCCTACGACGTCGTGCTCGGCATGGAGGAGATCAACGGGGACTTCACCGAGACGGACGTGGTGCTCGTCATCGGCGCCAACGACACCGTCAACCCGGCCGCCCAGGAGGACCCGGGCTCGCCGATCGCCGGCATGCCCGTGCTCGAGGTGTGGCAGGCGCGCGACGTCGTCGTCTTCAAGCGGTCGATGGCCACCGGCTACGCCGGCGTGCAGAACCCGCTGTTCTTCCGCGAGAACACCGCGATGATCTTCGGGGACGCCAAGGACCAGATCGAGAGGATCATCCAGTCGCTGTGACCGGCGGCCGGACGCCGACGGCCCGGTGCTCCCCGCGGGGGGAGCACCGGGCCGTCGGTCGTCGTGGCCTCTCCGGCGGGCCGGGTCAGGACCGCGAGTCGGCCTGCGACTCGTAGACGCTGGCCGGCAGCACGCCGTCGACCGGCTCCGGCAGGGTGGCCGCGGGCTCGTCGGCCGCGCTGGCCGTCGTGTCGATCTCGCGGGCGTCGGCCGGCACGCCGTCCAGGCTGGGCATCATCGCGGCGAGCTGCTCGCGCCAGGCCGGGAACTCCTGCGGGAAGCAGCGCCCGAGCACGTCGACCATCGCGGAGACCGCGGTGGACGCGCCGGGGGAGGCGCCGAGCAGTCCGGCGATGGAACCGTCCCCGGCCGTGACGACCTCGGTGCCGAACTGGAGCACGCCCTTGCCGTCGGCGTCGCGCTTGATGACCTGCACGCGCTGGCCCGCGGTGATCTTCTCCCAGTCCTTGGGGTGGGCCCGGGGCATGAACTGCTGCAGCGTGTGGAACTTCGACTCCGGCGCCGCCGCGAGCTGGCCGAGCAGGTACTGGGTCAGGTCCATGTTCTTCAGCCCGGCGCCCAGCATCGAGGTGATGTTGTCGGCGCGCAGCGAGGTGATCAGACCCAGGTACTTGCCCTTCTTGAGGTACTTGGGGCTGAACCCGGCGTAGGGGCCGAACATCAGGTAGCTCTTGCCGTCGACGACGCGGGTGTCGAGGTGCGGCACCGACATCGGCGGGGCGCCGACGTCGGCCTTGCCGTAGACCTTGGCCTGGTGCTGCGCGACGACCTCGGGGTTGTCGGTGCGCAGGAACTCCCCGGAGATGGGGAAGCCGCCGAAGCCCTTGATCTCGGGGATGCCCGACGCCTGGAGCAGCGGGAGCGCCCCGCCGCCGGCGCCGACGAAGACGAAGCGCGCGGTGACCGTGGAGGTGCGGCGCGGGGCGTTCCAGGAACGGTCCTTGACCTTGAGCCGCCAGCGGCGGTCCTTGGTCCGCTTCAGGGAGGTGACCTCGTGCTGCAGCTGCAGCTCGGCGCCGTGGCGCACGAGGTTGTCGACGAGCTGGCGGGTCAGGTTGCCGAAGTCCACGTCGGTGCCGGCGACCGAGCGGGTCGCGGCGATCGGCTCGTCGGCGTCCCGGCCGGCCGTGAGCAGCGGGGTCCAGCGCGAGATCTCGGCGCGGTCGGTGGAGAACTCCATGTCCCGGAACAGCGGGTGCGCCGTCATGGTCTCGTACCGGCGGCGCAGGAACTCCACGTTCTCGGCGCCCCGCACGAAGGTCATGTGCGGCGTGCGGTGGACGAACGACTCGTCGGCGAGCTGACCGGTGGCGAGCAGGTGCTGCCACAGCTCGCGCGAGGTCTCGAACTGCTCGTTGATCGCCACCGCCTTGGTGATGTCGACCGAGCCGTCGGCCCTCTCCGGCGTGTAGTTGAGCTCGCACAGCGCGGCGTGCCCGGTCCCCGCGTTGTTCCACGGGTTGGACGACTCCAGCGCCACGTCGTCGAGTCGTTCGATGATCCGGATCGACCACGTCGGCTCGAGCTGCTGGATCAGCGTGCCGAGGGTGGCGCTCATGACGCCGCCGCCGACGAGGACGACGTCGACGGCGTCCGCGGGCTGCTGGCGGGGGGAGGTTTCGCGCGAAGTCACCGGGCCATGCTAAGACGTTGGTGAAAACTGTCACAAAGAATGAGAGCAACGTCACAGGCGCTCTGACCTGGAGTGACGCAGGTCACATCGCCCGCCGAGCGCCCACGCAGGTCACGCCGTCGGCCCGTCGTGAGGGCACGACTCAGGGCCAGAGCAGCTCCGTGGTCCATGCCGTCGGCCCGGTGCCCCGGCGGTAGCGCAGGCGCGTCTGACCGGTCCCGGCACCGGTCTGCCAGAACTCGACCGAGAACGGGGACAGCCGCCAGGCCGTCCACGTGGACGGGACGCGCCGCGGGTCCGCCCGCACCTCCTGCAGCGCCTCGGCCCACGCCTCCCGGTGCTCGGCCAGGTCGTCGAGCACCTCGCTCTGGTGGTCGACCAGCCCCGTCGCCCGCGACACGTCGGAGCGGCGCCGGAAGTCCTCGACGCCGACGTCCGGGTGCGAGGACACGGTGCCCGTCACGCGGACCTGCCGTCCGATCTCGCGCCACAGGAAGGTCAGCGCGGCGTGCGGGTTCTCCGCGAGGTGGCGGCCCTTCGGGCTGGTGGCGTGACCGGCGAACCACCAGCCTCCGGCGTCGAGGTCCGTCAGCAGCACGGTGCGCGCGTCCACGACGGCGCCGCCGCCGGCCGTGGACAGCGTCATGGCGTGCGGGGCGTAGGCCCCCGCCGCCACGGCGTCGTCGAACCACGCGGTGAACAGGTCGTGCGGGGTGGGCGGCACCGCGTCCGGGTCGGAGATCTGCCCGTCGGGCAGGCCGTCGGGGAACATCGGCAGGTCGCGGAGTCTCTCGCGAAAGCCCGGCACGTGCTCTCCTCCCGGTCGGCGGCGTCCCTCCCGCCACCGTACCGACCCCGGACCGTGACCGTACCGACCCCGGGCGCGCGCCGGGCGGGTGATCCTGCACCGTTCTCGCCTGCGGTTTCGCCCGGTCTCTTGTGCGGGCGGGGGTGACCGGCGACGATGAGGTCAGGACCGTGCTGTCGGGCGAAGGAGAGCGATGACGTACCCGCCGGGAGCTTCGCCCCGCCCCGACGGCGGCCGGCGGATCGCGCGCCGCCGCGTCGAGCCGAGCAGCGGTGCCATGACCTCCGTCGCGACGCTCCTGCCCGCAGAGCCCGCACCGCAGCCTGCACCGCGGCCCGCCCGGCCCGGCCCGACGACGCCCGTCTGGACGGCGACGCGGGTCCAGACGGCGCTGATCGCCGCGGCGCTCGTGCTGGCCCTGGTGGCCACCCTGGGGGTGGCGATGCTCTGGTCGGCGAACCGCAAGCTCGCCGGCGAGGTCGAGGCCGCGGTGCAGCGCACCGAGATCGCCGAGGCCGAGGCCGCCCGGCTGCGCGTCGCCGTCGACGAGGCGCCCGACACGGCCACCGTCGACGCGCTGTCGGGGCGGGTCGACGGCGTGGAGGCGTGGACCGGGATGCCGCAGGAGGGCATCGACGGCATGGACGACCTGCAGACGCGCCTGCTGGAGGTCTCCAACGGCATCGACAGCCTCGAGACGAACCTGCAGGACAGCCTCGGCACCGTGCGCAACGACCTGGCCACGGTGCGCAACGACCTGTCCGCCGGCCCCGAGCCGCCGTCGGTCGCGGACGTCGACGCGCTGCGTCGCGAGCTCAGCGGGTTGCGCAGCTCGATCGACGGGATCCGGCAGGACGTCGGCGTGCTCTGCTGGGCCCTGGGCTACCGCAAGGACGTCTCCGCCTCCTGCTGAGCGAGGGTCTGCTCGCGCAGGTCAGAAGTAGTCGCGCACGTGCACCGGTCTGCCGGTCCACAGCGCGTCCCAGACGGCGTCGTGCTCCGTCGGCCCGTCCAGGTGCCCGGCCAGCCGCAGGTTCGCGCACGACTGGGACCCCGCGTACGACTGGGCCAGACCGCCGGCGGTGAACGTCGGGCGGTCCGACGCGGACCCGGCGGGCCCGGCGTCCGCGACGACCTCCGCGGCGCCGTCGTGCACCCGCAGCAGCCACGACCCCTCCAGGTCCGGGGTGCGTGGGTCGCGGACCGCGAAGGGCACCTGCACCGTCCACGGGGCGAGCCGGGCCGACCCCAGCGCCCCGGGGACGTCCAGCAGCCGCAGCATGTACGGCCGGGACGTCGTCGTGGCGGCGTGGTCCGGCAGCACGAGCCGGCCGACGTCCGCCCCGGACCAGGCGCCCGACGTCGAGACGCGGGCCGCCCCCACGACGGTGGCGAAGGACCCGAGCACGAACCACAGCGCCCGGGCGGCGTCCGGGGTGAGCGCCACGAGGTCGTCGACCTCGAGGTCGGTCGTGCGGTCGTGGCCGGTCGCGCGCGTCCAGCTCACGAACCCCAGGACGGTGCCGTCGGACGCGTCGACGGCGAGGCTGACTCCCGTGTAGTCGGCGTCCGGCCCGACCATCTCGTCGGCCTCCATGGCGAACGGTGCCTCGGACCGGGTCAACGGACCGTTCTGGGCGGCCGCCCATCGTTCGTACACCGCGCGGACCGCCGGGACGTCCGCCGCTCGCGCGCGGCGCGTGAGGACACCCGCCGGCCGGCGCAGCCCCGCGAGGACCGACAACGGGACCACGACCTCGTCGTAGGAGCCCACGATCTCGTAGCCCAGGCCGCGGTAGATCCCCGCCGCGGACGGGTACAGGGTCGACACCGTCGCCCCGCGGTCGCGGGCGTCGGCCAGCGTGGCGTCCATCAGCGGACGCAGCAGCCCGGCACCGCGGTGCTCGGCCGCCACCGTGACGCCTCCCAGCCCCGCCGTCGGCACCCGGGCGCCGTGGAACCACGAGGTGAACGAGCGCACCGTCGCCCGGGCCGCGAGCTCGCCGTCGAGCCAGGCGCCCCACGGCCGGGAGCCGGCCGGGGGCCACGCGTCGGCCGTCGGCGCGGACGCGGCGCCGCCGAACGCCTCGTGCTGGAGCCGCTGGGACGCGGCCGCGTCGTCGAACGGGATGCGGCGGATGTCGAGGTCCACGCCACGACGATATCCGCGCGGGCGTAGCGTGACGCTGTGGACACCGCGGTTCAGCGGCGCGTGCTGATCGTCGCCATCCTCGCCTCGTTCGTCTCGTTCCTCGACGGGACGGTCGTCAACGTCGCCCTGCCCGCGATCGCCGACGAGCTCGGCGGCCCGGGCGAGGCCGGCCTGACGCTGCAGCAGTGGGTGGTCGACGGCTACCTGGTGACCCTCGGGTCCTTCATCCTGCTGGCCGGGTCGCTGTCCGACGTGCACGGCCGCCGCCGGGTGCTGCTGTGGGGGCTGGTCGGGTTCGCCGTCGCCTCCGTGCTGTGCGCGCTGGCGCCCACCGGACCGGTGCTGGTCGTCGCCCGGCTGCTGCAGGGGGTCGCGGGCGCCCTGCTGGTCCCGAGCTCGCTGGCGCTGATCATCTCGACGTTCGACGGGCCGGAGCAAGGCCGCGCGATCGGCCGCTGGACGGCCTGGACCGGCACGGCGATGATCGTCGGACCGTTCGTCGGCGGGGGGCTGGTCGACCTCATCTCCTGGCGCTGGGTGTTCTGGATCAACGTGCCCGTCGTGGTGATCACGCTGCTGCTGCTGCGCCGCGTGCCCGAGGCCGAGGTCACGATCCGACGCCGCATCGACGTCCCCGGGGCGCTCCTCGCCGCGCTGGGGCTGGCCGCCGCCGTGCTGGGCCTCATCGAGGAGTGGTGGCCGGTCGTCGTCGGCGGCGCCGTGCTGCTGGCCGCGTTCGTCGTCGTCGAGCGGCGGGCACCCGACCCGATGCTCCCGCTGCGCCTCTTCCGGGCGCGGACCTTCGCGTGGGGGAACGTGGCGACCTTCGCCGTGTACGGGGCGCTGGCGTTCGGCGGGTTCGTCCTGACGATCTTCCTCCAGCAGGTCGCCGGGTACTCGGCCACCGCCGCCGGGGTCGCCCAGCTGCCGACGACGTTCGCGATGCTGGCGCTGTCGACCCGGTTCGGCACGCTGGCCGGACGGTACGGCGCCCGCTGGTTCATGACCGTCGGCCCCGTCGTGGCCGGGTGCGGTTTCCTGCTGATGCTGACGATGGACGAGCAGGCGACGTACCTCACGCAGGTGCTGCCCGGCATCCTCGTGTTCGGCCTCGGGCTGTCGATCACGGTGGCCCCCCTGACCGCCGCGATCCTCGGTGCGGTGCCGGCGACGGACGCCGGGATCGCCTCGGCGGTCAACAACGCCGTCTCCCGGGTCGCCGGGCTCGTCGTGATCGCGTTCGCGGGCGTCATCCTCGGCGGCGTGCTGGACGTCGAGTCGTTCCACCGGGCGCTCCTGGTGACCGCGGCGCTGCTCGTCGCGGGGGGTCTGGTCAGCATGGTCGGCATCGGGGACACCCGGACGGCGCCGGAGCAGGTCTCGTGAGGCTGCTCGTCCTCGGCGGCACGGTGTTCCTCTCGCGCGCCGTCGCCGCCCTCGGCGTCGCCCGGGGCCACGAGGTTGTCGCCGTGCACCGCGGACGGTCCGGCACCGTGCCCGGCGGCGTGCGGCAGGTCGTCCACGACCGCGCCGAGCCGCTGCCCGCCGGCCTCGCCGCCGAGCGGTTCGACGCCGTCGTCGACGTCGCACGGACCCCGTCGCACGTGCGGCGGGCTGTCGAGGCCTGGCCCGACGCGCACCGGGTGCTGGTCTCGACGATCAGCGTCTACGCCGATCCTGCCGATCCCGGCGGCCCCGGTGTCGGGCGGCTGGTCGACCCCGAGCCGGACGACGTCGACCTCGCGGCCCACGCCGACGCGTACGGCGCGATGAAGGTGGCCTGCGAGCGCCTGGTGCTGGACGGCTGCGCGAGCGCCGCCGTCGTGCGGCCCGGGCTCGTCGTCGGACCCGGCGACCCGTCCGGGCGGTTCAGCTACTGGCCCGCGCGGATGCAGCGGGTGCTGGACGCCGGTCCGGACGAGGCCGCCGCCGCGGACGTCCTGGCGCCGGGCGACCCGTCGGCCATCGTCCAGGTGGTCGACGTGCGCGACCTCGCCGCCTGGGTCCTCGACCTCGCCGAGCGGCGGACCGCGGGTGTGTACGACGCCGTCGGTCACACCGTCCCGATCGCGGACCTGCTGGCCGCCGTCGCCCGCGGGTGCGGGGCCGTCCCGCGGTGGCGGTGGGTCGACGACGAACGGTTGTCCGCGCTCGACGTGCGGCCCTGGGCCGGGCCGAGGTCGCTGCCGCTGTGGCTGCCGCGCCCGGCCTACGACGGGATGCTCGCGCACGATCCGGGCCCGGCGCTCGCGGCGGGGCTGTCGGTGCGCCCGGTGGAGGAGACCGCCGCCGACGTGCTCGACCGCTGGCGTGCGGACCCGGACGCCCCGGTGACGGGGCTGACCGCGGCGGAGGAGGCCGAGGTGCTGGCGCGGGTGCCGGGTCTCGGGGACACGGGTGGGCGGTCCGGCTAGGCTCGCGCCGTGACCGAGGACGAGATCACGCGCACCGTCGCGCTGTGCCGCCCGGACGGGTCGTTGAACCCGGGGGCCGTCGGCTGGACGCGCACGCCGCTGCACGACACCTCCGGGATCGGCCGGGGGCTGCGGGGGCGCGGCCGGGACAAGCGGTGGGAGTACTGGGCGCTCGTGACGCCGACGCACGTCGTCGGCGTGACCACCTCGGCCCTCGACTACGCCGCGCTGCACGAGGTGTACGTGCTGGACCGGGCCACCGGGGGAGAGCTGGACGAGGTCGTGATCGCACCGCTGAACCGGTCCGCGTCCCTGCCCGCGTCCCTCGGGACGGGGCCTGTGCGCTCGCGGACGCGGCGGGTCGCGGTCGCCGTGGACGAGTCCCGGGACGGGACGGCGACCCGGCTGCGCGCCCGGACGCCGCGCGTCGGCCTCGACGTCCTCGTGGACCGCCCGGCCGGGCACGAGGTCCTGGGGGTCGTGGTGCCGTGGTCGGAGCGGCGGTTCCAGTACACCGTCAAGGACGTCGGTCGGCCGGTGCGCGGGATGCTGCGAGTGGACGGGGTCGAGCACCCGGTCGGCGGCGGGGCCGGCGCCGGGGCGTGGGCGGTGCTCGACCACGGCCGGGGCCGCTGGCCGTACGCGGTGCGCTGGCAGTGGGGCGTCGGCTTCCGGGACGGCGTGGGCCTGCAGCTCGGCGGCACGTGGACGCTGCAGGGACCCACGACCGAGAACGGCGTGTTCGTGGACGGCCGGCTGCACAAGCTCCACGGCGAGCTCGACTGGACCTTCGACGAGACCGACCACATGGCGCCGTGGCAGGTGATCGGGGACCGGGTCGACCTGACGTTCACCCCGTGGCACGACCGGGTCGCGCGGACGAACCTCGGCGTCCTCGCCTCGGCGACCGACCAGTGCTTCGGCCGCTGGTCGGGGTCCGTGGTCACCGACGGCGGCGGACGCCTCCTCGTCGACGGTCTCGAGGGGTGGGTCGAGGACGTCCGTCAGCGCTGGTGAGGTGTGGCCGCCCGTCGGCCCGTCAGAACGGAGGCGGGCCCAGGTCGGCGGTCTCGTGCGCTTCCGATGGCACCACCAGTGCTCGGGACGTCCCCCGTGGCAGGGGCGTCGGCGGTGCGACCGGTGGAGTCGGCGGTGCGCGGTGCCGCGTGGTCTCCGGCGGGGGCGGATCGGTGTCGTAGACGCGACCGGTCGGTGAGGTCCATCGCAGCCGTCCCGCGCCGAGCTGGCGGACCCGCCACCGTGTCTGGTGCTTGAGCACGTGGTGGTGACGGCACAGGTGGGCGAGGTTGTCGGCATCGGTCGTTCCACCGTCGGCCCAGGCCACGGTGTGGTCGAGATCGGTGCCCGACACCGGACGGACGCAGCCGGGGAACCGGCAGGTGGCGTCCCGCTCGGCGAGCATCGCCTTGAGGTCGGCGGGCGCCTGGTATGTGGAGCGGCCGACGGACAGCACCGCGCCGGTCTCGGGGTCGGTGAGGATGCGCCGGAACGACGGGGCGTGCGCACACAGCGCACGGGCGGTCTCGGCGTCGACGGGAGTGCGGCCGTCGAGGCTGGCCGGGGCGTCGCCGACGCCCAGCAACGACAGGACCGGGACGGTGAGGTGGACCCGCGGCCGGATCGCGCGGGCGATCGGGGCGAGTGCGCCGACGGGGCGCACCGGGGGACCCAGGGGGCCGGACGGCGAGGACGGCGCCGCGGGGAGCGGCGCCCCGACGGACCGGGCCAGGTCGTCGGCACCGTGCGCGCTGCTGTCGAGCGCGCCGCGATCGAGCGTGCCGTCGTCGAGCAGCAGGTCGGCCAGGACGTCGGCGCGCAGCTGTCCCGTGCTGCGGTCGTCGCCTTCCGCGCGGAGGCGAGTCGCGGTGCTGGTCAGCCGGTCGTGGACGGCGTGGGCGAACGGCGCCGGCAGGTGCGCGGTGAGCCAGGCCATGCCGTCGCGCCCGGGGTCGAGCCAGACCTCGCGACGTGAGGTGGCGTCGGCGTGGCGCACGTCGGCGGGGACCGGGTGGGCCTCCTCCCGGGCGCGGCGAGCCCGTGACCGGAGCTGAGCCGGCGTCGACGTGGCGGCGACCGGGAGCACGCGGGCCTCGACGTGCTCCGCCTCGGCGGGGTCGAGGTCGTCGATCTCGCGCGCGAGGATCTCGGCCTTCGGCCAGGAGACCGTGCCGTCCACGACGGCGCGCACCGTGCGTGGTGCGACCGTGGTCAGCGTCGTGGAGTGGTCCAGGAGCCGCCGTGCGGCGCCGTCGCCGACGTGCAGGGACGTGGCGAGGTCGGCCGTGACGGCGCGCAGTGCGAGCTCCCGCTGCCGTCCGGCGTCGGCCCTCCGGGCGATCGCGTCCTCGGTGTCGACGAGCGAGCCGGGGGAGTAGTCCGCCTGACGTCGGAGCCGGTCGGCCAGCACCGCCCGCAGCCCCTCGAGCGTGTTGACGGCGGCCTGCACCGCCTCGACCGCGTCGAGCGTCGCGTCCAGATCTGCCGGGTGCTCGTCCGCAGAGCCGACGGCATCGAGGCTCGCCACGGCCCTCTGCGTCGCGCGTCGGAGCGCGGCGAGCATCTGGTCGGGTGATGCTCCCCACGACTGGTCCGACATCTGCGTCATGCCAGGTAGACTACCAGAAATAGAACAGATGTTCGATAGTGGATGTGTCGACGCGCTGCTCGTTCCCCGGTCAGGAGGGGTGGCGCAGGGCCGCTGCTGTCCGCTCGTGCCGGCCGCCGGCTCAGCCCTCGTCGGTGGGGTTGCAGCGCGCCGCGAGCACCGCGACCAGACCGACGTCGGGGCGCCACGGCTCGAGGTTCCACGTCGCCTTGTCGGGGGCGCCCAGGGCGTGGCAGACGAGCTGGTCGCGCATCGTCGGCGTGTCGACCTCCGGGTGGGCGGCCGCCAGCTCCGCCCACACGAGCTCGACGCCCGCGGTCCCGGCCGAGCGGGCCCAGTCCGTCGCGTCGACGGCCAGCGACCGGCCGCCCTCCCGTTCGCCCCAGGAAGCGGCGGCGACGCCCGCGGTGCCGAGGGTCGTGACCACTTCCTCGCGTGCACCGTCGCCGGGGGTCGCGCGGCCGTCCCCGGACGTCCCGTCGTCGGCGCTCGCAGCGCCTGCAGCGCCCGTGGTGCTCACGAGCTCCAGGTGCTGCGGGTCGACGTCCCGGAACGTGGCGGGGCCGTCCGGCCGTGTCAGCCCTCCGACCGGGGTCCCGCCGTCGGCGTCGAGCACGCTGACGCTCCCGTCCGCGTGCCGGACGAACCCGCCGTCGTCGAGGGAGAACGTCAGCGGGAGCGTGCCGGTCCCGGTCGACACGGTCCGGGACGTCTCCGTGCCCGCGACTCGTGGGGCGGAGCCCTCGGGCCAGTCGCCGGCGAGGTCCACGACGACGTCGCCCGCCGCGACGCGGAGATGCTGCCCGGCAGCGGACGGTGCCGGCGGCGTCGAGGTGCCGGGCATCGCAGTCGTCGGGTCCGTGGTGGGGGACGCGGTCGCCGGTGGCGCGGGCTCGCCCGTGGCGCCTGCTGCGGCGCCCTCGGGATCGGCGTCCGGGCCGCAGGCGCCCAGCGCCACGACGAGGCACACGGTCACCGCGACGCCGCGGGCCGGGGCGAAGAAGCCGCGAGGAGCGGGGGAGCGCTGCACCCGTCCAGTGTGGGGGTTCCGGCGGGCGGACGGGGCTGGCCACGGCGAGTGAGGTTCGCCTAACCTAGGTCGCGATGAGCAGCAACCCCGGGCGCCGGCCCGTCGAACCGCACGTGCTCGTGGCCGAGGTCGTGGCCACCCAGCAGATCTCGCCGCACCTCGTCCGGGTGACCCTCGGCGGGGAGCAGATGAGCCGTCTCACCTGCCTGGGCGCCGACCAGTGGTTCCGGATGTTCCTGCCGCGTCCCGGCCAGGACGCGATGAAGCTGCCCACCCGCACCTCGAGCCTCGGCTGGTACGCGCAGTACCTCGCCACGCCGCGCTCGCGCCGGCCGTGGGTGCGCAGCTACACGATCCGGGCCGCACGGCCCGAGCTGTCGGAGATCGACGTCGACTTCGTGCTGCACGGTCTGTCCGACGACGGCACCCCGGACGAGCACAGCGGTCCGGCGACGACCTTCGCCGCCACGGCGCGTCCCGGCGACACCGTCGGGATGCTCGACCAGGGCTGCGGGTACGACCCGCCCGAGGACGCGGACTGGACGCTGCTCGTCGCCGACGAGACCGGGCTGCCCGCCGTCGCCGGTATCGGCGAGACGCTGCCCGCGGACGCGCGGGGTCTGGCGATCGTCGAGGTCCCGACGGCCGACGACCGGCAGGACGTGCGGGTGCCCGACGGCGTGGACCTGCTGTGGGTGGAGCGGGACCGGGCCGACCCTGCGGCGGTGCCCGGGCAGGCGGCGCTCGAGGTCGTGCGCGGGGCCCGGTTCCCGGCCGGCTCGGTGTACGCCTTCGTCGTCGGGGAGTCCGGCCTGGCGACCGGGACCCGACGTCACCTGGTCAACGACCGGGGCGTGCCCAAGTCGCACGTGCACTTCGCCGGCTACTGGCGGCACGGGCGCGCCGCGACCTGAGTCGCGGCGCGGCCCGCATCGTGCTGTCCCCGGGGGACGGGGCCGACGGTGTGCGCCGGAGCGGGCGTCAGACCCGCACGACGATCTTGCCGCGCACGTGGCCGGTCTCGCTGGCCCGGTGCGCCGCGGCGGCGTCCGCCAGGTCGTAGACCTCGGCGACCTCGACGCCGACGGTGCCCTCGTCGATCAGGGCGCCGAGCTCGGCCAGGTCCTCCGTCGAGGGGCGCACCCACACGTACTGACCGCCGTGCTCGTCGCGTGCCGCCGGGTCCGCGATCGAGGCGATCGTGCCGCCGGGGGCGAGCACGTCCGCGCTGACCGCCACGGCGTCGCCGCCGACGTAGTCCAGGGCCACGTCGACGCCCTCGGGCGCCAGGGCCCGGACGCGGTCGGCCAGGCCGTCGCCGTACGTCACGGGCTCGGCACCGAGCGACCGCAGGAAGTCGTGGTTGCCCTCGCTCGCGGTGCCGATCACCCGCGCACCGCGGGCCTTCGCGATCTGGACGGCGAACGACCCGACGCCGCCGGCCGCGGCGTGCACCAGCACGGTCTGTCCCGCGCGGACATCGGCGCGGCGGATCGACTGCAGGGCCGTCAGGCCGGTCAGGGGCACCGCGGCCGCCTCCTCGAAGGACAGCGTCGACGGCTTGGGGGCCAGCGTCCGCACCGGAGCGGAGACCAGCTCGGCGAACGTGCCGCCGTGGACCCAGTCCTTGCGGACGTAGCCGTAGACCTCGTCGCCCACCGCGTACTCGGGGGTGTCCAGGCCGACCTGCTCGACGACGCCGGCGACGTCCCATCCCGGCACCACCGGGAACTGGGCGTCGAGCAGCCCGTCGAGGTAGCCCTCGCGCACCTTCCAGTCCACGGGGTTGACCGAGGCCGCCTTCACGCGGACGACGACGGCGTCCGCGCCGGGGTGGGGGTCGGGCTGCTCGGTGAGCTCCAGGACGTCGGCGCTTCCGTACTTCGCGTAGGTGATTGCTCGCATTCCCCGGGCAACCGAGACCCTCGTGGTCGCATTCCGGCACGCGCTGCGAGACGGATCACGATCCCGACCCATCCGCTCCCGCCGGTGCTCCGAACCCTCGATGAGCCGCGAACGTCGCGGCTTGGGACGAAGGGAACGATCATGAAGGCACGTACCCGCGCAGCGCTCACCGCGCCCGCTCTCTCGCTCGCCGGCCTGCTGGCCGTCACCGGTCCGGCCGCCGCGGCCGACGGCACCGCGTCCGGCGACCTGACGCCGGTGCCGCTCAACGGGGTGGACGGCAGCGGCGACGCGATGGTCTGGGTCGAGGGCACGACCCTCACGGTCGAGTTCGCGGCCTCGGGACTGCTCGCCGGCAGCCCCCACGCCGCCCACCTGCACTTCGGCCCGGACGCGGCCAACCAGTGCCCGACCGAGGCCGACGACGCCGACGGTTCCGGCACGATCACCACCTCCGAGGGTGTGCCGTCCTACGGGTCGGTCCAGCTCTCGCTGACCACGTCCGGCGACACGTCCGGCGACTCGGCGCTCGCCGTGGACCGCTTCGACACGGCCGAGGGCGGCAGCATCGACTACCAGCGCGGCGAGATCGAGGTCTCCGAGGACCTCACCGACAACATCCTCGCCGGTGACGTCGCCCTGGTCGTCCACGGCGTCGACTACGACGGCAGCGGTGCCTACGACGGCGACACCGAGTCGGACCTCGACCCGTCGCTGCCCGCCGAGGCCACGGACCCGGCCCTGTGCGGCATCCTCGACGCCGCGCAGATGGACGAGATGCCCGCCGGTGGCGTGCAGACCGGTACCGGTAGCACCGCGGGCGCCGAGCCGGGCGCCCTGATCACGGCCGGTGGCGTCGCGCTGCTCGCCGGTGCGGGCGTCGGCGCCGGGCTGCTCGCCCGCCGTCGCGGCACGCAGGAGTCCTGATGCGGCGCCGACGCGTGGCCGTCGTCCTCGCCGCCGGGCTGGTGCTCGGCGGCGGGACGGCGGTCGCCGTCGGGCTCGGCGACCAGGACACCGGGCCGGGCGAGGTCCCGGCCGCGGCGCCGAGCCCGAGCGGCCCGGCCGGCGGGGCCCTCCCCGCCCCCTCGGCGGCCCCGGCCCCGACGCCCTCCGGCGCGCCGACGTCCGAGGCGCCGACGGCCTCGGCGGCGCCGGAGCAGGCGCCGGAGCACCAGGACGTCGCCCTGCCCGCGACGGTCCGGATCCCGGCCATCGACGTCGACTCCGACCTGCTGCACCTGGGGCTGAACGACGACGGCACCATCGAGGTGCCCGCCGGGGACGACATCGACCGTGCGGCCTGGTTCGACGGGTCGCCGCGGCCCGGCGAGGACGGCCCGGCCGTCATCGAGGGGCACGTCGACAGCCCGAACGGGGCGTCGGTGTTCTACCGCCTCTCGGAGATGCAGCCGGGCCAGGAGATCCACGTCGACCGGCGCGACGGGTCGACCGCGACCTTCGTCGTCGACCGCGTCGAGCAGTACCCGAAGCGCGAGTTCCCCACCCGCGCGGTCTACGCCAACACCGACGGCCCGGAGCTGCGGGTCATCACCTGCGGCGGCGCCTGGGACGCGGACTGGGGCCACTATGTGGACAACACCGTGGTGTACGCCCACGAGGTGTGAGGTTCACTCCACGCGCACCCGGTCGGGCGCCGAGTCCGGCCGGAAGCCGCGCCACACGGCGTGCCGCAGGCTGCCCTCGCCGGGGACGTCGCCGGTCCAGCCGGCGTGCTGGACCTCGACGACCTCGGCGGGGGCCACCCACCGGGCGCCGGCGGCGTCGGCCGCGGGGACGTCGTCGGCCGCCGACGTGGGCTGCTCGTGCGGGGCGAGCCGCGTGACGACCTCGCGCCGCACCCGGTCGGAGAACCCGCTACCGACCCGCCCCACGTACCTCCAGCCGTCGCCCGACGGCAGCGCGAGCAGCAGCCCTCCCGCCGAGCGAGGGTCCTCGGTCGGCGTCCCGGTCCGCAGCGGACGCCAGCCGATCACCACCGCCTCCTGGGTGGGGGCGTGCTTGATCTTGAGCCAGTCGCGCGAGCGGCGGCCCGCCGCGTACCCGGCCCGACGGCGCTTGGCGACCACGCCCTCGAGCCCGAGCCGGCGGGACTCGGCCATCGCCTCCTCGGCCGTGCCCTCCAGCCCCGCCGGCACGTGCACCGGGGGCCGTGGCGACACCAGCCGCTCCAGCGTGGCACGCCGCTCCGTGTAGGGGTGGTCGGTCAGGTCGACGCCGGCGGTGCGCAGCACGTCGAAGAGGACGAGGTCGACGCCGACCCGTCGGCGGGCACGCTCCACGTCGCGGGGTCCGGCGAGGTTGGCCCGCTGCTGCAACCGGCGGAAGCTCGGCCGCGCGTCCCCGTCCAGGGCGACGATCTCCCCGTCGAGCACGAGGGGCAGCTCCTCGGCCGGCACCATCTCGCCCAGCGCCTGCAGCTCGGGGAACGTCGGCGTGAGGTCGCGACCCGAGCGGGACGTGAGCCGGACCCCGGCTCTGCCGGCAGCATCGTCGGGCGGCAGGACCTCCGCGATCGCGCGGAACCCGTCCCACTTGACCTCGAACGCCCAGTCGGCCGGGTCGAGCCGGGCCAGCTCGGCCGGGGGAGCGCTGGTGGCGAGCATGGGGCGGGGCGCCCGGGCGGGATCTGTCGGAGCCGACGTGGGTCCCGCGACGGCAGCCTCGCCGGGCTGGGCCTTGGTGCGGTGGATCAGCCACGACCGCTGGTCGTCTCCGCCGCGCCCGCCGGTCCGGATCAGGGCGAGCCGCCGCGACCCGCGGCGCTCGCTGTGCAGCGTGACGATGACCTCCGCACCCTCGCGCCACTTCTCGAGGTCGTAGGTGCCGGCGTCCCAGATCGTCACCTCGCCGCCGCCGTACTCCCCGGCCGGGATCGTGCCCTCGAAGTCGCCGTAGGCCAGCGGGTGGTCCTCGGTCTGCACGGCGAGGTGGTTCCGGTCGGGATCGGCGGGCTCGCCCTTGGGCAGCGCCCAGCTGACCAGGACGCCCTCGTGCTCCAGCCGGAAGTCCCAGTGCAGCCGGCGGGCGTGGTGCTCCTGGATCACGAACCGCGGCGCCGCGTCGGCGGGGCGGGAGGCGCCCGAGGAGAACGGCTCGGGGGTGCGTCCCGGGTCGCGCTTGGCGCGGTACGTCTCCAGCCGGTCGAAGGTCGCCAGGTGTTCCGGCGTGGGCTCCAGGCGGTCCAGGTGGCCGGCCAGCAGCGGGGCGAGCAGGTCGCCGTCGCGGTCGATCCGCTCGAGGACCTCGGCGTGGTCGAGCTGGCGGAGGTCGGGGTCGTCGAGCTCGTCCCACGTCCGCGGGGCGGCGACCGTCGGCTGCGCGCGTCCCCGCAGGGAGTAGGGGGTGATCGTGGTCTTGGAGCCGTTGTTCTGCGACCAGTCGACGAACACCTTGCCGGTCCGCAGCGACCGCTTCATCTCGGCCACGACGTGGTCGGGGTGCTCGGTGGCGAGGTGCTGGGCGAGCTCCTTGGCGACGGCGGAGACGTCGTCGCTGGTGAGCGTCCCGTGCGGGCCCGTCAGCGGCGCGTACAGGTGCAGTCCCTTGGACCCGCTGGTCACCGGCAGCAGGTCGAGACCCATCCCGGCGACGATCTCTCGGGCCCAGCGGGCGACCTGCGCGCACTCGGGCAGCCCGACCCCGGGGCCCGGGTCGAGGTCGAGCACCATCCGGTCCGGCGGCAGCGGGTCGCCGGTGCGCCCGAACCGCCACTGCGGCACGTGGATCTCCAGCGTCGCCGTCTGACCGAGCCAGGTGAGCGTGGCCAGGTCGTCGACGAGCACGTAGTCGTTGACGGAGTGCCGGTGGCGGATGGTGTGCCGCGGCACCCAGTCGGGGGTGGAGGCGTCGAGGTTCTTCTGGAAGAACGACTGCCCCTCGACCCCGTCGGGCCAGCGCTTGCGGGTGGCGGGTCGGTGCGCGGCGTGCGGGATCAGGACGTCGGCGACCGTGGCGAGGTACTGCAGCACCTCGCCCTTCGTGGTGCCGGTGGCGGGGTAGAGCACCTTGTCGAGGTTGGTCAGCGACAGGGTGCGGCCCGCCACCGTGACGCGCTGGGCCTGCGGGCTCACGAGCCCATCCTGGCGGTGCCCGGGGCGACGCGCAGCGCGCAGGGCGTGCGAGTGCGGTCCGTCGGTCCGAGACTCTCCACGGTGCTCGGTGTCGAGCATCTGCGGCACGAACGGCGAAGGAGCTGTCCCATGAACGCATCGCGTCGGGCACGTCGTGGTCCCACGGCCTGGGTCGCGGCACTGGCCGTCGGCCTCGCCACCCTGGTCTCCGCCCCCGCGGCGACGGCGGCTCCGCCCCCCGACGAGTACGTCGCCCTGGGGGACTCGTACGCCGCCGGCTCCGGCATCCTGCCCCTCGACCCGTCGGCGCCGCCCCGGTGCCTCCGGGCCACGCGCAACTACCCGAAGCTCGTCGCCGGCGCGCTCGGTGCCGACCTGACCGACGTCACCTGCGGCGGGGCCGAGACGGCCGACCTGTACGACCGCCAGTACCGGCGGGTGCCGGCCCAGCTCGACGCGGTCACGAGGAAGACGGACCTGGTGACCGTCACCATCGGCGGGAACGACAACGACGTCTTCAGCGGGGCGATCCTGGCGTGCGGGTCGCTGGGCGGCCTGACCCGCGGGTACGGCAGCCCGTGCGAGCACGTCTACGGCGACTACTTCGTCGACCGGGTCGAGCAGCGGACCTATCCTGCCGTGCGGCAGGCGCTCGTCGACGTCCAGCGCCGGGCGCCGCGGGCCGACGTCGTGGTCGTCGGGTACCCGTGGCTGCTGCCGCCGCAGGACGGGTGCTACCCCGAGCTGCCCTTCGCGCAGGGGGACGTGCCCTACCTGCGCGACCTGCAGGCCACGCTCAACGGCGTGATCGAGCGCGCCGCGCGGGAGACCGGGGCGGTCTTCGTCGACCTCTCCGTCGTCAGCGAGGGGCGCGACGCGTGCTCCGGGGCCGGGACGCGGTGGGTCGAGCCCCTGCTCGACGGGTCCGGGGTGGTGCCGCTCCACCCGAACGCCCGCGGCGAGGCCGGCATGGCCGACGCCGTCCTGGCGACGCTCGGGAGCTGAGCCGCGAGGGGCCGCGGGCGGCGTGCCGACGGGCGCGCCGCCCGCGCGCCGGGAGTGCGATACTCGGCGCCGTGGAGATCCCCGTCGCCTGGTCCGTCGTCCTGCTCGTCGCCGCCGTGTGGAACCTCGTGGTGTGGCCGCAGTTCTGGCGGCGCGTGACCAAGGACCCGCGGTCCCGCGACGACGCCGGCCGCGCGACCCGCTTCTACACGGTGCACGCCGTGCTCGTGGGGGTGTCCCTGCTCCTGGGCGTGCTGGTGGGCGTGGTCGGTGTGCTGGGGCTGCTCGGCTGACCGGTCGCGTCCCGTGACCGCCCGCGTGACCATGGGGTGATGAGGGCGATCTGGAAGGGCGCCGTGACGTTCGGTCTGGTGAACGTCCCGGTGAAGATCTACAGCGCCACCGAGGACCACGACGTGTCGCTGCACCAGGTGCACGACGCCGACGGCGGACGGATCCGCTACCGGCGCGTGTGCGAGGTGTGCGGCGAGACGGTCCCGTACGAGCACATCGACAAGGCCTACGACGACGGCGAGCACGTGGTGGTGCTGACGCGGGAGGACTTCGCGGCCCTGCCGGCGGAGTCGAACCGGGAGATCGAGGTCGTCGAGTTCGTGCCGAGCGACCAGGTCGACCCGATCCTCCTCGACCGGACGTACTACCTGGAGCCGGACTCGAAGAGCCCCAAGGCGTACGTGCTGCTGCGGCGCACCCTGGAGGAGACCGACCGCACCGCCATCGTGAAGTTCGCGCTGCGCCAGCGCACCCGGCTGGCGGCGCTGCGGGTGCGGGACGAGGTCCTGACGCTGCAGACGCTGCTGTGGGCCGACGAGATCCGCGCCGCGGAGTTCCCGGCGCTGGACGGGTCGACCTCGGTGAGCGACTCCGAGCTGGCGATGTCCGCCCAGCTGGTGTCCGCCTACGAGGCGGACTTCGCGCCCGAGGAGTACATCGACGAGTACCAGGCCCAGCTGCGGCAGCTCATCGACGCGAAGATCGAGAAGGGCGACACGATGGACGCGGCCGAGACGTTCGGCGAGCAGCCGGAGGGCGAGGGTGCCGAGGTCGTCGACCTCATGGAGGCCTTGCGGCGGTCGGTGGCCGCCCAGCGCAGGACCGGCTGAGGGCGCAGGACCGGCCGACGGCGCACGCCCGGGCCGGCGGTCCCGCTCAGGACGCGGCAGGTCGCCGCAGACGCTCCACCAGGGCGAGCAGCTCCTCCAGGGGCGGGGGAGCCGCGCCCAGCGAGGCGCGGTGGTAGATGCCGTCCGACAGCAGCACGACGGTCCGCGCGAGGGCGGCGTCGCCCACCTGCTCGGCCACGGTGTCCGTCCACGCCTGCTCGGCGGCGTCGAGCGCGCTGCGGGCGCGGGGGTAGGCGCCGCGGGCGAGCTCGGCCACCGCGAGATAGGTGCGGTCGAACTCGTTGCCGACGTCCGACGACGTACGGAGCAGGTAGTACACCGGGCCCTCGGGGGCGGCCCGCATCGCGGCGACGTCGGCGGCGATGAGCGCGGTCAGGTGTTCCACGAGCCCGTCGACGAGGGCGTCCTTGGAGCCGAAGTGGTACAGCAGCCCGCCCTTGGAGACGCCGGCGTGGTCGGCGACCGCGTCGAGGGTGGCCGACCGTTCGCCGGAGGTGACGAGCAGGTCGGTGAACGCCTGGAGCACCTTGGCGCGTGCTGCGGGTGGGGGAGGCATGGTTGCACCCTACCGGCGGAGAGGTTACTGTACCGACTAGACGGTGCAGAAGTCCGACGCGACGCGTCGCCCTGGCCGTCGTGTGCTGTGAAAGGCCTCCCCATGGCTCAGATCCTCACGGCACCGGCTTCCTCGACGACGAACCCCACCCCGGCGCCGGCTCCCGGCGCGACCGTGACGTCCCCGGTCCGGCGGTGGATCGCCCTCGCCGTGCTCATGCTGCCGGTGCTCCTGGTGTCCATCGACAACACGGTGCTCAGCTTCGCGCTGCCGCAGATCTCCGCGGCGCTGGAACCCGGCGGCACCCAGCTCCTCTGGATCGTCGACGCCTACTCGCTGGTGCTCGCCGGGCTCCTGGTCCCGATGGGGTCGGTCGCCGACCGCGTCGGACGGCGTCGCCTGCTGCTGACCGGCGCCGTCGGCTTCGCGGCCGTGTCCGCCCTCGCGGCCTTCGCGCCCAGCGCCGGTGCGCTCGTGGTCGCCCGCGCCGCCCTCGGCTTCTTCGGGGCCATGCTCATGCCGTCGGCCCTGTCGCTGCTGCGCAACGTCTTCACCGACCGCGCCGAGCGACGCCTCGCCATCGCCGTCTTCGCCTCCGCCTTCGCGGCCGGCTCCGCCGTCGGGCCGATCGTCGGCGGCGTGCTGCTGGAGCACTTCTGGTGGGGGTCGGTGTTCCTTCTGGCCGTCCCCGTGCTCGTGCTGCTCGGAATCCTCGCCCCGATCTTCGTCCCGGAGTCCCGCGACCCCGCGCCGGGACGGGTCGATCCGCTCTCCGTCGTCCTCGTCATGGCGGCCATGCTGGCCGTGGTCCTCGGCATCAAGACGCTCGCCAAGGGTGACCTGCTCGGGCTCGCCGAGCTCACCGTCGGCCTCGGGATCGGGGCGGTGTTCGTCCGTCGTCAGCTGGGCCGGCCCGACCCGATGCTCGACGTCCGGCTGTTCACGCACGCCGCCTTCACCGGCAGCGTGCTGGTCAACCTGCTGTCGGTGTTCGCGCTCGTCGGCTTCCTGTTCTTCGTCTCCCAGGACCTGCAGCTCGTCATCGGGCTCTCCCCGGTGCAGGCCGGTCTCGTCCTGGTGCCGGGCACGATCACCACGGTCGTCGCGGGGCTGTCGGTCGTGCGGATCGTCCGTCGTGTCCGGCCCGCGGTCATCGTGGCCGCCGGGCTCTGCGTGTCGGCCACCGGCTACCTCGTCACCGCCCTCGTGGCCGGGCGGGGCGAGGCCGGGTGGATCGCCGTCGCCTTCGTCGTGCTCGCGCTCGGGGTCGGGATGGCCGAGACCATCTCCAACGACCTCATCGTCTCCACCGTGCCGGCGGCGAAGGCGGGTGCGGCCTCGGCCATCTCCGAGACCGCGTACGAGGTCGGGGCGGTCCTGGGCACCGCGGTGCTCGGCGGCATCCTCACGGCGTCGTACCACGCGGCCGTCCGGGTGCCCGACGGCGTCACGCCGGCCGAGGCGGCCCGCGCGGCCGAGACCCTCGGCGGGGCGACCAACGTCGCCGCCGACCTGCCCGCCGACCAGGCGAGCGCGCTGCTCGGCTCTGCGCACGCGGCGTTCGGCAGCGGTGTGGTGACGACCTCCGTCATCGGGTTCGTCGCGGTGCTCGGCGCCGCCGCGATCGCGCTGACCACGCTGCGCCGCGCGACCTCCTGACGTCCCCGGACGGCGGTGTGCGGGACAGTCGCCGCAGGGTGTCAGGATGGGGACACGATGACCGAACGCCGTACCCCGCCCCGCTGGCTGCGCTGGACCCTCGTGGTCACCGCGGCCGTGGTCGCCTGCGTCGTGTACGGCGTGACGACCGCGTCCGCCGAGCTCAACCTCGGCCCGCACGAGGCCGTCTACGAGGTCGACACCGACGGCCTCGTGGTCACCGACCTCGGTCCGCTGGGCACCCTCGAGATCGACTCGCCGCTCCCGCTCGGCCTCGGCGTGGACGTCACCGTCCAGGAGATCCCCGCCGACCTGACCGCGGTCGACGACGCCTCGACGCTGGACAAGCTGGTCGGCGACCTCGACCGCTACCTCCAGTTCTACGACAGCCCCCAGATCACCTTCGACGCCGTCACCTGGGCCCTGGTCGCCTCGGCGGCGCGCCGGACCGTGGGGGCCCTCGTCGTGGTGGCGCTCGCGGCCTGGGGCGTGCGGCTGCTGCTCGGGCCCCGGCGTCGCGACGAGCTCTCCGCGACGCTGGCCCCGCGCACCTGGCAGCTCACCGCCGGGGCCGTCGTGGTCGGGGTCGTCGGGTCGACCCTGGTCGCCGGCGACGTGACGCCGCCGCGGGCCGGGCGCCCGGCGTCCGAGGTGTTCGCGGGGACCGCGCTGGAAGGTGCGCGCATCACCGGGCGCCTGGCGTCCGTGGTCGACACCTACGGGGGCCAGCTCCTGGAGCTGTACGAGGAGAACGAGGCGTTCTACGCCGCGGCGGACGACGACCTGCACGACGCGTGGCGCGCCTGGGAGATCCGTGACGCCGTGCGGACCAACCTCGGGGCGGCCTCTCCGGTGCCCGAGGACGCGGTGACGATGCTCGTGGTCTCCGACCTGCACTGCAACACCGGCATGTCGCCGCTGATCCGGTCGACCGCGGAGCTGTCCGGCACGGACGTGATGCTCAACGCCGGGGACACGACGATGAACGGCACGGCCGTCGAGAAGGCGTGCGTGGACTCCTTCGCGGCCGCCGTGCCCGACGACGTGCCCATGATCGTCGCCGACGGCAACCACGACTCGGTGCTGACCTCCGCCCAGGAGGCCGCGCACGGTCAGGTGGTGCTCGACGGGTCCGTCGTCGAGGCGTCCGGGGTGCGCATCCTCGGCGACCGGGACGTCCTGGAGACCCGGATCGGCGAGGGCACGACCGTCGCGCGCGAGCGCACCCCGGCCGAGCAGGCCGCCGAGCTGGCCGCCACGGCCTGCGCGGAGGGCGACGTCGACCTGCTGCTGGTGCACACCCCCGTGGTCGGGGACCCCGCGCTGGAGTCCGGCTGCGTGCCTTTCCAGGTCTCGGGGCACACGCATCGGCGGGCCGGGCCCGTGCAGGTCGGCCAGGGGATCCGCTACGTGTCGGCCAGCACGGCCGGGGCGGCCTCCGGGCAGGCGACCGTCGGCCCGTTGCGCGGGACCGCCGAGATGACGCTGCTGCGGTTCGACCCCGAGGACGGCCGGGTGCTGGACGTCCAGGTCGTCTCCGTGAACCCGGCCGGTCAGGCCACGGTGCACGACCGCGAGCCGGTGCCCGAGGTCGTGCCGGCGGTCGGGCAGCTCGAGCCGACGGCGGCGCCGGAGGCCGCCCCGGTCACCCCGAGCCCGGAGGCGTCGCCCGTCGCGACCCCGCTGGAGCTCGAGGACCCGCCGGACGGCGGGAGCACCCAGGAACCGTCCCCCTCGCCGAGCCCCGAGGGGCCGCTCGCGCCCTGACCCACCACGTAGGCTTCGGGTGTGAACGACACCGACACCACCCGGCCGGCCGATCTGACCCCGGTGGCGCAGGACTACCTCAAGGCGATCTGGTCGGCGCAGGAGTGGAGCGACGAACGGGTCACCACCGGCCTGCTCGCCGACCGCCTGGGCGTCGGGCCGTCCACGGTGTCGGAGACGGTGCGCCGGCTGACGGCGCAGGGCCTGCTCGGGCACGAGCCGTACAGCGGGGTCTGGCTCACCGACGAGGGCCGTCGGCACGCCCTGACCATGGTGCGTCGACACCGGCTGCTCGAGACCTGGCTGGTGCGTGAGCTCGGCTACGGCTGGGACGAGGTGCACGACGAGGCCGAGGTGCTCGAGCACGCGGTCTCGGACCTGCTCGTCGAGCGCATCGACGCCCGGCTGGGGCACCCCGTCCGCGACCCGCACGGCGACCCCATCCCCACGGCGGACGGCCGGGTGGTCCGCCCCGACGCGGTCCCGCTCGAGGACCTGGCCGAGGGGGAGCGGGGCGTCGTGGCGCGGATCTCCGACGCCGACCCCGACGCGCTGCGCTACCTCGCGGACCTGGGTCTCGAGCTCGACGTGGAGGTGACCGTCGTGGAGCGTCGCGACTACGCCGGCACGCTCTCCCTGACCTGGACCGGGCCCGCCGGTGCGGTGGCCGTCGACCTGGGCCACCTCGCGGCCTCGCGCGTGCGGGTGGTCCGCGCGTAGGGTGGGGCGCATCCCCGACGACGTGCCCACGTGAGCTGCGTGGTGCCGTCGAATCGTTTCGAGAGGACGTGAACGTGACCGTCGCGCCACCCCGACCCACCACGGGACGCCCGGCCCTCGGTGCCGGACAAGCCCTCTTCGCCCTGGCCCTCGGCGGCTTCACCATCGGCACCACCGAGTTCGCCACGATGGGGCTGCTGCCCCAGATCGGTGCGGACCTGCAGGCGAGCGACCCCGTCGTCGGCCACGCGATCACCGCCTACGCCGTCGGCGTCGTCGTCGGCGCGCCGCTGCTGACCGTGGCCGCCGCCCGGATGTCCCGGCGTCGGCTCCTGCTGGTGCTCATGGGCGCCTACACGGTGGCGAACGTCCTCTCCGCCGCCGCGCCGAGCATCGAGTGGCTGGTCGCCGGCCGGTTCCTCGCCGGGCTGCCGCACGGCGCCTTCTTCGGCGTCGGGGCCGCCGTCGGGGCCGCGGTCGCCGGACCCGGGAGGCGCGGTCACGCCGTGGCGATGATGATGACGGGACTGACCGTGGCCAACGTGGTCGGCGTCCCGCTCTCGACCGCCGTCGGGCAGGCCTTCGGCTGGCGCGTCGCGTTCGTGCTGATCGGCGTGCTGGGCGGCATCACGCTGCTCGGGCTGTGGCGCTTCGTGCCCGAGCAGGGGCCGGTGCCGACCAGCGTCCGCCAGGAGCTGGGGACGCTCGCCAACGGTCCGCTGTGGGTCGCGTTCGTCGGCGGTGCGATCGGGTTCGGCGGGCTGTTCGCCGTCTACACCTACGTCGCGCCCACGGTCACGCGGGTGTCCGGCATGAGCGAGAGCGCCGTGCCGTGGGTGCTCGCCGTCATGGGCGTGGGGATGACCGTCGGCACGCTGCTCGGCGGCCGGCTCGCCGACCGGTCCGTGCTGGGCACCCTGCTCGGCGGCTACGTCGCCACCGGCCTGTCCCTCGTGCTGTTCGCCCTGACCGCGACCAGCGCGGTGGGGGCCGTGCTGGGCCTGTTCCTCCTCGGGGTCACCTCGCAGGTGCTCGGGATCGCGATGCAGACGCGTCTGATGGACCTCTCCCCGCGGGCCCAGTCCCTCGGCGCGGCGCTGTGCCACTCGGCGCTGAACGTGGGCAACGCCGGCGGCGCCTTCGTCGGCGGGCTCGTCATCGCCGGTGGCTGGGGGTACGTCGCCCCGGCCTGGGCCGGGCTGGGCCTGACGGTGGTGGGTCTGCTGATCGTGCTCGTGTCCCTGCGCACGACCCGGCCGGCGCCGGCGGCCGAGGGGTGCGATACCGTCACCCCGTGACCGAGACACCCGCCGACGGCGCACCGGCCGTCGCACAGCCCCGCCCGCTGGCGGCCCGCACCTACGGCACACTGCTCGTCGTGCTCGGCGCCGTCGGCTTCGGCGGCGCGATGTGGCTGGCCGTCGAGAGGATCCTCAAGCTCCAGGACCCCGACCGGGTCACGTCCTGCTCGATCAACCTGTTCCTCGACTGCGGCATCGCCATGGAGTCCTGGCAGGGGGCGCTGCTCGGCTTCCCCAACCCGTTCATCGGTGTGGCCGCCTTCCCCGTGGTGATCACCAGCGGGGTCGTGCTGCTCGCCGGGGCGCGGCTGCCGCGGTGGTACCACCTGTGGCTGCTCGGCGGGACGGTGCTCGGTCAGCTCCTGGTCTTCTTCCTGATGTGGACGAGCTTCTACGTGCTCGTCGCCCTCTGCCCGGCCTGCATGGTCGTGTGGACGATCATGTGGCCGCTGCTGTGGTACCAGGTCGTGCACGACGTGCAGGAGGGTCACCTGCGCGTCGGGGACGGGCTGCGACGCCTCGTCCTGGGCTACCGCGGCGTGATCCTCGTCATCGGCTACGTCGTGGCGATCGCCTGGCTGCTCCTCGCCGTCGGGTCGCCGCTCGTCGCCTCCTTCTGAGGGGCTTCGTCGGCCCGCGGGCAGCCCGGCGCCGTCGCCCGGACCGTGAGAAACCGGACGGGGCCCGAGCGTTCCGGCCGGTAGACTCGCCCGGGTGAGCACGCCCAACGCCGACACCACTGACCTGTCCGCCGCCCCGCAGCGCCCCGACGAGCCCGAGCACCGGTACACCCCGGCCCTCGCGCAGGAGATCGAGCTGCGCTGGCAGGACCGGTGGGAGGAGCGCGGCACGTTCCACGCCGCGAACCCCACCGGCGAGCTCACCGGTCCCGACGGGGCCGAGCCGGCCGGACGGCCCTTCTTCATCATGGACATGTTCCCGTACCCCTCGGGGGCGGGGCTGCACGTGGGGCACCCGCTCGGGTTCATCGCCACCGACGTCGTCGGCCGCTTCCGCATGATGTGCGGCGACAACGTGCTGCACGCCATGGGCTTCGACGCCTTCGGCCTGCCCGCCGAGCAGTACGCCGTGCAGACCGGCGAGCACCCCCGCCTGGTGACCGAGCGCAACATGGTCACCTACCGCCGCCAGCTGCGCCGGATGGGGCTGGGGCACGACCCGCGCCGCAGCTTCGCCACCATCGACGACGACTACGTGCGCTGGACGCAGTGGATCTTCCTGGAGATCTTCGACTCCTGGTACGACGCCGACGCCGAGCCGGTCGACGGCGGCACGCAGCGCGGCCGGGCCCGCCGGATCTCCGAGCTGCGCGCGGAGCTGGCCGCCGGCACCCGGGCCGTGCCGGGCCACGAGGGCGACAACACCGGCGGCGCCGTGTGGTCCACGCTGAGCGAGCCCGAGCAGCGCGACGTCCTGGACGCCCAGCGCCTGGCCTACGTCGACTCCTCCCCGGTGAACTGGTGCCCCGGCCTGGGCACCGTGCTGGCCAACGAGGAGGTCACCGCCGAGGGGCGCTCCGAGCGCGGCAACTTCCCGGTGTTCACCAAGAACCTGCGCCAGTGGAAGATGCGGATCACCGCCTACGCGGACCGCCTGGTCGACGACCTGGAGCTCATCGAGTGGCCCGACAAGGTCAAGGCGATGCAGCGCAACTGGATCGGCCGCTCGACGGGCGCCAACGTGACGTTCCACGTCGTCGGCGCGGGTGACGCGGACGCCGACGCCGCCGGCGCGGGCGCCGCCATCGAGGTCTTCACCACCCGGCCCGACACCCTGTTCGGCGCGACCTTCATGGTGGTCTCCCCGGAGCACCCGCTGCTGGACGAGGTCCCGGCGACCTGGCCCGACGGCACCCGCGCGGCCTGGACCGGCGGGCACGCCTCCCCGGTGGAGGCCGTGGCCGCCTACCGCCGCGAGGCGGCCGCCAAGACCGCCGTCGAGCGGCAGGCCGACGCCGGCAAGAAGACCGGCGTGTTCACCGGTCATCTGGCGGTCAACCCGGTCAACGGCGAGACCGTCCCCGTCTTCACGGCGGACTACGTGCTGATGGGCTACGGCACCGGCGCGATCATGGCCGTGCCCGGCGGGGACGATCGGGACCACGCCTTCGCCGAGGCCTTCGAGCTGCCGATCGTGCACACCGTCGAGCCGGCCGGCGGGCTGCCCGAGGGGCACGAGGGCGCGTGGACCGGTGACGGCGTCACCGTGCGCTCGTCGAACGACGAGATCTCCCTGGACGGGCTCGGCGTGGCCGAGGCCAAGGCGCGGATCATCGCCTGGCTCGAGGAGAAGGGCGCCGGCCGGGGCACGACCACCTACCGGCTCAACGACTGGCTGTTCAGCCGCCAGCGGTACTGGGGCGAGCCGTTCCCGATCCTCTGGGACGCCGAGGACCGCCCCGTCGCCATCCCCGGTGACCGCCTGCCCGTGGACCTGCCCGAGGTGCCGGACTACGCGCCGCGCACCTTCGACCCGGACGACCGCGACTCCGAGCCGGAGGCGCCGCTGGGCCGCAACGACGACTGGGTGCACGTCACCCTGGACCTGGGCGACGGCCCGCAGCAGTACCGCCGCGACACCAACACCATGCCCAACTGGGCCGGGTCGTGCTGGTACTACCTGCGGTACCTGGACCCCACCTGGGGCACCGACGACCAGGGTGACGGCGAGCGCCCCGTGGTCGACCCGGACCTGGAGCGGTACTGGATGGGTCCGCGGCACAACGACACCTCCGGCCCGGCCGGCGGCGTCGACCTGTACGTCGGTGGCGTCGAGCACGCCGTGCTGCACCTGCTGTACGCGCGGTTCTGGCACAAGGTCCTGCACGACCTGGGGCACGTCAGCTCGCGCGAGCCGTTCGGCAAGCTGTTCAACCAGGGCTACATCCAGGCCTACGCCTTCACCGACGACCGCGGCGCCTACGTGCCCGCGGCCGAGGTCGAGGGCGACGAGCAGGAGGGCTGGACCTACCAGGGCCAGGCCGTCGAGCGCGAGTACGGCAAGATGGGCAAGTCGCTGAAGAACGTCGTCACCCCCGACGACATGTACGCCGAGTACGGCGCCGACACCTTCCGCGTCTACGAGATGGCGATGGGCCCGCTGGACCTGTCGCGCCCGTGGAACACGCGGGACGTCGTCGGCTCCCAGCGGTTCCTGCAGCGGCTGTGGCGCAACGTCGTCGACGAGACCGACGGGTCGCTGGTCGTCACCGACGACGAGCCCGCGCCGGACACCCTCAAGGCGCTGCACCGCACCATCGCGGACGTACGCGTCGAGATGGAGGGCATGCGGCCCAACACGGCCATCGCCAAGCTCATCACCTACAACAACCACCTGACGGCCCTGGACCGCGTGCCGCGTGCCGCCGTCGAGCCGCTGGTGCTCATGGTCGCGCCCATCGCGCCGCACATCGCCGAAGAGCTGTGGGAGCGTCTCGGGCACACCGCCTCGCTGGCGCGCGAGCCCTTCCCCGAGGCCCGCGACGAGTACCTGGTCGCCGAGACGGTCACCTGCGTCGTGCAGGTCAAGGGCAAGGTGCGCGGGCGCGTCGAGGTGTCGCCGGACATCTCCGACGACGACCTGACGGCGGCGGCCCTGGCCGAGCCGAACGTGATGCGGGCGATCGACGGCGCCGAGATCCGCAAGGTGATCGTCCGCGCGCCGAAGCTGGTGAATGTCGTCGTCTGAGCCGGAGGTGCAGCAGAGGCAGGGGGCCGAGCGGAGCGAGGTACGCGGCCGGCGCGGAACCGCAGGCTCGGACGAGGTAGGCGTGGCTGAGCCGGAGGTGGCGCCGCCACCGGGATCGCGTCTGGCCGGGGCGCTCGCGGGGGTCGAGCGCGCCTTCGCGGCCCCGACGCTCGGGCTGCTGCACAAGGCCGAGGCGCCCCTGGTGGTCGCCGTGCTGCGCTGCGTGTTCACCCCGGACCGCCCGACGGTCGCCACCGAGCAGCTGCACGTCGAGGTGGACGACCTGCTGGACGGCTTCCGTGCCGCCCGGGACGACGGCGGTGCGCCGGCGGCGTCCGGCGCACCCCGGGTGCCGGACGAGCCCGCGCGCGTGCTGTGCACCCGGTGGGTGCGCGAGCGCTGGCTCGTGCGGTCCCTGGACGACGGCGGCGCCGAGCGGTACCAGCTCTCCAGCTACGCCACCGAGGCCCTCGACGTCGTCGCGCGCACCCAGGGCGGCCGGGGCCTGGTCAGCGAGTCCCGGATCCGGACGCTGCTCGTCGCGCTCGACGACCTCGCCCGGGACGCCTACCCGGACCGCGAGGCCCGCATGCGGCGGCTGCGCGCGCGGATCGACGAGGCGCAGAGCGAGCTCGCGCGCCTCGAGGCCGGGGGAGAGGTGGAGCCCGTCGCCGAGGAGCGCCTGGGCGAGCAGTACGACCACCTGCTGTTCCTCGTGCGCGAGCTGCCCGCCGACTTCGCCCGCGTGGCGGAGTCGCTGACCGTCCTGCAGCGCGACCTGGTGACCCGCCTGCGTCAGGACGACCGGTCCACCGGCGTGGTGGTCGCGGAGTACCTCGACGCCTCGGAGAACCTGCTCGACAGCACCACCGAGGGCCGGGCGTTCGCCGGGGCGATGGAGCTCCTCGGCGATCCCGAGCTCCTGGACTCCCTGGAGCAGCGCGTGCGCGAGATCCTCGAGCACCCGTTCGCCGTGGACCTGCCGGTGGCGCAGCGGAACGCGCTGCAGGGGCTGCGGTCGCAGCTGGTCACGGCCATCGAGGTCGTGCTCGCCGCGCAGGCCCGCGTCTCGCGGACCGTGACCGCGCAGATCCGCCACCACAACCCGCTGCGCGACCGCGAGGTCGACAGCGCCCTGCGCGAGGCGACCGCGGCGATGGCGGACTGGTTCCCGGCCAGCGGCCGGGCGGCCCGGGTCGAGCCGCTGCGCTGGTTCGAGCGTGCCGTGCCGGGCCGGCTGCGCACCACCCTGCACGACCTGCGTCCCGAGACACCGCCCGAGCAGCTCGACCCGTGGGCGCCCGAGGACACCGACGACCCGGACGGGGCGATCGACGAGCTGCGGGCGATGGGCGGCCCCAGCCACCAGGACCTCGCGGCGCGGCTGGCCGGGCTGACGGCGCCGAGTACCGTCGGGGCGGTCTTCTCCGACGGCCCGGCGGCGCTGCGCCGGCCGGTGGAGCTGCTCGGCTACCTGGACCTGGCCGTCGACGGCGGCCGCCCCGGTGCCGACGACGCCGCGGCCGCGCCGCCACCGGAGGCCCCCCGCACCGGGGACGTGCCCGCCGACGGGCTGGAGCGGGTCACCGCCACCCGCGCCGACGGCACCACCCGCGACTTCGTGCTGCCCCGCACCCCGATCAGGAGGACCGATGACTGACGCCGGCGAGGGCACCTTCGTCGAGACCGCCGCGATCGAGGACGACGACGCCGCGCTGTTCGCCGGCGACACCGGCGTGCTGCCGTTCGAGGCCCGTCGCGTGCTGGCGCTCGTGATGCAGCGTCGCTACCTGTCCGCCGCGGAGCACCCGGCCGAGTGGACGGCGCTCCTGGCCCACCAGCAGGTGCTGTCCTCGCGGCTGCACGACCTGTTCGTCGAGCTCGTGGTGGACCGCGACTACGAGATCGCCTACAAGCGCCAGGTCCGGTCCGACGGGCTCGCGATCCCGGTGCTGCTGCGCGACGAGCCGTTCAAGCGGGTCGAGACGCTGCTCATGCTCTACGTGCGCAACCGGTACCACCAGGAGCAGGGCGCCGGGCACCCCGCCGCCTACGTGGACGCCGAGGAGATGACCGACTACGCCCTCGGGTTCCTCGCCCACGACGAGACGAACCTGGCCGCCCGGCACCGCGAGATCGAGAACGCCGTCGCCGCGCTGGTGCGCGAGCGGGTGCTCGAGGAGGTCGCCACGGGGCGGTACCGCGTGGGCGCGGTGGTGGAGATCCTGCTGCCCGTGGACCGGCTGCGCGAGCTCACCGCGTGGTTGCGCGGCACCGGCACCGGCCGCGGCACCGGCGACGCCACCGACCACCGTCCCGACGAGACGCAGGAGATCGCGTGACCACGACGTCGACGGCCCGTATGAGCGACTCGCTGTTCGGGCTCATCCCTGCCGCCTCGGACGGCCGCCAGTGGACGGCCACCTCGATGCAGCTCGTCAACTGGGGCGGCTACCACGGGCACCACGAGGTGCGGTTCTCCGCGCGCGCGACGCTGCTGTCCGGCGCCTCCGGCTCGGGCAAGTCCACGCTGCTGGACGCCTACATCGCGCTCATGATGAGCCACACCACGCCGTTCAACGGTGCCTCCAACGGCGCCGCGGCCGGTCGGGCGCGGGGGCGCGAGCAGCGCAACGTGCTGTCCTACGCGCGCGGCAAGCTCGACGACTCGCGGGCCGACGGCGCCACCAGCCGCGAGCAGGTGCTGCGCGGCGACGGCGTGGACACCTGGACGGCGATCGCGATGTCCTGGACGGACCAGTCCGGCGAGGTCTTCACGGCCCTGCGGGCCTGGTACGTGCCGCGTGGCGCGACCCGCAACGAGGAGTGCGTCGTCGTGCGGGCCACCGCCGACGGCGCGTTCGACCTGCGCGCGCTGGAACCCCTGGCCGCGGGCCGGTTCGCCCGGGGCGGGCTCACCGAGGCCGGGCTCACCCCGTTCGACACCGACATCGCCTTCGCCACCCGGCTGCACGCCGCGCTCGGCATCGGCGCGGCCGGGGACGGCCACAAGGCGATGCAGCTGCTGGGCCGCATCCAGGCCGGTCAGGCGATCACCACCGTCGACGCGCTGTACAAGGCGATGGTGCTCACCGAGCCGGAGACGCTCGAGGTCGCCGACCGTGCCGTCGAGCACTTCGACGAGCTGAGCGCCGTCCGCAGCGAGATGCTCACCGCGACCCGCCAGGTCGAGGTGCTGCGGCCCATGGTCGAGCTGCGCGAGCGGATCGACGACGCCGAGGACTCGGTCGCCCTGCTGGACACGCTGGGCGTGGCCGGGAGCGGACCCGCCGCGGGGACGACGCCGTTCGCGGTGTGGCGCGACCGGCGCCGGCTCGCGCTCGTCCGCGCCGAGGAGGAGGTCAACCGGACGGCTCACCGGGCGGCCGAGGAGCGGCGCACGGCCGCCGCGGCGCGGATCGCCACCGCCGAGTCCGACCTCGAGGAGACCCGTGCCGCCCTGCGGCGTTCGGGCGGCGACGCGATCGAGGCCGCCGAGCGCGAGGTCCGGCGGCGCACCGAGGAGCTGGCGCAGGTGCGCACCGCCCGCGCCGGGCTCGACACCCCGCTCGCCGTGCTCGAGGAGTCGGTGTCCTCGCGGCGGGACCTGGACCGCGTGCACCGCGCCGCGCGCGAGCTCGTGGAGCACCGGACCGAGCGGGCGGCCGAGCTCGAGGACGCGGTGTACGGCGCGCGCCAGGCCGTCACCGACGCCGAGCAGCGGCTGGCCCGCCTGGAGCAGGAGGCCGCCTCGCTGTCCCGCCGCCGGGGCAACGTCCCGGCGGAGGACCACGCCGCCCGGGTCGCGCTGGCCGAGGCCGCCGGGCTCGGGACGGACGACCTGCCGTTTGTCGGCGAGCTGCTCGAGGTGCGCGGCGAGTACGAACCGTGGCGCGACGCCATCGGCCTGGCCCTCGGCGGGTTCGCCACGACGCTGCTCGTCGACGCCGACCGGCTGGCCGACTTCCGGGCCGCCATCGACACCGTGCCGCTGCGCCGCCGGCTGCGCTTCGAGGGTGTGCCCACGCATCGGCCCATGGGCGACGACGCCGACCCGCGCACGCTGCCGGGTCGCCTGGAGATCAAGGCCGGGCCGTTCGGCGGCTGGCTCGCCGACCGGCTCGCGCAGCGCTACGACCACGTCTGCGTCGACGACCCCGCCGAGCTGCACCACCACCGCCGTGCCCTGACCCGCACCGGGCAGATCGCCGACGGCGCCCGCGGCGCGCACGGCGGCAGCCCGCGAGGCTCCGTGCTGGGCTTCTCCAACGCCCGGCGTCGGGACCGTCTGGCCACCGACATCGAGGCCGCGCGCACGGCGCTGCAGGAGGCCGGGGCGTCCCTGGAGGGTGCACGGCTGCGGCAGGCGGCGCACACCGACCAGTTCGTGGCCGCCGGGCAGGTCGTGCGGACGACCTGGGAGGAGGTCGACGTCGCCGGTGCCGAGGAGGCGCTCGCCGCGCGGCAGGAGCGCCTCGCCGCGCTGCGCGACGGCTCCGACGTCGTGCGCGCGCTCGGCGAGGACGAGCAGGAGCTGCGCACCCGGCTGACCGAGCTGTACCGCGAGCGCGCCGACGCCGAGAACCGCGTGCGCGAGCTCGGCGAGCAGTGGGCGTCCATCACCGACCTCGTCGACCAGGTGACCGACGCCGTCGAGGAGGCCGAGCGCACCGGCGCCGCGTGCACCGAGGCGCAGGCGCGTCGGCTGGAGTCGGCGCTGGCCGCGGTGGCCCCGGGCGACCCCGACCGGTTGCCCCTGGCCGCGCTGGACCAGGCGACCACCGCCGTCGCCCGCGAGCTCGTGCGTGACCGGGAGGCCGCCGTGGCCGCGGCCGAGGCGGCCCGGACCGCGTTGCGCGGTGTCTTCGAGCGGTTCTGCGACGCGTGGCCGAACCCCAACCTCGGCACGGACCCGGACGACTCCTACGACGACTTCGCCCGCATCCTGGCCGAGATCGAGGACCAGCGCCTGTACGAGCTGACCGAACGCTGGTCGCGGACCCTCGGGCGCCTGTCCGGGCACGACCTGACCCTGCTGGGCAACGTGATGAGCCGGTCGGTCGCCGAGATCCGCGAACGCATGGAGCCGGTCAACCAGATCCTGGCGACCCTGCCCTTCCGTGACGAGAACCACCGGTTGCGCATCACCGCCCAGGTGACCGAGGCGCGCGACGTCGTCTCGTTCCGTCGCCGGCTGCGCGAGCTCGCCGCGGACCCGGGGGAGCAGACCCCGGCCGAGCGGCAGCGGCGCTACGAGCGCATGGCCCGGCTCGTCGACCGCATCCGGCCCGACTCGCCGGAGCGTCGCCGGCTCGTGGACGTGCGCGAGCACGTGCGGATCAGCGCCGAGTGCGTCGACCTCGACGGCAACCACGTCTCGGTCTACGACCACATCGCCGGCAAGTCCGGCGGTGAGTCGCAGGAGCTGGTGGCGTTCATCGTGGGCGCGGCGCTGCGCTACCAGCTCGGCGACGCAGGGGCGGACCGTCCGCGGTACGCGCCGGTGTTCCTCGACGAGGCGTTCATCAAGGCCGACGCACGGTTCGCGGGGCGCGCGGTGGGTGCGTGGCAGGGTCTGGGTTTCCAGCTCGTCATCGGTGCGCCGCTCGACAAGGTCAGCGCGCTGGAGCCGCACGTCGACGTCGTGCTGCAGGCCGTCAAGGACCCGGCCGGGCGCTCGCGGCTCGTGACCCTGGTGGGTGCTTGAGCCGCGGGCCCCTCAGCTGATCGGCCAGACGAACCGGACCTTGACGGGGGCCTTCGTGCGTGGCACGAAGCGGATGCGGCCGCTGTGGGCGTCCTCACGGGGGATGCGGATCTTGATCGTGCGCCACTTGCCGGTCGAGGCGCGGGCGTCGATCGTGCCGAGGCGCTGGCGTCCGACGTACACCGTGGCGCGCCCGGCCTTCGGGCCGGTGCGCACCCGGAGGCGGACACCGCGGACGTCCGTGAACTTCGCCTCGGTCCTGGTCGGCCCCACCTCGGTGCTGAGGTAGGCGTACTCATGGGTCGACGCACCGTTGTCCTGCACCAGCGCGGTGCTCTGGAAGTCCATCAGCGGCGTCAGCGGCGCGGTGGTGCACCGCCGCTTCGACCACCGGCTCACGTTCCCGGCGGCGTCGCGGGCCCGGACGCGGAAGCAGGCCTGGTGGCCGGGCTCGAGCTGGACGCGGTAGTGGCGCTTGTCGGGAGAACGCCACTTGCCCCGCGCCGGTGTGTGCCAGCGACCGCCCGGGAACCGCAGCTGGACGTGGTACCCGGTGACCCCGTGGCTGTCCTGGGCGGCGGACCAGGTCGCGCGCGGCTTCCACAGCCAGTAGCCCGAGAAGTCCGGCTCCTTCGGGCGCTGCCAGCGCTCGAGCGTGATCTCGGGCTTCGTGGGCGGGGTCGTGTCGGCCGCCGTCGCGGCGGGAGCGGCGACGACCGTCGCTGCCAGCGCGACGACGAGGCTCAGCAGGAGGCCCAGGACACGTCGCGAGACGGCAGGGAGGAAGGGGCTCATCGGTGGGTGCTCCAAGGTCACGGCGGCGGGATGACCAGGACTCTAGCGGCATCCCGGGTCCGACCGGGACGGGCGGCGCGCCCCGCGCAGCATGTGACGTCCGTGGTTCGTGCAGGTGACGTTCCGGGGTCGGTCGCGGCTCTGCGAGGACACCGGCCGACGGCATGGGTAGTGTCGCTCGTGTGACCGAATCGACGCCCCTGATCACCAGCCCGGAGCCCTCGGTCGAGGGGTTCGTGCGCGAGTACCTGCGCGAGCTCAACTTCACCCAGGGCACCGTCCTCGAACGCGCCAGCACCAACGACAAGTACCTGGCCCTGGCCCGCACCGTGCGCCACTACCTGATGTCGCGCTGGATGCGGACCACGAACGAGCACCTGCGCACGCAGCCCAAGGCCGTGGCGTACCTGTCCGCGGAGTACCTGCTGGGCCGCCAGCTCGACAACGCGCTCATCGCGGCCGACCTCACCGAGGTCGCCTCGGAGGCCCTGGCGTCGCTGGGCATCGACCTGGCCGACCTGCGCGAGGCCGAGGTCGAGCCGGGGCTCGGCAACGGCGGGCTGGGCCGCCTCGCCGCGTGCTTCGTCGATTCCCTGGCCACCATGTCGATCCCCGCCATCGGGTACGGCATCCGCTACGAGTACGGCATCTTCCGCCAGAACTTCGTGGACGGGTGGCAGGTCGAGGAGCCCGACCACTGGCTCGACAACGGCTCGCCGTGGGAGTTCGCCCACCCCGAGCACGAGGTCACCGTGAGCTTCGGCGGTCGCACCGAGACCGTCACCGAGCAGGTGGGCGACGACACCGTCGAGCGCACCCGCTGGGTGCCCGGCTGGAAGGTGCTCGGCGTCCCCTACAACTACATGGTCCCCGGCTACCGCAACGGGTGCGTGAACACGCTGCGGCTGTGGAGCGCGCGGGCCACGCACGCCTTCGACCTGGAGATCTTCAACTACGGCGACTACGCCGAGGCGGTGCGCGCCCAGACGTTCGCCGAGAACATCTCCAAGGTGCTCTACCCGGAGGACTCCACGCCGCAGGGCAAGGAGCTGCGCCTGCAGCAGCAGTACTTCTTCGTGGCGTGCTCGCTGCGCGACTTCATCGACCAGCTCCTGCCGGAGGGCTTCGACCTGCACCGGCTCCCCGAGCGCGTCTGCTTCCAGCTCAACGACACCCACCCCGTCATCGCGGTGCCCGAGCTCATGCGGATCCTCGTCGACGAGCAGGGTTTCGCGTGGGACGAAGCCTGGGAGGTCACCCAGGGCTGCTTCGCCTACACCTGCCACACGCTGCTGCCCGAGGCGCTCGAGGTCTGGCCCGTGGAGCTGCTGGGCCGCCTGCTGCCGCGGCACCTGGAGATCATCTACCGCATCAACGACGAGTTCCTCGACGAGGTGCGCGAGTCCTCGGGCGACGACGAGCTGCTCGTGCGGCGCATGTCGATCATCGCCGAGCACCCGCAGCGGGCGGTGCGCATGGCGCACCTGGCCACCGTGGCCGCGACCAAGGTCAACGGGGTCGCCGAGCTGCACTCGCAGCTCCTGCGCGACAAGGTGCTCGCCGACTTCGCCCGCCTGTGGCCGGAGAAGTTCACCAACGTCACCAACGGGGTGACCCCGCGCCGGTTCGTCCGCCTGGCGAACCCGGGCCTGTCCGGGCTGATCACCGAGGCGATCGGCGACGGCTGGGTCACCGACCTCGACCGGCTGCGCGACCTGGAGCCGATGGCCGACGACCCCGAGTTCCGGCGTCGGTTCCGCGAGGTCAAGGCCGCCAACAAGGAACGGCTGGCCGGGTTCCTCGAGCGGCGCGACGGGATCGAGATCCCGGCGGACACGATGCTGGACGTCATGGTCAAGCGCCTGCACGAGTACAAGCGGCAGACGCTGAAGATCCTGCACGTCGTCACGCTGTACGACCGGATCGTCTCGGGACGCCTCGACCCGGAGGACGTGGTGCCCCGCACCGTCGTCTTCGGCGCGAAGGCCGCCCCCGGCTACGCGATGGCCAAGCAGATCATCGGCCTGATCAACCACGTCGGCTCCGTGGTCAACGCCCACCCCGAGGTCTCGCGGGTGCTCCGCGTCGCCTTCCCGGCGAACTACGACGTGACGGTGGCCGAGACGCTCATCCCGGCGGCGGACCTGTCCGAGCAGATCTCGCTGGCCGGCAAGGAGGCCTCCGGGACGGGCAACATGAAGTTCGCGCTCAACGGCGCGCTGACGGTGGGCACCGACGACGGCGCGAACGTCGAGATCCGTCAGCTCGTCGGCGACGACAACTTCTTCCTGTTCGGCCTGACCGAGCCGGAGGCCGCCGCCGTCGCCGAGGCCGGGTACCGGCCCTCGGCGTACTACGAGGAGAACCCGGTCCTGCGCCGGGCGCTCGACCTCGTGGCGCGCGGAGAGTTCTCCGGCGGGGACCGACGCGTCTTCGAGCCGATCGTGTCCAACCTGCTGGGCGAGGACCGCTTCATGGTGCTGGCCGACTTCCAGTCCTACCTGGACGCCCAGGAGCGGGTCGAGACCGCCTACCGCGACCCGGACGCCTGGAGCCGGGCGGCCGTGCTCAACGTGGCGCGCTCCGGCTTCTTCTCCTCGGACCGGTCGATGCGCGACTACCTCGACCGCATCTGGCACGCGGAGCCGATGGAGGCGTGAGCGTCGTGCCGCCGTCGGGCACCGGAACCCCTCCGGTGCCCGACGGCGGACTCATCCCGCGCGGGGATCGTGCCGGTGGCCGGTGCGGTGGTGTCGGGCACGTCGCGCCACGTACCTTCCTTCCGCACCCGTGGTGGCCTCGCCGACCGTGACGAGCGCCCCTGCCCGGGCCGCCTCGGGAGCGGCGGACGGGACGTCGTCGGGCATGGGCGGCACGCTATCGCGTCGCGCCGTCGGATGCGATCCGGGTCCGGCGCGACCGGGCGGTGCCGGGTGGCTACACTCGTGGCGACATGCGTGACCTACCGGCCGTCCGCGTCGTGACCGACTCGACCGCCTGCCTGCCCGGCCCAGGAGACCTGCCCGCCGACGTCCTGCTGCCCCGGGAGCTGGCGCCCGTCGTCGTCCCCCTGCACGTGGTGACGGACGACACGGACCTGCGCGAGGGCGTGGACGTCCGGCCGGCGGACGTGGCCGAGCGGATCGCCGCCGGAGAGCGGCTGACCACGTCGCAGCCGACGACGGCCGAGCTCACCGCCGCCTACGGCGACCTGGCTGCCCAGGGGGCCCGTGCCGTGGTCTCGGTGCACCTGTCCGGGAAGCTGTCGGGCACGGTGGAGACCGCCGAGCGGGCCGGGCAGCGCGCCATGCTGCCGGTGCGCGTCGTGGACTCCCGCACCGCGGCGATGGGTCTCGGCTTCGCGGCCGACGAGGCCGCCCGCTGCGCCGCCGCCGGGTGCGACGCGGCCCACGTGGCGCGCCGCGCGGCCGAGGTCGCCGCCTCGGCGCGCACGACCTTCCTCGTGGACTCCCTGGACCACCTGCGTCGCGGCGGGCGGCTCTCCGCCCCGGCCGCCGCGCTGGGCACGGCGCTGGGCGTGCGGCCGATCCTCGCCCTGGACGACGGCGGGATCGACCTCGTCCAGCGGGTGCGCACCCGGCGGGCCTCCGTGGCCCGGCTCGTGGCGATCGCGCTGGAGCAGGTCCGCACGGCGACCCGCCCCGCGGTGGCGGTGCACCATCTCGGCGCGCCCGACCAGGCGGCCGAGGTCGCCGACGCCCTGGCGGGGCGCCTGGGGTTCACCCCGGTGGTGACTCCCGTCAGCGCCGTCCTCGGCGCGCACGTCGGACCCGGGGCGCTGGCCGTCGTGGTCGTGGACCGGGGCGGGCACGTGCACGACCTGGAGCCCGGCGGCCCCTGGTAGCGGGCGGCGCGCGTCACCCCCAGGGGCGCTCGTCCACCACCGCACGGGTCGGGCCCGGCGGCCGACGGCGGGAGCGCCCTAGCGTCGCCGCGTGACCACGGCACACCACCACCCGCCCGAGCCCCCGGACGCCACGGACGACCCCGCCGGGGGACGTCTGGAGGCTCTGCGCGCCGCGCTCGCCACCCCCGCGGACGACGGCGGGCCCGACGAGCTCGTCGAACGGCTGCGCGCTCGGCGTTCCGGCGGCCACGTCGCCGCGGCCTACAGCGCCGCGCACGGCCACCCGGTGGACGACGCGCCGGACGGGGGACGTCGCCGGTGGGCGCTGGCCGGACCGGTCGCCACCGCGGCCGCCGTCGTCCTGCTGGCCCTCGGGCTCGTCGTGGGAGGGGTCGCGCTCTGGCCCCGCCAGGACGTGGCGCCGCTGGGCGTGCCCGTCGGCGGCGCACCGGCGGACCCCGCTCCGGGCGACCCGCCACGGGCCGGACCCGCCTCGGTCGATCCCGCACCGGCCGGGACCCCGCCCGGGCCGACGAGCCTCGGAGCCGGTGCGGGCGGCGCGGGCGGCTCGGCGACGGGCACGGGTGTGGTGGTGCACGTCATCGGCCAGGTCGCCGACCCCGGCCTGGTCACCGTGCCGACCGGGGCTCGGGTGGCCGACGCGGTCGAGGCCGCCGGCGGTGCCACGGGCACGGCGGACCTGACCGCCCTGAACCTGGCCCGTTCCGTCGTGGACGGCGAGCAGGTGCACGTGCCGGCGCCCGGGGAGGAGCCGCGCGTGGCGGCACCGCTCGCAGGGACGGCGGCGGGGGCCGACGCCGCCGCCCCCGTGCCGCTCAACGCCGCGGACGCCACGGCGCTGACGGCGCTGCCCGGCGTCGGCCCGGTCCTCGCCGACCGGATCGTCGCCTGGCGTGACGAGCACGGGCCCTTCACCCGGTTCGACGAGCTCGCCGAGGTGTCCGGCATCGGCCCGGTGCTCCTGGAGGAGCTGCGCGACCTCGTGGTGCTGTGAGCACGGACCTGCGTCTCGTACCGGTCGTGGCCACGGCGTGGGTCGTCGCGTGGACCCTGACGGGTCCGTGGACTTCGGTGGCCCGTCCGCTGACGGTCGTCGGGGCCCTCGTGGCGCTGGGGTGCGCGGCAGCGGTGGCTGCCGGCGTCCGACGGCGCGGCGGCCCGGTCGGTCCGGTGGTCGCGCACGGGGCGCTGGTGGCGGCGTGCCTCGTCGCCGTCGCGGCCTCGGTGGCCGTGCAGACCGCGGCGCGGGGTCCGCTGGCCGGGCTCGCCGACGACGGCGCCACGGCGACCGTCGACGGGCGCGTGGTCTCCTCGGCCCGTGCGGCGGTGCACGGGGACGGGTCCCGGTGGGTGCTCGCCGTCGACTCGGTCGTCGCGCGGGGCGTGCGTTCCGCCGCCGTCGGGCACGTCCTGGTCACGGCCCCGGGGGAACCGCCCCGCTTCGGGGCCGCGGTGCGCGCGCGGGTCAGGCTGGCCCCGCCGTCCTTCGGCGCGGGGGTCGTGGCCGCCGGGCGGGCGACGACCCCCGTCGCCGAGAGCGCGCCGCCGGGTCCGTCCGGCCGGGCGACCCACACCCTGCGGACCGCCCTCCTCGACGTCACCGACGGGTTGTCCGACCAGGCGCGCGGCCTGGTGCCCGGAGCCGCCGTCGGGGACACCTCCCGCGTGCCGGCCGAGCTCGAGGACGCGTTGCGCGTCACCGGCCTGACCCACGTCACGGCCGTCTCGGGCAGCCACTTCGCCATCGTGCTCACGGCCGCCGGCGCCGCGTGCGTGGCGCTGCGGGCCCCGCCCGCTGTCCGCGTCGGGCTGCTGGCCGCGGTCGGCGTCGGGTTCGTGCTCCTGGTGCGTCCCGAGCCGAGCGTGCTCCGGGCCGCCTGGACCTGCGCCGTGACGCTGGTCGCCCTGGTCCTGGGCCGCCCCGCGGCCGGGTTCCCGGCGCTGGCGACCGCCGCCACGGTGCTGCTCGTCGTCGACCCGTGGCAGGCCCGCTCGTTCGGGTTCGCGCTGTCCTGCGCTGCCACGGCCGGCATCGTGCTCCTGACCGGGCCGCTGTCGCGGCGTCTGGCCCCGTGGTGCGGACGGGGTCCCGCGTTCGCACTGGCGGTCCCCCTGGCCGCCCAGGCGGCGTGCGGCCCGGTGCTGATCCTGCTGGACCCGGCGCTGCCGTCCACCGCCGTGCTCGCGAACCTCCTCGCCGCCCCGGCCCTCGTCCCGGCGACCGTCCTGGCGCTGGTGGCCACGCTCGCGGCGCCGTGGGCCCCCGGTGCCGCCGGTGCCGTGGCGTGGCTGGCCGGGATCCCCACCGGCTGGATCGCGACCGTCGCCACGACCGCCGCGGCGCTGCCCGGGGCACGCCTGCCCTGGCTCGCCGGACCGGGCGGCGCGGCGCTGCTCGCCGTCGTGACCGCCGTCGTGCTCGCGCTCGTGCTGCGGCGGCCCCCGGGGCAGGGCTGGCCGGTGGGCCGGGCACCGGCGGACCGGCTGTCGGCCCTGCGGCGCCGGGTGCGTCTCGCGCACCGGCCGCGCCGGTCTCCGGGCGTCCGCGGCGGGCGGGTCCGGGGGTCCGGGGGCGCGGCGACGGCGGGTGCCGTCGTCCTGGTCACGGTCCTCGGGGTGGCGCTCGGGACGGTGCTCGTCGCGCCGCGCACCGTACCGGCGGCCGGCGTCCCGCCCGACTGGCAGGTGGTGGCGTGCGACGTCGGTCAGGGCGACGCGCTGGTCGTGCGCAGCGGGCCGCGCGCGGCCGTCGTGGTCGACGTCGGACCGCCCGGGGACGGTGCCGCACGGTGCCTGCGGCGGCTCGGCGTGGATCGCGTCGACCTGCTGGTCCTGAGCCACTTCCACGCCGACCACGTCGGCGGTCTGGAGGGCGTGCTGGCGGGTCGGACCGTCGTGGCGGCCCTCGTCTCGCCCCTCGACGACCCGGCGGACGCCGCCCGCCGGACCCGCGCCGCGCTGGCCCGGCACGAGGTGCCCGTCGAGGTGGCCGTGTCCGCCCGCCAGGGCACGGCGGGCGACGTGGCCTGGACGGTGCTCGGCGCCGACGCCGGGGCCGGCGGGGCCAACGAGGCCAGCGTCGCGATCGCCCTGCGCACGGCCGCCGGGGTCGACGTCGTGGCGCTGGGTGACCTGGAGGAGCCGGGGCAGGAGCGCCTCGCCGCGGACCTGGCCGCCGGCGGGTATCCCGACGGTGCCGTCGAGGTCGTCAAGATGGCCCACCACGGGTCGGCCGCGCAGTCGGCCGACCTGGCGCGGCGGCTGGCCCCCGGGGTCGTCCTGGTCTCGGTGGGGCAGAACGACTACGGCCATCCCACCCGGACCGCGCTGGACCTCTACCGCGCGGTCGGGTCCGAGGTGGTGCGCACCGACCGGTGCGGCACGGCCTCGCTGTCCGTGCGGGCGGGAGGCCTGGTGCTGGCGTGCGCCGGCTGAGCAGGGAGACACCGGTGGCACCGGCCGGAGCCGGCGCCACCGGCGCACCAGAGGTCGTGGGGGAGACGACCCTGTCCCCGCGGCGCCGTCTCGAGGAAGCCGGGGGACCTGCGCCCATCCTGGTGGGCGGCGGCCGCTCAGCGCGTCCGTCGATCGACGTATCTCTCGAGCACCCAGCGTGCGACGTGCACCCGGGAGGACACCCCGAGCTTGGTGCGGATGCGTTCGACGTGGGTGCGTGCCGTGCCCGGAGAGATGACCAGCCGTCGGGCGATCTGCGGGTTCGTCAGGCCCTCGGCGACCAGGTCGGCCACCTCGCGCTCGCGCGCCGTGAGCGCGTCGGCCGACGCCGGGGCGGTGCGGACGTCCCGCACCAGCGCGGTCACGTCGGCGATGTCCGGTCCGTGCTCGCCCGGGCCGTCGTGCCGGGAGCTCGTCGACCCGACGCGGCGGCGCATCGACGCCGCCGCGCGGGCGCACTCCTCGGCGTCCCGGGGGCGCCCGTCCGCCCGCAGGACGGCGGCGAGCTCGTCGACCAGCGGGGCCGCCTCGACCAGCGCGCCGAACGGTGCCAGCTCGTCCAGCCCGGCCAGCACCAGCTCGCGGGCGGCGTCGAGGTCCCCGGCCCGGCGGGCCAGCGTGCCCAGGTGGCCGTGCACGCGTCCGGCGAGCCAGACCGGGGGCTGACCGCCCAGGACGCGGCGCGCCTCGAGCAGCCGGGGCTCGGCCTCCGCGTCGCGGCCCGCGGCGAGAAGGATCCCGCCGACGTTCGCGCACCAGACGCCGTGCAGCTGCGGACGGTCCACGGGGTCGTACAGCGGACGGATCTCGTCGTACAGCGCGAGGGCCTCGTCGTGCCGGCCCCGCGCGGACAGGAGGTCGCCGCGGATCCCCAGCGCGGTGGGCAGGGCGTGCGCCGCGGCCGGACCCCCGGCCCGGACGATCGCCAGCCCGGCCCGCACGTGCTCGTCGGCGTCGTCGAGGAGCCCGAGCAGCCGCTCCAGGTCGGCGCGGACGAGGTGCACGACCGCCAGGCCGAACCCGTCCAGCCCCACCGAGGCCCGGGCGGTGTGGTCCAGCCCGAACCGGATCCGGCCCGTCACGCGCCAGAACCGCATCAGCGCCATGAGCAGGCCGACGACGGCCGCGGCGTCCTCGTCCCGGACGGCGCGGTCCAGCGCGGCCACCGCGTCGTCGTGGACGACCTCGAGCCGGGCCACGTCGGCCGGCGTGTAGAACGGCGAGCTCGACGGCGTGACGCCGACCGTCGTCGTCAGGTGGACGCGGTGGGCGACGGCCAGCCGGTCGGCCGGACCGGCGCCGAGGCGGCGTCGGGCGTGCTCGCGCACGACGGCGAGCATCCGGTAGCGCGTCGGCGCCGCCGAGGTGTCGGCCGTCAGCAGCGAGTGCTCCACCAGCTCGCGCAGCCCGTCGTCGACCTCGTCCGGTGTGTCGTCCGGGCGGCACACGGCACGGCAGTCCCCGGCGTCGAAGGTTCCGACGAACACCCCGGCGCGCAGCAGGAGGTCCCGGGTCGAGGGCGCCAGCAGGTCGAGGCTCCAGTCGATCGACGCCGCCATGGTGCGCTGGTGGTCCGCCCCGCCCCGCATCGCCGGCAGGGACAGGTCGCGCTCCACCCGCTCGGCCAGCTCGGCGGGATGCATCGTGCGCAGGTGCGTCGCCGCCAGCACGATCGGCAGCGGGAGGCCGTCCAGCCGGCGGCAGACCGCGGCCAGGTGCGCCGCCGCCGGGCCGTCCGGCGCGACGTCGTCGGCGGACAGGTCCGCACCCGCCGCCCGGGCGCGCTCGACGAGCAGCTCGACCGCGGCACCCGGGCCCCCGTCGGGCCCGGTGACGGGCAGCGGCCCGAGCACGACGGTGCGCTCGGCCGGGACGTCGAGAGGACGACGACTGGTGGCCAGCACGGTCAGCTCCGGGCACGCGGCGGTCAGGGAGCCCACCAGCTCGGCCACGGCGTCGAGCAGGTGCTCGCAGTTGTCGAGCACGAGCAGGGCGGGCGCCCGACCGAGCTCCTCCTCCAGGACCGCGAGCGGCCCCGTCGTCCCGCGGCGCACGCCGAGCCGGTGGCACACGTGCCCCGCCAGGTCCTCGGCACGGTCGAGACGGGTCAGGTCGACGAACCAGCGGCGGGCGAACTGGACCGTGAGGCGCCGGACGATCTCGGTGGCGAGCGTCGTCTTGCCGCTGCCGCCGATCCCGGTGATCGTCACGACCGCCTGGGTCGAGGCGTCCACCGCGTCGAGGACGGTGCGGACCTCCTGCTCACGGCCCACGAGCCGGGTGCGGGGCGTCGGCAGCGGCGGGACGTCGGTGGTGGAGGGGGTCACCGGGCCATGCAAGCACGCAGGGCCGAGAGGCGACGGAACGGCACGCGGCGCCTCGGTGGCCCCGGCGCGCGCTTCACCCGGTGAGCAGTCCGTGCAGGATCTCGAACCGTTCGTCCCAGGTCCAGGCGTCCGCGACCCAGCCCGGCCCGGCGGCACCCATCCGCCGGCTCCGCACCGGGTCCGCGAGGAGCTCGACCAGACGGGCCGCGACGTCGTCCGGGTCGGTGCCGTCGACGACGAACCCGGTGACGCCGTCGCGCACCGCGTCGGGTGCCCCGCCGGAGTCACCCACGACGACGGGCAGACCGGCGGCCTGGGCCTCGAGGTAGACGATGCCGAGCCCCTCGACCTCGAGCCCGCCCCGTCGGGTGCGCGACGGTCCGGCGAACACGTCCGCAGCGCTGTAGAAGGCCGGCATCGCCGCGTGCGGGTGCCCCCCGGCGAGGACGACGTGGTCGGACACGCCGTGCTCGTCCACGAGACGGCGCAGCCGGTCGGCGGCGGGACCGTCGCCGACCAGGAGCAGCCGGGCGTCGGGGATCTCGCGCAGCACGGCGGGCAGGGCGCGCACCAGGGTGTCCTGGCCCTTGCGCTCGACCAGCCGGGCGGCGCACAGCACCACGGGAGCGTCGGCCGGGATGCCGTGGCGCTCGCGGACCGCGCGGCCGCCGGCGGGGTCGGTGCCGGCGAAGGTCGAGGGGTCGACGCCGGGGGAGAGGCGCACGGCACGGGCGGCGGCCTCGGCGCCGACGGCGTCGGCCAGCACCCCGACGGTGCGGTCCGAGAGGTAGGTGAGGTGGTCGACGGACCGGCCGATGCGGCGCAGGGCCGCCCGGGTGCCGGGGACGCGGGCCCACCACAGCTCGTGGCCGTGGGTGGTGGCCACCATCCGGCGCACGCCCGTGCGCCGCCGCAGCGCCGGTGCCATGAGTCCCAGGGGTGCGGCGGCGCCGAACCAGACCGTGTCGCACCCGTGCGCGTCCACGAGCCGGGCGACCTCACGGGTCCGCGCCGGGGTGGGCAGCAGCATGCGGGTCCGTGCCCGGACGACGGGGTGGGGCAGGGTGCGGTCGTACTCCGCCTGCCCGGGGGTCGAGGAGGTGTACACGACCACGTCGTCGGGGTCGAAGCGCGAGGTCATCGCGTGGACGAACGTCTCGATGCCGCCCTGGCGCGGCGGGAAGTCGTTGGTGACGACGAGGGTCCGAGGCACCGGGACAGGCTACCGGGCGCGCTCCGGGCGTACTCCGGGCTGCGCCGTCGTGTCGGTCGGGTCTGGCAGGCTGGTCCCGTGCCGCCCGCCTCCCGCTCCCGCCCCGCGAAGACCTCCGCGAACCAGCGCCCCTGGAACGACCCGACCCTCGCTCCGGTGGTCCTGGTCCGCGGCCCCGAGGGCCTGCTGGCCGAGCGCGCGGTGGACGGCGTGGTGGCACTCGCCCGCGAGCGCGACCCGGAGGTCGAGCGTGCCGAGCTGGACGCGCCGACCTACGCGGCCGGCCAGCTCACGGTGGCGGCCAGCCCGTCGCTGTTCGGCGAGGCGAAGGTCGTGGTCGTGCGGGGAGCAGAGGCGTGCACCGACGACCTGGTGGCCGACGTCGTCGACTACGTGGCCGCACCCGACCCGGAGACGGTCGTGGTGGTGGTGCACGGCGGCGGGAACCGCGGCAAGAAGATGCTCGACGCGATCACCGGGTCCGGTGCGCCGGTGCTGCAGTGCGACGCCGTGAGCAAGGACGCGGACAAGGTGGCGTTCGTCGGCGGCGAGTTCCGGGCCGCGCGGCGCCGTGCCGAGCAGGCCGCGGTGCGGGCGCTGGTCGACGCGCTGGGCAACGACCTGCGCGAGCTCGCGGCGGCCTGCTCCCAGCTCGTCGCGGACACCACGGGCACGATCTCCGCCGAGACGGTGGACCGGTACTACGGCGGCCGCGTGGAGGCGACCGGTTTCAAGGTGGCCGACGCCGCGGTGGCCGGCGACGCCGGGGCCGCGGTGGCGCTGCTGCGGCACGCCCTGGCCACCGGGGCCGACCCCGTGCCCGTCGTGGCGGCGCTGGCGCTGCGGCTGCGGACGCTGGCCCGGGTGGCGGCGATCCGCGGGGGGACGACGACGGCGCGCGAGCTCGGCCTGCAGGACTGGCAGGTGCGCAACGCCCAGCGGGACCTGTCCCGGTGGACGCCGGAGGGGCTGGCCACCGCCATCACCGCGGTGGCCAAGGCCGACGCCGACGTCAAGGGCGGCGGGCGCGACCCCGTCTACGCCGTGGAGACCGCGGTGCTGACGATCGCGCGCTCCGGCGGACGGTCCTGACGGTCCCGGACGCACGAACGCCCCTGCACCCGGACGGGGGCAGGGGCGTTCGACGTCACGGCCGCGCGGGGCGGCCGGTGAGCGTCAGAGCGCGTCGACGGCCTTCGAGATGGCCGACTTGCGGTTCGCGGCCTGGTTGGGGTGGATGACACCCTTCGAGACAGCCTTGTCGAGCTTGCGCGACGCGACGCGGAGCGCCTCGTTGGCGGCCTCCTTGTCGCCGGCGGCGACGGCCTTGCGGACCTTGCGGACGTGAGTCTTGAGCTCCGACTTCACGGAGCGGTTCCGCAGGCGCGCCTTCTCGTTCTGCAGGTTGCGCTTGATCTGGGACTTGATGTTTGCCACGAGAGAACTTCCTGGTGTGTTCGCCTGTCGGCGAGCGGATAGGTCGTAGAGGGCGGCCGCACATCCGGGACTGGGGGTGGGGAACCCCGTGGAGAGGACCTGCGGCGGTGCCCGCCGACCTGGGCGGACACGCAGAGATCTACGGTACCAGCCGCGACCCTCCCGGGAGAAACGGTGTGACCGACGTCGCGTCAGCGACGGGCGCGGCTCATCGTGTCGACGACCTGGCGGAAGGTCGCGGCGTCCAGCACCGCACCCTCGCGGCGCACGGCGTCGGGCGCCACCCGCACGACGCGGTTCACCCGCACCTCGCTGGGCCGGCCCCGGGCGTCCCACGGCCCGGACCCGATGTCCATCCACAGCCGGCCGTACCGGGCCTCCGTGGCCGCGTCGCGGTCGTGGTCCTTGCTGGTCAGCTGCAGGGCGAGCAGCCACGGGCCGTCGTGGCCGATCAGCAGCACCGGCCGGTCCTTGCCGCGGCTGTGGTCCTCCTCGAACGGCACCCAGGTCCACACGATCTCGCCGGGGTCCGGCGCACCGTCCAGGTGCGGGGAGTACACGGGCCGCACGACGCCGGTGAAGTCCCCCGGGTAGCGCACGGCACCGGCGGGCGCCTGCCGGCCCGGGGGCGCCGTCGGGCGTCGTCGCGACCGCGCGACCGCCGACCCGACGGCGCGCGCCGCCTCACGCAGGAGTCTCGTCCACCGGTGGCTCGCCATGCCGGACAGCCTACGGCGCGACACGCGGCCGAAACGTCGCGGGAACACGCCGGTCGGACGGGACCACTAGCGTGACTGCATGGCGGACCTGTTCGACGACTACCCCCTGGGCCCGGCGTTCGACGAGCTCATCGACCGTGAGCGCGCGGTGCGGCCCCGCTACGAGCAGGTGCACGCCACCTTCGCCTCGTTGTCGCCCGAGGAGGTCGCCGCCCGCTCGGACACGCTGGCGCGCTCCTTCCTGGCCCAGGGCATCACCTTCGACGTCGCGGGCGAGGAGCGGCCCTTCCCGCTGGACGTGGTGCCCCGTGTCGTCGAGCCGGACGAGTGGGACCGGATCAGCCGGGGCGTGCAGCAGCGGGTGCGGGCCCTGGAGGCGTTCCTCGCCGACGTCTACGGCCCGCAGCACGCGGTGCGCGACGGCGTGGTCCCGCGTCGGCTCATCGAGTCCAGCGGCGAGTTCCAGCGGGCGGCGCACGGCATCGTCCCGGCCAACGGCGTGCGGTGCCACGTCGCCGGGGTCGACCTGATCCGCGACGAGGCCGGGGAGTTCCGGGTGCTGGAGGACAACGTGCGGGTGCCCTCCGGCGTCAGCTACGTGCTGGCGAACCGGCAGGCGATGGTCCGCACGGTCCCCGAGCTGTTCTCCGAGCTGCGGGTGCGCAGCGTCGTGGAGTACCCGCGCCGGCTGCGGTCCGCGCTGGTGGCCGCGGCCCCCGACGGCACGCCGGACCCGACGGTCGTGGTCCTCACGCCCGGGGTGTTCAACTCCGCCTACTACGAGCACGCGCTGCTGGCGCGGCTCATGGGGGTCGAGCTCGTCGAGGGGCGGGACCTGTACTGCGCCGCCGGGCGCGTCTACATGCGCACCACGAGCGGCCCCCAGCGCGTCGACGTGATCTACCGCCGCGTCGACGACGCGTTCCTCGACCCCGTGCAGTTCCGGGCCGACTCCGTCCTCGGGGTGCCGGGCCTGGTCGACTGCGCCCGCCGCGGCACGGTGGCGCTGGCCAACGGGCTCGGCAACGGCGTCGCCGACGACAAGCTGGTCTACACCTACCTGCCGGACCTGGTGCGCTACTACCTGTCCGAGGAGCCGGTGCTGCAGAACGTCGACACCTGGCGCCTCGAGGAGCCGGGCGCGCTGACCGAGGTGCTCGAACGGCTCGACGAGATGGTCGTCAAACCCGTCGACGGCGCCGGGGGCAAGGGGATCGTCGTCGGCCCGGACGCCTCGGCCGACGAGCTGGCCGCCCTGCGCGCTCGGCTGGTCGCCGACCCGCGCGGCTGGATCGCCCAGCCGGTGGTGCAGCTGTCCACCACCCCGACCTACGTCGACGGCGCCTTCCGGCCCCGGCACGTGGACCTGCGCCCGTTCGCGGTCAACGACGGCGACGACGTCTGGGTGCTGCCCGGCGGGCTGACCCGGGTGGCGCTCGGGGAGGGCCAGCTCGTGGTCAACAGCTCCCAGGGCGGCGGGTCGAAGGACACCTGGGTGCTCGAGCACCCTCGCGACCACGGCGCCGCCCCGACGACCGACGACGCCGCCTCCCCGCGTCCGGCCGAGGCCGGGGTGCCGATCGCGACCAACCCGGCCGACGTCGTCGACCTGCACCACCAGCAGCAACAGCAGCAGCAACAGGAGGTGCCCCCGTGCTGAGCCGGATCGCCGAGTCCCTGTTCTGGATCGGCCGGTACGTCGAGCGGGCGGACGACACCGCCCGGATCCTCGACGTGCACGTGCAGATGCTCTCCGAGGAGCCGTGGGCGGAGGAGTCCCTGGCGTGCCGGTCGCTGCTGGCGATCATGGACCACCCCGCCCCGTCGGACGACGCCGTCGTCGGGCGCGACGCCGTCGTGCGGCTGCTGGCCCACGACCGGTCCAACCCGTCGGCCATCGCCGGTGCGCTGGTCGCGGCACGGGAGAACGCCCGTCGGGCCCGCGAGATCGTCTCCACCGAGCTGTGGGAGACGCTCAACACCACGCGCAACGAGGTCTCGGTCGTCGGCCGTCGCGTCGGGGCGCACGAGTTCTTCGGCTGGGTGCGTCAGCGGGCGGCGGTGGTGGCGGGACTGATGGACTCCGCGACCCCGCACGACGCCACCTGGCACTTCATGGTGCTGGGCCAGTCGCTCGAGCGGGCCGACATGACGGCCCGCCTGCTGACCACCCAGGCGCGGCTCGGGGCCGCGGGGCCGGGATGGACGACGGTGCTGCGCTCCTGCGGCGCCCACGAGGCCTACCTGCGGGCCCACCGCGGCCGCACCTCCGACGTCGACGCCGCCGGGTTCCTCGTGCGCGACCGGCTGTTCCCGCGCTCGATCGTCTACGCGCTGGGGGCCGCCGACCGGGCGCTGCGTGCGCTCGAACCGGTCGAGAGCCGCCGCGAGATCAGCGACGAGGCGGTCCGCCAGCTGGGCATCGTGCGGGCGCGGCTGGAGTTCGCCCGCCGCACCGACACCCTCGAGGACCTGCCCGCCACGCTGGAGCAGGTCCAGCAGGCGTGCTCGCGGGCGTCGGACGCGATCCGTGACCGGTACTTCCCGTCGTCGGCGACGACGGCCTGGGTGGGGGAGGCGCTGTGAGCCTGCTGCGCGTGGTGCACACGACGAGCTTCGACTACGCCGGGGACGTGACGGCCTCGTACAACGAGGCGCGGATGCGACCGGCCGACGACGACCACCAGGTCGTGCGGTCGGCCCGCGTCGACGTCGAGCCGTCCACCTGGACCGACTCCTACCGCGACTACTGGGGCACCCACGTCACCCTGTTCGAGGTGCTGCGCCCGCACGGGAGCCTGCGGATCGTCGCCGACGCGACCGTCGAGGTGACGGCACCGGGACCCGCGCGGTCCGCGGTCGGCTGGGAGGACCTCGGCGGTCCCGCCGTCCTGGACGAGCACGCCGGCTACCTCGGTCACACCCCGACCACGGCGGTGCCCGACGACGTGGCGGCGCTCGCGCTGGAGGCGGCCGGGGGACTGGACCCCGGCCCCGCGGCCGAGGCGGTCTGCCTGGCGGTGCGCGACCGTCTGGAGTACGTGCCGGGGGTGACCACCGTGCACACGCCCGCGGCGGACGCGTGGGCCTCGCGCGAGGGGGTCTGCCAGGACATGGCGCACCTGGGCATCGGTGCGCTGCGGTCGCTCGGCATCCCGGCGCGCTACGTCTCCGGGTACCTGCACCCGCAGGCCGACGCCGAGATCGGGGTGCCCGAGACCGGCGAGTCGCACGCCTGGCTGGAGTGGTGGGTCGGGCAGTGGGTGGCCTACGACCCCACGAACCGGCGGTACGCCGGGGAGGACCACGTCGTCGTCGGCCGCGGGCGCCAGTACGGCGACGTCCCCCCGCTCAAGGGCGTCTACGCCGGTCCGGGCGCGAGCGAGCTGGACGTGACCGTGGAGATCACCCGCCTGGCGTGAGACGGGCACCGGATAGGTTGGCGGCATGACCGACGACGACGGAGCGCGTCCGGCCGAACCCGGCTGGGTCGCGCACGCGATGTGGTGGCACGTCTATCCCCTGGGCTTCGTGGGCGCGCCGGTCCGTCCGGCCGAGGGCGCCGAGGGTGCCGGCGGCACGGCCGTCGTGCACCGGCTGGGGCGGATCGAGGCGTGGCTCGACCACGTCGTCGCGCTCGGGCTGAACGGCCTGCTGCTCGGGCCCGTGTTCGCCTCGTCGACGCACGGGTACGACACGGTCGACCACCTGCGCGTCGACCCGCGGCTCGGCGACGAGGCCGACCTGCAGCGCCTCGTCGACGCCGCCCACGCCCGGGGCGTGCGGGTGCTGCTCGACGGCGTCTTCCACCACGTCGGGCGCGAGCACCCGGCGGTGCGGGCGCTGGAGGCCGAGGGGCCGGGGTCCCCGGCGGCGGCGCTGTTCCGCGTCGACCGCGACGCCGTCGACCCCGCGACGTGGCGGCCGGGGGACCCGGTGCCGGTCGCCGTGTTCGAGGGCCACGACCAGCTCGTCGCGCTGGACCACGGCTCGCCGGCGGTCGAGGACCTCGTCGTCGAGGCCATGACCCACTGGCTCGACCGCGGTGTCGACGGCTGGCGGCTGGACGCCGCCTACGCCGTGCCGCCGGCCTTCTGGGCGCGGGTGCTGCCACGGGTCCGCGAGCGCCACCCCGAGGCGTGGTTCACCGGCGAGGTGATCCACGGCGACCTGCCCGGGATCGTGGCGGCGTCGACCGTGGACTCGGTGACCCAGTACGAGCTGTGGCAGGGGATCTGGCACGCGATCGCCGACGAGAACCTGTTCGAGCTCGCCCACGCGCTCGGGCGGCACGCGCAGTTCCTGCGCTCGTTCGTCCCGAGCACGTTCGTCGGCAACCACGACGTGACCCGGATCGCCGACGCCGTCGGGGACCGGCACGTGCCGCACGCGCTCGCGGTCCTGTGCACCGTCGCGGGGACGCCGTCGTTCTACGCCGGGGACGAGCTGGGGCTGCACGGCGTCAAGGAGGAACGGCTCGGCGGCGACGACGCCGTGCGGCCCGAGCTCGCCGAGCGGCCCCCGGGTCCGCAGGACCTGTCGGCCGAGGCGGCCGCGGTCCTGGCGGTCACCCGCGAGCTGGTCGCGCTGCGCCGGCGGCGGCCCTGGCTGCGCACCGCGGTCACCGACGTCGTGCAGGTGGCCAACCCGACGATCGTGCTGCGCACGGCGCGCGACGCCGACGCCGTGGTCACGGTCCTGCACCTCGGCGACGGCGAGGTCACGGTCCCGGCCGCGGGGTCGCGGCAGGTGCTGGCGGGCACGGGCGTGCTCGCCGGCGACGTGGTGCGGGTGCCCGCGCACGGCTGGGCGGTGCTGGGTTCCTGAGCTCAGGGCACCAGCCGGTCGTCCAGCAGGGAGGTCACCGCGCCGGCGTCGCCCGTGATCCGGGCGTCGGCCTCGCCCGGGGTGAGCCGGCGCCAGAGCACGAGGGCCAGCTCGCGGGCCGGGGCCCGCAGCTCGGCGGCGGCATCGCGGTCCGGGTCGGTGTCGGCCGGCCCCAGCCGCCAGGACCATCCCAGGTCGGTGGCCGTCAGCCGCACCGAGGAGGCCAGCGGCGCCGCGCGCCCCAGGGCGACCTGCCGGGGCAGGAACATGCCCACCACCTCGTCGACGGCGTCGCCCCAGGCCGCGGCGGGGACGTCGACCGAGCGCTCGCGGGCGGCGCGCGGCCCGGACCCGAGGGCGGCGGCGCGCAGGTCGTGCAGGTGGATCAGCGTCTCGTGCGCCTGCCGGCGGTGCCAGAACGACACCGGCCCGGTGCCGAGCAGCGTCCACGCCGGGTCGTCCGCGGGCAGCGCCGCCAGCGTGTCCCGCAGCTCGGCGGCCTGCGCCGCGTAGAACGGAGCGAGGTCGAACGGGCCGCGCCCGAGCGGCGTCTCCTGCCGGCGACGTACCTGGCCCGCGGCCCAGTGGTGGATCCGGGCGAGGTGCACCACCAGCCGGGTGACCGTCCAGCGTCCGCAGGCGGGGACCGGGGCGCGCGGGTCGGCGTCGGGCACCTCCGCCAGGACGGCCGCCTGCAGCGCGGCGAGGCGGCTCAGGTGGTCGAGGTCCGGCCCGCCGTCGGACCGCAGCCCGCTGGAGGGGTCCACGGCGGGTGTCACGGTGGTCATGGACGCCAACCTAGAGCGGTGGCACGGGCACCGACAGGGGCGCGACGGACCCTGTCCGTCCAGATCCCGCCAGGGGGCTCGCCGGGACCGTGGGACAATGACCGGGCCCAGCAGTCCAGCATCGACCCGACGGAGACGTGTTGCCCATCCCGTCCGCCTCCCTGAGCGAACGCATCCAGCCGAACGCGACCCCGCCCGAGCTGATCCGCAACTTCTGCATCATCGCGCACATCGACCACGGCAAGTCGACGCTGGCGGACCGCATGCTGCAGCTCACCGGCGTCGTGCAGCCGCGCGACGCCCGGGCGCAGTACCTCGACCGCATGGACATCGAGCGCGAGCGCGGCATCACGATCAAGTCGCAGGCCGTGCGGATGCCCTGGCAGCGGGGCGAGGAGCCGTACGCGCTCAACATGATCGACACCCCCGGCCACGTGGACTTCACCTACGAGGTGTCCCGCTCGCTGGCCGCCTGCGAGGGCGCGGTCCTGCTGGTCGACGCCGCCCAGGGCATCGAGGCCCAGACGCTGGCCAACCTGTACCTGGCGATGGAGCACGACCTGGAGATCATCCCGGTCCTGAACAAGATCGACCTGCCCGCCGCGCAGCCCGAGAAGTACGCGGCCGAGCTCGCCGGTCTGGTCGGCGGGGAGCCGGAGGACGTGCTGCGGGTCTCGGGCAAGACCGGTGACGGCGTCACCGAGCTGCTCGACGTCATCGTGGACCGCATCCCGTCGCCGGTCGGCGACCCGGACGCCCCCGCGCGCGCCATGATCTTCGACTCGGTGTACGACACCTACCGCGGCGTGGTCACGTACGTGCGCGCGGTCGACGGCAACCTCAACCCGCGCGAGCGCATCGAGATGATGTCGACCAAGGCCACCCACGAGCTCCTCGAGATCGGCGTCATCTCGCCCGAGGCGATCAAGACGAACGGTCTGGGCGTCGGCGAGGTCGGCTACCTCATCACCGGCGTGAAGGACGTGCGCCAGTCCAAGGTGGGTGACACCGTCACCAGCGCCCGGCAGCCGGCGTCCGAGCCGCTGGGCGGTTACGAGGAGCCCAAGCCGATGGTGTTCTCGGGCCTGTACCCGATCGACGGGTCGGACTACCCGACGCTGCGCGACGCGCTGGACAAGCTCAAGCTCAACGACGCCGCCCTCAACTACGAGCCGGAGACCTCCGTGGCCCTCGGCTTCGGCTTCCGCGTCGGCTTCCTGGGGCTGCTCCACCTGGAGATCGTGCGCGAGCGCCTGGAGCGCGAGTTCGACCTCGACCTCATCTCGACCGCCCCGAACGTCGTCTACGACGTGACGCTGGAGGACGGCACCGAGGTCAAGGTCACCAACCCCTCGGAGTTCCCGGCCGGGAAGATCAAGGACGTCCGTGAGCCGATCGTCAGGGCCACGGTGCTCGCGCCGAGCGAGTTCGTCGGCGCGGTCATGGGCCTGTGCACCGACCGCCGCGGCCAGATGGAGGGCATGGACTACCTGTCCGAGGACCGGGTCGAGCTGCGCTGGACGCTGCCGCTGGCCGAGATCGTCTTCGACTTCTTCGACGCGCTGAAGTCGCGCACCCGCGGCTACGCCTCGCTGGACTACGAGCCCTCCGGCGACCAGGTGGCCGACCTGGTCAAGGTCGACATCCTGCTGCAGGGCGACCAGGTCGACGCCTTCAGCGCCATCGTGCACAAGGACGCGGCCTACGAGTACGGCGTCAAGATGACGGCCAAGCTCAAGGAGATCATCCCGCGCCAGCAGTTCGAGGTGCCGATCCAGGCGGCCGTCGGCGCACGCATCATCGCCCGCGAGACGGTGCGCGCCATCCGCAAGGACGTGCTCGCCAAGTGCTACGGCGGCGACATCTCCCGGAAGCGCAAGCTGCTGGAGAAGCAGAAGGAGGGCAAGAAGCGGATGAAGAACATCGGGTCCGTCGAGGTCCCGAAGGAAGCCTTCATCTCCGCGCTGTCCTCCGACGGCTCCGGCGGCAAGGAGACCAAGGACAAGAAGAAGTAGTGCCCGCGCTGCCCGACGGCGAACCCGTCCCGGCGGACGGCGCCCTGCCCGAGCTCGTGGCCCGGACGGCGGGCGCCGAGACCGACGACGCCTCGTCGCGCTCCCGGTTCGGCGTGTACGTGCACGTGCCGTTCTGCTCGGTGCGATGCGGCTACTGCGACTTCAACACCTACACCGCGTCCGAGCTCGGCGGCGGCGCCTCGCAGCACGAGTACGCCACGACGGCGCTCGGCGAGGTCGACCTGGCCGCGCGCGTGCTCGACGCCGCCGGTCTGGGCGACCGGCCCGTGTCGACGGTGTTCTTCGGCGGCGGGACGCCGACGATGCTGCCGGCCGGCGACCTGGTGCGGATCCTGGACGGCGTGCGGTCGGCCTGGGGCCTGGCCCCCGACGCCGAGGTGACGACCGAGGCGAACCCCGACTCGGTGACGCCCGGCTCGCTGGCGACCCTGGCCGAGGCCGGTTTCACGCGGGTCTCGTTCGGCATGCAGTCCGCGGTGCCGCGCGTCCTGGCGACGCTCGAGCGCACCCACGACCCCGCGCGGCTGCCCGACGTCGTGCGCTGGGCCCGCGAGGCCGGGCTCGCGGTCTCGGTCGACCTCATCTACGGCACCCCGGGGGAGTCGCTGGACGACTGGAGGACGTCGGTCGAGGCCGCCCTGGCCACCGGCGTCGACCACGTGTCCGCGTACGCGCTGGTCGTCGAGCCCGGGACGAAGATGGCCGCCCAGGTGCGGCGCGGCCAGCTGACCCTCCCGGACGAGGACGACCAGGCCGCCAAGTACGAGCTCGCCGACGACCTGCTCACGGCGGCCGGCCTGGGCTGGTACGAGGTCAGCAACTGGTCGCGCGGCCTGGAGCAGGCGTGCCGGCACAACCTGGCCTACTGGCGCGGGGACGACTGGTGGGGCATCGGCCCCGGGGCGCACTCCTACGTCGGGGCGTCCGACGGCGGTGCGGGAGGCAGCGGTGCCGCCGACGGCGCGGCGGGGGTGCGCTGGTGGAACGTCAAGCACCCGCTGCGCTACGCGACGCTGCTCGGCCGGGGGCGCTCGCCGGGGGCGGGGCGCGAGGTGCTGACCCGCGACGAGGCGCACCTGGAGCGGGTGATGCTCGGGGTCCGGCTCGCCGAGGGGCTCGACCTGGACGTGCTGGACGCCGACGGCCGCCGCGCCGTCGCCGGACTGGTCGCGTCCGGGCTGCTCGACGGGGCGGCGGCCGTGCGGGGCCGGGCGGTGCTCACGCGGCGCGGACGGCTCCTGGCCGACGCGGTCGTGCGCGAGCTGACCGCCTGATCACTTGATGAACGTGATCTTGAACGGGTAGCGGTACCACTCGTCGCGCGAGGCGGCCATCGCCCCCAGGATGCCGAAGACGATCGTGCACACCCAGGCGGCGAAGACGATCAACCCACCGACGATGATGATCGTGAGGATCCACCCCACGACGTAGCCGATGAGCATCGTGAGCTGGAAGTTCAGCGCCTCCTTGCCCTGGTCGTCCAGGCGCGCGCTGCGGTCCTTGTACACGAGCCAGACGATCAGCGGGGCGAGGAAGCCCACGAGGATGCCGCCGGCGTGCGCGATGATCGACCAGGTCCGCTCCTCCGACGGGGCGACCGGCTGGGGTGCGGCGGCGCCCTGCGGGTAGCCCGGCTGGCCCTGCGGGGGCTGCTGGTAGCCCTGCTGGTAGCCCTGCGGGGGCTGCTGCGGCTGCTGTCCCTCGGGCTGCTGCGGGCGCTGGTCGGCGTGCGGGTCTGGAGTCGACTCGGTCATCTGCTTCCTCTCCTTCGACGGGCGGCGCGCTTGCCGCACCGGACACATCGGGCGAACCTACCGGGCAGGAGGGCACCGGTGGGGTGTCCCTGACCGGCGGCCGGGGATTTCACCCGGTCACTTCACCAGCCGCAGGGTCAGGGGGTAGCGGTAGGCCTCGTACCGGTTGACGGTGATCGCCGCGATGATGGCGAACACGATGCCCAGGACCCACACCACGGCGAGGACCAGCCACCCGACCAGCAGCCAGACGGTCAGCCAGCCGACGACCTGCCCGATGAGCAGCGTGATCTGGAAGTTCAGCGCCTCCTTGGCCTGGTCGGCGACGAACGCGCTGCGGTCGCGCAGGGCGAGCCAGATCACGAGCGGGGCCACGAAGCCCAGCGATCCCGCCGTGATGATCCCGACGAGCAGCGGGCCGATGTGGGCCATGATCGCCCAGGTGCGCTCGTCGGGCGGGGACAGCGGTCGCGGGCCCGCGGGCGGGCCGGTGGGCGGCGGGTTCTGCGTCATACGTCCATCCTGGCAGCACGGGGGACGAAATCCCATCGTCGTGGCTCCGTGGGCAGCGGCTCCGGTGGCGAGGCCGTGCCCGCGGCACGACAGTGGTGCTCGGCAACCGCATCCCGAGCAGGAGGAACGATGTCCGAGAACCCCCCGCAGCAGCCCGGACGACCCGAGGACCCCTACGGCGGGCAGCCGTCGCAGCCGGACCCCGCGCAGCAGCCGTACCAGCAGCCGTACACCGGACAGCAGCACTCCGGGCAGCCGGCGGCGTCCTACCCGCCGCCGTCGGGCCACCAGGGCGGCCAGCAGCCGTTCTACGCGAGCGCGGCGTCGTCGGCCGCCGGCGTGGCGCGCGACGACACCAAGGGGCTGATCGGCTCCCTGTTCGACTTCTCGTTCAGCAACTACGTCACGCCGAAGATCGTCAAGATCGTCTACGTCATCCTGACGATCCTGGTCGCCATCGGCTGGCTGTTCTCCTTCATCGCCGGCATCGCCACGCTGTTCTCCGACCAGTGGTACGTCGGGCTCTTCACCATCCTGTTCGGCTGGATCGGCGCGCTGGTCTACCTGGCGGTCTGGCGGATCGGTCTGGAGGTCTTCCAGGCGGTGGTGAACATCTCCGAGAAGGTCAACCACTACGCCCAGCGCGACGGCATGGTCTGATCAGCGTCTGATCACGCCGTCACGAAGTCGATGAGCTCCTCGACCCGGCCCAGGAGGGCCGGGTCGAGGTCGCGGAAGTCGCGCACCGAGCCCAGGATCCGCTGCCAGGCCCGCCCGACGTCCGCGGTCGAGCTTCCGGGCCAGCCCAGCTCGCGCAGGATGCCGCGCTTCCACTCGGTGCCGCGCTCGATGGTCGGCCACGACTCCAGGCCGACCCGGGCAGGCTTCACGGCCTGCCAGACGTCCACGTAGGGGTGCCCGAGCACCAGGACGGTGCCGTCCGGGACCGTGCGCAGCGCCTCCGCCGCGATCCGCTGCTCCTTGGCTCCCGGCACGAGGTGGTCCACCAGCACCCCGACCCGGCGCTCGGGCGTCGGGGAGAACTCGGCGAGGGCCTCGGCCAGGTGGTCCACGCCGTCGAGCATCTCGACCACGACGCCCTCGATGCGCAGGTCGTCGCCCCACACCTTCTCCACGAGCTCGGCGTCGTGCTTGCCCTCCACCCAGATGCGCGACCCGCGCGCGACGCGGGCGCGAGCCCCGTGCACCGCGACGGAGCCGGAGGCCGTCCGCGTCGGTGCGGCCGGTGCCCGGGAGGTGACCGGCGCGGTGAGCTCGACCGGCTGCCCGTCGACCCAGAACCCCTTGCCCAGCGGGAAGGACCGGGTCCGGCCGCGGCGGTCCTCCAGCACCACGAGGTGCACGCCGCCGGACTTCTCCACGCGGGTCACGGCGCCGACCCAGCCGCTGGTCACCTCCTCGACCACGAGGCCGTGCTCGGCCGGCTGCGGCCGCGTGGTCGGCCGCGCGCGGTGGTGGGCCGAGCCGCCGGGCGCGCCGGGGGAGGAGGACAGGACGTCGGAGCCGTAGCGATCGTGCACGCCGTGAGCCTAGGCAGACGGCGCCCGGCCCGTGGGGTCGACACGCTCGGCACCGGCCGTCCCGGACCGGGCCACGACGGCGGCCTCGGTGCGGCTGGACACCCCGAGCTTGCGCAGGATGGCCGAGACGTGCACCGAGGCGGTCTTGCGGGAGATGTACAGCCGCTCGGCGATCTGGCCGTTCGTCAGCCCCTCGGCGACCAGCTCCAGCACCTGGCGCTCGCGGTCGGTGAGCCGGTCGGCCGCCTCGTCCGGCCGACGCCGCGACGGCGAGGCCGCACCGGCCCCGGCCAGGAGCCCGGCCGCGTGCCGGGCCACCAGCCCGCACCCGATCGTCTCGGCCTCCCGGACCGCCGACTCCAGCGCGACACGGCCGCCGGGCCGGTCCCCTGCGGCCAGGAGACCGGCGCCCTCGCGGTAGCGGGCGTAGGGGCGCAGGTACGCCGGGGCGCCGTCGTCGGGCCCGAGGGAGGCCACCGCGGACCACGGGCCCTCGCCGAGCTCGGCCGCGAACACCGCCGACCACACGCCGTGGGTCGGCCACCCGGAGCAGTCGGCGAGCGCCGCGCGGTACGGGGCCCGGTCCACGTCGCGTCCGGCGGCCCCCGCCGCGGCCAGCGCCCGGGCCGCGATCCCGAGGATCGGCAGCAGCGACGACGCCGACCGACGCTGCAGGGGGTCGGCCACGGCGTCGGCCACGACACGGAGGGCCTCGTCCACGTCCCCGCGCTCGAGGGCCAGGTCCGCCAGCGTGGTGGTGAGCAGCGAGCGCACCTGCAGCTCGATCCGGCCGTGCCGTTCCCAGGACGCCCGGTACGTCCGGACCACGGACTCCGCCTGCTCGACCTCCCCGCGCCACAGCAGGAGCCAGGCCCAGAGCTCGGTGAGGGTGACGGTGAAGACGCTGCGTCCCAGCAGGGGGACGGTGCGCTCGAACCAGGCCGCCGCCTCGTCCCAGCGGCCGAGGTCGACCAGCGCCTCGATGCCGTTGCCCTCGATCCGCGACCGCATCCCGATCCCGGTGCCCCGCTCCCGCGCCCGGGCGGCCCCCTCCTCGGCGATCTCCAGCGCCCGGTGCGCCCTGCCGACGCGCAGCGTGGCCTCGGAGGCGTTGACGAAGTGCTTCATCAGCGCGTCCCAGTCGTCGCCGGCGAGCGCGCGGTCGAGGGCGAAGTCCTCGAGCCCGTCCATGTCACCGGTGATCACGCGGCTGACCGCGCGGATGTTGACGCACCGTGCCTGCAGGCGGCGATCCCCGGCCTCCTCGGCGGCCGCCAGCCCCCGGTTCGCGAGCTCGATGGCCCGGTCCTCGAGCCCTTCCATCATCGCGCCCCGGGCGGACTCCGTGAGCAGGGCGGCGCGCCCGGCGACGTCGTCGTCCGGGATCTCCTCCAGGGCGTGGTCGAGCAGGCGCCGCCCCTCGTCGGACCCGGTGACCTCGGCAGCCGTGGACAGCGTCACGTAGGCGGAGACACGCCCGGCCGGGTCCTCCGGCGGCCACTCGTCGAGGGCCTGGCGCGCGAGCGCGAGCGCGCGCTCGGCCTGGGACCCGACGTGCAGCGCCCAGGCCACCCGCCGCATGAGCTCGGCGTGGGTGGTGCCCGCGACCTCCTCGGGGTCCGCGACCAGGTCCCACAGCTCGAGCGCCCGTTCGCCCAGGGCGACGGCCGTGGACGTCGCCGCGTACTCGCCGGCCGCGGCCTGGCCCGCCACGCACGCGGCGAGCGCCCGGTCCGGCACGCGGGCACGCCACCAGTGGTCCGCGATCTCCGCGAGGCGGGCGATGGTGGCCGGCCGGGTCTCCAGGGCGCGGGCGTAGGCGGTGTGCAGGCGCCGGCTCTCGCTGGGCAGCAGCTCGGTGGCCACGGCCTCCTGCATCAGGGCGTGCCGGAACCGGTAGCCGTCGGCGTCGACGACGAGGACCCCGGCCTCGACGGACTCGCGGGCGGCGGGCTCCGCGTCCCGGACGGCCTCGTCGCCGAGCGCCGCGGCGAGCAGCTCGTGCCCGACGCTCTGCCCGGCGGCGGCCACGGTGCGGCAGAACTCCTGCGCGTCGCGGCCGAGGCGCGAGTACCGCAGGAGCATCAGGTCGCGCACCGACTCGGGCAGGGTGACGCCGACCCCGGTGGCGAGCTCCTCGACGTAGAACGGCACGCCCTGGCTGCGGTCGACGACCTCCTCGAGGTCGACGGCTCCGGCGTCGAGGTGCGCCCGGAACAGGGTGACGACGTCGTGGGCGGCGAGTCGCGGGACCTCGACCCGGGTGGCGAGCCGGGCCCGCTCGATCTCCGCGAGCGCGGCCCGCAGGGGGTGGGTCCGTCCGACGTCGTCGCTGCGGTAGGTGACCACCAGCAGCAGCCGGCGGCCGGGGGCGGTGCGGGCGAGGCGGGCCACGCAGCCGCGGGTGGCGTCGTCGGACCAGTGCAGGTCCTCGATCACGACCACGACGGGCCGCCTCCCGGCGAGCGTGGTGAGCAGTGCGGCGAGGGCCTCCGGGAGGCGCCCGGCCTCCCCGTCCGCCCGCACCTCGACCAGCTCGGGGAGCACGACGCCGAGGGCGTCCGCCGCCGGTCCGGCGGCCTCAAGCGTGGCCTCGGGTCCCAGCGCGGTGACGGCGTCCCGCAGCAGACCCTCGAGCCCGGCGTACGGCACGGGGCCGGCGCCGGAGTCGGCGCACTGGCCCCGCAGGACGAAGGCCGGGCCGGCACCGGACCCGTCGAGGAGCTCCTCGACGAGGCGCGTCTTGCCGATCCCGGCCTCCCCGCCCACGACCACGCACTGCCCGTCGCCGTGCGTGGCCTCCTCGAGGAGGCCACGCAACGTCGCGAGCTCGGTCTCGCGGCCGATCAGCGGGACCCGGCTGACCCTCATGGAGTCATGCTGCCAGCCCCCGGGGCGGTACGCCTCAGGCTGCGCGGACCGCACGGGCCCGGGCCATGCGCAGGCGGTCGAGGAGCACCAGGACGCGGGGGCGCGGGGCCGGCTCGGGGTGGCGGCGGTGCCGCGGCACGTCCTGCGCGGCGCGCTCGGCCGCCCGACGGCGGTGCTCCGCCTCGCGGACGACCTCGGCCTCCTGCAGGCGGTACATCTGGTGGAGCTGTTCAGGGGACATGGTGACCCTCCCTGGTCGGCGGGCCGGGGTGGCTCCGCGATGACTCCAGGTTCGGTCCCTGAGGTAGGGGCGTGGATCGGTCGTCCGACCGGTCTTCGCCGGCGGATCGGTGGGGGAGCCTGAGGTACCACCCCGGTCCGGGACGGCGTACGTCTGAGGTACCCCGGAGGGCTCAGCCGTGGTGCGCCGCGGACCGGGCCACGACGGCGGCCTCGGTGCGGCTGGACACCCCGAGCTTGCGCAGGATCGCCGAGACGTGCACCGAGGCGGTCTTGCGGGAGATGAACAGCCGCTCGGCGATCTGGCCGTTCGTCAGCCCCTCGGCGACCAGCTCCAGCACCTGGCGCTCCCGGTCGGTCAGCGGGTCGACGCCCGCGCCGGCCGGCCGGCGCCGGGTCGGTGCCCCGAGCCCCGCGTCGTGCAGCAGCGAGGTCGCGCGGGCGAGCACGGAGCCTGCCCCGATGCCGCGCGCGGCCTCCGCGGCGTCACCGAGGAGGTCGCGTGCGCGAGCCTTGTCACCCGTCGCGAGCCGGTGCTCGCCCTCGCGCACCAGGGCATAGGGACGCAGGTGCGCCGGGGCGCCGTCGTCGGGACCGAACGCGGCGACCTCGGACCACGGGGTCCGGCCCAGCTCGGCGTCGAACACGGTCGCCCACAGCCGGTGGGTCGGCCAGAAGGAGGCGGCGGCCAGGGTCTCCTCGTAGGGTCCGACGTCGACCGTCCGGCCGGAGGCTCGGGCCCGCGCGAGCACGCGGGCGGCGACCGCCAGCATCGTCAGGGCGTACGCCCCGGACAGCCGGCCGGGGTCGGTGGCGGGGCGGACCAGGTCGAGCGCGTCGTCGACGTCGTCGCGTGCGAGGGCCAGCTCGGCCAGCGTGGCCGGGGCCCGAGCCCGGACCTGCAGCTCCACCTCGGCGAACCGCAGCCACACGGCCCGGTGGCGCCGTCCCATCGCCTGGGCGGTCTCGACGTCCCCGCGCCACAGCGTGAGCCACGTCCATCGTTCGGCCAGGTAGACGGCCCAGGCGCTCGGCGAGACGGACGTCGTCGCGCTCCGGTACCAGGCGTCGGCCTCCTCCCAGCGGCCGAGCCCGATGAGGGCCTCGGCGACGTTGCCCTCCAGCATCGCGCGGCTGCTCCAGCCGGATCCCCCGGCGCGGCCGACCTCGGCACCGGCCGAGGCGGTCCGCAGCGCCTCGGCGAACCGGCCGAGCCGGAGCTGGTGGTCGGAGAGGTTGGTGAAGTAGTGGGCCCGCCCGGCCCAGTCGTCCCCGGAGAGGCGGCGGGACTCCTCGAGCTCGTCGAGGCCGCCCGGGTCGCCCGCGCTCAGCCGCGCGAGACCGCTGTTGTTGAGCAGCAGCGCGGCGGTGGACCGGTCGCCCACAGCCGTCGCGGCCTCGTAGCCGCGACCGGCGGCCGCCACCGCCTCCCGGAACCGGCCGGCGAGCATCTTGGCACGGGCGTCCAGGCGCAGGAGCTCGGCGAGCGTCCCGAGGTCGTCCTGCGGTGCCGCCGCGAGCGCCTCCTGGGTCAGGTCCAGCCCCGTCACGTCGCCGGCACGCAGCTGCTGCACCGCGACGAGCCCGAGGGTGCGGGCCCGGCCCGCGGGGTCGTCGGCGGGCCACTCGTCCAACGCCTGACGCGCCAGCGCCAGGGCCCGGTCGACGTGGGTCGCGACGGTCTCGGCCTCGGCGACCCGGACCAGCAGCTCGTGGTGCGTGGTCCCGGTGACGTCCGCCGCGTCGGGCACGGTGTCCCAGAGCTCGAGAGCCCGTTCGCCGAGCCGGACGGCGGCCGCCGGGGCGACGTCGTTCGCGGCGGCGTCCAGGCCGGTCACCGCGGCGGCCAGGGCGCGGTCCGGCACGCGGGCGTGCCACCAGTGGTCGGCCTGCTCGACCAGCCGCGGCACGGTGGCCGGACCGCTGGCCAGCGCCTCGGCGTAGGCCGCGTGCAGCCGCCGCCGCTCGGTGGGCAGCAGCTCCGCCTCGACGGCCTCCTGCATCAGGGCGTGGCGGAACCCGTAGCCGTCGAGACCGGCCTGCAGGACCAGGGCGTCCACGGCCTCGCGTGCCGCGGGTTCGGCCCGCTCGAGCGCCTCGTCGCCCAGGACGGCGGCCAGCACGTCACGGTCGGCGCGGACCCCGCCGGCAGCGACGACCCGGCAGAACGCCTGCGCCGCCTCCGACAGGCCCGCGTAGCGCAGCAGCAGGACGTCGCGCAGGGAGACGGGGATGTCACCGTCGTAGCAGCAGGCGAGCTCCTCGACGTAGAAGGGCACGCCCTCGGCGCGGTCGACGAGCTCGTCCAGACGGCCGGCGTCGATGCCCGACCCGTCCTCCGGTGTGCCGGTCAGGACGGCGCGGGCGAGCTCGACGACCTCCGGGCCGGCGAGACGCGGCACCGCGACGCGGTCGGCGAGGCGGGCCCGGTCGAGCTCGGCGAGGGTGGTGCGCAGCGGGTGACGTCGTCCGACGTCGTCGCTGCGGTAGGTGACCACCACGAGCAGGCGGGTCGACCGCGCGGCGCGTGCGAGCCGGGTCACCGCGGTCCGGGTCACGTCGTCGGACCAGTGCAGGTCCTCGACGACGACGACCACCGGCCGGGTGGCGCCGACGGTGGTGAGCAGGTCGGCAAGGACCTCGGGCGCGCGCCCGCCGTCGACACCGGGCCGGACGGCGACGAGCCGCGGCAGGATCACGCCCAGGGCGTCGGCCGCGGGGCCGGCGGCGGCCAGCACCTCGTCGTCGCCCAGCGCGGCGACCAGGTCGCGCAGGACGCCGTCGAGCCCGGCGTACGGCACCGGTCCGGACCCGGACGCCGCGCACTGCCCGCGGGCCACGAGGACGTCGTCGCCGGCATGGTCGACCAGCTCGGTCACCAGGCGCGTCTTGCCGATGCCGGCTTCGCCGGCGAGCACGACGGTGCCGCCGGAGCCCTCGCGGGCGTCGGACAGCGCTGCCCGCAACGCGGCGAGCTCCGTGGTGCGACCGACCAGAGGGGTGCGACCCGGCGACATACCGTCATCGTGCCAGGCGACGATGCGGTCGGCGAGGACCGGGCCGTCGTGGGGTCGTCGCCGGCATGAGGTACCTCACCGACGGGGGGTGAGCGGCCGGACCGTCGGGGGAGACGCGTAAGATGGCACTCAGCCCTGGAGAGTGCTAACCCCCCGGGGCGCCGAGCGAGGGGAGGTCGAGATGAGCGAGGAACGTCGGCTCGCAGTACTGCGCGCCATCGTCGAGGACTACGTCACCACGCGTGAGCCCGTCGGGTCGCGCATGCTCACCGAACGCCACGGCCTCGGCGTGTCCCCGGCCACCATCCGCAACGACATGGCCGCGCTCGAGGACGCCGGGTACATCGCCCAGCCGCACACGTCCGCCGGGCGCGTGCCCACGGACGCCGGCTACCGGGTGTTCGTCGACCGGCTCGCCGAGGTACGACCCCTCAACGTGCCCCAGAAGCGGGCCATCGAGACCTTCCTGTCCGAGGCCGTGGACCTCGACGACGTCCTGACCCGGGCCGGGCGGCTCATCGCCCAGCTCACCGGCCAGGTCGCCGTCGTGCAGTACCCGTCGCTGCGGCGGTCCGGGCTGCGTCACCTCGAGCTCGTGCCCGTGGCGGAGTCCCGGATCCTGGTCGTGGTCATCACCGACACCGGCCGGGTCGAGCAGCGCTACTGCGAGCTGCCCGTGCGTCCCGACGGCTCCGACGCGGGCGACGACCTCGACGAGGCGACCCTCGGCGAGCTGCGGGCCCGGTTCAACGCGGCCGCCGCGGGCAAGCGGCTGGCCGACCTCCCCGCGGCCTTCGCGGGCCTGGTCGAGTCCGTGGGCCCCCACCTGAGCGGGGTGACCCAGGCCGTCGCGGACCTCGTCGTGGAGACCCTCGGCGAGGAGAACGAGGAGCGGATCGTGCTGGCGGGCACCGCCAACCTCGTCCGCTCCGAGGCCACGTTCGAGCAGGGGCTCAGCCCCGTGCTCGAGGCGCTCGAGGAGCAGGTGGTGCTGCTGGGGCTGCTGACCGAGATGGCCGGCGACGGCGTCGGGGTCCGCATCGGGCGGGAGAACCGCCTCGACGGTCTCACCGAGACCTCCGTCGTCGCCTCCGGATACGGTAGCGACGGCGACACCGTCGCCTCCCTCGGCTCCATCGGCCCGACCCGCATGGACTACCCGGGCACCATCGCCTCGGTCCGCGCCGTGGCACGCTACCTGTCGCGCGTCCTGCCGAACTGACCACCGGTATCCCTGACCAGACCTTCTCCACGTCATCGAAGAGAGACCTGTGACCGACTACTACGAGATCCTCGGCGTCGAGCGTGACGCCACCCCCGAGCAGATCAAGAAGGCGTACCGTCGCCTGGCCCGCGAGCTCCACCCCGACGTCGCGGGTGCCGAGGGCGAGGAGAAGTTCAAGGACGTCGCCCGTGCCTACGAGGTGCTGTCGAACCGCGACAAGCGCGAGCAGTACGACATGGGCGTCGACCCGAGCGCGCCCGGCGGCGGCGCCGGTGCCGGCTTCGGCCAGGGCTTCGGGTTCCAGGACATCTTCGAGACGTTCTTCGGCGGCGGCCAGGCGTCCGGCCCCGTGCCGCGCGCACGGCGCGGCCAGGACGCCCTGGTGCGCATGGACATCGACCTCACCGAGGCGACGTTCGGCGGCAAGCGCGAGCTGCAGGTCGACACGGCCGTGGTGTGCGGCACGTGCGGCGGCAACGGCTGCCGGCCCGGCACCGACGTGCGCACCTGCGAGGTCTGCCACGGCCAGGGCAACGTCCAGCGCGTGGCCCGGTCCTTCCTGGGCCAGGTCATGACCACCGCGCCCTGCGCGGCCTGCCAGGGCTTCGGCACCGTCATCCCCGAGCCGTGCGCCGAGTGCTCCGGCGAGGGCCGGGTGCGCTCGCGCCGGTCGCTGACGGTGAACGTGCCCGCCGGCGTCGACACCGGCACGCGCATCAAGCTGTCCTCCCAGGGCGAGGTCGGCCCGGGCGGCGGCCCGGCCGGCGACCTGTACGTCGAGATCCGCGAGAAGGCGCACGACACCTTCGTGCGTCGCGGCGACGACCTGCACTGCACCCTGCCGGTGCCGGTGACCGCGGCCGCCCTGGGCACCGTGCTGGAGCTGTCCACCCTCGACGGTCAGCAGGAGATCGACCTGCGCCCGGGCACGCAGCCGGGCGAGGTCGTCACGCTCAAGGGTCTCGGCGTCGGGCACCTGCACGCGAACGGCCGCGGCGACCTGAACGTCCACATCGACGTCCAGGTCCCGACCTCCCTCGACGAGGAGCAGACCGAGCTGCTGCGCAAGCTCGCCGAGCTGCGCGACGAGGAGCGTCCCGACCCGCGGCTCGCGGCCGCGCACCCCGGCGTCTTCTCGCGCCTGCGGGACAAGTTCGCCGGGCGCTGAGGAACCGTGAGCGCGAGGAGCTCCCGAAGAGGTACGCCGAGGCACGAGGTGTGCCGGAGCGAGGCACCGCAGGGCTCGCGCGAGGGGCGTGCGTCGTGAGCGCGCCCGTCTTCGTCGGCGCCGGCGTGGCGTCCGCGCCGGCGCCGGGGGCGACCTACGTCCTCGGCGGGGCGGAGGGCCGGCACGCCGGCGTCGTCCAGCGGCGCCGCCCGGGGGAGCGGCTCGACGTGGTCGACGGCGCGGGCACCCGTGTGCTCGGTGTGGTCGAGGCCGTCGACGGCGGCGAGGTCACCCTGCGCGTCGAGGACGTGCGGCACGAGCCCGCCCCTGCCGTGCGGCTCGCGCTGGTCCAGGCGCTGGCCAAGGGCGACCGCGACCACCAGGCCGTCGAGGCGGCCGTGGAGGTCGGGGTCGACGCCGTCGTGCCGTGGCAGGCCGACCGGTCCGTGGTCGTCTGGCGCGGCCCGCGGGCCGAGAAGGCGCGCGCCAAGTGGGCTGCGACCGTGCTCGCGGCGGTCAAGCAGTCCCGTCGGGCCTGGCTGCCCCCCGTGCACGAGCACGTGACCACCCGCGGGCTCGCCGACCGGGTGCGCGAGGTCGTCGCCGCGGGCGGTGCCGTCGTCGTGCTGCACGAGGAGGCGGTGACGCCGCTCGCGGACGTCCCGCTGCCCACGGCGGCGGACGGCACGGCCGAGGCGCCCGAGGTCGACCTCGTCGTGGGTCCCGAGGGCGGCATCTCCGCCGAGGAGGTCACCGCCCTCACCGACGCCGGTGCCGTGACGGCCCGGTTGGGTCCGCACGTGCTGCGCACGTCGACCGCCGGACCCGTCGCCGTCGCGATTCTCAGCGACCGCACGGGCCGCTGGCGGTAGCGTGGACGCATGACGACGGAGACCGAGGCGGACTGCCTCTTCTGCAAGATCGTCGCCGGCGACCTGCCCGCCGACGTCGTGGCCGACACCGACCGGGTCGTGGCCTTCCGGGACATCGACCCGCAGGCTCCCGTCCACGTGCTCGTGGTGCCCAAGGAGCACCACGGGGACGTGTCCGTCCTGGCCGCGGCCGACCCGGACCTGCTCGCCGAGGTCGTCGGTGTCGCCGACAACGTGGCGCACGAGCTGGCCGACGGCCAGTACCGGTTCATCTTCAACTCCGGCCCGCGCGCGGGCCAGAGCGTCTTCCACGTGCACGGCCACGTCCTGGCCGGCACCCAGCTGGGATGGAGTCCCGCCTGAGCATGACGTCCGCCGCCTCCGACAGCCCCCTGACCGACCACCCGCGGCACGCCACCGAGCACCGCGTCGTCGTCCCCCCGCACGTGCCGATGGTGGCGCTGCTGGGCAGCGGCGACACGGTGCTCCGCGCGATCGAGGACGGGTTCGGTGGCGTGGACGTGCACGCCCGCGGCAACGAGATCTCCGTCCACGGTCCCGCCGGCGACGTCGCCCTGGTGGCCCGCCTGCTGGACGAGCTGGTCGAGGTCGTCGAGGCCGGGACCGCGCTGACCCCCGAGGTGGTCTCCCGCTCGGTCTCGATGCTCACGTCCGCCGCCGCGCAGCGGCCCGCCGAGGTGCTCACCCACGACATCCTCTCCGGGCGCGGCCGCACGATCCGCCCGAAGACCGTCGGTCAGAAGCGTTACGTGGAGGCCATCGCGGCCAACACGATCACCTTCGGCATCGGCCCCGCCGGGACCGGCAAGACCTACCTGGCGATGGCGAAGGCCGTGCAGGCGCTGCAGGCCAAGCAGATCAACCGGATCGTGCTCACCCGGCCCGCGGTCGAGGCGGGGGAGAAGCTCGGCTACCTGCCCGGATCGTTGAGCGACAAGATCGACCCGTACCTGCGGCCGCTGTACGACGCGCTGCACGACATGCTCGACCCCGACGCGATCCCACGGCTGGTCGAGTCCGGCACCATCGAGGTCGCGCCGCTGGCGTACATGCGCGGCCGTGCCCAGCCCTACGACGCCGAGGTCCTGACCCCTGACGGCTTCCGACCGTTCGGGTCGCTGCAGGTGGGTGACCTGGTGGTGGGGTCCGACGGGCGTCCGACACCCGTCGTCGGCATCTACCCGCAGGGGCCGAAGCAGACCTATCGGGTGACGGCGTCGGACGGGTCGTCGACCGTCTGCTGCGGCGAGCACCTGTGGACCGTCCGGACCCAGTCGGACAAGCGTCGGGGGCGGAGCCGGACACTGGAGACGCAGGAGATGATCGGGCGTGAGTGGTACGGACACACACGCCGATTCGAACTACCCGTCGTCGACCCGGTCGAGATGCCGGAGCGCGACGTGCCGATGGACCCGTACGCGCTGGGCCTGATGCTCGGTGACGGATCGTTCTCCTCGCGTGCGACGCCGTCGTACACGACGGCGGACCCCGAGCTCGCCGACGCCCTGGAGTCCGCACTGCCCGACATCGAGCTGGTTCCGCACGGGGAGTACGGCTACGTGCTGCGACACGTCCACGGGCACCGCGGTGGCGTCATCGTGGCGAACCCGGTGAAGACGATCCTGCGCGAGCTGGGTCTCGACGGTCGGAAGTCGGCCACGACGTTCGTGCCCGAGGCGTACAAGATCAACGCCGTCGAGGTGCGCCTGGCGGTCCTGCAGGGACTCCTGGACACCGACGGCGGACCGGTGACGCAGGCAGGGCGGACCTGCCGGGTGCAGTACACGACCACGTCGCGCCGACTCCGGGACGACGTCGTCCATCTCGTCCGGTCGCTCGGTGGTGTCGCCACGACCCGCGTGCGGGAGGCCGAGGGGCGGAAGCCCGGACGGGCCAAGGAGCGACCGGTCCCGTATCGCTGCGACGCCTACGTCGTCGAGATCCGCCTGCCCGACGGCGTCCCTCCGTTCCGCCTCACCCGCAAGGCGCGGACGTACGCCGCGCTCGGAGGGGGACGTCCGATGCGCGCCGTCGACTCGATCCTGCCTGCGGGTGTCCAGGACACGATGTGCATCCAGGTCGCCGCCGAGGACTCTCTCTACGTCACCGACGACTTCCTCGTCACGCACAACACCATCAACGACGCCTTCATCATCCTGGACGAGGCGCAGAACACCTCCGCCGAGCAGATGAAGATGTTCCTCACCCGGCTCGGGTTCGGCTCGACGATGGTCATCACCGGCGACGCCACCCAGGTCGACCTGCCGGGCGGCACCACGTCGGGCCTGCGCGTGGTCGAGGACATCCTCACCGGCGTCGACGACGTCGAGTTCTGCCGGCTCACCAGCACCGACGTGGTCCGACACCGCCTGGTCAGCGACATCGTCGACGCCTACGCCCGCTGGGACAGCACCCGCCCGGCCGACGACCGCCGTCGGCCCGGCCGCCACGACCGAGGAGGACGCCGGTGAGCATCGAGGTCAACAACGAGTCCGGCGTCGAGGTCGACGAGGCCGAGTTCGCCGCGCTGGCCCGGTTCGCCCTCGACGAGCTGCACGTCCACCCCGCCGCCGAGCTGTCCATCGTGCTCGTCGACACGGCTGCGATGACCGACCTGCACGTGCAGTGGATGGACGAGCCCGGCCCCACCGACGTGCTCTCCTTCCCCATGGACGAGCTGCGGCCCGGCCGCGAGGGCGAGGAGACCCCGCCCGGCACCCTCGGCGACATCGTGCTGTGCCCCGAGGTGGCGGCCGCCCAGGCCCGTGCCGCCGGGCACTCCACGGTCGAGGAGCTCCTGCTGCTGACCACGCACGGGATCCTGCACCTGCTCGGTTACGACCACGCCGAACCCGACGAGGAGCGCGAGATGTTCGCGCTGCAGCGGCGGCTCCTGCTCACCTTCCTGGCCGGGCGGTGAGCGGCGCGGTGGACGTCCCCGACCTGCTGCTGTGGGCCGTGCTCGTCGTGGCGCTCGGCCTGTCCGCCCTGCTCAGTGCGGGCGAGGCCGCCGTCGAACGGGTCACCAAGGTCTCCTTGGCCCTCGCCCTCGAGGAGCCCGGACCCCACGGCGGCTCGCCCGGGCCGCGTCGACGGCGCAACGTGCGGCGGGCCCAGCTGCTCGCGGCCGACCCCCGGGCCGCGGGCTCGTTCGCGCTGGTGCGCGTGCTGGCCGAGACCCTGTCGGTCGCCTCGGCCACGCTGCTGCTCGCGCACTGGTTCGACCGGTGGTGGGAGGTGCTGGTCGGGGCCGCCGTGGTCGGTGTGCTCGCGGGGATCCTCGTGGTGCGGCTCAGCCCGCGCACGTGGGCCCACCACCGTCCGACGACCGCGCTGGTGATGCTCGCCGGGCCGCTGTCCGTGGTGCACCGGGCCGTGTCCTGGGTGCCGCGGCGCGACCGCGCCGCCGACGTGGCGATCCCGGAGACCGACGAGCTGCAGGACATGGCCGACCGCGTCCGGGAGAACGAGGCGATCGAGGAACCGGAGCGCGAGCTCCTGCGCTCGGCCCTGCAGCTCGGCGACACCCTCGCCCGCGAGGTGATGGTGCCGCGCACCGACATGGTGACCACCGGCACCGACACGTCGCTGGCGAAGGCGATGCGGCTGTTCCTGCGCTCCGGCTTCTCCCGCGTGCCCGTCGTGGGCCGGACGGTCGACGACCTCGTCGGCGTCGTCTACCTCAAGGACGTCGCACGGCGGATCGAGAACGACCCCGGGGCGGCGGACTGGCCCGTGCGGGACGTGGCGCGCGAGGCCGTGTTCGTCCCCGAGTCCAAGCCGGCCGACGACCTGCTGCGCGAGATGCAGGCGCGCCGCTCGCACATCGCCATCGTCGTCGACGAGTACGGCGGCGTCGCCGGGCTGGTCACGGTCGAGGACATCGTCGAGGAGCTGGTCGGCGAGCTGACCGACGAGCACGACACCGTCGCCGAGCCCGAGCCGGAGGACCTCGGCGACGGCCTGTGGCGCATCCCCGCCCGCCTGCCGGTGGACGAGCTCGGCGAGCTGTTCGACCTGCGTCTCGACGACGACGACGTCGACACCGCCGGCGGCCTGCTCGCCAAGGCCCTCGGCAAGGTCCCGCTGGCCGGGTCCTCGGCCGACGTCGGCGCCCTGCGGCTCGAGGCCGAGCGCGTCGAGGGACGCCGCAAGCAGCTCGCCAGCCTGCTGGTGCGCCGGATCGCCCTACCAGCAGCGGACGAGGACGACGACCTCGTGCCGCACGACCAGAAGGACGCCGTATGACCCACGAGAACCCGCACCGCTCCGGCTTCGCCTGCCTGGTCGGCCGCCCGAACGTCGGCAAGTCGACCCTGACCAACGCGCTGGTGGGGCAGAAGGTCGCGATCATGTCGGCGCGTCCCCAGACGACCCGGCACACGATCCGCGGGATCGTCCAGCGCGACGACGCCCAGATGGTGCTCGTGGACACCCCGGGGCTGCACCGGCCCCGCACCCTGCTGGGGGAGCGGCTGAACACGCTCGTCGTCGACACCCTCAGCGAGGTGGACGTCGTCGGCTTCTGCCTGCCCGCGGACCAGAAGATCGGCCCCGGGGACCGGTACATCGCGAACCAGCTCGCCCCGCTCATGGAGGGGCGCACCGCCGTCCCCGTCGTGGCGATCGTGACCAAGGCCGACCTGGTCGGTCGCGCGGCGCTGGCCGAGCAGCTCATGGCCGTGGACCAGCTCGCCCGGTCGATGGACCGGGACTGGTCGGCCATCGTGCCGGTCTCGGCACAGGACGGCTTCCAGGTCGCCGAGCTCACCGAGGTCCTGGTCGCCCACCTGCCCGAGGGGCCCGACCTCTACCCGGGCGGCGAGCTGACCGACGAGCCCGAGGAGACGATGATCGCCGAGCTCGTGCGCGAGGCGGCCCTGGAGGGCATCCGCGACGAGCTGCCGCACTCGCTGGCGGTCGTGGTCGAGGAGATCGTGCCGCGCGAGGGTTCCGGCGACGACTCCTCGGGCAAGCCGCCGCTGCTGGACGTGCGCGTGAACCTGTTCGTCGAGCGCGAGAGCCAGAAGGGCATCATCATCGGCCGCGGCGGCTCGCGGCTGCGCGAGGTCGGGTCCCAGGCACGGGAGGGCATCGAGAAGCTCCTCGGCGCGCGGATCTACCTCGACCTGCACGTGAAGGTCGCCAAGGACTGGCAGCGCGACCCGAAGCAGCTCCAGCGCCTCGGCTTCTGACGACCTTCCGTGTACTCCGGGGCGTCACGGCGGTCCGGCCGGGGCCTCCCGAGTAGCATCCGGTAGGTGGTGTTCCGGACGTTCGCGGCCAGCCTGGCCCTGTTGGTCGGGCTCGCCGTGGTGGGCTCCCTGGCCGGTCCGCAGTGGCACCCCGTCCCCGTGCGCGACCACATCGTGCCGACGCGGTCCGCCACCACCATCGAGTCCACCGAGCCCGCGGCGACCGGCGACGTCGGTGAGGTCGGCGACCACGCCGTGCGCACCACCCCGGTGACGGTCGACCTCGGGGACACCACCGTCGACGGGCTGCTGCGCCGGCCGCTGGACGCGGACGGCGCGGTGCTGCCGGACCGTCCCGGCGTGGTGTTCGTGCACGGCGCCGGGACCGGCGCCGCCGAGGAGGCGTTCGTCGACACCGCCGAGCTGCTGGCCAGCGCCGGCGTGGCCACGCTCGTGCCCGACAAGCGGCTGGACACCTACTCCACCCGCGAGCGCGACTACGAGGCGATGGCCGAGGACTACCTGCGCTCGGTCGAGCTGCTGCGCACCGTCGACGGCGTCGACCCCGAGCGGGTCGGCGCCTACGGAGAGTCCGAGGGCACCTGGATCGTCCCGGTGATGCAGGTCGAGGACCCCGACGTCGCCTTCACGGTGCTGGTCTCCGCACCCGTCGTGCCGCCCCGCGAGCAGGCCGCCTTCGCCGTCGACAACTACCTGCGCAACACCGGGGTGCCCGGCCAGGTGTTCCGCGCCATCCCGCGTGCGGTCGGGATGCAGCTCCCCGGCGGCGGCTTCGACTACGCCGACTTCGACGTGCGCCCGTGGCTGGAGGACCAGACCGCGCCGCTGCTGGTCGTCTACGGCACGGCCGACCCGTCGATGCCCATCGAGCAGGGCGTACGGCTGATCCTCGCCGACACGGCCGTCGGGTCGGGGGCGCCGGTGACGGTGCGGTACTACGCCGGCGCCGACCACGGCATCCGGCTGCGGGACGAGCTCCCCGCCGACGCCCCGAAGGACGCCGAGGCGCCGCTGCACCCGCACTTCCCCCGCGACCTGGCCGCATGGGTCCAAGGGCTGCCGGGCACCGCCGACGCCGCACCGCGCATCGCCGGGGATGCTCCCCAGCAGCTCTACCTGGCCGCCCCCGTGCCGCAGCCGCGCTGGTGGGGCAACGGCGACGTCGTGGTCGCCGTCGTCGTCGGGGGGACCGGCCTCGTCGTGCTCGCGCTCGTGGCCTGGGGCGTGGTGTCGCTGGCCCGGCGGGTGCTGCACCGCTCCGCGCCGCCGAACGGGCGCTTCGCGCCGGGAGTGGGACCGCCGCTGGTCGCCCTCGGTGTGGTGTCGGTGGCCACGGTGTGCGGCCTGGCCGTCTACCTCGTCGCGGTGGCGCGGCTCGCCATCGACTACGAGCGCGACGCCCTCGTCGTCCAGGGCGGCTGGATCGCCGTGCGGCTGCTCGGCGCCGTGGCCGCGGTGGCCGCTGCCGTCCTGCTGCAGCGTGTCGCCGACGTCCGGGCGCGGCACCGCGCCGAGCGCGACGTCGTCGTCGCCCGTGGCGCCGTGGCGCACCTCACGCTGTGGGCCGTGCTCGTCGGGTCGGCGTTGTTGCTGGTCACGGCCGCGTACTGGGGGGTGTACCAGCTCGGGATCTGACCGTGCCGCGTCCGGGGGAGACGTGGCACGGTCCGGTCGGGTAGAAACGTCCAGGACCGGTTCCGGTCCGGGTAGGTCAACGCAAGGAGTCACCGACATGTCCGACGTCGTCGTCGTCGAGCAGCGCCGTTCGCCGTTCGCCGGGGTGCCGACCCGGGAGATCGTGCGCGACGTCGTCGCCGTGGTCGCGCTGCTGGTGGCCCTGCCGCTGCCCTGGGCGATCGTCACCCTGCGCGGTGTCGACGGCGCCGTGGCGGCGCGTGGCAGCGACCTGCTCTGGGTCGTGCTGGCCACGGTCGTCGCCCTCGTCGTGATCGTCGCCACCTACGCCGACCGCGCCGGGGTGCTGACCGGGGGCTGGAAGCGTCTCGCCGCACCGACCGCGCGGTGGTGGGGCCTGGCGCCCTACGGGCTGGTCACGCTGCTGTACCTGGTGCTCGACCTCGTCCGGGCGTCCGCCGACACCGGTGCGGTCGGCGGCGGGCTCGCCGTCGGGCTGGCGGGGGCCGTGCTCGCCGCCGCGGTACCCGACGTGCGGCTGATGACCGGGGCGGCCGTGGTGGTCGCCGTGGGTGCCGTCGCGACCCCCGTGCTGAGCCTGGTCGACGGCGTCGCCTGGCCCGACGTGGTCGGGTCCGCGCTCGGCGCGCTCCTGGTCCTCGGTCTGCTCTGGGCGACCGCGCGGCGGTTCCTGCGCGGCGACGACGCGGCCGGCGTCGTGCTCCTCGTCCTCGGGGCCGCCGTGGCGGTCGAGGTGACGATGCTCGGCGGCGGTGCGGTCGGGGTCTGGCTCGAGTCGGTCCACGGGCTCCGCTTCGGCCTGCTCCTCCTGCCCGCCGTGGCCGCGGCCGCTGTCGTGCCGGTGCTGGCCCGGTGGGACGCTGTCGTCGGGGAACCGGTCGTGGCCACCGCGTCGCGCTGGATCCGCGTCGCGGTCCAGGCGTTCGAGCTGATGCTGCTGGTCGCGGCCTTCGTCGTGGTCGTCGCCGTGGTCCAGCTCGTGGCCGGGCGGATCGAGGTCGAGCCGGTGCTGCGGCTGATCGTCGGCGTGCTCGTCGTCGTGGTGGCGGTCCTGGCGCGGCGCGCCCTGCTGCGCGACCCGCGCGGCGGTCACGCGACGGCGGTCGGGGCCGCCTGCGTCGTCGTCGTGCTCGGCGTCGTCATCCTCGTGGCACGTGCCGGGATCGGGACGGCCTCGCGGGTGGAGGAGCTGCTGCTGGCGCTCGCGCTGCCCGCCCTGGTGCTCGCCGCGCTCATCGTGCCGCCGTCGGTCACGACGTTCCTCGCGGCCGACCCGCAGGGTTCCGCGCAGCCGGTGCCCGGCCGGCCGCAGCAGCCGTTCGGTGCGCAGCCGGGCTACGCGCAGCCGGGCTACGCCGAGCCCGCGCAGCCGGCACAGCCGGCGCACCCCGGCTACGCGGAGGCCGCACAGCCCGAGCCTGCACAGCCCGAGCCCGCGCAGGCAGCCGAGACCGAGCCGGGCTCGCGCTGGCGGGGAACCTGGGCGGCGGGCACGGACGCGACGCAGCAGATGTCGCCGGTGCGCTCGGCCGCGACGGGTGAGCAGCCGTCCGCTCACGGGGCCCCGTCGGCGGCCGACGAGACCGCCGTGCAGCAGCCGGTCCAGCAGGGTGCGGCGCCGGCCGAGTCCACGCAGATGCTGCCGCCGGTCACCCACGTGCCCGGCAGCCCCTGGACCCCCGAGCAGGCGCTCGACCCGCACACGCCGCTGGAGCAGCTCGCGCAGATCGTCCAGGAGGCACCCCACCTGCGGCCGCACGTCGCGGCGAACCCCTCGACCTACCCGGCCCTGCTCGACTGGCTCGGCGCGCTGGGCGACCCGTCGGTCGACGCCGCGCTGCGCACCCGCCGCTGAAACGCCCCGCGAGGTAGGCAACTTCCCCGCGAGGTAGGCAACGTTCCCGCGACGTCGCACCGTCGTGGACGGCCGGGGTGACCCGGCACACAGACGGTGTACGGTGTGAGGGTGCAGCACGTGGTGAGCCTCCTCCTTCGGTGCCGTGGCGAGGCCTAGCAGAGGCCGGTACCTCGCCGCGGGGGACGTTGGTGCGCCGGCCGTCACCGAGCCACACCACCCGAAGGACACCCTCCTGATGAAGACCGAGCACACCCACGCCACCAACGGCATCGCCGCGCAGAATCCGCAGCGCAGCTCGCAGATGCCGTACCACCGGTACCTGCCGTTCCACGAGCAGATCGACGTCCATCTGCCGGACCGCACCTGGCCCGACCGCCGCATCGAGAAGGCCCCGCGCTGGTGCGCGGTGGACCTGCGGGACGGCAACCAGGCCCTCATCGAGCCGATGAACGCCGAGCGCAAGCTGCGGATGTTCGAGCTGCTGGTCCAGATGGGCTACAAGGAGATCGAGGTCGGGTTCCCCTCGGCCTCGCAGACCGACTTCGACTTCGTGCGCACGCTCATCGAGTCCGGCCGCATCCCCGACGACGTCGTCATCCAGGTGCTGACCCAGTGCCGCGACCACCTCATCGAGCGCACCTTCGACGCGATCCGCGGCTCCAAGCAGGCGATCGTGCACATCTACAACTCCACCTCGATCCTGCAGCGCGAGGTCGTCTTCCGCACCGACCAGGACGGGATCATCGACATCGCCCTGCAGGGCGCGCGGCTGTGCCGCAAGCTCGAGGAGACCGTCCCCGAGACCACCGTCTACTACGAGTACTCCCCGGAGTCGTACACGGGCACCGAGCTGGAGTACGCCGCCCGCATCTGCAACGAGGTGCTCGAGGTCCTGGAGCCGACGGCGGAGCGCCCCGTGATCGTCAACCTGCCGGCGACGGTCGAGATGGCGACGCCCAACGTCTACGCCGACTCCATCGAGTGGATGAGCCGGAACCTCAACCACCGCGAGCACGTCGTGCTGTCCCTGCACCCGCACAACGACCGCGGCACCGCCGTCGCGGCGGCCGAGCTGGGCTACCAGGCCGGGGCCGACCGCATCGAGGGCTGCCTGTTCGGCAACGGCGAGCGCACCGGCAACGTCGACCTGGTCACCCTGGGCATGAACCTGTTCGGCCAGGGCATCGACCCGCAGATCGACTTCACCGTCGGCGGCGGCATCGACGCCATCCGGCGCACGGTCGAGTACTGCAACCAGCTCCCCGTGGCCGAGCGGCACCCCTACGTGGGCGACCTGGTCTTCACGGCGTTCTCCGGCTCGCACCAGGACGCCATCAAGAAGGGCCTGGAGCACATGGCGGCCCGGGCCGAGTCCGAGGGCAAGGCCGTCGACGAGATCACCTGGGGCGTGCCGTACCTGCCGATCGACCCGAAGGACCTGGGCCGGTCGTACGAAGCGGTCATCCGCGTGAACTCCCAGTCCGGCAAGGGCGGCGTCGCCTACCTGCTGCGCACCGAGCACCACCTGGAGCTGCCGCGCCGGCTGCAGATCGAGTTCTCCGGCGTCGTGCAGAAGTTCTCGGACACCGCGGGCAGCGAGGTCACCGGCGCCGACATCTGGCGCATGTTCACCGACGAGTACCTGCCCGTCGAGGAGAACGGCCACGCCGACCTGCAGCCGTGGGGCCGCCTGAAGCTGCGCGAGATCCGGACCCGTGCGGTGCAGGACGGGACCACGACGCTCGAGGCCGACGTCGTCGACCAGGGCACCGAGCAGACGCTGGTCGGCACCGGCAACGGGCCGCTGGACGCGTTCGTCACCGCGATCGCCGGAGTCGGGGTCGACGTCACGGTGCTGGACTACAGCGAGCACGCGATGAGCGCGGGCGGCGACGCGACGGCGGCGGCCTACGTCGAGTGCGCCGTCGGCGACGACGTGCTGTGGGGCGTCGGGATCGACCCGTCGATCACGACCGCCTCGCTCAAGGCGATCGTCTCCGCGGTGAACCGCGCCGAGCACGGCTGAGTCCCGCGCTGACAGGGGCACCTGGGACAATGTCCAGGTGCCCCTGTACCGAGACGACGCGATCGTGCTGCGCACCCAGAAGCTGGGTGAGGCCGACCGCATCATCACGTTCCTGACCCGCGAGCACGGCAAGGTCCGCGCCGTCGGGCGGGGGGTGCGGCGCACGTCGTCGAAGTTCGGTGCCCGGCTCGAACCCTTCATGGCCGTCGACGTCCAGCTGCACACCGGACGCAGCCTGGACTCGGTGACCCAGGTCGAGACGATCGGGCCCTTCGCCCGGCAGATCAGCGCCGACTACGTGCTGTACACCGCGGGCGCCGCCATGCTGGAGACGGCCGACCGGCTCGTCTCGCAGGAGCACGAACCCGCCGTCCAGCAGTACTGGCTGCTCGTCGGCGCCCTGCGGGCCCTGTCCGCGCGGGCGCACGCCCCGGGGCTCGTGCTCAACTCCTACCTGCTGCGCGCGCTGGCCGTGGCCGGGTGGGCGCCGTCGTTCACCGAGTGCGCCCGCTGCGGCGAGCCGGGACCGCACCACGCCTTCGCCGTCGCCCAGGGCGGTGCCGTGTGCACCCGCTGCCGTCCGCCGGGCTCGCCGTCGCCCGCACCGGAGACCTTCGTGCTGCTGGCCGCGCTGCTCGCCGGCGACTGGGACGTCGCCGACGCCGCGGACTCCCGGCACCGCAGCGAGGCGGACGGCCTCGTCGCCGCCTACTCGCAGTTCTACCTGGAGCGCACCCTGCGCTCCTTGCGCCTGATCGAGAGAGAGGCCTGATGCCCCGCGCCGCCCGCTCCTACGACGAGCCGTACCCGCACCCGTCCGGTGCCACCCCGCCGGAGATCCCCGCCCAGTTCGTGCCGAACCACGTCGCGATCGTCATGGACGGCAACGGCCGGTGGGCCAACGCGCGGGGGCTGTCCCGGATCGAGGGGCACAAGGAGGGCGAGAAGTCCCTGCTCGACGTCGTGGCGGGCGCCGTGCAGATCGGCGTCAAGCACGTCTCGGCCTACGCGTTCAGCACCGAGAACTGGAAGCGGTCGCCCGAGGAGGTGAAGTTCCTGCTCGGCTTCAACCGCGACGTCATCCGCCGACGCCGGGACGAGATGGCCTCGTGGGGAGTCCGGATCCGCTGGGCCGGCCGCCGGCCGAAGCTGTGGGGCTCTGTGATCGACGAGCTGCAGCGTGCCGAGGAGATGACCAAGGACAACGACCGCTGCACGCTGACGATGTGCGTCAACTACGGTGGGCGGGCCGAGATCGCCGACGCCGCGGCCGCCATCGCCCGGGACGCCGCCGAGGGGAGGATCAACCCGGCCCGCGTCACCGAGAAGACGGTCCAGCAGTACCTCGACGAGCCGGACCTGCCCGACGTCGACCTGTTCCTGCGGTCCTCCGGCGAGCAGCGCACCAGCAACTTCATGATCTGGCAGGCGGCCTACGCGGAGATGGTGTTCCTGCCCGAGCCGTGGCCGGAGGTGGACCGGCGGCACCTGTGGCGGGCGGTCGAGGAGTTCGCGCGGCGGGACCGGCGCTACGGGGGAGCGGTGGACACGCCGGGCGCCTCGGCCTGACGCCGCACAGGTGATGCCCGTCCGCGGTCGCGTTCACGGGCCCCAGGGGGCCCTCCACTTCGGGATCGACGACCTCGGACGGGCATCACCTGTGCGGCGACGTGCCGTGCCGGCTCAGCTCTCGGGGTAGAGCTCCGCGAGCTGGTCGACGATGGCGGGCACGCCGTCGGGCCAGTCGTAGGACAGGGCCGTGGGCGGCGAGACGGACGAGACGGCGACGTTGCCGACGACCTTGACGACGTTGCCGTCGGCGATCGCGGGGATCGCCTGGAGCTCGTCGGACTCGCCGAAGGTCTCGGCCTCCTCCTCGGTGTACGTGTAGGCGATGAGGAAGTCCGACTCGAGCCTGTCGAGCTCCTCGTAGGACAGCGTGTAGAAGAACCCGCCGTCGGAGGAGTCGAGCTCGGTGACCGACGGGGCCGAGACGACGCCGAGGCCCTCGAGGATGCTCACGCGGGGGTCGGCCGGGGTGTAGACGTACACCAGGCCCTCGGAGGGGGAGTCGACGATCGCGGCGAAGGTCTTGCCCTCGAACGCGGGGTGCTCGGCGGCGAGGTCGGCGAAGTAGGTGTCGATGTCCGTCAGGACCTGCTCACCGGCCTCGGAGCGGCCCAGGGCGTCGGCGGTGATGGTGATGATCTCGTCCCACGGCGTGGTCCAGGGGCCCTCCGGGTAGGCCACGACTGGCGCGATGTCGGAGAGCACCTCGTACTGCTCCTCGGTCACGCCGGAGTAGGGCGCCAGGATGAGGTCGGGGTCGGCCTCGACGAACTCCTCGTAGGGCACGGACGCGCCCGCCTCGGGGTCGGTGAAGATGACCGGCTCCTCGGCGCCGAGCGCCTCGTACTCCTCGGCGACCCACGGCACGAGCGCCTGCTCGCCGACGGTGAAGACCTGCTCGGCGACGCCGACGGGTGCGACGCCGACGGCCAGCGCCGCCTCGGTGGAGCCCCAGCCCCAGGTGGCCACGCGCTGCGGCTCGGACTCGATCGTCGTCTCGCCCAGGGCGTGGGAGATCGTGACCGGGAACTCGTCCGTGGCGCCGCCGGCGTCCTCGGTCGACTCCTCGGCCGCGGCGGTCTCCTCGGCGGAGTCCGTCTCCGGGTCGCTCCCGCCGGAGCAGGCGGTCAGCGTCAGTGCGCCGACGGCGGCGAGGCCGACGGCGGTGGTCAGGGAGCGGCGACGAAGCACGGGTTCTCCTCGGTGTGGTCGCGGCGCGCCGCGACGGATGTTCAGATGAGGGAAGGCTAACCTCATCTCGACGCTCCTCGGAACCCCGTGGCCACCTCGTGGACGAATCGTGATGTGAGGTGTCTCACCGGGCCGCGCCCAGCGGCACTCCTCAGCGACCGTGCTCGGCCGACCCGTCCGGGGCGAGGGAGCCGTCGGCGCGGCGGTGCCGGCCCACGGGCACGATCATCGGCGTGCCCGCGACCGGGTCCGGGACGACCTTCGCGTCGAGGCCGAAGGCGTCGAGCACCGTGCGGGCGTCGAGGACCTCGGCCGGAGACCCCTCGGCCACCACCCGGCCGGCGCTCATCACCACGAGATGGTCGGCGTAGCGGGCGGCGAGGTTCAGCTCGTGCAGCACCATCACCACGGTCGTGCCGCGCTCGGCGTTGAGGTCGGTCAGCAGGTCGAGCAGCTCGACCTGGTGGGCGACGTCGAGGAACGTCGTCGGCTCGTCGAGCAGCACGACGTCGGTCTCCTGGGCGAGCACCATGGCGACCCAGACCCGCTGCCGCTGGCCGCCGGACAGCTCGGCGACGGGCCGGTCGGCGAGGTCGGCGACCCCGGTGGCCTCCAGCGACCGCAGCACCACGGCGTCGTCGTCGCTGGAGTGGCGCCCGAACCAGCCCTGGTGCGGGTAGCGGCCCCGCCCGACGAGCTCCGCGACCCGGACGCCGTCGGGCGCGACCGACGTCTGCGGCAGCACGCCGACGGACCGGGCCAGCTCCTTGCGGGGCATCGAGGTGACGTCCCGGTCGCCCAGCGTCACGCGCCCGGTCTCCAGGGGGTGCAGGCGGGCCAGCCCGCGCAGCAGCGTGGACTTGCCGCAGGCGTTCGGGCCGACGACGGCGGTCACCTTCCCGGCGGGCAGCGTCAGGTCGAGACCGTCGATGACCCGGTGGCCGTCGTAGCCGATCGAGACGCCGTGCGCGACCAGCGCCCCGGCGGCGGTCGGCGCCGGGCGGACGTCGGGGCGGTGCGGGATGTCGATCATGCGCGAGTTCTCTTCTCGTGGGTGGCCAGCAGCCACAGCAGGTACGGGGCGCCGACCAGCCCGGTGACGATGCCGGTCGGGGCGGCCACGCCGAGCAGGCCGTTCTCCGCGACGATGTCGGCGGCGAGCACCAGGGTGGCGCCCGTGGCGACGGACACGGACAGGGCGGGACCGCCGTCGTCGAGGAGGCGTCGGGCGATGGCGGGGGCGACGAGCGCGACGAACGCCAGGGGGCCGACGACGGAGGTCGCCAGCGCGACGAGCCCGACCGCGGCGAGCAGCGAGCCGATCCGGGCCGCGTCGGTCGGCACGCCGAGTCCGCGGGCGTGGTCGTCGCCGAGTGCCAGGGGCGCCTGCCACCGGGAGATCAGCGCGACGACCAGCGCCAGGGCGGCGAGGCCCAGGCCGAGCACGACGAGGGGGGTACCGCGCACGTCCGCCACGCTGCCCACGGTCCACACCAGGGCCGACGCGGCGTCGCGCTGGTCGGCGCTCGCGAGCATCCAGGCCAGGACCGACGAGGCGAGGTAGGCGAAGCCCACCCCGACGAGCACGAACCGGATGGAGTGCAGTCCCTGGCGCCAGGCGAAGAACCAGATGAGCAGCGCGATGACGGCCGCGCCGCCGAACGCGCCCGCCGACACGGCAAGCCCGGTCAGGCCCAGTCCGAGCATCGCGTACACCGCGCCGACGGACGCGCCGGTGGCGATGCCGAGGATGTCGGGGCTGGCCAGCGGGTTGCGCAGCGTCGACTGGAACAGCGCGCCGGCGAGGCCGAACGCCGCGCCGGCCAGCAGCGCGGCGGCGAGCCGGGGGAGCCGGAGCCGCTGCACGATGAACAGGTCGCCGTCGTCGCCGACGCCCACGGCGGCCAGCAGCGCCCGGCCCGGCGACAGCGAGGCGGCGCCGAGCGTCAGGGCGAGGGCCGCCAGCGCGACGATCACCACCGCGAGCACGCCGAGCACGAGCGTGCGCCGACGCCGGCGGCGGGCGCGGAGCCGGACGACCGGGGAGACGGCGGGGGCGGGAGGGAGCGTCGTCGTCATCTCACACCCCCGCGACCTTCTTGCCGCGGGCGACCGCGACGAGGACGGGGGCGCCGAGCGCCGCGGCGACGACGCCGGCCTCCAGCTCGCTGTGCGGCAGGACCAGCCGGCCGATGACGTCGGCGCCGAGCAGCATCACCGGTCCGAGCAGCGCCGACAGCGTGATCACCCAGCGGTAGTCGGTGCCGACCAGGCGACGGGCGGCGTGCGGGACGGCGAGGCCGACCAGGGCGATGGGTCCGGCCAGGGAGGTGGCGGCCCCGGCGAGCAGCACGATCGTCAGGCCGGCCACGGTCCGGGTGACGCCGACGCGCTGGCCGAGCCCGCGGGCGATGTCGTCGCCGAGGGCGAGCATGTTGAGCCGGTGCGCGAGGCCGGCGGCCAGGACGACGCCGACGGCGAGGAACGGCAGCACCACCAGGAGCGTCTCGGTGCCGCGTCCCGTGAGGGACCCGACGGCCCAGAACCGGTAGAGGTTGAAAGCCTGCTGGTCGCGCAGCAGCACCAGCGTGATGAGCGGGGTGATGAGCGCGGTGACGGTCGCCCCGACGAGGGCGAGCTTGACCGGCTGCCCGGCACCGATGGAGAAGACCAGCGCGGCCGCCCCCGCGGCGCCCAGGAAGGCGAACCAGACGAACTGCGACGGTGCGGTGAGGCCGAGCAGCCAGACGGCGCAGACGACGGCGAAGGAGGCCCCGGAGTTCAGGCCGAGCAGTCCCGGGTCGGCGATGGGGTTGCGGGTGACGCCCTGGATGACGGCGCCGGCGACACCGAGGGCGAGCCCGGCGGCGATGCCGACCAGGGCGCGGGGCACCCGCTGGCCGGCGATCACCTGGTGGTCGACGTTCCCCGCCACGGGGTCGGTGAGCGCCTGCCACACGACGGGCAGGGACACGTCCCGCACGCCGAGCACCAGGCTCAGGAGCACCACGAGCGCCAGCGCCACGAGGGCGAGCACGCACGCCAGGACCCGGCGTCGGGCGCGTCGGGCGACCTGCTCGGCCCCGGAGACCGGGACCGCGGCGGGGGCGGAGAGCATCAGACCTCCTCCGGCTGCGGCTGGGGGTCCTCGTCGCGGGCGCGACGGCGGGACAGCAGCCGCGCGGTCGTGGCGAGGCCGAGCACGACCAGGGCCGCCAGCACGGCGGGCTGGTGCAGGAACAGCAGGATGGCGCCCCAGACGACCGCGGTGCCGACGGTCGTCCAGATCGCCGCCCAGATCAGGCACCCGAAGGTCAGGGCGACCAGGTAGCGGGCGAACGGCATGCGGAGGTAGCCCGCGGCGAGGTTGACGACGGTCTGCACCCCGACGGTCAGGAAGGAGAAGGTCACCGCCGGCGGGCCCCACCGGTGGATCTGCTCGATGACGCGGGCGGCGCGTGGCCCGGTCAGCAGCCGGGCGACCCGTGTGCCGCCCACGCCCCGGGCGACGCCGCGGCCCAGCCAGTACGTCGCCTGGGCGCGGGCCATGACGATGCCGAAGGCCGCGACGTAGACGATCCAGTACGGGAAGCCCTCGAGGGTGAACACGCCGTGCCGCTCGGCGTCCGAGGACGCGGCGGCGAGCAGCGAGGCGGTGAGCATGGCCCCATTCTGCCCGAGGAAGGTATGCCTGACCTAACTCGACTTCGTCACGTTCGCGCGGCACTGGGCGCAGGTGCCCCAGAGCTCGATCGTGTGCTCGATGTCGGAGAAGCCGTGGGACGCCCCGACCTCGGCTGCCCAGGCCTCGACCGTGGGGCCGTCGATCTCCACCGCGCGCCCGCAGGAGCGGCACACCAGGTGGTGGTGGTGCTCGGCGCGTGCGCAGCGCCGGTAGAGCGCCTCGCCGTCGTCCGTGCGCAGCACGTCCACGTCCCCGCCGTCGGCCAGGGCCTGCAGGGTGCGGTACACGGTGGCGAGCCCGACGGTGTCGCCGCGGTCGCGCAGCAGCTCGTGGAGCTGCTGCGCGCTGCGGAACTCGTCGCTGGCGTCCAGGACCTCGGCGACGGCGGCCCGCTGCTTGGTCATGCGCAGCGGCTGGTTCATGGTGTGCAGTCTGCGTCCGCGGGTGCCCGGGGGGCAACCTGGACGTCGTCGGGGATGTCCGGGTGCGGGTCGCCGGCGGGGCGGCGGCGCGCGAGGAGCGGGTGCAGCCCCGCCACGACGGCGTAGACGCCGATGGCGAGCACCACGATGAGGGCGCCGGGGGAGAGCGGGTACCAGTAGCTGATGCTCAGGCCGGTCACGCACACCACGACCCCGACCACGGAGCCCACGCCCATGGTGCGGCGGAACGAGTGCGTCACGAGCTGGCCGATCGCGACCGGCACGATCATCAGGGCGGAGACGAGCAGCAGGCCGACCACCCGCATCGCGACCGTGACGGTCAGCGCCGCGAGAACCGCCACGGCCATGTTGAGCGCCCACACCGGCAGGCCGGACGAGACGGCGAACTCCTCGTCGTGGCTCACCGAGAACAGCGCCGGACGCAGCCCGACGCCGACGGCGAGGATCACCAGGCACAGCACCACGGTGAGGATCAGGTCGGTGGTGGTGACCGTCGAGATCGACCCGAACAGGTAGGCCATGAGGCTGCCCGACGAGCCGCCGGCGACGGTGATGATGAGGACGCCGCCGGCGATGCCCCCGTAGAACATGATGGCCAGGGCGAGGTCGCCCGAGGTGCGCCCGCGCCGCCGGACCACCTCGATGAGGACGGAGCCGACGACGGCGGCCACCACCGCGCCGGGGATGGCGAGCACGTCGTTGGGGACCAGGCCCATGGCCGAGCCGACGAGCCAGCCGAGGGCCACGCCGGTCAGCGCGACGTGGCCGATGCCGTCGCCGAGCAGGGCGAGACGACGCTGGACGAGGTAGGTGCCGACCACCGGGGCGGCAGCGCCGACGAGCAGGGCGGCCAGCAGCGCGCGCTGCATGAGGGGGTCGGTGAGCATGGACGCGATCTCGCTCATGGGCGGGCCTCCTGCTCGCCGGTCAGCAGCGGGCCGTCGGAGAGCCCGACGTCGTGGGCGCCGACGACCGGTACCTCGGAGGTGTGGGGGTGGACGTGCTCGTGCTCGCGCGACCCGTGCTCGGCGTGCGGGCGCGGAGGAGCGCCGTCGTGCACGACCTGTCCGTGCCGCAGGACGACGGCGCGGCTGATGAGGCCGGCGAGCTCGCCGAGCTCGTGCAGCACGACGAGGACCGTCAGGCCGTCGTCGACCAGGCGGGCCATGGTGGCGGCGAACGCCTCCTGGCTGGGCCGGTCCACGCCGGCGACCGGCTCGTCCAGGACCAGCAGCTCCGGCTTGCGGACCAGTGCGCGGGCGATGAGGACCCGTTGCTGCTGGCCGCCGGAGAGCTGGCCGGTGGCCTGGCCGGCGCGGTCGGCCAGGCCGACCTGCTCCAGCGCCTCGCGTGCCAGGCGGCGCCATCCGCGCGGCAGGGCGAGGCGGCGGCCGTGCAGGAGCCCGGAGGCGACGACCTCGGCCGCGGTCGACGGGACGCCGGCGGCCGCGCTCACGCGCTGCGGCACGTAGCCCACGCGCTGCCAGGGCACGTCGTCGCCGAGCCGGTGGCCCAGCAGGTCCACCTCGCCGCGGGTCGGCTCCAGCACGCCGACGACGGTCCGCACCAGGGTGGACTTGCCCGACCCGTTGGCGCCGAGCAGCGCGACGACCTCGCCGTGGTCCACGCGCAGGTCGACCCCGCGCAGCACGTGGCTGGCGCCCAGGTGGACGTGGAGGTCGCGGACGTCGATGGCCGGAGCCGTCATGCGCACCCCAGGCCGTCGGTGATCGTCACGAGGTTCTCGTCCATGACAGCAACGTAGTCCGCTCCGGCGTCGAGGTCCTCCGTGGACAGGCCCTCGAGCGGGTCGAGCACGGCGGTGGCGACGCCGAGGTCGTCGGCGAGGGTCTCGGCGACCTTCGGGCTGGTGAGGGTCTCGGTGAAGATCGTCTGCACGTCGTTCTCCTCGACGACCTCGCCGATCTCACGCAGACGGGCGGGGGAGGGCTCGGCCTCCGGGTCGATCGCCGCGATGCCGATCTGCGTCAGGCCGTAGCGCTCGGCCAGGTAGCCGAAGGCGGCGTGGCTGGTCACGAGCGTCTCGCCGGCGCAGGGCTCCAGCGCGGTGGCGAACTCGGCGTCGAGGTCGTCCAGGGTGGACTTCAGCGCCTCGGCGTTGGCCGCGTAGGTCTCGGCGTTGTCCGGGTCCGCCGCGGAGAGCTCGGTGGCGACGGCGTCGGCGACCGGCTCCAGCAGGGTGGGGTCGAGCCAGAAGTGCGGGTCGAGAGCGCCGTGGTCGTGGTCGTCCTCGCCCTCCTCGGCGTGCTCGGCGTGCTCCTCGGCCGTCTCGCCCTCGTGGCCCTCCTCGTCCATGTGCAGGACGGTCCCGGGGTTCTCCTCCAGCGTGACGACGTCCGCGGCGTCGACGACGTGCTCCGGCGAACGTGCCTCCACGCCCTCGTCCACGGCGGGCTGGAAACCCGACAGGTAGACGACGAGGGAGGCCTCGCCGAGCTCGCGCACCTGGGCGGGCGCCAGCTCGAGGTCGTGCGGGTCCGCCGCGGGGGGCGTGAGGTTGTCGACGCTGACGAGGTCGCCGCCGACCTGCTCGGCCACGTACTGCAGCGGGTAGAACGAGGCGAGGACCTGCACGCCGTCGGCGCCCGCGTCGTCGCTGCCGCCGCTGTCGGTGGCGCAGGCGGTCAGGACGAGGCTCAGGGGGAGCGCGGCGGCGAGGCCGAGCGTGGCACGACGGTTCATGAGAACGATTCTCGACCTTGTTGAGAATGAAAGTCAAAGCTGTCGGGTGCGACGTGAGTCACGCTACCGCCGGCGGGCTCCGCAGGCTGCGCGGCGCAACGCACCCGTGAGCGCCCCGGCGGGGGCGCGGCACCGACCGGTACGCTGGACCACCGGTGCCCGTCGTGGCGCCGAACCCCACCGTGAACGTACGCCCCGCCGGAGCCACCTGCGGGGTCGACACCCAGGAGTGATCCGTGGCAGCACCGTCCGCGACCGCCCAGCTCGACGCCGTCGTCTCCCTCGCCAAGCGCCGAGGATTCGTCTTCCAGTCCGGCGAGATCTACGGCGGGACCCGCTCCGCGTGGGACTACGGCCCCCTGGGCGTCGAGCTCAAGGAGAACATCAAGAAGCAGTGGTGGAAGGCCATGACGCGTCGTCCCGACGTCGTCGGGCTGGACTCGTCGGTCATCCTGCCGACGCCGGTCTGGCAGGCCTCCGGTCACCTCGGTGCCTTCACCGACCCGCTGACCGAGTGCCTGAGCTGCCACAAGCGGTTCCGCGAGGACCAGATGATCGAGGAGTTCGAGGAGCGCAAGGGCCGCGAGCCCGAGGGCGGCCTCGCCGAGATCGCCTGCCCGAACTGCGGCACCCGTGGTGAGTGGACCGAGCCGCGCGACTTCAACATGATGCTCAAGACCTACCTCGGCCCGGTCGAGGACGAGTCGGGCCGGCACTACCTGCGCCCGGAGACGGCCCAGGGGATCTTCGTGAACTTCGCCAACGTGGCTGCCGCGGCGCGGCAGAAGCCGCCGTTCGGCATCGCCCAGATCGGCAAGTCGTTCCGCAACGAGATCACGCCGGGCAACTTCATCTTCCGCACGCGCGAGTTCGAGCAGATGGAGATGGAGTTCTTCGTCGAGCCGGGCAGCGACGCCGAGTGGCACCAGTACTGGATCGACACCCGCATGGCCTGGTACACGGGCCTGGGCATCGACCCGGAGAACCTGCGCCTGTACGAGCACCCGCAGGAGAAGCTCTCGCACTACTCCACCCGCACGGTGGACATCGAGTACCGCTTCGGCTTCACCGGGTCCGAGTGGGGCGAGCTCGAGGGCATCGCCAACCGCACCGACTTCGACCTGTCGACGCACGCCGAGCACTCCGGCAAGGATCTGCAGTACCGCGACCCGGTGACCAACGAGAAGTACTTCCCGTACGTCATCGAGCCGGCCGCCGGCCTGACCCGGTCCCTCATGGCGTTCCTCGTTGAGGCCTACGCCGAGGACGAGGCGCCCAACACCAAGGGCGGTGTCGACAAGCGCACCGTGCTGCGTCTGGACAAGCGCCTGGCCCCGGTCAAGGCCGCCGTCCTGCCGCTGTCCAAGAGCTCCGAGCTGCTGCCCACGGCCGAGAAGCTCGCCGCGGACCTGCGGCAGTACTGGAACGTCGACCACGACGTCACCCAGGCCATCGGCAAGCGGTACCGCCGCCAGGACGAGATCGGCACGCCGTACTGCGTCACCGTCGACTTCGACACCCTGGACGACCAGGCGGTGACCATCCGCGACCGCGACACGATGAGCCAGGAGCGCGTCTCCCTGGACAAGGTCGCCGGCTACCTCGCGGAGAAGATGCCCGGGGTCTCCTGACCCGCATCGCTGCGCCGACGCACGAACGGGGGCCGTCCTTGTCAGGACGGCCCCCGTTCCTTATGTCCCGCGTCAGCGGGTCCGGCGACGTCGCCGGGTGCTCAGGACGTCATTTCGCTCGTCTCACCAGGGCCAGGACCAGGCTGACGACCAGCACGGCGACACCGACCCAGAGCAGGAACTCTGCGATGCCGGTGAGCCCGAGGACGAGCAGCACGACACCGATGATGATGAGAATGAGCCAGAGGGGCACGTTGACCTCCTTCGTTGAGGGCGGCAGGTCCTGCCGCGCATCAGGTGACCTTGTCACGAAGCGGGACGGACCGCATGTTCGGGGCGGAGGGGACGGGTGTCCGCGCCGCCCGGCCGTCATCCGACCTTGCGGTTCCCCTTGCCGACGACCACGAGCACGACGCCCACCACCATGGCGATGACGCCGGCCCAGACGAAGAACTGGCCGAGGCCGACCAGGCCGAGGACGAGCGAGACGAGCCCGGCGATGATGAGGATGAGCCAGAGTGCCATGCGTTTCCTTTCGTTCGGGAGGTCGCGCCACCATGTCAGCGGGGATCGGTCGGTGCGACCCGAGAGCGCCGGATGGTGACGGGCGCCACGTCGTCGGCGTCACAGCGCGCGGTGCGGTCCCGATGGGACAATGGCGGGCGTGACTTCCACGCTCGACCCCACCCGCACGACGCCGCAGCCCGCGCCCGCCCCGGACGCGCCGGCGTCGGACGCCCGTGTGCTCCCGCCGCTGCAGATCGGGCCGATCACCGTGGACACCCCGGTGGTCCTGGCCCCCATGGCGGGCGTGACCAACCGAGCCTTCCGCACGCTGTGCCGGCAGGCCGGTCAGTCGACCGGGTTCGACCCGGGCCTGTACGTCGCGGAGATGGTGACTTCGCGCGCCCTGGTGGAGCGCAACTCCGAGGCGCTGCGCATCGTCACCTTCGGCGAGGACGAGACGCCGCGCTCGGCGCAGGTCTACGGCGTCGACCCGGCGACCGTCGGCGAGGCCGTGCGGATCATCGCCGGCGAGGACCGCGCCGACCACATCGACCTGAACTTCGGCTGCCCGGTGCCCAAGGTGACGCGCAAGGGCGGCGGCGCGGCGGTGCCGTGGAAGCGTGAGCTGTTCACCGGCATCGTGCGCGCCGCCGTGGACGCCGCCGAGCCGTACGGCCTGCCGGTGACCGTCAAGATGCGCAAGGGCATCGACGACGACCACCTGACCTACCTCGAGGCCGGCCGGACGGCCGAGTCGCTCGGCGCCGCCGCCGTCGCGCTGCACGCGCGCACCGCCGCGCAGCACTACTCCGGCACCGCTGACTGGACCGCCGTCGCGCGGCTCAAGGAGGAGGTGCGCAGCATCCCCGTGCTCGGCAACGGCGACGTCTGGGCCGCCGAGGACGCCGTGCGCATGGTGCGCGAGACCGGCGCGGACGGCGTCGTCGTCGGCCGGGGCTGCCAGGGCCGCCCGTGGCTGTTCGCCGACCTCGCCGCCGCGTTCCACGGCTCCGACCTGCGGGTCCGGCCGGGTCTGCGGGAGGTCGCGGACACGATCTACCGCCACGGCGAGCTGATGATCGCCTACTACGACGGCGACGAGGACAAGGGCATGCGCGACCTGCGCAAGCACATGGCCTGGTACCTCAAGGGGTACCCCGTCGGGGGAGACGCCCGTCGCGGGCTGGCGATGATCTCCACCCTCGCCGAGCTGCGCGAGCGGCTGGACGGCCTCGACCTGTCGTTGCCCTACCCGGGCGAGGAGGCCGAGGGGCCGCGTGGCCGCGCCGGCAGCCCGAAGAAGCCGCACCTGCCCTACGGCTGGCTGGACTCGCGCGAGCTCGACGCGGAGTTCGAGGCGAAGCTGCGCGAGGCCGAGCTCAGCGTCTCCGGCGGTTGACCGACCGCCCCTCTTTCGTTGTGGGCATGAAATCTGCAGGTCTGGACCGGTCCAGACCTGCAGATTTCATGCCCACAACGGCTACGAGAGCAGGGTGTCGCCGACGAACCCGCCCGGCTCGCACCCCGGCGGGATCGCGAACACGGACGACCCGATCGGCGTCGTCCACCGGTTCAGCATGTCGAGCTCGGCGAGCCTGCGCTGCATGGGCGTGAACTGCTCGTCCACGTCGGCCTGGAAGCACGCGAAGATCAGCCCCGCGTCCGACACGTGGTCCCCGCTCGGGGCGTCGTCGTAGTTGTAGCCGCGCCGGAAGATCCGGTCGTGGCGACCCTCGTCGACTCCGCGGGCCCGCCGCAGGTGCGAGAACTCCGGGATCACGGAGAAGCCCGCGTCGGTCCGCGCGGCGAAGTCGGGCTCGTCGTGCTCCCGGGTCCCGGTCAGCGGGGCGCCGGTGGCCTGGGTGCGGCCCACCGACTGCTCCCGTCCGGCCCGACCGACCGTGTCCCACTCGTCGAGGTCCATGTGGATGCGGCGCACGACGGCGCTCGTGCCGCCGGCCATCCAGCCCTCGGTGACCCACACGACCTCGTCGAAGTCGGCCGTGCCCGGCACCGGGTTGGCGGTGCCGTCCACCTGGCCGAACAGGTTCCGCATCGTCGTGCCGGGGGCGACCGACCCGTGGGCGCGGCGGAACCCGCGCTGCGTCCAGCGCACGTCGGCGAACCCGCGGGCGTCCTTGAGCAGCATCCGCGTCGCGTGGGACACGGTGAGCTGGTCGTCCGCGGCCACCTGCAGCAGCAGGTCACCGTCGCTGAAGCCGGGTTCGAGCCGGTCGATCTCGAACGCGGGCAGGGGGTGGAGCCACGACGGCGCGGCACCCCGGGCCCGCTCGACGAACCGGGGGCCGAACCCGAAGGTGACCGTCAGTCGGGCGGGGGTGACGGCGAGCTCGGGCTCGGTGTCCGCCAGCGCCGCTTCGCCCTGGGTCAGCCGGGCGGCGTCGTCGGACAGGATCCGCATGAGGCGAGCCAGCGCCTCGCGGTCGACCTCTTCGTGCAGGTCCAGGGCGACGAACGTGGCGTACGCCTGAGCGTCGGTGGTGACGCCGGCCTGGTGGACGCCGTGGAACGGGACCGTCTCGGTGCCGTGCAGCGGCACGGGGGCATCCTGCGCCGCTGCTCCGGGCCGGTCCAGGACGTGCTCGGCGCCGAGCGCGGCGACCGCGCCGACACCGGCGGCAGCACCTCCGAGGAGGAACTGCCGCCGGGTCGACCCGGACCGGCCGCGGGCGCCCTCGTCGGACGCCGCCATCAGGAGTCCTCGTGCTCCGTGTCGGAGTCGCCGTAGCTCTCCTCGGCTCCGGTGAAGTCCTTGACCGTCGCGGTGAGCTCGGTCGTCGAGTCGTCGGCGAAGGTCAGGGTGAACGTGAGCTCGTCGCCGGCCTGGATCGGATCCGTCAGGTCCATGAGCATGAGGTGGTGCCCGCCGGGCTCCAGAATCAGCGTGTCCCCGGCGGGGACGACGAAGCCGCCCTCGACCTCGGTCATGGACATCTCGCCGGAGGAGTCGGCGGCGGTCTCGTGCAGCTCGGTCATCGCCGCGGCCTCGGTGGCGGCCGCCACGATGGTCAGCTCGTCCTCGCCGTCGTTGGTGATGGTGCCGAAGCCGGCAGTCATGCCCTCGTCGGCGGCCTTGACCCAGGCGTCCTGGATCGACACCGCGTCGGCGGCCGTCGTGTCGGGCGCGGCCGCCTCGGCCGAGGCCTCGTCGGTGGAACAGCCCGCCAGGCCGAGGGAGCCGGCGGCGAGCAGCAGGGCGAGCGTGGTGGTGGTGCGTCGGGTGGTCACAGGTGTGCCTCTCAGGTCTCTGGCGTCGGCGCGCCGCGCGGCACCGCACGTCGTGTGCGGGCGCGGCGCGTCCGGGGTCCGTCGCGGGGACGGACCCGGGGAAGGGTTCAGAGCGCGGAGAGGGCGGGGGGCCCGCGACGCTGCAGGGGACGCAGCTCGGGGCGGGGCAGGCTCGACGTGCGGCGCCGGGCCGGTACGAGGGTCCGGACGGCGGGGGCCTCGAACCCCACGGCCGCCACGTCGACCCAGCGGGGTGCGAGCCGTGCCGCGACCGTCGTGGCGGCCCGTCGCAGCCGGAGCAGGAACAGCTCGCCCCGGAAGAGCAGGGCGACCGTCGCGGCGGCGGCGGCGACGTGCCAGACCCACATCCGGGCGTCGGCCTGGATCAGGTCGACGGTGGTCGCCGACGGCGTGAAGGGAGCGAGCACGGCGTGCCCGGTGTGCGGTCCGGACGGGAAGGCCGCCTCGGTCGGGGTGCCGAGCACGAACAGCGTGTGGAAGAGCACCTGGCCGACGACGACGGAGGTGATCGTCCGCCAGCGCGCGACCCGGCGGCCCGCCAGCAGCGTGGACAGCCACAGGGAGAGTGCCCAGGGAGCCGCGACCCCGAGCCAGCCGGGCACGGAGCCGCCGCCGGCGACGTGCGACGCCAGCGCGACGCCGGTGGTCAGGGTCGCCACCAGGGTGCCGCGCAGCACGCGGACCTGGCGCGACGACCCGGTGGTACTCATCGCGGTCGAGCCTAGTCCAGTCGGGGAGGTCCACTGGTCGGCAGTTCGGGCTCGGGTCGGCACTTCGAAGTGCCGACCCGAGCCCGAACTGCCGACGTGACGACTCCTCGGGGCGTGACGACTCGACTCAGGCGCGCAGCCACACGGTGGTGTCGGCGGGCAGCTCGCCGTCCACCGGGCCCGAGGCCAGCAGCGCGGTCGCGCCGTCGGGCAGCGCCACCGGTGCGGTGCCGAGGTTGGCCAGCACGACGACGTCGCCGTTGCGGAACGCGACGACGTCGGTCGAGTCCTCGAACGCCGCCAGCCAGGTCAGGCTGCCGTGCCCGAGGCCCTCGGCGCGCCGGGTCGCCAGGGCGGACCGGTACAGCTCGAAGGTCGAGCCCTCGACGCCGTACTGGACGTCCGCCGCGTAGCGCGCGTAGGAGTCGGGCTGGGGCAGCCAGGGCTCGCCGGACGGGCCGAAACCGAAGCCCTCGGCGTCGGCCGCCCAGGGCAGGGGCACGCGGCAGCCGTCGCGGCCGGCCTCGGCGCCCTCGGTGCGGAAGTGTGCCGGGTCCTGGCGCACGTCGTTCGGCATCGTGGTGTGCTCGGGCAGGCCGAGCTCCTCGCCCTGGTAGAGGTACGCCGAGCCGGGCAGGCCGAGCATGAGCAGCGTGGCCGCGCGGCCGCGGCGCAGCCCCAGCTCCTCGTCGGGCTGCGGGTCGGTGGCGAAGACGCCGTTCGGCCGCACCCCGACGTCGGGCAGGCCGAGCCGCGTGACGTGGCGGACGACGTCGTGGTTGGACAGCACCCAGGTGGTGGGTGCGCCGACCTCGTCGTTGGCCTCGTACGACGCCGCGACGACGCGACGCAGCGCGGCGGCGTCCCAGCCGGTGGTGAGGAACGAGAAGTTGAACGCCTGGTGCATCTCGTCCGGGCGCACGTACCGTGCCAGGCGGGACAGCGGCTCCACCCAGGCCTCGGCGACCAGGCAGCGGTCGCCGTCGTACTCGGCGAGCACGTCGTGCCAGGTGCGGTAGATCTCGTGCACGCCGTCCTGGTCGAACATCGGGCCCTGGTTGCCGGCGCCGGTCGAGCCGTCCTCCGGGGCACCGGGGTCGGCCTCGTCGGAGGTGCCGCCGTCGACCATCGACACGTGCCCGTGCCAGTCGGGCAGCCCGTCGGCCTTGACCAGGCCGTGGGCGACGTCGACGCGGAAGCCGTCGACACCCTTGTCCAGCCAGAACCGCAGCACGTCGGTGAACTCCGTGCGCACCTCGGGGTGGTCCCAGTCGAGGTCGGGCTGGGTGGAGTCGAACAGGTGCAGGTACCACTGCGGGCTGGGCTCGTCGTAGGCATCACCGTCGGCCGTGCTCGAGGCCTCGAGCCGGGTCCAGGCGGGCCCGCCGAAGATGGACTGCCAGTTGTTCGGCGGCTCGTCACCGCCCGGGCCGCGGCCGTCGCGGAAGATGTACCGCGCGCGCTCGGGGGATCCCGGCGCGGCGGCGAGGGCCGCCTGGAACCAGGCGTGCTGGTCGGAGGTGTGGTTCGGCACGAGGTCGACGACGACGCGCATGCCGCGCGCGTGGGCGCCGGCGAGCATCGCGTCGAAGTCGGCGAGGGTGCCGAACAGCGGGTCGACGTCGCGGTAGTCGGCGACGTCGTACCCGGCGTCGTTCTGCGGCGAGCGGTAGAAGGGTGAGAGCCAGACGGCGTCGACGCCGAGGGTCTGCAGGTGGTCGAGGCGTGCCGTGATGCCGGGGATGTCGCCGATCCCGTCCCCGTTGCCGTCGGCGAACGAGCGCGGGTAGACCTGGTAGATGACGGCGTCCCGCCACCATTCGCGGGCGGTCTCGGACCCGACGTGGACCGTGGCGCCCGCGGCGAGGCGCTCCGGTGTCGGGGTGGTCGGCTCGGTGGTGGCCATGAGGGTCCTCAGCTGTGGTCGGTGGCGGGTACGGCGATCGAGTGTAAGCGTTGCTGCAAGTTTCTTGCTGCGCGGGCCGTCCTGGACGCGTCGGTGGCGCGTTCCAGCCTGCGTCGGGTCCGTCGCGGGGGCAACCCTCGCCGGGCGGTCTGACGGGCGGTCAGTCGCGGGGTGCGGGGCCGGTCGAGCCGCGCACGACCAGCTCGGGGGAGAACAGCAGCTCCGTGCGGGGGGCGCGGTCGCCGCCGATCTCGGTCAGCAGCGCACTGACGGCCGCGTTGGCCATGGCGTCCACCGGCTGGCGCACCGTGGTCAGCGGCGGTTCGGTGAAGGCGATGAGCGGGGCGTCGTCGTAGCCCACCACCGACACGTCCCCGGGTACGTCCAGGCCCTGGGCCCTCGCGGCGCGGACCGCGCCGAGCGCCATGATGTCCGAGCCGCAGACGACGGCGGTGTGGCCCGACGCGAACAGGTCGGCCGCGGCGGCCTGCCCGCCCTCGAGGGTGTACAGCGTGTTGATGGCGTGCGAGCGGGCGGCGGCCTCGTCGGACGCCAGACCGTGCCGGACCAGGGCCGCGGAGAACGCCGCGACCTTGCGCTGGGCGGGCACGTACCGCTCGGGTCCGATGGCGAGCCCGATGCGGCGGTGACCCAGCGTGACCAGGTGCTGGACCGCCACGTCGATGCTCTCGGCGTCGTCGGGGGAGATGAACGGGGCGTCGATGCCCGGCGCGTAGCCGTTGACGAGCACGATCGGCACGCCCTGGCCGCGCAGCAGCTCGTAGCGCGCGTGGCTGGCGCGGGTGTCCGCGTGCAGGCCGGAGATGAAGATGATGCCGTCGACCGAGTGGTCCACGAGGGTCGAGACGTACTCGTCCTCGGTGGTCCCTCCCGGGGCCTGGGTGCACAGCAGCGGCGTGTAGCCTCGCTGCGCCAGGATCGACTCCACCGCCTGGGCGAACGCCGGGAAGACGGGGTTGGTGAGCTCGGGCACCACGAGGCCGACGAGGCCGGCCGACCGGCCGGCCAGCGCCGACGGGCGCTCGTAGCCGAGCACGTCCAGGGCCGCCAGGACGGCCTGGCGGGTGGAGCTGGCGACACCGGGCTTGCCGTTGAGCACGCGCGACACCGTCGCGGTGGAGACCCCGGCCTGGTCGGCCAGGTCGCTCAGTCGGGTGCGCACGCCTGCGATCGTAAGGGACACGGGACCTCCTCGTCCTCGGGCGACCGCGGTTCGGACGCTTCCTGGATCGTCGTTTGCAGAAACGTTATTGCAAGATCTTGCAAATCGCGAACATCCTGCTCTAGATTCGTCCCCAGCAGGGCCCACCGGCGTGCATTGCCCACGGGCCACCACCCCCGAAAGAAGCTGGGAGATCCCGATGCGACGGAGCATCCTTATCGCGTCCGCCCTGGTCACCACTCTCGCCCTGTCGGCCTGCGGGTCGGCCGACGACGCCGGTGACGCCGCCGAGGACACCACCGACGAGAGCACGGCCGAGGCCACCGACGCCGGCGAGGACATGGCGACCGGCTCGCTGACCGTGTGGGTCGACGAGACGCGCGAGAGCGCCGTCGAGTCCGCCGCCGAGGCGTTCGAGACCGAGACCGGGGCCGAGGTCGAGATCGTCCTGAAGAACTTCGAGGACATCCGCTCCGACTTCATCGCCCAGGTCCCCACCGGCGAGGGCCCCGACGTCACCGTCGGCGCGCACGACTGGCTGGGCGAGCTCATCACCAACGGCGTCGTCGCCCCGGTCGAGCTCGGTGCCACCGCCGAGGAGTTCGAGGACGTCGCGGTCGAGGCCTTCACCGCCGACGGCGCCGTCTACGGCCTGCCGTACGCGATCGAGAACATCGCCCTGATCCGGAACACCGAGCTGGCCGACACCGCGCCCGCCACGTGGGACGACGCGATCTCGATGGGCGAGGACGCCGACACCAAGTACCCGTTCCTCATCCAGACCGGGACCGAGGGCGACCCGTACACGTACTACCCGTTCCAGACGTCGTTCGGCGCCCCGGTGTTCGAGCAGAACGAGGACGGCTCGTACTCCCCGGAGCTCGCCATGGGCGGCGAGGCCGGTGACGCCTACGCCCAGTGGCTCGCCGAGCAGGGCGAGGCCGGCACGCTGACCACCGACATCACCTACGACATCGCCGTCGAGGCGTTCGCCAAGGGCCAGTCGCCGTTCATCGTGGGCGGTCCGTGGATGCTCGAGCAGTTCGCCGACCTGGACCTCGCGATCGACCCGATCCCCGCCGCCGGTGACCAGGCCGCCCAGCCGTTCGTGGGCGTCCAGGGCTTCTACGTCAGCGCCCAGAGCGAGAACGCCCTGCTGGCCAACGACTTCCTCGTGAACTTCCTGTCCACGCAGGACGCCCAGACCGCGCTGTTCGAGGCCGGCGGCCGCCCGCCGGCGCTCACCGCCGCCGCCGACGCCGCGTCGTCGGACCCGATCGTGGCGGGCTTCCGCGAGGTCGGCGCCGAGGCCGTGCCGATGCCGTCCATCCCCGAGATGGGTTCGGTGTGGGCCTTCTGGGGCGTCACCGAGGCCAACATCATCTCCGGCTCGGCCGACCCGGCCGAGGCCTGGAGCAAGATGATCTCGGACATCGAGGGCGCGCTCGACTCCTGACGTCCTGACCTCTCGCGACGGGCCGTGGTGCGACCACGGCCCGTCGCGCGATCCCGGAAGGCTCCTCGATGACAGACCTGCAGCAGACCCGCACCGCCTCGGGCCAGGCGCCGGGTGACGCTCCCGCCCCGCCCGACTCCACCCGTCGACGACGCCTCGGGCGCCGCGACGAGTCACCCGCGAGCCGGTACGGCGCGGGGTTCCTCGCCAAGCTCGCCCTCATGGCCGTCGCGAACGCGTTCGGCATCTACGTCGTCTGGTCGGCGTGGCTGGCCGAGTCGTGGATCATCCTCGGCGCCATGGTCGCCATGCTCGCCGTGGCGAACTGGGTGTACTTCTCGCGCCGCACGGTGCCGCTGAAGTACGTGCTGCCCGGTCTGATCTTCCTGTTCACGTTCCAGATCTTCACCATCGGCTACACCGGCTGGGTGGCGTTCACGAACTACGGCGACGGCCACAACTCCACCAAGGACGACGCCGTCGCCGCCCTGCTCATCCAGAACGAGCGGCGCGTCGAGGGGTCGCCCGCGCTGCCCCTGACCGTCGTCGCGGACGGCGAGGAGCTCGGGTTCGCCGTCGTGCAGCCCGACGGCACGGCCACCGTCGGCGACGCCGAGGCGCCGCTGTCCGCCGTCGACGCCACCGTCGCCGAGGGCCGGATCACCGCCGTCGACGGCTGGGAGGTCCTCGACCGGGCCGAGGTGCTCGCCCGTCAGGGCGAGGTCACCGACCTGCGGGTCCCGGTCTCGGACGACCCGGGTGCCGGGTCGGTGCGCACCCAGGACGCCCGTACCGGCTACGTCTACGAGTCCACGCTCGTGTACGACGAGGCCGCGGACACGATGACGGACACCACCACCGGCACCGTCTACACGCCCAACGACGAGGGACAGTTCGAGGCCGCGGACGGCTCCACGCTCAACGTCGGCTGGCGCGTGTTCGTCGGGTTCGACAACTTCACCACCGCGTTCTCCGACTCGCGCTACTCCGGGCCGTTCCTCCAGGTCGTGGTGTGGACGTTCGTCTTCGCCTTCGCCTCGGTGGCCACGACGTTCCTGCTCGGGATGTTCCTGGCCACGGTCTTCAACACTCCGATGCGCGGGCGCAAGATCTACCGCACGCTGCTGATCCTGCCGTACGCCATCCCCGGGTTCGTCGCCCCGCTGCTGTGGTCCGGCCTGCTCAACCGCAGCTTCGGGTTCGTCAACCAGGTGCTGCTCGGAGGCGCCGCCGTCCCGTGGCTGACCGACCCGTGGCTGGCCAAGCTGTCGATCATCGGGGTCAACCTGTGGCTCGGGTTCCCCTACATGTTCCTCATCTGCACCGGTGCGCTGCAGTCGCTGCCCACCGACGTGCTCGAGGCCGCGAAGATCGACGGCGCCGGCCGGCTGCGCACCTGGCGCTCGGTCGTCATGCCGCTGCTGCTGGTCTCCACGACCCCGCTGCTCATCTCGAGCTTCGCGTTCAACTTCAACAACTTCGCCCTGATCTACATGCTCACCGGCGGCGGACCACGGTTCGAGGACGCCTCGGTGCCGCTGGGGCACACCGACATCATGATCACGATGGTCTACTCCGTGGCCGGCCTGGACGGGAACGCCCCGAAGGACTTCGGCCTGGCCAGTGCGCTGTCCATCGTCATCTTCGTGATCATCGCGACGATCTCGGCCATCGCCTTCAAGCGGACCCGCTCGCTCGAGGAGATCAACTGACATGACTGCCACCTCGACCGCCCCCGCGGTCCGCACCCCGTCGACGCCGACCCGTCGCAGGACGGCGGGCCGCTGGTTCTCCGAGCTCGGCTGGCGGCACGTCGTCGGCGTCCTGTTCGTCGTCTACGCCGCCTTCCCGATCGTGTACGTCCTGTCGGCCTCCGTGGCCGAGAGCGGCACCCTGACCGGGTCCAACCAGCTCTTCGACTCGTTCAGCACGGAGAACTACGCCCGGCTGGCCGACACGGTGTACTGGTCGTGGTTCGCCAACTCGGTGCTGATCGCCGTCGCCACCTCGATCGGCACCGTGCTCATGGGCGCCGCCGCGGCGTACGCCTTCAGCCGCTTCCGCTTCACGGGGCGTCGCGTGGGCCTGACGACGCTGCTGATCCTCCAGATGTTCCCGCAGATGCTCGCGTTCGTGGCGATCTTCCTGCTGCTCATCAGCCTCGGCGAGGTGGTTCCGGCGCTCGGCCTGAACTCCCGGGTCGCGCTCATCTGCGTGTACCTCGGCGGCGCGCTGGGCGTGAACACGTTCCTCATGTACGGGTTCTTCAACACGATCCCGCGCGAGCTGGACGAGGCGGCCAAGATCGACGGCGCCACGCACGCCCAGACGTACTGGACGATCATCCTGCGACTGGTGACCCCGATCCTCGCGGTCGTGGCGCTGCTGTCGATCATCGCCACCTTCGGCGAGTTCGTCATCGCCCGCGTGCTCCTGCAGTCGGAGGCCAACTGGACGCTCGCCGTGGGTCTCTACTCGTGGGTCTCCAGCCTGCTCGAGGCCAACTGGGGACTGTTCGCCGCCGGCGCGGTGATCTCCACGATCCCGATCCTCGTGCTGTTCCTGTTCCTGCAGAAGTACATCGTCGGCGGACTGACGGCCGGCTCCGTGAAGGGATGATGAACAGGCCCGTCGCCTGTGGCGGGCCTCACACCTGCGCCCTAGCCTGGTCGGCATGACCGAGACGCGCAGCTACAGCCCGGACCTGGGGCGGCTCACCGCCGCCGCCGACGACTCGTTCACCGTGCGCCGCGCGTACGGCGAACCGTACGAGCACGACGGCCAGCTCATCATCCCGGTGGCCCGGGTGTGGGGCGGCATCGGCACCGGCTCGGGCGGGGGAGCGGGCGCCACCTCGGGCAACGGGTCCGGGGAGGGGACCGGCTCGGGCAAGGGGTCCGGCCACCTGGCCGGATGGTCGAAGTCCTTCCACCGCGGCGCCGAGGCCACCGAGGCTGCCGACGGCGAGGGCGACGGTGACGGGTCCGACGCCGGGGACGCGTCCGGGGAGACCCGGGGCGAGGCCCACGGCGAGCTGCACGGCGAGGGCTCGGGCGAGGGCGGTGGCGGCGGTGGCGGCTACGGCCTCCACGTCAAGCCGCTCGGCGTCTACGTCGTCGGCTCCGCGGGCACACGCTGGCAGCCCGTGCTCGACCTGAACAAGGCGATCCTCGGCGGACAGGTCGTCGGGATCGCGATCGCGCTCGCCGCCGGGTGGGCGATCGGTCGCCGCCGCTGAACGAGCCGTGCGCCGGCTCCTCGGCGGCGGGCGGCCGCCGACCGAGAGGACCGCATGACGCACGCACCGCACCTGCTCGACCTGCCCCACCACGACGGCTCGGCCGTGCACGTGCCCCCGGGCACGCCGGCGCTCGGCGACGCCGTGCCCGTGCGCGTCCGCGTGCCCCGGGCCGCCGGCGTCGAGCGGGTCTGGGTGCGGTCCGTGCGCGACGGCGAGCCGCGTCTCGCCGAGGCCGTGCCCGACGGCGGCACGGACGCCGAGCAGTGGTTCACCGGCGAGGTCGTGGTCCACAACCCCGTCACCCCGTACCGGTTCCTGCTCGACGGACCCGGCGGCTACCGGTGGCTCGACGGCCGCGGCGTGCACGACCGGGACGTGTCCGACGACGGCGACTTCCGGCTGACCACGCACGCCCCGGCCCCGTCGTGGCTGGGCGACGGGCTCGTGTACCAGATCTTCCCCGACCGGTTCGCCCGGTCCGGCGCCGCGGACGGACGGCCGACGCCCGACTGGGCCGTGCCCGCCGCCTGGGACGACGAGCCGGCCGGGACCGGCGTGCTCGCCGGCACCCAGTACTACGGCGGCGACCTGGACGGCGTCGTCGAGCACCTCGACCACCTCGCCGCGCTCGGCGTCGGCACCGTCTACCTCACGCCCGTGTTCCCGGGCCGCTCCAACCACCGCTACGACGCCTCGACGTTCGCCGCGGTGGACCCGCTGCTCGGTGGCGACGACGCCTACGCCCGGCTCTCCGAGGCCGTGCACGCCCGCGGGATGCGGCTGATGGGCGACATCACCACCAACCACACCGGCGAGGGGCACGAGTGGTTCGCCGCCGCGCTCGCCGACCCCGGCTCGCCCGAGCACGGCATGTACGTGTGGGCCGACCCGGCGTCGGACAACACCGACGTGGCCACCACCGCCTCCGGGGAGGGGTACGCGAGCTGGCTCGGGTTCGGCTCCCTGCCCAAGCTCGACTGGGCCGCCCCCGAGACCTGGCACCGGATGGTGACCGGCCCCGACGCCCCGATCGGCCGGTACCTGCGCCCGCCGTTCGCGCTCGACGGGTGGCGGGTCGACGTCGCCAACATGACCGGCCGGTGGGGGAGCGAGGACCGCACGCACGCCGTCTCGCGCGAGCTGCGGGCCGCCGTCGAGCGCGAGCGCCCCGACGGCGCGTTGATCGCCGAGCACTTCCACGACGCCGGGGCCGACCTGCGCGCCGGGGGCTGGCACGCCAACATGAACTACACCGGGTTCACCCGGCCCGCCTGGTCCTGGCTGGCGACCGAGGGGTCCCCGGCCGCGGCGCACGGTCTGCCCGTGGCGGGCACCCGTCGGCCCGGCGGCGCCATGGTGGACGCGATGCGCGAGTTCGACGCCGCGGTGCCGTGGTCTGTCACGGCGGCGCAGTGGAACATGCTCGGCTCCCACGACACGCCGCGGCTGCGCACGGCCGTCGGCTCGGACGAGCTCGCCGAGGTCGCCGCCACGCTGCTGTTCACCTACCCGGGCACGCCCGTGGTCTTCGCCGGGGACGAGGTCGGCGCCACCGGCGACAACGGTGAGCACGCCCGGACCACCATGGCCTGGGACGAGGGTGCTCGCGGCGGTGGTCCCCGCTGGGACGCCGGGACGCTGGAGCGGTACCGCCGCCTGTCGGCGGTGCGGCGCGGGTCGGACGCCCTGCGCGACGGCGGCCTGCGCTGGGCGGTCGTGGCGGACGACGCGGTGGTGTTCCTGCGCGAGTCGCCGTCGGAACGCGTGCTGGTCGTGCTGGCGAGGGCGCCGTGGGCGGGTGCGGTGCTGCCGGGGCACCTGCTGGACCCGGGGACTCAGCCGGAGCGGCTGTACGGCGAGGTGGGTCTCGACGTCAGGCCGGACGGTCTGACGATCTCCGGCGACGGCCCGGCCGTCGGCGTCTTCCGCCTGCTCTGAGCCCCGTGACGGCGCCGTCGGTCAGGCATCGGGTGGCCGATGCCTGACCGGGAGGTCCGTCACGGGCCCGGTCGCGCCGGGCGGCGGTCCGGGGCACGGTGGGCAGCGGGACCACCGACCCCGACCGACGGAGGAACGATGCACGGCGTCGCGGTGCTGCAGGACCTGTACTCCCGGATCGCGCCCACGGTGCACCGCGCGGTCGACGGGCTCGGCGACGCCGCGCTCGTCGAGCGGCTCGACCCGGCGGCGAACACGATCGCGTGGCTCACGTGGCACATCGGGCGCGACCAGGACGTCCAGGTCGCCGACGTCGTCGGCCGCGACCAGGTGTACTCGCGTGGCTGGGCGGACCGGTTCGACCTGCCGTTCGGCCTGCACGACACCGGCTACGGTCACACCTCCGACGACGTCGCGAGGGTTCGCGCGCCGGGCGAGCTGCTGCTCGGTTACGTGGACGCGGTCGCCGCGGAGTCGCTCGACGTGCTCGCCGGGCTGACCGACGACGACCTGGACGAGGTGGTCGACGAGGCCTGGGACCCGCCGGTCACCCGCGGGGCGCGGCTCGTGAGCGTCGCGAACGACTCCCTGGAGCACGCGGCGCAGATCGCGTACGTCCGCGGCGTCCTCGAGCGCACCGGGCGCGCGTAGCATCGACGCGTGGCCACCGAGCAGATCGCGATCCTGTCCGACGTCCACGGCAACCTCACCGCCCTGGAGGCGGTCCTGGCGGACGTCGAGCGCCGCGGGATCACCCGGATCCTGAACCTGGGCGACGACGTGGGCAAGGGGCCGCGCGGGCGCGCCGTCGTGGACCGCACGGAGCAGGTCTGCGAGGTCAACGTCCGCGGCAACTGGGACGACTTCCTGCCGGAGATCGCCGACGACGGGCCCGACGAGATGGTCTGGTGGCGCGACGAGCTGCGCGCCGACCAGCGCGAGCTGATCCGCCGCCGGCCGCTGTGCCACGACCTGCAGCTCTCCGGGCGGCAGATCCGCCTCTTCCACGCCTCGGCGACGAGCGTGCACACGCGGGTCCACGTCGACCACACCCGCGAGGAGTTCGCCGGGATGTTCGCCACCACGGACCTCACGGGTCCGGGGCCGGAGCCCGACCTGGTCGGCTACGGCGACGTCCACGCCGCCTACCAGCGCACCCGGCGCGGGCGCACCCTCTTCAACGCCGGCAGCGTCGGCAACGCGCTCGACGAACCCTCGGCGGCCTACGTGGTCCTCGAGGGCACCCCCGGGCCGGACCGCGCCCCCTTCGGCCTGCAGGTCGTCCGCCTGTCCTACGACGTGGAGGCCGAGCTCGCCGTCGCCCGTGAGGTGGACATGCCGCAGTACGCCGCCTGGGCGCAGGAGCTGCGGACCGCCCGCTACCGAGGTCTGTCCCCAGCGGTCACGACATAGTTGTGGCTGCAACCAAGTCGTGTGTAGGGTCATCAGTTGTCGCAACAACTACCGTGCCTCGCACGACTCGAGAGGAAGCCATGACCCTCCCCACCTCCGTCCGTGACGCCCTCGTCCTCGTCGCCCGCGTGGCGTTCGGCGCCGTGTTCGTCGCCCACGGCTGGCAGAAGCTGTTCACCTACGGCATCGACGGCACCGCCGCCTCGTTCGAGCAGATGGGCGTGCCCGCCGCGGGCGCCGCCGCCTGGTTCGCCGCGCTCGTCGAGCTCCTCGGGGGTGCGGCGCTCGTCCTCGGCGCGGCCGTCCCGGTCGCCGGCGTGCTGCTGATCCTCGACATGCTCGGGGCGTTCGTCCTCGTCCACGCCGGCGCGGGGATCTTCGTGGACCAGGGCGGTTACGAGCTCGTGCTGGCGCTCGCCGCGGGCACCCTGCTGTTCGTCGCCACGGGCGCCGGGCGCCTCAGCGTCGACCACGCCCTCGCCGGCCGCCGCGCGCGGGTGGGTCAGACCGTCTGACTACGCTAGGGCCGTGCAGACGTTCTCGCAGGAGGCCTTCGACCCGGACGTGGTCGGCACCGGACCCCGTCCTGCCCCCGGCGAGGAAGGGCCGGCGTCGTACACCGACGCCGACACCGAGCGGTGGGCCGCCGAACCGCCCAAGTCCAAGGACCGCACCCCGTTCGAGCGCGACCGCGCGCGGGTGGTGCACTCCTCGGGTCTGCGGCGCCTCGGTGCCAAGACCCAGGTGCTCACCCCGGGCAGCGACGACTTCGTGCGGACCCGGCTGACGCACTCGCTCGAGGTGGCCCAGGTCGGGCGGGAGATGGGCCGGGCGCTGGGCTGCGACCCGGACCTGGTCGACACCGCCTGCCTCACGCACGACCTGGGCCACCCGCCGTTCGGGCACAACGGCGAGCGGGTGCTGGCCGAGCTCGCGGCGGAGATCGGCGGGTTCGAGGGCAACGCCCAGACCCTGCGCCTGCTGACCCGGCTCGAGCCCAAGATCCTCGACGCCGACGGCGCCCCGCGCGGCCTGAACCTCACGCGGGCCTCGCTGGACGCCTCGGTGAAGTACCCGTGGCGGCTCCACGAGGGCCCGCCCCGGCCGGACGGGTCCCGTACCGGCAAGTTCGGCGTCTACCCCGACGACGCCCCCGTCTTCGCGTGGCTGCGCCGCGGCGCACCGCAGTCCATGGTGCGCTGCATGGAGGCGCAGGTCATGGATCTCGCCGACGACATCAGCTACTCCGTGCACGACGTCGAGGACGCCGTGGTGGGCAGCCGCCTGGACCTGCAGGTGCTCGACGACGAGGCCGAGCGGGCCCGCATCGTCGAGCACGTGCGGTCCTGGTACGGCGCCTGGCACGACGCGGACGCCCTCGACGCGGCCCTGTGCCGGCTGCGCGACACCGGCTACCTCGTGACCGACTTCGACGGGTCGCGCGGTGCCCTGGCCGGGCTCAAGGACGCCACCAGCCAGCTCATCGGCCGGTTCAGCGGCGCGGCCCAGCGGGCCACCCGCGAGGTGTACGGCGAGGGGCCGCTGACCCGGTACTCGGCGCAGCTCGTCGTCCCGCCCGAGACGGCCGACGAGATCCTGGCGCTCAAGGGCGTCGCCGTCACCTACGTCATGGCGCCGCGGGAGTCCGAGCCGCTGTACGCGGCCCAGCGCGAGATCGTCGCCGACCTGGTCAAGGTGCTCGCGGACCGCGCCCCGGTGGCGCTCGAGCCCCAGTTCGCCGCGGACTGGCGGGCGGCGTCCGACGACGCCGCCCGGCTGCGCGTCGTCGTCGACCAGGTGGCCTCGCTGACCGACGTCTCGGCGATGCAGCTGCACGGCCGGCTGGTGCGCGGCGACGGCTAGCACCACACGGGCGGCCGGTGCCTCCGGCCCGCGTCGAGGCTCTACACTGCGACCGTGGCAGGCCTGATCAAGCGCGACGACGTGGACGCCGTCCGCGACCGCGCGCGCATCGACGAGATCGTCGGCCAGCACGTCACCCTCAAGTCCGCCGGCGTCGGCTCGATGAAGGGGCTGTGCCCGTTCCACGACGAGCGCACCCCCTCCTTCCACGTCCGGCCGGGCGTGGGCCGCTGGCACTGCTTCGGCTGCGGCGAGGGCGGCGACGTCATCTCGTTCGTGCAGAAGATCGACGGGATGGGGTTCACCGACGCCGTCGAGTACCTCGCCGACAAGGTCGGCGTCGAGCTGCACTACGAGGACTCCCGCACCGGCGCCGCCGCCCAGCGGGGGCCGCGCGAGGAGCCCGGGCGTCGCCAGCGCCTGCTCGAGGCCCACCGCGTCGCCGCCGCGTTCTACGCCGAGCAGCTCTTCGCCCCCGGTGCGCAGGCGGCCCGGGCGTTCCTCGCTGAGCGCAGCTTCGAGCGGGCCGACGCCGAGACGTTCGGTCTCGGGTACGCCCCGACCGGGTGGGACGCGCTGCTGCGGCACCTGCAGAGCCGCGGGTTCACCCAGCCCGAGCTCGTCGCCTCGGGGCTGGTCAGCCAGGGTCAGCGCGGGATCTACGACCGGTTCCGCGGACGGCTCGTGTGGCCGATCCGGGACGTGACCGGCGCGGTCATCGGGTTCGGGGCGCGCAAGCTCTTCGACGACGACCCCGGCCCCAAGTACCTCAACACCCCCGAGACGACGCTGTACAAGAAGGCGCAGGTCCTCTACGGGATCGACCTGGCCAAGCGCGCGATCGCCCAGAACAAGCGGGTCGTCATCGTCGAGGGGTACACCGACGTCATGGCCGCGCACCTGTCCGGCGTGGACACGGCGGTGGCGACCTGCGGCACCGCGTTCGGCCCCGAGCACGCCAAGGTCGTGCGCCGCCTGCTCGGCGACACCACCGCGGGCGGCGGTCTGCAGCTGGCCTCCGGAGCGTCGCTCGGCGGAGAGATCATCTTCACCTTCGACGGCGACGCGGCCGGCCAGAAGGCCGCCATGCGGGCCTTCGGCGAGGACCAGCGCTTCCACGCCCAGACGTTCGTCGCCGTCGAGCCCAGCGGCATGGACCCGTGCGACCTGCGCATGGAGCGCGGCCCCGACGCGGTGCGCACGCTGGTGGACACCCGCGTGCCGCTGTTCGAGTTCGTCATCCGCACCACCCTCGACGGCTTCGACCTCGACACGGTCGAGGGCCGCGTCAACGCGCTGCGGGCGGCGGCACCGATGGTCGCCGGCATCCGCGACCGCTCCATGCAGCTCGGCTACGCCCGCCTGCTGGCCCGCTGGATCGGGATCGACACCGACGAGGTCCGCCGCGAGGTGGGACGGGCGCACAGCACCCCCGGGCCGGCCCGACGCCGGGACGAGCGCACCGCACGGCCGGAGCGCGCTGTCGAGTCGCCGTCGGACGGGCCCGTGGCCGGTCCCGTCCTCAGCGCCCCCGACCCGGCCGACCCCGTGGCGCGCATCGAGCGGCTCGCCCTGGTCGTCGTGCTGCAGTACCCGCAGCACGTGCCGGTCACGTTCGACGACCTCGGTCCGGACGCGTTCGCCACGCCGGCCTGGCGGGCCGTGCACGCGGCGATCCGGGCGGCCGGGGGAGTGCGCACCGGGGCCGGCCTGGGCGGCAACCGCTGGGTGGAGACCGTCGTCGAGGAGGCCGGCGACGCCGTCTCGCCGCTGGTGACCGAACTGGCCGTGGCGCCGGTGCCCGAGGACCGCGAGAGCGCGATCGCGGCGTTCGTGGCCGACGTCGTGCGCAAGGTCGCCGACCTGGGCCTGACCCGTCGCATCGCCGACGCCAAGAGCCGCGTGCAGCGCCTCGACGCCCAGGTCGACCCGGACGCCTACCGGGCGGCGTTCGAGGAGCTCGTCGCGATCGAGAAGGAACGGCGCGAGCTGCGCGAGAGCGCCTGATTCACCCGCGGGCCCCGTATCGGGTCGTCCGCGCGCCGGCTCCCTCCTGTCAGGGGTGCCGGAGCGGTGTCGCGGCCCGCCCGGACCGGCGTTCCGGTCTCCCCGTGGGGGAGGAACCATGCACGACGACGAGCTGTTCGACGTCGAGGCCGACGTACCGGAGGCGTTCTCCGCCGTCGCCCCGACGCGCGACGCGGCCGAGGACGACCTGCTGGCCACCGAGAACGTGGTGGGGGTCGGCCTCGGCTACAAGATCACCGGCGGGGTGCAGACGGACAAGCCCAGCGTCATGGTGCTGGTCGAGCAGAAGCTGCCGCCCGAGCTGCTGTCCGGCAAGCCGGTGCCCAAGACCATCGGCGGCAAGCCGACCGACCTGATGGAGGTCGGCGTCCTGCAGGCAGGTGGGGACGCCGAGCCCGCCGCCGAGGTGGGCGTCCAGAAGCTGGGCACGCGGGTGCGCCCGGCACGGCCCGGCTACAGCGTCGGGCACCTGAAGGTCACGGCCGGCACGCTCGGTGCCGGGGCCTACGACCTGCGCAGCACGGTGCCCGGCAAGCCGCCGCGCTACTACGCGCTGAGCAACAACCACGTGCTGGCGAACTCGAACGACGCCACGATCGGCGACCCCATCATCCAGCCCGGGGCGTTCGACGGCGGCACCTTCCCGGCGGACGTGATCGGGCGCCTCACCCGGTACGTGCCGATCAGGTTCGACGGGACGACGAACCTGGTCGACGCGGCGATCGCCGAGATACCCTTCGACACCATCGACCGGGACATCTACTGGACCGGCTACCCGCAGTCGCTGGTCACGGCGGCGCAGGTCGGGATGGTGCTGAAGAAGACCGGCCGGACCACGCACTTCACCACGGGACGGGTGACCGCGCTCAACGCCACGGTGAACGTCAACTACGGCGGGGGCAAGGTGGCCAAGTTCGGTCGCCAGATCGTCACCACGGACATGTCCGCGGGCGGCGACTCCGGGTCGCTCGTGCTGGACCTGCAGAACAACCCGGTGGGGCTGCTGTTCGCGGGGTCGAGCGCGGCGACGATCCTCAACCCGATCGCCTACGTGCAGCGGCTGCTCGGGGTGCGCGTCTGGCCGTGACCGTCGTGCGCGGCGTCGAGGCCGCCGGCTCGCGCGGGGCTACTCCGCGGCGAACGGGCCGGCGGCCTCGACGCGCACCGGGACGTCGCCGACGGCGGGCGGCAGCTCGCGCACGGCCGGCGACTCCGGGTCGGGCGCGTACACGACCAGGCAGGGGTCGCCCTGGGCGGTCTCGCCGACGGCGACCCCCTGGATCTCCGGCCCGATCCAGCCCTCGGCCGTGGTCAGCGCGTCACGGACCGCCGGGTCGACCTGCGGGACACCGGCGTCCAGGTCTTCCTCGCTCATGGGATCACCGTACGCCGGACGCTCTCGGGTCGCGGTCGGTGGGGCTGGGCGTGAGCATGGAAGGACGACCGACTCAAGGAGATCCGATGGCTGACGGCACGCACCAACCCACCTACACGGTCCCGTCGATGACCGCCGAGGACGGCGCCCGGGTCGCCGAGATCCTGCAGGACCGCCTCAACTCGCTGACCGACCTCCACCTGACGCTCAAGCACGTCCACTGGAACGTCGTCGGGCCGCACTTCATCGCCGTCCACGAGATGCTCGACCCGCAGGTCGACGCCGTGCGGCTCATGGCCGACGACGTCGCCGAACGCATCGCCACGCTCGGCGGGGTGCCGCAGGGCACGCCCGGTGCGCTCGTCGCCCACCGCACCTGGGAGGACTACCACCTGGGCCGGGCCACGACCATCGAGCACCTCGGGGCGCTGGACGAGGTGTACCAGGGCGTCATCGCCGCGCACCGCCAGGCGGCCGAGACAACGGCCGAGCTCGACGACGTGACCAACGACCTGCTGATCGGCAACCTGCGCGACCTGGAGCAGTTCCACTGGTTCGTCCGGGCCCACCTGGAGACCGCCGGGGGAGAGCTGTCGACCGCCGGGGCGACCTCGGAGATCGCCGCCGCCCGGCAGGCGCGGGAGGCCGAGCGCGACGCCGGCTGACCCCCACCGTCCACCGACACGAGAAAGGCCCCTGACCGCGAGGTCAGGGGCCTTTCTCGGTGGGCTCCCGCGACTGGACTTGAACCAGTGACCGTCCGATTAACAGTCGGATGCTCTGCCAGCTGAGCTACGCGGGATCGTGTCCGTCTGCTCCGTGGAGCGGCGAACCGGTGAAAACCATACCAGGTTCAACCGGGTAGTCCGCACGCCGCCCGCACCCTCGACTCCGTGGCGTCCACCACGTTCGCGACGTCCGCCCGTGACAGGTCGACCCCGTCGCCCGCGACGGCCTGGGAGAAGAGGGTGCCGTCCAGCCGGCGCCGCACCGCGACCCGGACCGTCCCGCCGGGGACGTCGACCGTCTCGGCCAGGACGACGGACCACAGCACGCGCTCGCGCACGACCGCCGGCAGGTTGGTACCGGCCGCGTCGGAGAGCATCGGTCGCAGGTCCGGTGCCGCGTCCACCCACTCGACGGTGAGGATCGACCGCTCGGGGTCGAAGGCCGCGCGGTCGACGTCGCACCAGGGACGCCGCGTCGCGACCCGGGGGTCGTCGTCGGTCCCGGAGACCAGGACGAGGTCGGCGGTGGTGGCGACGACCCAGCCGCCGTCGGCCGTCTCGGCGCCGGCGAGCAACCGCTCGGGGCCGACCAGCGGCACCACCTCACGGACGGACGGGGGCTGCTGGCGACGCCTGCGCGTGAACATGCGCCCACCGTACTGGCCGGGGCCCGGGATGCGGTCCGCGCCGTCGGCTCGTAGCGTCGAGATCCCGACGAAGGAGGTTTCCATGAGCATCGGAGACAAGGCCAAGCACGCCGCCGAGGAAGCCCTGGGCAAGGCCAAGGAGGGTCTGGGCAAGGCGTCGGAGGACGAGGAGATGCAGGCCGAGGGCGAGGCCGAGCAGTCGCAGGCCAACCTCAAGCAGGCCGGTGACGACGTCAAGGACGCCTTCAAGAAGTAGCTCACGGCTCCGGCCCTTCCGCCGTGCCCCGTGCCGGACTTGAACCGGCGACCGATCGATTATGAGTCGACTGCTCTGACCGACTGAGCTAACGGGGCGCGGCGGTGAGCCTACCGGAAGCGCGGTGTGGAGCGGTTGTGACGTCTGCCCGCAGGTGCGGCGCCGAGGCGCTGGTCAGGGCGGCGTCGTGGAAGAATGCCAGCCATGGCGATGCGAGAGATCCGGGTGGTGCCCGACCCCGTGCTGCGCACGGCGTGCGACGAGATCACGACGATCGACGACCGTGTGCGCGGCCTCGTCGCGGACCTGCTCGAGACCGTCGACGCGGAGGGTCGTGCCGGGCTGGCCGCGAACCAGATCGGCGTGAACCTGCGGGCGTTCTCCTGGAACGTCGACGACGAGATCGGCTACGTGCTCAACCCGCGGCTGGTCGACGTCTCGGAGGAGCAGCAGGACGGCGACGAGGGCTGCCTGTCGGTGCCCGGGCTGTTCTACCCGACGACCCGCGCCTGGTACGCCCGCGTGGAGGGGACCGACCTGGACGGCAACGAGGTCGTCGTCGAGGGCACGGACCTCATGGCGCGTGCGCTGCAGCACGAGTGCGACCACCTGGACGGCAAGCTCTACCTGGACCGTCTGGAGCGCAGCGTGCGCAAGAAGGCGATGCGGGAGCTGCGCGAGCGCCTCTGAGGCGCCTCAAATGTCCGGATCACTCTCGCGCGTGCCGCGGGGGTGCGGCAAGATGTGACCCAGTACGCAAGAGGACACGCCGCAACAGATGGCCTGACCAGGAACTTCGTGGCTACCGAGGACGTAGGGGAAGACGGGTCTCGGAACCAGGGAGGACAACATGGCTGGCGTCATCACCCGCGGTGTACTTTTCGTGCACTCCGCGCCGCGCGCGTTGTGCCCCCACCTCGAGTGGGCGGCGGGCAACGTGCTGAGCGCTGACGTGTCGTTGGACTGGACGCCCCAGCCCGCGGCACGAGGTCTGTACCGCGCCGAGTACGCGTGGCAGGGCGCCCAGGGCACGGGTGCGCGCCTGGCCTCTGCGCTGCGCGGCTGGGACCACCTGCGCTACGAGGTCACGGAGGACGCCAGCCACGGCAGCGACGCCGCGCGGTGGTCGCACACTCCCGACCTCGGCATCTTCCACGCCATGACCGACATCCACGGCAACGTCGTCGTGCCCGAGGACCGCGTGCGCACCGCCATGGAGAGCTCGCACGACCCGCGTGCCCTGCGCGAGGCGATGGACCTCGCCCTCGGCAGCGCCTGGGACGACGAGCTCGAACCCTTCCGGTACGCGGGAGCCGGCGCCCCCGTGCGCTGGCTGCACCGCGTCGGGTAGCGCACCCCCGCCCGCGACCGGGCGGTCCCGAGGTTCCGCAGACGACGGCGCCCCGCCGGTTCGACCGAACCGGCAGGGCGCCGTCGTGCGTGCGGGGGGCTCAGGCGTTGGTGACGGTGAGCGCCACGTTGTGGCCGCCGAAGCCGAAGGAGTTGTTGACCGCGGCGATGTCGCCGTCGGGCAGCGTCGCCGGCTCGTCGCGGACCAGCGGCACCTGCAGCTCCGGGTCGGGCGTGACGACGTTGATCGTCGGCGGGGCGAGGCGCTCGTGCACCGCCTTGATCGTGAACAGGGCCTCCAGCGCGCCCGCGCCACCGAGCAGGTGGCCCGTCATCGACTTCGTCGCGGACAGGCGCACGTGGTCGGTGTCCTCGCCCAGCACGGTGCGGATCGAGCGGGTCTCGGTGAGGTCGCCCACCTTGGTGGAGGTCGCGTGGGCGTTGACGTGCACGACGTCGGCGCCCGTGACCCCGGCGTCGGCCAGGGAGCGGCGCATCGCCGCGACCTGCCCCTTGCCCTCCGGGTCGGGGGAGGTGATGTGGTAGGCGTCGGCGGACAGCCCCACACCCGCGATCTTCGCGTAGACGCGCGCGCCGCGGGCGGCGGCGTGCTCGGCGCTCTCCAGCACGACGACGGCCGCGCCCTCGCCGATGACGAAGCCGTCGCGGTCGACGTCGTAGGGACGCGAGGCGCCCTGCGGGTCGTCGTTGCGCAACGAGAGCGTGCGCGAGGCGGCGAACGCCGCGATCGGCATCGGGTGGATCGTGGCCTCGGTCCCGCCGCAGACGACGACGTCGGCGCGGCCGGCGCGGATCATGTCCAGGCCGTAGCCGATCGCCTCGGCGCCGGAGGCGCAGGCCGAGACCAGCGCGTGCGCGCCGGCCTGGGCGCCGAGCTCGAGGGAGACGTAGGCCGCCGGCGAGTTCGGCATGAGCATGGGGACGGTCATCGGCAGCACGCGGCGGGCGCCCCGCTCGCGGAGCGTGTCCCAGCCGTCCAGCGTGGTCCAGATGCCGCCGATGCCGGACGAGACCACCGCACCGAGCCGCTCGCCGTCGACCTCGGGGGCGCCGGCGTCCTGCCAGGCCTCCCGTGCGGCGATCATCGCGTACTGGGTCGAGGGGTCCATCCGCTTGGTCTCGGGGCGCGACAGCTTCTCGGAGGGGTCCTCCTTGATCGTCGCGGCGAAGGTGACGGGGATGCCGTACTTCTCCGACCAGTCGTTGTCCATCGTGCGCGCACCGGACTCACCGGCGAGCGCGGCCGCCCACGTCGAGGGGGCGTCCCCGCCGAGCGGGGTGGTGGCACCGAGGCCGGTGACGACGACGTCGCGCGTGGCTGGGGCGGTCATGACGGGGCTCCTGAGAACGAGGGACGACGGTGGACGGGCGACGCGGGCAGACCGGCCGGGCCGGTCTGCCCGCGTGGGCGGACGAGCCCGATCAGCTCTGGGCGCCCTCGATGTACTTCACCGCGTCGCCGACGGTGGTGAGGTTCTTCACCTCGTCGTCCGGGATGCGGACGCCGAACTTGTCCTCGGCGTGGGTCACGATCGTCATCATCGACAGCGAGTCGATGTCGAGGTCGTCCGTGAACGACTTCTCGGGCACGACGGCGTCGGTCGGCAGACCGGTCTCCTCGGCGACGATCTCGGCGAGGCCCTCGAGGATCTCGGAAGAAGTGTGAGCCATGGGGTGCTTCTCTCCTTGAACGGGGTACCGGTCCTCCGGCACCGGGTCGTGATGGGGCGGTGCGATTCTTCCGCACCACCAGGGTCGGACTCTACGGGTCTGGTGTTACGGGAGCACGACCACCTGGGCCGCGTAGACCAGGCCGGCACCGAAGCCGATCTGGAGGGCCAGGTCGCCGGGGCGGGCCCGTCCCTCGGTCAGCAGCCGGTCGACGGCCAGGGGGATCGAGGCCGCCGAGGTGTTGCCGGTGTCGGCGATGTCCCGGGCGACCACGACGGACTCGGGCAGCCCGAGCTGCTTGACCATCTGGTCGATGATGCGCATGTTCGCCTGGTGCGGCACGAAGACCTGGATGTCCTCGGGCTGCACCCCGGCCTCGGCCATCGCCTTGGCGGCGACCGGGGCCATCTGGAAGCTCGCCCACTTGAAGACGGTCTGGCCGTCCTGGCGCAGCGTGGGCCAGCCGAGGTCGGTGTCCCGGCGCAGCTCCGACCAGGAGTGGGTCTGGCGGATGGCCTGCGACTTCGCGCCGTCGGACCCCCACACCGTCGGGCCGATGCCCGGGGTGTCCGAGGGGCCGACGACGGCGGCCCCGGCGCCGTCGCCCAGCAGGAACGAGATCGACCGGTCGGTGGGGTCGATGATGTCGCTGAGCTTCTCCGCGCCGATGACGAGCACGTGGCGCGCCGTCCCGGCGCGGACCATCGCGTCGGCCTGCCCGATGCCGTACGCGTACCCGGCGCAGGCGGCCGAGATGTCGTAGGCGGCGGCCGGCGTGGCGCCGAGCCGGTCGGCCAGCACGGCGGCGGCCGACGGCGTCTGGTGGAAGTACGTGATGGTCGACAGCACGATCGCGTCGATCTCCGCGCCCGTCACCCCGGCGGCGTCCATCGCCCGGCGGGCGGCGGCCTCGGCGAGGTCCAGCACGTCGACGTCGTCGGTCGCGCGCCGCCGGGTCACGATGCCGGTGCGCTGGCGGATCCACTCGTCCGAGGAGTCGATCGGGCCGGCGATCTCGTCGTTCGTGACCGACCGGCTGCCGCGCTCGCCGCCGATGCCCAGGATGCGCGAGTGGCGCACCGGTTCGGCCTGGCGCAGCACGGCGCGCGCGGTCATGCCGCGCCGCCGACGGCGGAGTGCCGGGTGATGAGGTCGCGCGCCGCCTCGACGTCGTCGGGCGACTTCACGGCGACGGACTCGACGCCCTTGAGCGAGCGCTTGGCCAGGCCGGCCAGGACGCCGCCGGGGGCGAGCTCGAGGAGCCCGGTGACGCCGCGCTCGGCCAGCGACGCCTGGCACAGGTCCCAGCGCACCGGCGCGGTGATCTGGGCGGTCAGGCGGGACAGGACGTCGGCGGAGGTGCCGTGGCCGCGCGAGCCCTCGGCCAGCGAGCCGTAGTCGGCGCCGTCGGCGTTGCTCAGCAGCGGCAGCCGCGGGTCGGTGGCCAGCCACGTGGTGGCCACCTGCTCGAAGCGGCTGCGCGCGGGCTCCATGTACGGGGTGTGGAAGGCACCGGCCACGGGCAGCGGGACGACGCGGGTGCGCGCCGGGGGCTGCTCGGCCAGGGCATCGAGGGCCTCGCGGGACCCGGCGGCCACGATCTGGCCGCCGCCGTTGACGTTGGCGGGGTACAGGCCGGCAGCCTCGATGGCGGCCATGACCTCGTCGGTGTCGCCGCCGACGACGGCGCTCATGCCCGACGGCGCGGCGGCCGCGGCGTCGGCCATCGCCCGTCCGCGGTGGGAGACGAGACCGACGGCGCCGGCGTCGTCGAGCGCTCCGGCGACGGCGGCGGCGGACAGCTCGCCCACCGAGTGCCCGGCGGTGACGTCGACGACCTCGGTGGCCTCACGCCCGTCGAGGATCGTGCGCAGCGCGACCAGGGAGGCCGAGACGATCAGCGGCTGGGCCACGGCGGTGTCCCGGATCGTCTCCGCGTCCGACGTGGTCCCGTGCTGGGTCAGGTCGGTCCCGGCAGCGGCCGAGAAGGAGTCGAGCAGGTCGGCGGTGCCGGGCAGCTCCAGCCAGGGGCTGAGCATCCCGGGGTTCTGAGAGCCCTGTCCAGGGCAGACGACGGCGAGCACGACACCACGGTGCCACCTGGGCGGATACCCCGAGCGTCGCGACGTGCACCAACCTGGACACCCCCGGTTGTGGGAATCCGCAATTCGTGACGCGGCGCTCAGGCGTCGTCGAGCTGCCCCAGCGCGAGGGCGATCTGCAGCACGAACGACTCGCGGGCGTCCAGCGGGTCCCAGCCGGTGATCTCGGAGACCTTGCGCAGCCGGTAGCGCACGGTGTTGGGGTGGACGTACAGCCGTCGGGCCGCCGCCTCCAGGGAGCGCCCGGTGCCGAGGTAGGCCGACAGCGTCTCCAGGACGGCACCGGTGGCCTGCTGCAGCGGCAGGTAGGCCTGCGCGACGAGCGTGCGGCGTGCCGCGCGGTCGCCGGTGAGCACCCGTTCGGGCAGCAGGTCGTCGGCCAGGACCGGGCGCGGCGCCTGCGGCCACGCCGACGCGGCGGCCAGCCCGGCCAGGGCGGAGCGCGCCGACGACGTCGCCTCGGCGATCGTGGGCACGACCGGCCCGAACACGACCGGCCCCGGCCCGAACCGGCCGATCAGGCTCGTGGCGGCCGCGACCAGGTCGGTCTCGCCGCCCAGGACCAGCACGAGGCGGTCGCCGTGGATGCCCACGAGGGTGTCCCCGGCCGCGCGGCGGGCGGCGCGCCGCAGCTCGGCGGTGCCGACGTCGTCCAGCCCGTCCAGGGCCTCGCCGACGACGACCAGCACCTGTCCGCGCCCGCTCCAGCCCAGGGCGGAGATGCGCGAGCGCAGCGCGTCGTCGGTGTCGCCGCGCACCAGGGCGTCCACCGCCAGCGCCTCGAGGCGGGCGTCCCACGCGCCACGGACCTCGGCCGCCCGGGCGTAGACCTCGGCGGCGGAGAACGCGACCTCGCGGGAGTACCGCAGCACGGCCTCGCGCAGCTCGCGCTCGTAGCCCGGGGCGGCGATCTGGTCGGAGTAGGACTCGACGACGTCGACCATGAGCCGCACCAGCTGCAGCGTGTGCTGCAGGGAGATCGACCGGGTCAGCTCCGGGGGAGCGGCGGCGAACATCTCGCCCACGCCGTGCGGGTTCTGGGTCGGGTCGGCGAACCAGGTCGCGAAGGAGTTGATGCCGCTCTGGGCGACCAGGGCGACGTAGGAGCGGTCCTCGGCAGGCAGCTGGCGGTACCAGGAGACCTCTTCGTCGAGGCGGCGCATGGCGGCGTTGGTGAGGAGCCCGAGCCCTTCACGGACGCGCTGGACGTTCTCGTCGCGCGAGACGGTCGTGGTCGACATGCTCCTGAGGATAGGGCCATCATTGTGGGGAGTGCACAAATGTATCTGTTCGCGGGCGCGTGGCATGTTCGTCCGACCCCGACGAACACCAGGCGATAGGGTCGGGTCATGGCCATGATGTCTCGGCTCCGCCAGCTCATCCGCCGGCCACGGTCCACCTCGATGGTGGGTGTCCGGCGCCCGTCCGAGACCCGACGGCGAGGTGACACCGTGCACGAAGACGCGTTGCGGGCGATGCTCCACGACGACCCGAACGACGAGCGCGCCTTCAGCGCGCTCGCCGAGCTGGTGCGTCGTCACGCGACCGAGCCCGACAACCCCGAGGACCCGCTGACGGCGGAGCCGGAGGAGGAGCCGGTCGGTGCCGCCGACCTCGCGCTCTGGTCGCTCGCCGAGGAGCTCGCCGGCCACCCCAAGGCCTGGCGCCCCCTGGTCGAGCTCGGCCGCCTGTCGGTCGGTGACGACCCCGAGGGTGCGGTGCGCCGCTTCACCACGGCCGCCGAGCGCGACCCGTCCGGGGTGGCGCTGGCCACGAGCCTGGAGATCCTGCGCGAGGCCGACATGCCCGTCGAGGCCCTCGGCCTGGGCGTCGGCCACTGGCGCACGCGGGAGCAGGTGCCCGAGGTGGGCCGCCAGCTCGTGCTGGCCGCCGTGGAGGCGGACCGCCTGTTCGAGGCGCGGCAGCACCTGGAGGCCCTGGACACCCACCCCGAGTCCGGGCAGGTCGAGGCGATGCGGCGCGACCTCGTGGTCGCGATCGAGGCCGCCGAGGCCCGGCAGTCCTCCACCTGACCCGTCGGCACCACCCGAGCACGGCCCGGCGGTCCGTCGACCGCTGCCGACACGCCGAAGGCCCCGTCACCGCGAGGGTGACGGGGCCTTCGGCGTGCGGGCAGGCGCCTCGCGGGTCAGGCGTCCCCGCCCGCGACACCGGAGGTGCCGGCGTTGACGTCGGTGAGGCGGTACTTCTCGACGGCCTTGGCCACGACGTCCTGCGGGACCTCGCCACGGCGGGCGAGCTGCTGCAGCGTCTTGACCACCATCGACGGGCCGTCGATGAGGAAGAACCGGCGTGCGGCGGCGCGGGTGTCGGAGAACCCGAAGCCGTCGGCACCCAGCACGGCGTAGTCGCCCGGCACCCACGCGCGGATCTGGTCGGGGACCAGGTGGTCGTAGTCGCTGGTGGCGACGAACGGCCCCGCGGCGTCGGACAGCTTCTGGGTCAGGTACGGCACGCGGGGCTCCGCGGCCGGGTCGACCAGCGCCGCCTGCTCGGCGGCGAGCGCGTCGCGACGCAGCTCGTTCCAGCTCGTCACCGACCACACGTCGGCCGACACGCCCCAGTCCTCGCGCAGCAGCTCCTGGGCCTCCAGGGCCCACGGCACGCCCACGCCGGAGGCGAGCAGCTGGGCCTTGGGGCCCTCGCCGTCGTCGGTGGCGATGCGGTGGATGCCGTGCAGGATGCCGTCGACGTCCACGTCCTCCGGCTCGGCCGGCTGGACCATCGGCTCGTTGTAGACCGTCAGGTAGTACATGACGTTCTGGTCGCGACCGTCGGAGCCGTCGCCGTACATGCGCTCGATGCCGTCGCGCACGATGTGGCGGATCTCGTAGCCGAAGGCCGGGTCGTACTGCACCATCGCGGTGTTGGTGCCCGCGATGAGCGGGGAGTGGCCGTCGGCGTGCTGCAGACCCTCACCGGTCAGCGTGGTGCGGCCGGCCGTGGCGCCGATGATGAACCCGCGGGTCATCTGGTCACCGGCGGCCCAGAACTGGTCGCCGGTGCGCTGGAACCCGAACATCGAGTAGAAGATGTAGACGGGCACCATGTGCTCGCCGTGGGTGGCGTACGCCGTGCCGACCGACTGGAACGCGGCGGCGGAACCGGCCTCGTTGATGCCGGTGTGCATGATCTGCCCGGCCTCGGACTCCTTGTAGCTCAGCATGAGCTCGCGGTCCACGGCCAGGTAGTTCTGCCCGACGGTGTTGAAGATCTTGGCGCTCGGGAAGATCGAGTCCAGACCGAAGGTGCGCGCCTCGTCGGGGATGATCGGCACGATGCGCTTGCCGAACTCCTTGTCCTTGATGAGGTCCTTGAGCAGCCGCACGAAGGCCATCGTCGAGGCGACCTGCTGGCTGCCCGAGCCCTTCTTGAGGATCTCGTAGGACTTGTCCTTCGGCAGGGACAGCGCCTTGGGCGACGACCGGCGCTCCGGCACGAACCCGCCGAGGTGACGGCGACGGTCCAGCATGTACTGGATCGACTCGTCCTCCATGCCCGGGTGGTAGTACGGGGGCAGGCCCGGCTCGGCGTCGATCTGCTCGTCGGTCAGCGGGATGCGCAGGTTGTCGCGCAGCGCCTTGAGGTCCTCGTTCTTGACCTTCTTCATCTGGTGCGTGGCGTTGCGGCCGGCGAAGCTCGACCCGAGCGCGTAGCCCTTGACCGTCTGGGCCAGGATCACCGTGGGCTGTCCGGTGTGCGCCCGCGCGGCCGAGTAGGCGGCGAAGATCTTGCGGTAGTCGTGGCCGCCGCGGCGCAGGTTCCAGATGTCCTCGTCGGTCATGTTCTCCACGAGCGCCTTCGTGCGCGGGTCGCGCCCGAAGAAGTGCTCGCGGATGAACGCGCCCGACTCGGCGCGGTAGGTCTGGTAGTCGCCGTCCGGCGTGGCGTTCATGAGGTTGACCAGGGCGCGGTCCTTGTCCGCGTTGAGCAGGGCGTCCCACTCGCGGCCCCAGACGACCTTGATGACGTTCCAGCCGGCGCCGCGGAACTGGGCCTCCAGCTCCTGCATGATCTTGCCGTTGCCGCGGACCGGACCGTCCAGGCGCTGCAGGTTGCAGTTGACCACGAAGGTCAGGTTGTCCAGCCCCTGGTGGGCGGCGTGCTGGAGCATGCCGCGCGACTCGGGCTCGTCCATCTCGCCGTCGCCGAGGAAGGCCCACACGTCCTGCTGGCTGGTGTCCTTGATCCCGCGGTTGTGCAGGTACTTGTTGGTCCAGGCCTGGTAGATCGCCGAGGCCGGGCCGAGGCCCATCGAGACCGTCGGGTACTCCCAGAACTCCGGCATGAGGCGCGGGTGCGGGTAGGACGGCAGGCCGCCGCCCTCGTGGGACTTCTCCTGGCGGAACCCGTCGAGCCGGTCCGCGGACAGGCGACCCTCGAGGTAGGCGCGGGCGTACTGGCCGGGGGAGGAGTGCCCCTGGAAGTAGACCTGATCGCCGCCGCCCGGGTGGTCCTTGCCGCGGAAGAAGTGGTTGAGGCCGACCTCGGTCAGCGTCGCCACGGAGGCGTAGGAGGAGATGTGGCCACCCACCGAGATCTCCGGGCGCTGGGCGCGGGTCACCATCACCGCGGCGTTCCAGCGGATCCAGGAGCGGTAGCGCCGCTCCATCGTCTCGTCGCCGGGGAAGTACGGCTCCTCGTGCACACCGATGGTGTTGACGTACGGCGTGGCCACCGACGTCGGGATCTGCACGTTGCGCTCGCGGGCACGCCGCAGCAGGTTGAGCATGACGTAGCGGGCGCGCGGACCGCCCTTGTCGTCGATCAGCCCGTCGAGGGACTCCACCCACTCCGAGGTCTCGGACGGGTCGATGTCCGGCACAGCGCTGAGCAGACCGTCGATCAGCGGTCCGGTCTCGTCGTACGAAGCCACCAGCAACCTCTCTCTTCTGCGGGCCGTCGCCGGGGTCCGGCGAGCGCCCGTGTCAGGCGTCCCGTGCGCGTCGCCCACGTCGTCGGGATCGCGACGGCGCGGTGCACCCACAGGGGGTCACTACACATTGTGTCCCGAGTTCCTCCGCACGGACACCAGGAAGCGGTCAAGAATCCGTGATCTACGTCATGTCACCCCGTGCGCAAGTGGTCAGGAGGCCCGATGTCGTGGACTGGGCGGGCATCCGGGGGCCGAGTGCATTACCTTGACGCACAGCAGAATGCAGACAGGGCGCCGGTGACGGCGTCGCAGGTATGACGGAAGGAACCAAGGTCCTCGTGGGACAGCAGGCGGACACCCTGGCGGCGCGCTTCGGGTTCACCACCGGTCAGGTCGTGCAGGAGTTCGGGTGGGACGACGACGTCGACGAGCCCCTGCGCGGGGCGATCGAGGCGGTGGTCGGCGACGAGCTCGTGGACGAGGACTTCGACGACGTGGTCGACGGCGTCATCATCTGGTGGCGCGAGGAGGACGGGGACCTGACGGACATGCTGGTCGACGTCCAGACGGCGCTCGACGACGGCGGGCAGATCTGGCTGCTCACCCGCAAGCCCGGCCGGGACGGCCACGTGGGCCACAGCGAGATCCAGGAGGCGTCGACCACCGCCGGCCTGCACGCGACGAGCACGTTCTCCGCGGGCGACGACTGGTCGGCCACGCGCCTCGCCTCGCGCGGTCGGTAGACCCGTGGCCGACGGCGTCGTGCCGGCTGCCGACGCACCGGCACCCGACTTCACGCTGCCCGACACGCACGGCACCCCCACGCACCTGGCCGACCTGCGCGGCGAGCCGGTGCTCGTGGTGTTCTTCCCGTTCGCCTTCTCGGGGACCTGCACCGCGGAGCTCGGCGAGCTGCGCGACCACGCCGGCGAGTTCGAGTCCGCGGGCGTCCGGGTGCTGGCCGTGTCCACGGACCCGGTCTTCACGCTGAAGGCCTGGCAGGAGATCGAGGGCTTCGGCTTCGACCTGCTCAGCGACTTCTGGCCGCACGGCCGGGCCGCGCAGGCGTTCGGCGTCTTCGACGACTCCACCGGGCACGCGCTGCGAGGGTCGTTCCTCGTCGACGCCGACGGCATCGTGCGCTGGTCCGTGGTGCAGCCGCGCGGCGGCCGGCGCGACCTCGACGACTATCTCGCGGCGCTCGCGGAGGTCTGAGCCGCGCGGCCGTGTCCGCGGGCGGGGCGCGGGCGGGTATCCTGTCCTGCGCTGCCGGGGCCTGTAGCTCAGTTGGTCAGAGCGCCACGTTTACACCGTGGATGTCGGGGGTTCGAGTCCCTCCGGGCCCACCGAGACCTCCGTCGAGGTCGCCGCGTACGCCGCCGGGCGACCTCGACCCGGGCGGGCCCCGCGGGCCGTCCAGCGCCCGTCGACCTGCACCGGTAGCGTCGGGGCGATGTTCAGCATGCCGTGGGACCTCGTGCCCAGCCTCGTCGCGCTGGCGGCCATGTCCGGGGTGATCGTCCTCGCGGGCGTGCGGCTGACCCGGGTCGCCGACACGCTGTCCGAGCGGACCGGCCTGGGCGACGCGGTCGGCGGTGCGCTGCTCCTCGGGGCGGTCACCTCCCTGCCCGGCCTGGTCACGGTGCTCACGGGGTCCCTCGGCGGCGACGCCGGCTTCGCGCTCGCCAACCCGGTCGGCGGGGTGGCGGTGCAGACCGTCTGGCTCGCGATCGCCGACCTGGTCTACCGTCGGGTCAACCTCGAGCACGCGGCGGCCTCCCTGCAGAACGTCCTGCAGTCGTTGATCCTCGTCGCCCTGCTGGCCGTCCCCGTGGTCGCCGCCGCCACGCCGGACCTGACGATCGGCTGGGTGCACTGGCTCACGCTGCTCATCCCCGTGCTCTACGGCTACGGGCTCGTGCTGCTGCGCCAGATGCACAAGGCGCCGATGTGGCAGCCCATCCGGACCGCGCAGACGGCGGACGACGACGAGGGCGACGGGGACGACGGCGAGGAGGACTCCCGCTCGACCCGGCGGCTGTGGGGGCTGCTGGCCGGGCTCGGGCTCGTCGTCGGCGTCGCGGGCTGGATCGTCGGCCGGGCAGGACTGTCCGTGGTCGAGGCGACCGGGCTCGACGGCGGGGTCGTCGGCTTCACCCTCACCACGGGGATCAGCTCCCTGCCCGAGCTCGTGGTGCTGGTGACCGCGGTCAAGATGGGCCAGCTCACCCTCGGTATCGGCAACGTCATCGGCGGCAACGTCTACGACATGCTCATGGTCTCCGTCGCCGACGCGGCGTACCTGCCCGGGTCCGTCTACACCGACGCGGGGTCGACCGGCCTGGTGCTGGTCGGCGGGACCCTGCTGATGACCGCCACGCTGGCCGCCGGGCTCATCGTGCGCGACCGGCGGGGGATCGGCTTCGAGGGCATCGCGATCCCGGCGATCTACGTCGGGACCGTGGCGCTCGCGGTCTGGGGCTGATCACCGGCGCCGGCGGAGGTCGGCGGCGACGATCACCACCGCGGCCACCATGACAACGGTGGAGCTGACGGCGGCGACGGTGCCCGCGGTGCCCGGGGTGCCGGACGTCAGGTTGAACGCGACGTGCCACACCGCCACCAGCAGGATGCTCGCCGACGCCCCGCGGTACAGCCACGTGAGCACGACGGACCCCGCGGTCAGACCGATCACCCACCCGACGGTCTCGACCGGGGTGAAGCCCGCGAACGAGCCCATGAGGACGAACAGGGGTGCGTGCCACGGCGCCCACGCCGCCGCGACCAGCAGCGCGGTCGCGGTCAGGCCGTGCCGACGCAGCAGACGGTCCGCGAGGAAGCCGCGCCACCCGGTCTCCTCCCCGAGCCCGTTGACCACGAGGGCCAGGGCGACGGTCCCCACCGGGCCCGCCGCGGCGTCGATCCCGCTGTACCGGGTCAGGTCCCCGGCATCGGTCGTGCCGCCGACGACGGCGAGCCCGACCGCACCGACCCCCAGGACGGCGACCACGGACAGCCACCACCGGCCCACCCGCCAGCGGACCAGCCGGCGGCCCAGGTCCGCGAGCCCTGCCCGCCCCCCGACGACCGCCGTGACGACCACGGCGGCCAGCGCGGGGCCCAGCAGACCCGGCAGCTGGCTCGGTCGACCCACCCCGGCCTCGACGGTCTGCTCGCCGAGCGCGAGCGGGACCCAGTACGCCCACGAGAGGGCGTACGCGAGGACGACGTAGGCGGCCAGCGGGTGCGCGGCCACCCGCCCCCGCACGTCCGGACCGTGCCGGACGGCGGGCCGCTCGGCGTCCGCGGTGCCCATGGCCTGCTCCTCGGGTGGCTCCTCCCATCGTCCGTCCGGCCGCGGCGGCTCGCCGCTCGACGACGTCCGACGCCGGGACCTCCGGCCGACCGTCTCGGGACCATCGGCCCTGCTGACCGAGCCGCGAGGGGCGGACGATGGGGAGGGTGGGGACAGCATCGGTCGCGCTGACGTTCCTCGGTGGCGCCGGGACCGTGACGGGGAGCCGTTTCCTGCTCGAGTCCGACGAGCGGCGGCTCCTGGTCGACTGCGGTCTCTACCAGGGCGAGCGGCGGTGGAGGCGGAGGAACTGGGACGCCTTCCCGGTCCCGCCGGAGACGATCGGCGACGTGGTCCTGACGCACTGCCACCTGGACCACTGCGGATTCCTCCCCGTCCTCGTGCGCGACGGCTACGCGGGGTCGATCCGGATGACCGAGGGGACGGCCGCGCTCACCGCGATCGTCCTGCGCGACAGCGCGAACCTGCAGGAGCGGGACGCGGACCTCGCGCGACGCGGCGGGTGGTCACGTCACGACCCGCCGCTGCCGCTCTACACGGTCGAGGACGCCGAGCGCGCGATCGAGAGGTTCGAGACCGTGCCCTTCGACGTCGACGTCGACCTCGGGGGCGAGTCGAGCCTGCGACTCGTCCGGGCCGGTCACGTCCTGGGCTCGGCCAGCGTGCTGGCTCGGGTCGGGTCCGCCCGGGTCCTCGTCTCCGGCGACCTCGGCCGCACCGAGCACCCGGTGCTGCGACCACGCGCCGACCCGCCCGCGGCGCGCACGGTGGTGATCGAGTCCACCTACGGCGACCGCGAGCACCGCGAGCCGCCCCGGGCGCACGCGGCGTTTGCGGACGCCGTACGCCGCACGATCCGTCGGGGCGGCGTGGTCCTCGTGCCGGCGTTCGCCGTCGACCGCACGGAGCTGGTCCTGCACGCCCTGTCCACGATGGTCCGCGAGGGCCAGATCCCTCCGGTCCCGGTCTTCGTCGACAGCCCGATGGCGCTGGCCGCCCTCGACGTCTACCGCCGCGCCGGGGTCGCCGGAGAGCTGCGTCCGGGCATGTCGGACCTCGTCGACCTCCCGTCGCTGCACGCGGCGCGGACCCCGGAGGAGTCGATGAGGCTCAACTCGCCGCGGCAGCCGTGCATCGTCGTCTCCGCCTCGGGGATGGCGTCCGGTGGCCGCGTGGTCCACCACCTGCGCCATCTGCTCCCGGACCGGCGCAACTGCGTGGTCCTGACCGGCTACCAGGCGATCGGCACCCGGGGCAGCATGCTCCGCGACGGCGCCCGCGAGGTGAAGATGATGGGCCGGTACGTCCCGGTGAACGCCGAGATCGTCGAGGACCAGGAGTTCTCCGTCCACGCCGACGCGAGCGAGCTGGTCGACTGGCTGCGTCAGATGCCCGAGCCTCCGGAGGCCGTCTACGTCGTCCACGGCGAGGAACGCGCGTCGACCGCTCTGGCCGGCCGCATCCGTGACGAGGTCGGCTGTCCCGCCGTCGTCCCGCGCGCCGGCGAGAAGGTGCTCGTGGACTGACGGCTCCCGGCCCCGGGGTCCGGGACCTCCGGCGGGTCGACTCGGGACCTAGGGCCCTGTCCGGACGCCGGGCGCCCGGTCGATCGTGGGAACCAGCGGTCGACGCTGACGCGCCGCAGTCCGGCAGGGAGGTCGAGCAGCGATGGACGAGACGCACGAGATCCGACTGATCGAGTCCGTGGAGCAGCCCACCTTCGGGCTGCGGCAGATGGTGAGCCAGGAGGACGTGCCCGCGCTGTTCGCCCGGGTCCTGCCCCGGGTGGTCGCCGCCCTGGAGAACGGCGGCGTGCAGCCCGCCGGTCCGCCCTACGCCCGCTACCGCGGGCCCATGGCCGGGGGCTTCGACATCGAGATCGGGTTCCCGCTGGCCGAACCGGCCGACCTCACCGTGGCCGACCCCGGCCCCGGGAGGCCGGTCTCCGGCGTCCTGCCCGAGGCGCGCGTCGTGGAGACCCTCCACGACGGGGCCTACGACGGGCTGGCGGCGACCTACGCACGGCTGGAGACCTGGATGACCGAGCACGACGTGCATCCCCTGGACCAGTCGTGGGAGTTCTACGAGGCCGGACCCGAGTCGGACCCCGACCCGGCGACCTGGCGCACCCGGATCGTCATGCCGGTCAGCGGTCCGGCCGTCGAGGCCGGCTGAGGGCGCTCGGGCGCCGAGGAGTTGATCGTCATGTCCGCACTCGTGATCTACGAGACCAGCTTCGGCAACACCGCCCTGGTGGCGCGTGCCGTCGGGGACGGGATCGCCACCCGCATGCCGGTGCGCGTCCGCTCCGTCAGCAGCCTGGGCGACGACGAGGCCGACGGGGAGGACCTCGTCGTCGTCGGTGGCCCGACCCACGCCTTCGGCATGAGCCGGCCCCAGACACGGCACGAGGCGCAGGAACGGCTGGGCGACCGCCCCTCCGACTACCCGGGCATCCGGGAGTGGATCGACCGTCTCTCACCGGACCGCGACCTGCGGCTGTACGCCACGTTCGACACGCGCGTCGAGAAGGTCCGCCACCTGCCCGGGTCGGCCGCGCACGCCGCGGCACGCGCGCTGCGGCACGACGGGCACCGCGTGGTGGACCGGGGGGCGTCGTTCTACGTCGCCGACACCGAGGGGCCGCTCCTGCCGCACGAGCGCGACCGGGCCCGCGAGTGGGGCGAACGGCTGGCCGTCCGCTCCCTGGAGATGCTGCAGCGCGCCTGAGGTTCACGCCGGCGCGAGCACCAGGGAGCCGGAGGCACGTCCTGCTCGCAGGTCGTCCAGGGCCGCGTCGGCGGCGGTGAACGGGTACCGCGTGACGGCCGGCGTCAGACGCATCGTGGTGGCCAGCCGCAGCAGCGCGGCACCGTCTGCCCGCGTGTTGGCGGTCACCGTGCGCAGGTCGCGCTCGTCGAACAGGTCGCGGGTGTAGTCCATCGCGGGGATCCCGCTCATGTGGATGCCGGCCAGCGCGACCGTGCCGCCACGCTCGGTGGCCTGCAGCGCGAGGGGGACCAGCTCGCCTGCCGGGGCGAACACGATCGCGGCGTCGACCCGCACCGGGGGCACGTCGGTGGCGCCACCGACGAAGGCCGCCCCGGCGCGTCGCGCCAGCTCGCGGTTCTGCTCGCCGCGGGTCATGACGAACAGCTCGGCCCCGCGGGCGGTCGCCACCTGGGCGGTGAGGTGCGCGCTCGAGCCGAACCCGTAGATGCCGAGACGCCCGCCGGGGGGCAGGTTCGCCCGGCTCAGGGCGCGGTAGCCGATGATGCCGGCGCACAGCAGCGGTGCCGTCGTGACGGGGTCGTGGTCGGCGGTCAGCGGGTAGGCGAAGGCCTCGGGCACGGTGGTGTGCTCCGCGAAGCCGCCGTCGGCGTCCCACCCGGTGTAGGCCGAGTCGGGACAGAGGTTCTCGCGGCCCTCGCGGCACCAGCGGCAGGCCCCGCAGGTGCGGCGCAGCCAGGCGACGCCGACGCGCTCGCCCGGGCGCAGCCGACGGACGGCGGACCCGGTGGCCTCGACCGTCCCCACGACCTGGTGGCCGGGGACGACGTGCGGCCGGTGCACGGCGAGCTCGCGGTCGACCACGTGCAGGTCGGTGCGGCATACCCCGCAGGCCTCGACCCGCACGAGCACCTCGTCCGCCGCCGGCTCCGGGACGGGCAGCTCGGACAGGGTGAGGCTCCCGGCCCGGTCACCGGTCGTCCAGGCCCGCACGAGGGTCCTCAGTCCTCGTGGGGGTGCGGCCGGTCGGTGTGCACCACGGTGACGACGCAGGGGGCCTCGCCCAGCAGCGCGTCCGGGACCGAACCGAGCAGCCGCCCGAGGAAGCGCCGGTGCCGGTGCCCACCGAGGACGAGCAGGTCCGACGCCGTCACCTCGTCCAGGAGCGCCTCCGCGGCGTCCCCGGGCCGCGTCCGCAGGAGGCACTCGACCTCGGGGTAGGTGGTCGTCCAGCGGCTGGCCAGCCCGCGCAGCGCGGCCTCGACGTCCTCGTCCTGCACGGGTCCCGCCTCGTGCGCGACCTGCGTCGCCGGCTGCACGGCGTGCACAAGCACGACGGGGCAGCCGCTGCGGTCCGCCTCGGAGAACGCGAGGTCGAGCGCCGCCGTGGGGTCGTCGTCGAACCCGATGCCGACCACGACCCGCTCCGGGGTGGGCCCCTGGGCGCCGGTGGGGACGATCGCGACCGGACCCCGGGCGTGCGCGGCGGTCGCCGCGGACACCGACCCCAGGGCGTGCCGCGAGCCGGCCGCGCCGCGGCGCCCGACGACGACCAGGTCGACGTCGCGCGAGTACGCGGTCAGCACGGAGTCGGGCGCACCGATGCTGGCCGCGGACCGCACCTCCGGCATGTCCTGCGGGTCGTGCCGGATCCTGCCGAGCGCGTCGGCCACGACCTGCTGGGCCTCGGCACGCAGCTGCTCGGGGTCGTAGGCCGGCACGGGGCTGACGGGCCCGGCCGGCACCGTCCGGGCGTGCGTCACGGTCAGCGTCGCGTGGTGGCGCGCCGCGGCGGCCAGGGCCCAGTCGAACGCGTGGTAGCTCTCGGGGGACCCGTCCACGCCGACGACGACGCCGCGCGACCAGATCTCGCTCTTCTCGATCACCGCGATCAGCTCCTCAGGGTGCGATGTTCTGGTGCAGCCGGAAGAGGTTCTGCGGGTCCATGCGCTGCTTGAGCGCACGCAGCCGGGCGTAGTTCGCCTCGCCGTGGGCCGCCCGCAGGGTCTCCTGGCCGCCCTCCTGGAAACCGGGGAAGTTGAGGTACTCGCGTCCCGTGGACAGCGCGTCGAGGTCGGCGGCGCAGCCCCGGGCCCAGCGCATGTTCGCCTCGTCGTCGTCCGGCTCGGTCCAGTTCGCCTCGATGCCCACGAGATAGGGCGCGCTGCGGTCGCCGAACGCGGTGTCCTCGGCACCGACCCGCGACATCGCGCCACCCAGGTGCCACAGGTCGATGGTGGACAGCGCCGAGGGACGGCGGTGCATCTGGTCCACGCTGCGCAGCAGCGCCTCCTCGGAGAGCTCGGGCAGGTGCACCGAGCGCCAGTAGTACCGCATCCCCTCGGGGTAGTCGGCGTCGAAGAGCTGCTGCAGCTCGACGTACGGCACCGGGCCGCTGAGGTCCGCGGCCGGGTCGGGCAGGTCGCGGATCGGCGCCAGCAGCTCCTCCCCGTGGTCGGGGTCGGCCACGCAGGCCAGCACGATCACGCACGGCTGCCCCGTCAGCTCGGCGGGGACGGCCTCGTCCTCGGGGGCGGCCCCGAGGACGGCCATGGACGAGACCTCGTCGGGCAGGTCGGCGGACCAGTCCCGGTAGGCGTGCAGGACCTCCAGGGCCCGGTCGGCGCGGTGGAGGACGAACCCGGCGTAGACCTCCGGTCCGACCGGGTGCAGCCGCACGACGAGCTCGGTGACGACCCCCAGGTTGCCGCCCCCGCCGCGCAGGCCCCACAGCAGCTCGGGGTCGTTCTCCTCGTCGACCTCGTGGACGGTCCCGTCCGCGGCGACCACCGTCGCCCCGACGATGTTGTCGCACGTCAGCCCGAGCAGGCGCCGCAGCCACCCGATGCCGCCGGTCAGCCCCAGCCCGCCGATCCCCGTGTCGGAGAAGACCCCGGCCGGGGCCGCGAGGGCGTGCTCCTGGGTGGCGGCGTCCAGGTCGCCGAGCCGCGCCCCGCCGGCGACCCGGGCGAGCCGGGTCCCGGGGTCGACCGACACGTCGCGCATCTGCCCGAGGTCGATGACGAGCCCGTCGTCGACGCCCGCGGTGCCGGCGACGTTGTGCCCGCCGGCGCGCACCGCGACGAGCAGGCGGTGCTCGGCGGCCAGCAGCACGGCTCGTCGCACGTCCTCGGTGGTGGCGCACCGCACGATCGCGGCCGGGTGCCGGTCGGTCACGGCGTTCCACAGCGCGCGGGACGTGTCGTAGTCGGGGTCCCCGGCCCGGACCAGGGTGCCGGTCAGGTCGGCGGCCAGCGCGTCCAGCTCGGCGTCGAGCCGCGTGGTGCCGCCGTCGATCGTGGTGAGCTCGGTCATCACCCGCTCCTTCGATGGTGTGTGGACGACCTCGTCGCGCCGGGGCGCGCCGCGCGACGCCTCCTGGGATCGAGCCTAGTGAGGGCGCGGTGACTCGCTCGCCGGACCGCGCAGAGAACCGGGGCCCACCGGGCGAGCGCGTGCGGATGCCGTACGGTCGACGCAGGAGGCCGGGGCGACGGCGCCCGGCGCTGACACGGCGGAGGTGCCGGGATGCGGGTGACAGAGACGTTGCGGCACAAGGGTGACGAGGTCGTCACCGTCACGCCGGGGGCGAGCGTGCGGGACCTGCTGGCGCTGCTGGCCGAGCACCGCATCGGTGCGGTCGTCGTGTCCGGCGACGGCACCCACGTCGACGGCATCGTCAGCGAGCGCGACGTGGTCCGTCGGCTGCACCACGACGGCGACGGGGTGCTCGACGCCTCCGTGGCGCAGCTCATGACGGTCGACGTGCACACCTGCAGGCCCGAGACGCCGTTGGACGACCTGATGGCCGTGATGACCGAGCGCCGGGTCCGCCACGTGCCGGTCCTGGACGACGGCCGGCTGGTCGGGATCGTCAGCATCGGCGACGTCGTCAAGCGCCGCATGGCCGAGGTGCAGGCCGAGCGCGACCAGCTCACCGACTACATCACCGGCGGCCGGGCGCACTGACCGGCGTCGGTCGGGTCACGGCGCGGGGGTGCTCCCGCCCGGCGCCGGTGACGCCTCGGCGTCCGACGGCGCCGTGGGCGCGTCGTCGGTCGGCTCGGGCGCCGGCGCCGGCGCCGTGGTGGTGTCGTCCGTGGGGTCCGGGTCGGGCGTCGGCGGCGGTGCCGTCGTGGTGTCGTCCGTGGGGTCCGGCTCCGGTGCCGTGGGCGACGCTGTCGTCGGCTCCGGCGACGGCTCGTCCGACGGCGTGGGGCTCGGCGACGGACTGGGCGACGGCTCCTGAGTGGGTTCGGGCTCGGGCGCCGGTGCGGCGGGCGGTGCCGTCGTCGGGTCGTCCGGGCGAGGTGGCGTCGTGCGGTCCGTGGTCGGGGAGGGGCTGACCGTGACGACGGGCACGGGGTCTCCTCGGTCCGCGTCGCCCAGGGGCCAGGACACGACGGCGCCGGCGGCGACGGCCAGCACGAGGGCCACCAGCGCGACCGGGACCCACCGGCGGGCGGACGACGGCGGGGCGTCCGGCGCCGCGGCACCCGGGTCGGCGGGCGTCGCCCCGGTGACCGCCGCGGCCGCTCCGGCAGCGCCGGTCGCCTCGCCGGCGTCGCCGGGGGCACCGGCGCCGACCGCGCCGAGCTGCCGGGTCCGCTGCAGCTCGGCGTCGCTCGCGGCCGCCGCTGCTGCCGCGGCGAGCGCCGCCGTCGTGCCGGCGGCTCCCAGCGCGGCGGTCCGGTCCGGGTCCTGCGCGTCGACCTCGGCGAGGCTCATCGTCTGGTCGGGGTCCGCCCCCGCGCCCGCGGCGGCGCTCGCGGCGAGGCCCAGGACGGACGCGGCGGCGGCCGCCATGGTGCCGGCGGCGGTGAACCGGCGGTCGGGGTCCTTGGCCATCGCCTGCGCGACGAACCGGTCGACGGAGGTCGGCACGCCGGCCCGGCGGGCCGACGGCGCGGGCACGGGCGCCCCGACGTGGGCGCGCAGCACGTCGGCGGGCTCGGCGCGCTCGTACGGAGCGTGCCCGGTGAGGGCGAAGTAGGTCAGCGCCCCGACGGAGTACAGGTCGCTGCGTGCGTCGAGCGGCCTGCCCTGGGCCTGCTCGGGCGACATGAACGCCGCCGAGCCCACGACGGTCCCGCCGTCGCCGCCCCGGCCGCCGGGGGCGGTGAGACCCAGGTCGATCAGCCCGACCTGGACGGTGCCGTCCGGGTGCCGCTCGACGACCACGTTGCGTGGGCTCACGTCGCGGTGCACCAGCCCGGCGGCGTGCACGGCCGCGAGCGCCGCGAGCAGCCCGCCGGCGACCCCGAGCGCCTCGGGCCACGGCAGGCCCGTCGAGGGCGTCTGCTCGGCGAGGGTGGTCCCGGGCAGCCGCCGGGTCAGCAGCCAGGGGACGGTCGCGCCCGCGATCTCGTCCTCACCGGTGTCGAGGACCTTGGCGACGCCCGGGTGGTCGACCTGGTCGGAGGCGGCGATCTCGCGGGCCAGGGCCGCACGGGTGGGTTCGTCGTCGACCAGGTGCGGGTGCAGGACCTTGATGACCAGCGGCTCGGTGTCCTCCGCGGTCCCGTCCGTGCCGGTCCCGTCCGTGCCGGTCGCCCCGACCCGGGAGGCCTCGTAGACCGTGTAGGTGCCACCGGTGCCGAGGATGTCGCCCAGCACGTACGCCCCGCCGAGCACGACGTGGCCGCCGGACGACTCCTCGGCCGGTCCCGGGGGCGTCACGCCGCGCACCGTCGTCGAGGTGCGGATCCGCGCGGGGCGTCCACGTTCCTCGGCACCGGCGGGGCGCTGGTCTCGATCGTCTCAGTCATGGGCCATCACAGAGTAAGTGGTGGGTGCCGCCGCTGCACGGCCGTGGACGGCCGGACGGCCCGTCTGTCGCGCACCTCACGGTGCCGGTCGGGACCCGCTGTCGGGGGCGTGCGGGAGGATCGCCCGGTGCACGTCCTCCTCACGCGACTCCCCGCCGGCCGGGTCCGGGTCCATCCGTCCGACGACGGCGTACCGGCCGACGCCGGTGCCGCGGCCCCGCAGGACGCCGACGCCGACGCCGTCCCCGCCGTCGTGCACCGGCTCGAGGAGACCGGCCACCCGCGGTGGACCTGGGACGACACCAACCGGTGGTACCCGGCGCTGCTGACCGCCGGCGTCCGGCTCGACCGCGCCCACGACCTGCGGCTCGCCCACCGCGTGCTGCGCACCTCGGAGCTCTCGCGCACCTCGGAGCTGGCCGGGGCCACGCCCGGCCCGTGGGACGCCCTCGAGCCGACCGCGGCCGGGGGAGAGGACAGCACCTCCGTCCTGCGCGCACGGCAGCACGAGTCCCTGTTCGACCTCGACGACGTCGCGCCGGCCGCCCCGCCCGCGGACGGGGCGGACCCGCAGCGCGAGCTCGAGGTCCAGCGGGCCGCGGTCGCCGGCTCCTCCGACCCCGGCCGGCTGCGGCTGCTGCTGGCCGCCGAGTCCGCCGGGGCGCTCGCGGCCGCCGAGATGCACCACGCAGGCCTGCCGTGGCGCGCCGACGTCCACGACGCGATCCTCAGCGAGGCCCTCGGACCCCGGCCGGCCCCCGGGCAGCGTCCGGCCCGCCTGGAGGCGCTCGTGGCCGACGTCCGTGCCGCGCTGGACGCCCCGCCGACGCTCAACCCCGACTCCCACCCGGACCTGCTGCGGGCCCTGGAGTACGCGGGCGTCGGTGCCCGCAGCCTGCGCAAGGGGGAGCTCGAACGGATCGACCACCCGGTGGTCGCGCCGCTGCTGGAGTACAAGAGCCTGTACCGGCTGTGGACGGCCAACGGCTGGCAGTGGCTCGACCAGTGGGTCCGCGGCGACCGGTTCCGCACCGACTACGTCGTGGCGGGCGTGGTCACCGGGCGCTGGTCCTCCACCGGCGGCGGCGCCCTGCAGCTGCCGAAGGGCGTGCGCGGGGCCGTGCGGGCCGACCCCGGCTGGGTGCTCGTCGTGGCCGACGCCGCCCAGCTCGAGCCACGGGTGCTGGCCGCGATGGCGCACGACGAGGCGATGGCGGCTGCCGGGCGGGACGGCGACCTGTACGCGGGCATCGTGGCCTCCGGTGCCGTCGCCACCCGCGAGCACGCCAAGGTGGGCATGCTCGGCGCGCTGTACGGCGGGACCACCGGCGTCAGCGGGCAGGTGCTGCCGCGGCTGCGGCGCGCCTTCCCGCACGCGATGGGGCTGGTGGAGGACGCCGCGGCCACCGGTGAGGGCGGGGGCGTGGTGACCACCTGGCTGGGACGGTCCTCCCCACCGCCCGGCCAGGCCTGGGACGAGGCGCAGTCCGGGGCGCTCGGGGAGGGCGCCGCGGAGGACGCGGCGACCCTCGCGCGGTCCTCGGCCCGTGCGTGGGGCCGGTTCACGCGCAACTTCGTGGTCCAGGGCACCGCCGCGGAGTGGGCGGAGTGCTGGCTCGCCTCGATCCGGCGCCGGCTGTGGGCGCTCGGTACCGCCGGGCCCGCCGGTCGGGCGCCCGCGCCGTTCGCCGACCGTCCGCACCTGGTGTTCTTCGTCCACGACGAGGTCGTGGTGCACGCCCCGGCGGGGCTCGCCGACGCGGTGGCGCACGAGGTGCGCGAGGCCGCGGCCGAGGCCGGCCGGCTGCTGTTCGGCGACTTCCCGGTCGCCTTCCCGCTGACGGTCGCCGCCGTGGCGGCGTACGACGAGGCGAAGTAGCGACGTCGCGCCGTCAGCGGGCGGTGACGGCCGCAGGGGCCTAACCTGGCCGCACCTGGCGACGGCGGCGGGAGGGCGACGATGTCCGGCACGACTCAGACCCATGAACAGGGTTTCCACGCAGCACGCGTGATCCAGCTCGCGGTCACCGCGGCGCTGGGCGGTTTCCTCTTCGGATTCGACACGGCGGTCATCAACGGTGCCGTCACCCCCATGCAGGAGGACTTCGGCATGGGTGCCGGGGTGACCGGTTTCGTCGTCTCCTCCGCCCTGCTCGGCTGCATGGTCGGGGCCTACTTCGCCGGTCGGCTGTCCGACAAGATCGGCCGCGTGCGCGTGATGGTGATCGCCTCGGCGCTGTTCACCCTCTCCGCGGTCGGTTCGACGTTCGCGTTCGGGCCCGTGGACATGATCGTCTGGCGGGTCATCGGCGGTCTCGGCGTCGGCGCGGCGTCGGTGATCGCGCCGGCGTACATCGCCGAGATCTCGCCCGCTCACATCCGCGGCCGGCTCGGCTCGCTGCAGCAGATGGCGATCGTCACGGGCATCTTCGTGGCGCTGCTCAGCGACTACGCGATCGCGGCCGCCGCTGGCGGCGCCGAGAACGAGCTGTGGTTCGGCCTGGCGGCGTGGCGGTGGATGTTCTTCACCGAGGTGGTCCCCGCCGTCGTCTACGGTGCCCTCGCGCTGAGCATCCCCGAGTCGCCACGCTTCCTCGTCCACCAGGGACGAGACAAGGAGGCGCGCGAGGTCCTCTCCAGCGTGCTGACCGAGGGTGTCGACGAGCGCATCAGCGAGATCCGTCGCACGATCATCCGCGACCGGGCGACCTCGCTGCGCGACCTGGTCAAGCCCACCGGCGGCCTGCTGCCGATCGTGTGGATCGGCATCGCCCTGAGCGTGTTCCAGCAGTTCGTCGGGATCAACGTCATCTTCTACTACTCCTCGACGCTGTGGCAGGCGGTCGGGTTCACCGAGGACGACGCGCTGCAGCAGACCGTCATCACGTCGGTGACCAACATCGTGGTGACCGTCGTGGCGATCCTGCTCATCGACCGGATCGGTCGACGGCGGCTGCTCACCATCGGGTCGGCCGGGATGTTCGTCGCGCTCGGGACGATGACGATCGTGTTCAGCCAGGCGCCCCTGGTCGCGAACGACGCCGGCGAGCTGGAGCCGGTGCTCAGCGACACCGGCGGGATCGTCGCCCTCGTCGCCGCCAACCTGTTCGTCGTCTTCTTCGGGATGTCGTGGGGGCCGGCGGTGTGGGTGCTGCTGGGCGAGATGTTCAACAACAAGATCCGCGGCACGGCGCTCGGCATCGCGGCCGCGGCGCAGTGGCTGGCGAACTTCGCCATCTCCAGCTCGTTCCCGTCCATGGCGGAGATCGGCCTGTGGTTCGCGTACGGCTTCTACACGATCGCGGCGCTCGCCTCGTTGTTCTTCGTCCTGCGCTTCGTGCCCGAGACGCGCGACAAGGAGCTCGAGGACATGGAGTGAGACCGGCGCCGCAGGTCCTAGGCTCGAGGGCATGAACGCTGCACCGCCCACGCTGGCCGACGTCGTCTCCGTCCTGGAGGACCTGTACCCGCCGTCCACGGCCGAGGGGTGGGACGCGGTCGGGCTGGTCGCGGGCGACCCGTCCCGGCCCGTGCGCAAGGTGCTGTTCGCCGTGGACCCGGTGGCCGACGTCGTCGCCGAGGCCGTCGACTGGGGAGCGGACCTCGTGGTCACCCACCACCCGCTGTTCCTGCGGGGCGTGCACTCGGTGGCGGCCACCACGTTCAAGGGTGCCGTGGTGCACCGGCTCCTCACCGCCGGGTGCGGGCTCTACGTGGCGCACACCAACGCCGACTCCGCCCCGCGCGGGGTCGCGGACGCCCTGGCCGACCTGGTCGGGCTGACCGACCGGCGTCCGCTCGTGGCGCACGTCGAGGACGTCGACCGCGGCCTGGGCCGGGTCGGCCGGCTGGACCACCCGACGACGTTGCGCGAGTTCGCCGAGCGGGTCGCCCAGGTGCTGCCCGCCACCGCCCAGGGCGTGCGCGTGGCCGGGGACCTGGACGCGCCGGTGTCGACGGCGGCCGTCGTCGGTGGGTCCGGGGACTCCCTGTTCGACGCCGTGCGGGCCACGGCCGCCGACGTGTACGTCACCGCCGACCTGCGCCACCACCCGGCCTCCGAGCTGCGCGAGCGCGCCGCCTTCGAGTCGCCCGACCCCGAGCGGCCGCAGGCGGGCACCCCCTCCCTGGTCGACGTGGCCCACTTCGCCTCGGAGTGGCCCTGGCTGGCCTACGCCGCCGCGGATCTCGCGACCGGACTGGGAGACGGTACGGTGACCACCAAGGTGAGCACTCTGGTCACCGACCCGTGGACGCACCGTCTCGGGAGCCCGGAGCGCTGACCGGCACCTGAAGAGCAGACCGAGAGGACCCCGTCCATGGCTACCGCACCCGTCGAGGACCAGCGTCGTCTGCTCCAGGTCCAGGCGCTGGACACCAAGCTCCAGCAGCTCGCGCACCAGCGCCGCAAGCACCCCTCGCTGACCACCCTCGCCGAGCTCGACGACCGGCTCGCGGACCTGCACTCCTCGCTCGTCGACTCGCGGACCGCCGTGGCGGACCTCGAGCGCGAGGTCACCAAGGCCGAGGTCGACGTCGAGCAGGTGCGCACGCGTGCCACCAGGGACCAGCAGCGGCTCGACTCGGGTGCGCTCGGTGCCAAGGACGCCCAGGCCGTGGTCAGCGAGCTCGAGTCGCTCGCCCGCCGCCAGAACGTCCTGGAGGAGGCCGAGCTGGAGATCATGGAGCGGCTCGAGGCCCACCAGGAGTCGCTGGCCCAGGTGGAGGCCGCCCACGGCGAGCTGGTCGCGGCCCAGGAGAAGGCGGCCGGGGAGCGCGACGCCGCGTTCGCCGAGATCGACGCCGAGGCGCGCGAGGTCAAGGCCGAGCGGGCCCGTCTCGCGGACGGCCTCGACGCCGGTCTGGTGACCCTGTACGACCGCCTGCGCAGCCAGCTCGGCGGGCTGGGCGCGGCCGCCCTGCGGGGCAACCGCTGCGAGGGCTGCCGCCTCGAGCTCAACCCCGGCGACCTGGCCGCGGCACGCGGCGCGGCCCCCGAGCAGGTGGTGCGCTGCGAGGAGTGCGGCCGGATCCTCGTGCGCGAACCCGACGGCGCCTGATGCGCAGACCCGCCTCCGGAGCCCTGGCCCGCTACGACGGCGCGGTGCCGGCGACCCTGGTCCTGGTCCGGCACGGCGTGACGCCGTTGACCGAGGTCGGCGCGCTGTCCGGCGGTGACGTGCCCGGTCCGTCCCTGACCACGGTCGGACGGCGTCAGGCGGCCCAGGCGGCGGACGCCGTCTTCCGGCTGGGCACCGAGCGGTGGGCCGACCTCGCACGCCCCGAGCTGCTGGTGGCCTCGCCGATGGTGCGCACCCAGGAGACGGCCGCGGCCATCGGCCGCCGGCTGGGCGTGCACGTGGCGACGGACGACCGCTTCGCCGAGGTGCGGTTCGGAGCCTGGGAGTCGTTGACCCCGCAGCAGGTCGAGCAGTCCTGGCCGGGCGACCTGGCCAAGTGGGTCACGAGCGGATCCTTCGCCCCGCCGGACGGGGAGTCGTACGCGGACCTGGGCGAGCGGGTCGGTCCGGCCGTCGACGAGCTGGCCGCCGGGACGGTCGGTCGCACCACGGTCGTCGTCGCGCACGCCGCGGTGATCCGCTCCGTGGTCGGACGGGCGCTGGACGCGCCGCCGGCCGGGTGGGGACGGCTCCGGGTGCCCCCGTGCTCGCTGTCGATCGTGCGCCTCTGGGCCGACGGCGACCGCGAGGTCACCGCCGTCGGGCACCCTGCCGCGGACTGACCGGCGCGAGCAGGCTCACTTCGGCGGCAGTGCGGCGGCGTGGTCGGCGCCCCGGGCGACCCAGGCGTCCAGCGTCGCGGGGTCGGCGACCTGGTCGGCGCCCACCGTCACGAAGCCGCCCATCGTCCGCTCGCCCATCGTCATCGGGGCGGCCCCGTCGGCCAGCGCCGCGTCGTACCCGTCGGGGCCCACACGCACCATCAGCTCGTCCCGCAGGACCCCGGCCGCCATGTTCCCCGACAGCATGAAGGCGATGCCGCCGAACATCTTCCGCTCGGTCAGGCCGTCCCGGGGCGACAGGGACTCCCGGACCCGGTCGGCCAGCTCCTCGTCGTACGCCATGGCGCCAGTCTGCGTCGATCGGGGGCGTCCCGCTCGGGCGGGGGGCGGGCGCTCAGGAGATGACGAGCTCCAGCGTGTGCGGGCGGCGCGGGCCGGTGGCCTCGTGCAGCTCGGCCGCCAGCATGCGGTAGCTCAGGCCGGTGCCGGCCTCGGTGCCGATCACCGTGCCGTCGAGCTCGCGGGCGGCCGCCAGCAGCTCGGCCGCCGACGTCGGGGGCGGCCCCGGGCGGCGCAGCAGGTGGCCGGTCAGCACCCCGCGCGTGTGCTTGGCGTGGTGCGAGACGACCGTGCGCACGCCGTCGGTCTCGCGCACCACGCGGATCGTGACCCAGTCCGCCGCGCCGTGGCCGGTGGTGGCGGGCTTCCAGGCGGAGACGTAGGCCGCCGAGCGGCAGTCGACGACGACGTCCCCGGCGGCCCGCTCGGCCAGGGCAGCCTCCAGGTGGGGCCGCCACGCGGCGGCCAGCCCGCCGACGCCGGGCAGGGAGACGCCCATGGAGAGCCGGTAGGCGGGGATCCGGTCGGTCGGGGCGACGACGCCCCACAGCCCGGAGAAGACCAGGACATCGGCGGCCGCCCGGGCCGCCGCCTCTCCCGACAGGTCCCCGAGACCGGCCGCGGCGTACAGGACGCCGGTGTAGACCTCGGTCGCCGGGGCCGCGGGGGCGGAGCGCAGCCGGGTGTTCCGGGCGACCTCGTCGGCCAGGCTCGCGCCGACCTTGAGCACGGCGGTGGCGTCCTCGCGGGCGCTGGCGTCGACGAGGGCGTCCAGGACGGTCTCGCGCTGCGCGGTGAGGCCCGGGGCCGTGAGCGCGGCCAGGTCGACGGGGGCGCCGCCGTCGGGCGCGGAGGTCTTGCCCTCGGAGGGCGGCAGGCAGATCAGCACTCGGACACCCTAGGTCGTCGTCCGGCGATCGTTCGTGCACGCTTCCGGCCGACCGCCTGCTGACGGACCGTCGCCGGGGCGGTACGGTCCCGTCATGGCGCAGGTGAAGATCTACGGGAACCGGACCGTCTGGGGCGATCGCCGCGGGGAGGTGTCCGACGCCGTGCACCAGGCGCTGGTGGGGGCCTGGCGGATCCCCGAGGACAAGAGGTTCCACCGGTTCCTGCTGCTCGAGGACGGCGACCTGGTCGCGCCGCGGTCGGCGGCGTACCTCGTGATCGAGGTCGTGTGCTTCTCCGGGCGGTCCACCACCGCCAAGAGGGCGCTGGTGCGGGCGATGTACGACGACGTCGCCCCGGCCCTGGGGATCGCGGACGACGACCTGGAGGTCGTCATCCTCGAGAGCCGGCCGGAGAACTGGGGGATCCGGGGGCGGTCGGCCGACGAGCTGGTCCTGACGTACCCGGTGGAGGTCTGAGTCCGGGTATCCTGGCCACGCGGACGAGTCGGTCGGACGGTCGCGTCACCGCTGCGGCGGTGCCGAGGAACGTCCGGGCTCCGCAGGGCATGGTGGTGGCTAACGGCCACCCGGGGTGACCCGCGGGACAGTGCCACAGAAAACAGACCGCCCGTGCGCCTCGGCGCGCGGGTGAGGGTGAAACGGTGGTGTAAGAGACCACCAGCGTGCCCGGTGACGGGCACGGCTCGGTAAACCCCACCAGGAGCAAGGTCGGACAGACTGTGTTCGAGGGCGGCCCGCCCGATCCTCTCCGGAGGAGCGCAGTCGGGTAGACCGCTGGAGGCCTGCGGCGACGCAGGTCCTAGATGGATGACCGTCGCCCGCGCAGGGGTGACCCGGCGCGGGAACAGAACCCGGCGTACAGACCGGCTCGTCCGCCTCCGACGCCCGCCGCCCCGGCGGCGAGCGTCGGACCCTTCTCGTAGCCTCGGTGCGTGGCGATGCTGACCGCACGACCGGCCAACGAGGTCCCGTTCGAGGACCTGCAGACGGTGCTGGGCACCTCGCAGGCCGGGCGGTGCCAGTGCCAGCGCCAGGTGCTCGGCGACCGGGACTGGTGGTTCATGCCCGTCGAGGAGCGTCGGCTCCGGCTGGCCGAGCTGACCTGCGCGGGCGACCCGGACTCGCCGACGACCAGCGGCGTCGTGCTGTACGTCGACGACGACCCGGCCGGCTGGGTCGCCGTCGGTCCACGACCCACCTACCGCCGCTACTACGGGCGCAGCCCGGTGGCCTGGCGCGGTCGCCACGAGGACCGCGACGACGACGGCGTGTGGCTCGCGGCCTGCTTCGTCGTCCGCGCGGGGTTCCGGGGCCAGGGACTGATGTACGAGCTGGCGCGCTGCGCCGTCGACATGGCGCGGGCCCGGGGCGCCCGGGCGCTGGAGGGGTATCCGATCGTCGCCGCGGACGGTGGCGAGGTGATCTGGGACGAGGCGAGCGTCGGTGTGCCGCAGGTGTTCGCGGCGGCGGGGCTGAGCGAGGTCGCGGCGCCGACGTCGCGCCGCCGGGTGATGCGGATCGAGCTCTGAGCCGGGACGGCCCGCACCCCGCCCTCCGGCCGGACATGATGGAATCGTGAATGGTCGGTCAAGGAATGCCCTGGTTTCGACTTCACCCGACGGAGGTTGTGGTGTAGGTTGGCGGCATCGCGACGACGAGGTCGCGAGTCTCGAACGCCGGTGTCGCGCCGCGGCACGCAGGGGGCGAGGACACCAGGGACGAAGGTGGCACAGTGACCCTCACGCATGAGGTTCGGGCCGGTGGGATCGTCTTGAACGAGGCTCCCGAGGCCAGTGTGGTGACCCTGTGGGGCGAGATCGACATCGCCCTGCGCGACGAAGCCTCGGCCGCGCTGGCCGGGGCGTTCCAGCGAGACCTGCCCGTGGTCGTGGACGCCTCCGAGGTGACCTTCCTCGACTCCGCGGGTATCGCCTTCCTCGTCCAGCTCTGCCGCATCGGGCAGGACGAGGGGCTCTCGGTCACGTTGCACGACCCGCCGTCCGTCGTCAGCAGGGCGCTGGGCACGCTGCACCTGCACGTGCCCGTCGCCGGCTGATCCCCGACCCCGACCCCGACCCCGACGCCGCGTCGCCCTGCCCCGGGCGGCGCGGCGTCGTCGTGCACCGGGTCAGTGCGGGCGAGCCGCGAGGGAGGCCGCGCCGACGATCCCGGCCCGGTTGCGCAGGGTGGCCGGGACGATCTCGGCGCGCAGGTCGAGCAGCGGCAAGAACTTCTTGTGGTGCTTGCTCACGCCGCCGCCGACCACGATGAGGTCGGGGGACAGGAGCATCTCGACCGTGGAGAAGTAGCGCTGCAGCCGCTTCGCCCACTTCTCCCACGACAGGTCCTCGCGGTCGCGGGCCGCCTCGGACGCCTTCGTCTCGGCGTCGTGGCCGTCGATCTCCAGGTGGCCGAGCTCCGTGTTCGGCACGAGGACACCGTCCACGAGGAGCGCCGAGCCGATCCCGGTGCCCAGCGTCGCCATCAGGACCACGCCGTCCTTGCCCGCCGCCGCGCCGTAACGGTCCTCGCCGACGCCGGCGGCGTCGGCGTCGTTGACGGCCACGACCTCGTGCCCGGTCGCCTCGCGCACCAGCGCGGGCAGGTCGACGCCCTTCCAGGACTTGTGCAGGTTCGCGATGAACCGCACGACCCCGTGGTCCAGCGGCGCCGGGAACGCGACGCCGATCGGTGCGTCGTCGGGCAGGTCGAAGCTGCCGACGAGCTCGGCGAGCACCTCGACGACCGCCTCCGGGGTGGACTTGTCGGGGGTGGGGATCCGCAGCCGGTCGGCAGCGAACTCACCCGTGGTCAGGTCCACGGGAGCGCCCTTGATGCCCGAACCGCCGATGTCGATGCCGAAGGCCACCTGATGGTCGTTCTGCTCAGCCATGGACCCCATCTTGCGGCAGGATCGTGTCATGAGCGAGTACAGCACCGGTCGCACGCAGTATTGGTACAACACCGAGACCGGGCAGGTGGAGACCTCGAAGGAGAAGTCGAGCTGGACCCACCTGCTGGGGCCCTACCCGACCCGCGAGGCCGCCGAGCACGCCCTGGAGAACGCCGAGCGCCGCAACGAGGCGTGGGACGCCGAGGACGAGGACTGGCGGCGCTGACACCGGCAGCGCCGCCGGCCGCTCGTCACTGGTCGAAGGTGTGCTCGTCCGCGGGGAAGGCGCCGTCGCGGACCTCGGCGGCGAAGTCGGCCGCCGCCTGCTGCAGCGCCCGGCCGAGCTCGGCGTAGCGGCGGGCGAAGCGCGGGGACCAGTCGGTCATCCCCGCCATGTCCGTCCACACGAGCACCTGGCCGTCGACCTCCGGACCGGCGCCGATGCCGATCGTGGGGATGACGAGGAACTCGGTGATGCGGGCCGCGACCTCGCGCGGCACCATCTCCAGGACGACCGCCACGGCGCCGGCCTCCTGGACGGCGAGGGCGTCCTGGCTCAGCTCCTCGGCCGAGTCGTCCCCGCGGCCCTGCACGCGGGGACCGCCGAGGACGTTCTCCGACTGCGGGGTGTAGCCGAGGTGACCGACCACGGGGATCCCGGCGTCGGTGATCGCGCGGATCTGCGCCGCCGAACGCCGTCCGCCCTCGAGCTTCACCGCCGAGGCGCCGGTCTCCTTCATCACCCGCACCGCCGAGGCCAGGGCCTGCTCCGGACCGGCCTCGTAGCTGCCGAAGGGCAGGTCGACGACGACCCACGCGTGCCGCGTCGCCGCGGCCACCGCCCGGCCGGCCCGGACCATGTCGTCCAGGGTCACGGGCAGGGTGGTGGCGTGCCCGAGCATCGTGTTGCCGATCGAGTCGCCCACGAGCAGGGTGTCGACGCCGGCGGCGTCGAGGATCGCGGCCGTCGTGGCGTCGTAGGCGGTGAGCATCGTGATGCGCTCGCCGCGCTCCTTCGCGCGCTGCAGGTGGTGGACGCGGACGCGGCGGGCGCCGCCAGCGATACCGGCCGGGGCGTCGTCGCCGGTGACCGACCTCACAGCGGAGTTGTCAGCGGTGGTGGCCGAGGGGTTGTGGCCTGCTGGTTCCATGGTCGATAGCGTAGGCGACGGCCGGCCGAGGCCCTGGTCCTCGGCCGATGCGACGGACTGTGCGCAGTCCGTCACCCATGGTTAACAGGTATCGGGCAGGATGAGGTCATGGACAGGCAGCAGGAGTTCGTGCTTCGCACGGTCGAGGAGCGCGACATCCGCTTCATCCGACTCTGGTTCACCGACGTGCTGGGGGTGCTCAAGTCCGTGGCGGTGGCGCCGGCGGAGCTCGAGCAGGCCTTCGTCGAGGGCATCGGCTTCGACGGCAGCGCGATCGAGGGTCTGACCCGGGTCTACGAGGCGGACATGATCGCCAAGCCCGACCCCACGACGTTCCAGGTGCTGCCGTGGCGCGGCGAGCGCCACGGCACCGGTCGCATGTTCTGCGACCTGCTCACCCCCGAGGGCGAGCCGTCGCGCGCCGACTCGCGCAACGTGCTCAAGCGCACGCTGGCCAAGGCCGGCGACAAGGGGTTCACCTTCTACACCCACCCCGAGGTCGAGTTCTACCTCTTCAACCAGATGGCCTCCGCGGACGGCCCCCTGGTGCCGGTCGACGAGGGCGGCTACTTCGACCACCTCGCCCGCGGCAGCACGCACGACTTCCGCCGTGCGGCGATCTCGATGCTCGAGTCGATGGGCATCTCGGTGGAGTTCTCCCACCACGAGGCCGGACCGGGGCAGAACGAGATCGACCTGCGCTACGCCGACGCGCTGACCACCGCGGACAACCTCATGACCTTCCGCACCGTGGTCAAGGAGGTCGCGCTCGAGCAGGGCGTCTTCGCCTCCTTCATGCCGAAGCCGTTCGCCGACCAGCCGGGTTCGGGCATGCACACCCACATGTCGCTGTTCGAGGAGGACCACAACGCCTTCCACGAGCCGGGTGCGCAGTTCGAGCTGTCCAAGACCGGCCGGCAGTTCATCGCGGGCCTGCTCGTGCACGCCGGCGAGATCACCGCGGTGACGAACCAGCACGTGAACTCCTACAAGCGGCTGTGGGGCGGCGCCGAGGCGCCCAGCTACATCTGCTGGGGGCACAACAACCGCTCGGCCCTGGTGCGCGTCCCGATGTACAAGCCGGGCAAGGGCAACTCCTCGCGGATCGAGTACCGGGCGCTGGACTCGGCGACGAACCCCTACCTCGCGTTCGCGGTGCTGCTGGCCGCCGGGATGAAGGGCATCGAGGAGGGGTACGAGCTGCCCGAGGCCACCGAGGACGACGTCTGGGAGCTCACCGGGGCGGAGCGCCGCGCGCTCGGCATCGCGCCGCTGCCGGAGTCGCTCGACGAGGCCGTCGAGCTCATGGAGTCCTCCGAGCTCGTGGCCGAGACCCTCGGCGAGCACGTGTTCGACTACGTGCTGAAGAACAAGCGCAACGAGTGGGACGCCTACCGCTCCCAGGTCACCCCCTACGAGCTCAAGGCCTCGCTGCAGTTCCTCTGAGCCGCTGCGTCCGAGATTCCTCCGCGGGATCCCCTCCGACGGCCGGACGGGGATCCCGCGGCGCGGCGTCGGCGGCTAGGGTCGACCTGTGAGCTCGACGACCTCCGGAACCGGTAGACCGCAGACCCCGACCCGGAGGCTGCTCCGGGCCGGGTTCGCCGACCTGACCCGCTCGGCGACGCTCTGGGACGACGCGGAGCTGCAGCGTCGCCTCCCCGCCGACGACGGCGGGGGAGACGCGGTGCTGCAGGCGCTCGGCGTGACGGCCGACCCCGACATGGCGCTGCTGCAGCTCGTGCGGCTGGCCGCCGTGCCCGCCGCCGAGCGGACCGTCGAGCGGCTGCTCGCCGCGGACACCCGGTCGGCCGACGGTGTCGCGCGCGGACGGCTGCTGGCGGTGCTCGGGGCGTCCTCGGCGCTCGGCGACGAGATCGTGCGGCGTCCGGCGCTGCTGGACGTGCTCGGCGACGGCGACGGCGGCCTCGGGGTCGACCCGGCCGACGTCCGGGCCGAGCTGCTGCGCGCCGTCGGGGCGGACCCCGACGCTGCCGCCCCGGTGGCCGCCGAGCAGGCGGCCGGTGACGGGGAGCCGGGCTGGCCCGACGCCGACGCCCCCACCGCGACCGACGCCCTGCGGCGCGCCTACCGCGAGCGGCTGCTGCGCATCGCGGCCACCGACCTGACCGCCCCCGACCCGTCGGCCACCCTGCCCGACGTCGCCGCGGCGCTGGCCGACCTGGCCTCCGGGGCGCTGGAGGCCGCGCTGGCCGTCGCGCGCTCCCAGCTGCCCGACCACGGCGCCGGTGCCCGGCTGTCGGTGATCGGGATGGGTAAGACCGGCGGGCGCGAGCTGAACTACGTCTCCGACGTCGACGTCGTCTACGTGTGCGAGCCCGCCACCGGCGACGACGGCGAGCCCTTGGTGGACGAGCCGACGGCCATGCGGACCGGGACCCAGCTCGCCACCCGGCTGCAGAAGGTCTGCGGCGGGACCTCGCTGGAGCCGGCGCTGTGGGAGGTCGACGCCGCCCTGCGTCCCGAGGGCAAGCAGGGTCCGCTGGTGCGGTCCCTGGAGAGCCACGTCGCCTACTACGAGCGCTGGGCCGAGACCTGGGAGTTCCAGGCCCTGCTCAAGGCCCGCCCGGTCGCCGGCGACGCCGCGCTCGGCACCGCGTACCGCGAGGCCCTCGACCCGTTCGTGTGGGCCGCCGCCAACCGGGACCACTTCGTCGAGGACGCCCAGGCGATGCGGCGCCGGGTGGAGGCGCACGTGCCCAACGCCGAGGCGGACCGGCAGATCAAGCTCGGCAAGGGCGGGCTGCGGGACGTGGAGTTCACCGTCCAGCTCCTGCAGCTCGTCCACGGGCGTACGGACGACACGATCCACGCCGGCAACACCTTCGCGGCGCTCGCCGCGCTGGCCGCCGGGGGCTACGTGGGCCGCGAGCACGCCACGAAGATGAGCGCGTGCTACCGGTTCTCGCGGTCCCTGGAGCACCGGGTCCAGCTCTTCCGGCTCAAGCGCACCCACCTGCTGCCCACGGACGACGACGACCTGCGGCGCCTGGCCCGGTCGCTGGGGATGCGCGGCCAGGGTGCCGACGACCTGCGCAAGCGGTGGCGGGACACCCGCCGCGAGGTGCGCGCCCTGCACGAGGCCGTCTTCTACCGCCCGCTGCTGCCGGCCTGGGCGCAGCTCTCGGAGGACGAGCTCTCGCTCGCCCCCGAGGCCGCGCGGGCCCGGTTCGCCGCGATCGGCTACCGCGACCCCGACGGCGCGATGCGGCACGTCGTCGCCCTGACCGAGGGCACCTCGCGCCGCGCCAAGCTGCAGCGCCAGCTCCTGCCGGTCATGCTCGGCTGGTTCGCCGAGGGCGCCGACCCGGACGCCGGACTGCTGGCCTTCCGCAAGCTGTCCGAGAACCTGGGGTCGACCCCCTGGTACCTGCGCCTGCTGCGCGACTCCGGCAACGCGGCCTACCACCTCGCCCAGCTGCTGTCGTCGTCGCGCTACCTCGCCGAGGCGCTGTCCCGGTCGCCCGAGTCGGTGCAGTGGCTGGCCGACACCTCGCGGCTCGAGCCGCGCGGCCCGGAGCGGCTCGCCGCCGAGGCGGACGCCGTCCTGACCCGGTCGGACGACCCCGGGCCGGCGGCCACGAAGCTGCGGGCCCTGCGCCGTCGCGAGCTCGCCCGCACCGGCGCGGGCGAGGTGCTCGGCGTGCTCGACCCCGTCCAGGCGCAGGCCGCCATCTCCGACGCCGCGGACATGGTGCTCGTCGGCGGGCTGCGCGTGGCCGAGTACGCGGCACGCGCCGAGATGGGCCTCGGCCCCGACCCGGCGGCCAACCCGACGCGCATGCTCGTGGTCGCCATGGGGCGCCTCGGCGGCCGGGAGATGGGCTACGGCTCCGACGCGGACGTGATGTTCGTCCACGACCCGCTGCCCGGCGTCGAGGAGAAGCACGCCCAGGACTTCGCCCTGCGTACCGCGCGGACCCTGCAGAAGATGCTCTCCGCCGTCGGGCCGGAGCCGCCGCTGCCGGTGGACGCCGACCTGCGTCCCGAGGGCCGCCAGGGCGCCCTGGTGCGCACGATGGCCTCCTACGCCGAGTACTACGAGCGCTGGTCCAGCGTGTGGGAGCAGCAGGCGCTGCTGCGGGCCCGGCCGGTGGCGGGGGCCGAGGGCTCCGCACGCGACCTCGCCGAGCGGTTCGCCGCGATCGTCGACCCGCTGCGCTACCCGTCCGGCGGGTTCTCCGAGCCCAAGCTGCGCGAGGTGCGGCGGATCAAGGCACGCGTCGAGTCCGAGCGGCTGCCACGCGGCACCGACCCCAGCCGGCACCTGAAGCTGGGCCGCGGCGGAGTGGCCGACGTCGAGTGGACGGTGCAGCTGCTGCAGCTCCAGCACGCCCACGAGGTGCCCGGGCTGCGCACCACGGAGACGGTCTCCGCGCTGGCCGCGGCGCAGGAGGCCGGCCTGGTCGAGGCCGAGGACGCGGACTGCCTGCTCGAGGCGTGGCTGCTCGCCTCCCGGCTGCGGTCGGCGCTGGTGCTGTGGTCCGGCAAGGTCGGCGGCCCGCGGGCGGACGTCCTGCCGGCGGACGCCTGGGCGCTCAGCGGGCTGGCGCGGCTGCTCGGCGACGTCGACACCGGCCAGGAGCTGGAGGAGCTGTACCTGCGGCACGCCCGGCGGGCCCGCACCGTGATGGAGCGCCTCGTCTACGGCGAGGACTGAGGAGCACACGATGAGCGCAGGTCTGCTGGGTCTCCTGGACGACATCGCGGCGATCGCCAAGCTGGCGGCGGCCTCCCTGGACGACGTCGGCGCGGCGGCCGGGCGTGCGACGGCCAAGGCGGCCGGCGTGGTGGTCGACGACACGGCCGTCACCCCGCAGTACGTGCACGGGGTCGCGGCCGACCGCGAGCTGCCGATCGTCAAGAAGATCGCCTGGGGGTCGATCCGCAACAAGGTCCTCGTCATCCTGCCGATCGCGCTGGTGCTCAGCGAGTGGCTGCCGTGGCTGCTGACCCCGATCCTCATGCTCGGCGGCACCTACCTCGCCTTCGAGGGGGCCGAGAAGATCTGGCGACGCGTGCGCGGCCACACCGACCACGAGAAACCGGCCGCCGCCGTCGGCCCGGAGGCCGAGAAGACGCTGGTGGCCGGGGCGATCCGCACCGACCTCATTCTGTCCGCCGAGATCATGGTCATCGCCCTGGACGAGGTGGCCGACGAGGGGTTCTGGGCGCGGCTGGCGATCCTGCTCGTGGTCGCCGTGGTGATCACGGTGATCGTCTACGGCGTGGTGGCGCTCATCGTGAAGATGGACGACGTCGGGCTCTCCCTCGCCCAGCGGGAGTCCGAGGTGGCGCGGCGCGTCGGGCGTGCGCTGGTGACCGGCATGCCGAAGGTGCTGGCCGCGATCTCCGTCGTGGGCACGGTCGCGATGCTGTGGGTCGGCGGGCACATCCTGCTGGTCGGCGTCGACGAGCTCGGCTGGCACGGCCTGTACGACCTGGTCCACCACGGCGAGGAGGCGATCGCCGCCGCGGTGCCGGGGATCGGCGGGTTCCTCGCCTGGTGCTTCAACACGCTGTGCTCGGCGCTGGTCGGGCTTGTCGTCGGGGCCGTGGCCGTGGCCGTGATGCACCTGCTGCCGTTCGGCCACGACGACGACCCGCGCGACGAGCCGGTCGGGCACGCCGCGGGCACGGGCGCGGGTGGGACGGCGGCCCCCGGTGGGGACCGGCCCGATGAGCACTGAGCCCGGCACCGCCGCGCCGGTCCGCCCCGAGCTGGTCGTCCTCGACGTCAACGAGACCCTGTCCGACCTCGCGCCCCTGGTGCAGGCCTTCGACGACGTGGGCCTGTCCGCGCACGACACGGAGGCGTGGTTCGCCGGTGTGCTCCGGGACGCCTTCGCCCTCACCGTGCTCGGTGACAACCCGCGGTTCGCGGAGGTCGCGGACTCGGCCCTGCGGGCCCGCCTGGCGGCCGCCGGGAGCCCCGACCCCGCCGGCGGCGCCGCGCACGTCATGGCGCGCTTCGCCGCGCTCGGCACCCATCCCGACGTCGTGCCCGGACTCCTCGCCCTGGCGCGGCGGGGCTGCCGGCTGGTGGCCCTCAGCAACGGGTCCGCGGACGTGGCCCGCGCGCTGCTCCGCGACACCCCGGCGGAGCGTGTCGTCGAGGACTGCCTCGCGGTCACCGACACGGAGGCATGGAAGCCCGACGCGCGCGCGTACGCCCATGCGCTGTCGACCACGGGCGTCGCCGCCGAGCACGCGATGCTCGTCGCCGTCCATCCCTGGGACGTCGAGGGGGCTCGGCGGGCCGGTCTGCGGACCGCGTGGATCAACCGCACCGGAGCCGCCTACCCCGCTCACTTCGCCCCGGCCGACGTCGAGGCGGCCTCGCTCCTCGACCTGGCGGACGCGCTGGTCGTGCCGTCGCGGTGAGAGCCGCGTCAGACCGACGCGTCGAGCGGCAGCACGATCCACCCCTCGCGCGACGCCGTGTCCCGCAGCTCCTCCGGCACCCGCTCGCACCGGCCGCGATGGGCGAGACCCGCGATCACGGCGCACAGCACGGCGTCGAGGGCGTCGTCGGAGTCACGGCAGTCCTGCGCGAACCCCGCGAGGTCGAGCCAGGGGAACGTGGTCGCCACCGCGTCGACGAGCTGCTCGCGCACCTGGCGGGCCGCCGGGTCGCGACCCTTGTACCCGCGGTGCGGCAGCTCCCAGATCGCCAGGGACGCCGCCGGGTACACCTCGAGGACGGGACCACCGCCCGCGCGGTCGACGACGGTCCCGGACCGGGCGAGCGTCGCCAGCAGGGCCGCGCAGCGCATCGCGGCAGAGCCGATCCGCTCGGCCGAGACGGCGAGCGGTCGCACGCCCGTCCGTCGCCACACGTGCAGGTCGGTCGCCCGGTAGGTCAGCGGCCTGCGGGTCTCGGGAATCTCCAGGTCGTGCCCGCCGGCACGGTGCGCGACCACGTAGTCCACGAACGCGTCGGGCCACCCGATCGGGCAGTCGACGCCCGTGGTCCCGGCTGCGCGGACGACCTCGCACAGCGCGGCGTCGTCGTGCCGGCCCACGACGACCTCGACGACGGTGGCGTCGTCGCCGTGCCAGGCGATCGTCGCCACGCCGGTCTTGCGCGGGTCGGCCGAGAGGTCGATCCCGGCGGCCAGGAGGTCGGGCGTCGTCGTGATGGTCGAGCAGCTCCTCGGTGCGGGACGCGGGCCGGACCCGCGTCCCTCCATCGTGCACCCCCGCGGCTAGGACACCACCGCGACGGGGTGGTCGTTCCGCCGCAGCGAGATCTTGTTCAGCTTCCCGGCGGCGTTGCGCGGCAGCTCGTCCAGGAACAGGACGTCCGCCGGCTGCTTGTAGCGGGCGAGCCGGTCGCCCAGCCAGTCCTTCAGCTCGGCGAGCTCCAGGGACTCGCCCTCCCGCAGCACGACGGCGGCCACGGGCACCTCGCCCCAGCGTTCGTCGGCCCGGCCGTAGACGGCGACCTCGACGATCTTCGGGTGCGAGTAGAGCGCGTTCTCGACCTCCGCGCAGTACACGTTCTCCCCGCCGGAGATGATCATGTCCTTGAGGCGGTCGACCACCCACACGAAGCCGTCCTCGTCCTGGCGCACCAGGTCCCCGGAGTGGAACCAGCCGCCCTCGAAGGCGGCGGCGGTCTCGGCCGGCTTGCGCCAGTAGCCCTTCATGAGGTTCGGGCCGCGGTAGACGATCTCGCCGACCGTGCCGGGCGCGACGTCCTGCAGCTCGGCGTCCACGATGCGGGTCTCGATCGTGGGGATCGGGCGGCCCACCGACCCGAGCTTGCGCAGCGCGTCCTCGCCGCGCAGCGCGCAGGTGATGGGGGAGAGCTCGGTCTGGCCGAACACCGCGACGTTGAGTGCGTCGGGGAACGTCTCCGACATGGTGCGCAGCAGGCTGTCCGACGCCGGTGCCGCGCCCCAGCTGATCACGCGCAGGGGCAGGTCGCGCTCCCGGATGCCCGGGACCGCGCAGATCGCCTGCCACTGCTGCGGCACGTTGAAGACGATCGTGGCCCGCTCGCGCTCCCAGGCGTCGATGAGGGCCACGGGATCGAACGCGCCCAGGGGGTGCATGACGGTCGGGATGCCGACGATGAAGTTGGGGGCGATGGAGCCCAGGCCCGCGATGTGGAACATCGGAGCGGTCAGGAAGGCGACGTCGTCCTCCGTGACGATCTCGTTGACCCGCAGACAGGTCAGCGCCTGGGCCGCCATGTTGACGTGGTCGAGCATCGCGCCCTTGGGCTTGCCCGTCGTGCCCGAGGTGTACATGATCAGGCAGGTCGTGTCCTCGGGGACGTCCGGGGCCTCGAAGTCGCCGGGCGCCTCGGCCAGCAGGTCGGCCAGGCCCTCCTGGCCCTCGCCGGCCTCGCCGACGACGACCACCCGCTGCAGGCGGTCGGTGAACTGGCCGACCGCGGCGACGAGCGGCGCCAGGGGCTGGTCGACGACGATCACGTCGGCGTCGGCGTCGTCGACGATGTAGGCGATCTCGGCCGGGGAGAGCCGGACGTTGACCGGCACCGCGATGGCGCCGAGCCGGTTGACCGCGAAGACGGTCTCGACCACCTGGGGGTGGTTGAGGGTCAGCAGCAGCACGCGGTCGCCGAAGGACACGCCCCGGCGCTGGAGGGCCGCGGCGAGCGTGTCCATGTGGCGCGCGGTGTCGGCCCAGGTGGTCACCTCGCCCAGGTACTTGAAGGCCGTCGCGTCCGGCTTCATCCCGGCATGGATCAGGACCTGGTTCATCCAGTGGTTGCGGCGGACCGCCGCAGGAATGACGCTGGTGGCTTCGCTCATGACCTGCACCTCGTTGTACGTCGAGCCCTCGACGGAGGGGCTTCGTTGCCCCGCCCCGTCCCTTCGAGCAACATGTTACTCATGATTCACATCGGATGGCTACCGTGTGTGCCGGGTGAAGCCGGCGGGTTAGTGTGAGCAGCGTGAGCGAGACGCGTGCGACGACGCCGGTCCGGCGGCGACCCCGTGACCGCCGTCAGGTCATCGAGGCGGCGGCCGCGGTCGCGTTCGCCGAACGGGGGTACCACCGCGTGGCCATGCAGGACGTGGCCGACGAGGTGGGGATCACGGCGGCAGCCCTGTACCGGCACTTCGACAACAAGTACGAGCTGTTCCGCGAGGTCGCGCTCGACCACGTGCACCGGATCTCCGCCGCGGCCGCCGCCGTCGACGCGGGGCAGGACCGGTCGCCTGCGGCCGCCGAGGAGGAGCTCGAGGTCCTGCTGGACGCCGTCGTGGGCGCGACGCTCGCGATGCGGTCGACCGGGAGTATCTACCGGTGGGAGAGCCGCTGCCTGCGGCCCGAGGACCGTCGGGTGCTCGCGGGCGAGTTCGCCGCGCTGCGCCGCCGGCTGGCCGGCCCGGCGGCCGTGCTCCGGCCGGACCTGGATCCCCGCACGCTCGACCTCGCGGCGCTCGCGGCGCTGAGCGCCGTCGCCAGCGTGACGACGCACCGCACCGCGATGCCGGCCGCTCGCCTCGGGGTGCTCCTGCGTGAGGCGGCGGTGCGGGTGCTGGCCCGGACGGCGGGCCCGGCGCCCGCCGACGGCCCCGAGGCCGCCGAGGCGACGGCGCCGCCGCGCCGACGCCGCGACCAGCTCGCCCGGGCCGGCATCACGATGTTCGCGCGGCGCGGGTACCACGACGTGACCATCGAGGAGATCGCGGCGGCCGTCGGGCTCACTCCGTCCGGCGTCTACCGCCACTTCAGCGGCAAGTCGGAGATCCTGCGAGCGGCCTGCGAGCGCGCGGCCGTGGCGCTCGACGAGGCCGCGGAGGACGCGCTGCGGTACACCGAGCCCCGCCAGGCGCTCCGACTGCTCGCCACGGCCTATATCGGGTTCGCCGTGGACGACCGCGGCCTGATGGAGGTGTACACGGCGGACGTCGGAGCGCTCGACGCCGAGGACCAGCGGCGGCTGCGGCGTCTGCAGCGCGCCCACGTCGACGACTGGGTCGAGCTGCTGGGCCGTGTCCGCCCGGAGCTCGACGCCCGCGAGCGGCGGTTCCTCGTGCACGCCGGGTTCAACGTGGTCGCCGACCTGAGCGTGGCGCTGCGGCACGCGCCCGCGGCGGACGCCAAGGGCTGGATCGAACCCGTCCTCGAGGCGACCCTGGGGGTCTGACGCGCGGGGTCCTCAGTTGCGCGGCGGCTTCGCCCTGCCGTGCAGCATCGGGATCATCCGGGCGACCGTGTGCATGTCCTTGTCCGTGCGCTCCATGGTCAGCAGGTTCAGCGCCGCCCGACGGGTCTGCCGCGCGACGGACTTGACCGCGCAGAACTCGCGCAGCCCGTCGGCCCCGTGGATGCGCCCGAAGCCGCTCTGCTTGACGCCCCCGAAGGGCAGCGCCGCCACACCGGCGAACCCGAGCACCGAGTTGATCGTGACGACTCCCGCCCGCAGCGCGTCCGCGGCCCGGGTCGCGGCGCCCTTGTCCTTCGTGAACACGGCGGCGCCGAGGCCGTACACCGTGGCGTTCGCGCGCTCGACGGCCTCGTCGAGGGACGCGACCGTGTTGATGACGACGAGCGGGCCGAACGTCTCGTGCTGCACGGCGGCGGAGTCCTCGGCCACGTCGGTGACGACGACGGGTCCGACGACCCGGCCGGCGACGCTGTCGCGTCCGCCGAACGCGGCCGACCCCGTGCGCAGGGCGTCGTCGACGTGGTCGCGCACGACGTCGACCTGCGACGGCATCGTCATCGGACCGTAGTGCGGGTCGGGTCCGTCGATGCGCAGCCGCTCGACCCGTTCGACGACGCGCGCCACCAGGTCGTCGCGGACCGTGTCGACGACGTACACGCGCTCGACCCCGACGCAGGTCTGCCCGGCGTTGCCCATGGCTCCGAAGACCACGAAGTCGGCCGCGGAGTCCAGGTCGGCGTCGGCGGCGACGAGCATGGCGTCCTTGCCGCCGCACTCGGCCACGATCGGGGTGAGCTGCTCGGCCGCCACGGACATGACCTTCTTCGCCGTGGCGGTCGACCCGGTGAAGGCGATCTTGTCGACCGAGCGGACCAGCTGTGCGCCGGTCGCGCCGTCGCCGGTCAGGGCGACGAGCACGTCGTGGCCGACCGCCTCCGCCCAGCGTTCGGCGAGCCACACGGCGGGGCCGGGGGTGAGCTCGCTGGGCTTGAAGACCACGGCGTTGCCCGCGGCGAGAGCGTAGGAGATCGACCCCATGGGGGTGTACAGCGGGTAGTTCCACGGACCGATCACGCCCACGACGCCGTAGGGCTCGTAGCCCACGGTGGCGTGCTGGTTGTAGTTGATCAGCCCGGCGGACACCTTGCGCCGGCGCAGCACCCGCCGCGCGTTCTTCGCGGCCCAGTCGAGGTGGCCCAGCGTCAGCATGATCTCGAGCAGGGCGTCGCCGTGCGGCTTGCCGGTCTCCGCGGAGATGAGGGTCGCGAGCTCCTCGGCCCCGGCCGCGATGCGGGACTTCCAGTGGAGCAGGTGGGCGCGCCGGGCGGCGAAGCCCTGGTCCTCCCACCACGTGGCCCCGGCGCGTGCACGGCGGACGGCGTCCTCGACGTCCGCGCCCTGCGCGAGGGGGTAGTGGCCGACGGGTTCGCCGTCGACCGGGTTGTGCGTCGTCACCTGCTGGGCCGCCGGTGCCTGGTCCGCGAGTGTCATGGCCTGGTCTCCTACTCGTCGTCGAGCAGCGAAGTAAATGGCGAGTCACACGCTAGCGTCTGCCGGCGCGCCCTGCAAGAGATTCTCTAATCTGGCTTAGAATCGTGCCATGGACGTGACCGAGCCCGCCCCGCCACCGACCCGCGCGGCGTCGAAGTCCGCGCAGACGCGGCAGCGCATCCTCGACGCGGCTGCCGAGGTGCTGTCGAGGAAGGGCTACGCCGGGACCCGGCTCTCCGACGTGGCCGCTGCGGCGGGCGTGCAGGCCCCGGCGATCTACTACTACTTCGCCTCACGCGACGAGCTCGTCGAGGAGGTGATGTGGGTCGGTGCCCACCGTGTCCGGCTCCACGTGGAGGAGCGGCTGGCGGCGGTGCCCGAGGACGCCTCGCCGATGGACCGGCTCCTGGTCGCCGTCGACGCGCACCTGCGCTACGAGCTGCAGCTCTCGGACTACGCCACCGCCTCGGTGCGCAACGCCGGTCACGTCCCGGAGCAGCTCCGCGTCCGTCCCGCCGCGGAGGAGGCCCTGTACAGCCGGTTGTGGCGCGACCTGTTCGTGGCCGCCCAGCAGGCGGGCCAGGTGCGTGCCGACCTCGACATCAACATCTTCCGGCTGCTGCTTCTCGGAGCGATGAACTGGGTCGTCGAGTGGTGGAACCCCCGCACGCGGTCGCTCGACGAGCTGGTCGCGACCGCCCAGGGGATGGTCCGGCACGGCGCCGGGGTCGCCTGACCACGGCGGACGGTGCGCCGGGGCGACGCCTCAGGCCTTCGGCCGGCCCGGCACCCGGCGGACCAGGGGACCGAGCGCAGCACGCGCGAGCCCGGCGAGTCCGTGGGGCACGAAGAACGCGAACAGGATGAGGACGACGCCGTAGGTCGCCCCGGTCGCCGCCGGACTGATGCTCGAGGTCAGCGTCGGGACGTACTGGACGAAGATCGCGCCGAGCACGGCACCGGGGACCGTCGCGAGCCCCCCGACCACGATGAGGGTCACGAACGAGATCGACAGCGTGAGGTTGAAGTTCTCGGGCCCGACGAACTCCAGGAGCAGTGCGTACAGACCCCCGGCGACGCCCGCGTACGCGGCGGACGTCGCGAAGAGCCGGGTCTTGGTCTGCCACGTGTTCACGCCGAGCGTCTCGGCGACCAGCTCGGCGTCCCGCACCGCGACGAAGGACCGGCCCAGACGACCGCGCGCGAGCCGACGGGTGACGACGTAGCCGAGCGACGCCGCGGCGAGCGCGAGGTAGTAGACCCACTGGTCGTGGTCGAGCGGTACCCACGCCGGTGGGGTGCCGTCGATCCCGATCCCTCGGCTGCCGTGCGTCAGCGGCTCGAACGCGCGGATGGCGGCCGGGGTGGCCATCGCCAGCGCGAGCGTCACGAGGCCGAGCTGGAGGCCGTGCAGACGCAGCGCCGGCAACCCGATCGCGTAGCCGACGACGAACGGCACGACCCCGGCGACGAGCAGTGCGGCGGGCTGCGCCCACCCGGCCTCCCCGGCCACCGCGACGGCGTACGCACCGATCGCGAAGAACGCCGAGTGTCCGAGCGAGACCTGGCCCCCGAAGCCGACGAGCAGGTTGAGCCCGAGGCCGACGATCGTCCAGACCATGACCAGCGTGACCGTGAGGTTGACGTAGCTGGGGTTGACCAGCGGCACGACGAGGAGCGCCGCGGCCGCTCCCACGGTGCTCAGCACCGCCAGCCAGCGCGGTGGTGCCAGGGGCGGCCGCGGTCGTCGCAGCCACTCCGCCACCGTGCCGCCGCCGCGACGTGTGGTTCCGCCGCCGGACGTCCGGGCAGGACGGGTCGCCGTCGTGCTCATACGCGCACCACCTCTCGTCGTCCGAGGAGTCCTTGAGGTCGCACCAGCAGCACGACCACGATGATCGCCAGCGCGACCACCTGCTTGAAGTCGGAGCCGTGCGGCAGGTAGCTGCCGGCGAGGTTCTCGACGACCCCGACGACGATGCCGCCGACGAGCGCTCCGGGCGGCGAGTCGAGGCCGCCGAGCGTCGCCGCCGCGAAGGCGTAGATGAGGACCGGCGTCATCATTCCGGGGTGCAGGAACAGCTCGGGGGCGATCAGCGTGCCGGCCACCGCACCCACCGCGCCGGCGATCGCCCAGCCGGCGGTCATGGTGCGACCGGTCGAGATGCCCGACAGCTCGGCGGACTCGGGGGCGGAGATCGCGGCCCGCATGCGCAGCCCCACCGGTGTGAGCTCGAAGAGCACGCCGAGGGCCACGGCGACGACCAGGACGGTCAGGACGATGCCGACGTCCTGGCGCGAGACCGCAACGCCGCCGATCTCGACCGCTCCCGAGCCGAAGAGCGCCGGGACCTCCTTGGTCTGGTAGGTCCACACCCAGCCGATGATCGCGTTGAGCGCGATCATCAGCCCGAGCGTGACGATGATGAGCGGGAGCGCCTGGTGGCGGCGCACCAGGGGGCGGACGAGCACCCGTTCGACCCCCGCGGAGAGCGCGGCGAGCGCGGCGGTCGCGACGAGCAGGGCGGCCCAGATCGGCAGGCCCCAGGCCGTCAGCTGCCACGACACGTACGCCCCGAGCAGGGCGAGCTCGCCCTGGGCGAAGTTGAGCGTCCGCGACGCGCGGTAGACCAGCACGATCGCGAGCGCGAGGGCACCGTAGACCGCTCCGGTCGCGACCCCGTCGGCGAGCTGTTGCAGCAGCATCCGTCGTCCTCTCAGACGCCCAGGTAGGCGCGGCGCACGTCGTCGTTGTCCCGGAGCTCGTCCGCCCGACCTCGCACGGTGATCCGGCCGCTGGAGATGACGACCGCGTCCTCGGCGATGCCGAGGGCCACCTCGGCGTTCTGCTCGACGAGCAGCATGGCCGTGCCCGTCTCGCGGCCCAGCTCGTCGAGGGTGGCGAAGAGGTCCGTGGTGATCTTGGGCGCGAGGCCCAGGGAGGGCTCGTCCAGCAGCAGCATCCGCGGCGCCGACATGAACGCGCGGGCGATGGCCAGCAGCTGCTGCTCGCCGCCGCTGAGCCCGGACGCCGGACGGCCGCTGCGTTCACCCAGCCGCGGGAAGCGCTCCATCCAGCGGTCCGCGGCCGCGACCGCCTCTCTCCGGGGTCGCGTCGCCCCGCCCACGAGCAGGTTCTCGCGCACCGTGAGGTCCCCGAAGGTGCCGCGGCCCTGCGGCACGTGGGCGATGCCCGCCCCCGCGACACGGTAGGGCGGGAGGCCGAGGAGCTCGGTCTCCCCGAGCCGGACGGACCCCACGGCGTCGCAGAGGCCGGAGATGGTCCGCAGCACGGTGGTCTTGCCGGCCCCGTTGGCCCCGAGGACCACCAGCCGCCCGCCGTCGGGCACCTCGAAACGCACGTCGCGGAGGACCGTCGCGGGACCGTAGCCCGCGGCCTCGATCTCGACCGTCAGCGCGCTCATGCGGCGGTCCCGAGGTAGGCGGCCACGACCTGCGGGTCGCGGGCGACCTCGCGGGGGTCGCCCTCGGCGATGAGGCGGCCGAAGTCCAGCACGACGACGCGGTCGCAGACGGACGTCACGAGACCCATGTGGTGCTCCACGAGGAGGATCGCCGCCCCGCGGTCCGTGGCCAGCCGTCGGAGCGTCGCGCCGAGCTCGGCCACCTCGCTGTGGACCAGTCCGTTGGCCGGCTCGTCCACGAGCAGCAGACGCGGCTCGCCGACGAGCGCACGGGCCAGCTCGATGCGCTTGAGCGTGCCGAACGGGAGCGTGCCGACGGGACGGCCCGCGACGTCGGCGAGGTCGAGCTCGGTGAGGAGCTCCAGGGCGCGGGCGCGGAGCCGGTCCTCGGTGCGACGGACGTCGGGCAGGTCGAGCACGGTGGCCCACCAGCCGCCGCGCGTGGCGTGGTACGCGCCGGCCAGCACGTTCTCCAGCACGGTCTGGCTCGCCAGCAGACCGAGGTTCTGGAAGGTCCGCCCGACGCCGAGACCGGCGATGCGGTGGCGCGGCAGGCCCGCGACCTCCCGTCCGAGGACCCGGACGCTGCCCGACTGCGGTCGGTACAAGCCGTTGATGCAGTTGAAGAGACTGGTCTTGCCCGCGCCGTTGGGGCCGATGAGGCCCACGACCTCGCCGTCGGCGACCGTCAGGCTCGGTCCGTCGAGCGCCTGCAGCCCGCCGAACGAGAGGTGCACGTCGTGCACCTCGAGCAACGCGTCCATCGCATCCTCCTGGGCCGTGTCCGGTGGGTCACCACCGGGGCCGGCCGTCGTGGCCGGCCCCGGGTGCTCGGTCAGTCGACGGTGTAGTCCCCCTCGGCGAGGTCCCAGTTCTCGCCGTTGAAGACCTGGACCTTGATCTCCCGGAAGACGTACGGGTAGTCCGGCGTCGTGGTGACGGCGACCGGCGCGAGGTCGAGCTCGAGGCCCTCGAAGGTCGTCGCCGCCTCGAGCAGCGCCTCGCGGGTGCAGCCCTGCATCTGCTGCAGCGCGGCCTCCAGCAGCTGCGCGGTCTGGTAGCCCGCCGCCGCGGGGGCGGAGAGGGGGTCGACCTCGTCGTGCGCCGTGGCGAAATCGGTCCAGGCGTCGAAGCCGGCGTCGCCGGCGGACGACGGGTCGGTGATGTCCTTGGTGTAGGCGACGGAGACGACGCCGTCGGCGGCTCCCTCGCCGGCGGGCTTGAGGAAGAACGTCGCGTCGGCCGCCGGGGCGCTGACGACGGTCGTCGCGTCCCACCCGAGCTCCATCTTCTTCTTGAGCGACTGCGTCGCGAACGACCCGACGGCCCAGTCCAGGAAGATGTCCGCCTCGGACGCCGCGAGGGTCGTGACCTGGCTGTCGACGGAGGCGCTGGCCAGCTCGTACGGCTCGGCGGCGACGATCTCGAGGTCGGTGCCCTCGAACGCCTCCTCGAAGCCCGCGCGGACGCTCTCGCCGAAGTCGTCGTTCTGGTACAGGATCGCGGCGGTCGCGCCGGGGTGGTGCGCGACGAGGTACTCGGCGAGCGCCTGCACCTCGAAGCCGTACTGGGGCATGAAGCCGGTCGTCCAGGGGTCCTCGGCGTGCAGGGACTGGAGGGCGTCCGTGCCGGTGCCCACGAACAGGTTCGGTACGCCGGCCTCCTCCACGTACGGTGCGACGCTGATCGCGGCGCCCGTCCCGAGCACGCCCGCCAGGGCGAACACCTCCTCCTGCTCGACGAGCGAGCGGACGTTCGCGGCGGTCTTCGCGGGGTCGTAGCCGTCGTCGACGACGCTGACCGAGACGTCGCGCTGCGTGCCGTCGGCCAGCTCGAGCCCCCCGGCGGCGTTGACGTCGTCGAAGTAGGCCTGGAGCGTCTGACCTATCGCGCCGTAGGCGGCGGCCGGTCCCGAGAGCGGGATGCTGTTGCCGATCCGCACCTCGGTCTCGGTGAAGCCGGGGCTGCAGTCCTCGGCGGCGGCCGCGGTCGTGGTGTCGTCGCCGGCGTCCTCCCCGGACGCGGCGGGGGCGTCGTCGGCCGCGTCGCGCCCGGAGCACCCCGCCAGGGTGAGCGCGACGACGGCGATCCCCGCCGCGAGCGTGGTCAGGGGTCGTGCGCGTCCTGCGGTGCGGACGATGGACATGGTTCCTCCTCGGGGGCGGGCCTGCTGGGCGTGGCGGGAACGGCGCGGTGCGCACCGTGGGTGCCCGCCGGTGGAGTCCCGGTCCGCCGGGACGCGCGGCACGGCGTCGGGCGAGTGCCGGACGGGACCGTCGTCGGTCGGTTGTCCGTGGTCGATCATCGCCGGTCTCCTACTCTCCGTTGAGCAGCAAGTTAATGGCGCTTCACATGCTAGGGCCTCGGCGTGGCCCCGGCAAGGGTTTGTCGAATCACGGTTCGAATCCGTGACCGTCCCGTGACAGCAGCACTGGCGCGACCCTCCGGGGGGAGAGGGTCGCGCCAGTGGTCGGGTACCGGTCGCTCGGACGGTGCCGACGTGTGATCAGCCGTTCACACCGCGGCAGGGCTCGCGAACATCGCCAGCCGGTCGCGCAGGATCTGCTCGGCGTCGGCGACGGTGCGCCGCACGACCTCGCCCGCGGCCGGCACGTCGTGGATGAGGCCCTGCACGAGCCCCACCGTCCAGATACCCGCGTCGAGGTCACCGTCCTCGAACACCTTCCGCCCGTGGCGGCCCGCGACGAGCTCGCGGACGTCGGCGAAGTCACCGCCGCGCGCCAGCACCTCGACGACCTCGTCGCTCACGGCGTTCTTCGCCACGCGGGCCGTGTTGCGCAGCTGCCGGAAGATGAGGTTCGTGTCGCGCTCGGTGCCCGCCACGATCCGTTCCTTGACGGTCGGTGCGACGGGCGACTCCTGGGTGCACATGAACCGCGAGCCCATCGTGATGCCGTCGGCGCCGAGCGCGAGCGCCGCGGCGAGCCCGCGCCCGTCGGCGAACCCGCCGCAGGCGGTGAAGGGGATCGTCAGCCGGTCCGCCGCCGCGGGCACGAGCACCAGGCCCGGGACGTCGTCCTCCCCGGGGTGCCCGGCGCACTCGAAGCCGTCGATCGACACGGCGGTCACCCCGACGCTCTGCGCCTTGAGCGCGTGCCGCACGCTGGTGCACTTGTGGATCACCCGCACGCCGTGCGCGGTGAACATGTCCATGTGCGGCTCCGGGTTGGCGCCCGCCGTCTCGACGATCGTGACGCCGGCGTCGATGATCGCGCGGCGGTACTCGTCGTACGGCGGGGGGTCGATCGCGGGCAGGATGGTCAGGTTGACGCCCACGGGCTTGTCCGTGAGCGCACGAGCCTTCTCGATCTCGGCGACCAGGTCGTCCGGCGTCGGCTGGGTGAGGGCCGTGATCATGCCCAGGCCGCCCGCCTCCGAGACGGCCGCGGCGAGCTCCGCACGGCCGACCCACATCATCCCGCCCTGGATCACGGGGTGCTCGATCCCGAGCGCCTCGGTCAGACGTGTCGTCACCATGGCTCGCCTCCTACGCGTAGGTCTCGTCGGCGGCGGCCCGGGCGACGAGCGAGGCCGGGGGGCGGAACCGCTCGCCGTAGGTGTCCGCCAGCTCGTGGGCGCGCCCGACGAACCCCTCGAGCCCGCCCGCGTACTGGTTGACGTACTGCAGCACGCCCCCCGTCCACGCGGGGAAGCCGATGCCGTAGATCGAGCCGATGTTGGCATCGGCGACGGTGGTGAGCACTCCGTCGTCGAGGCAGGCGATCGCGTCGAGGGCCTCGGCGAAGAGCATCCGCTCCTGGAGGTCCACGAGCGGGACGTCGGCGCTGCCGGAGTCGTACTTCTCGCGCAGTCCCGGCCAGAGCCGGACGCGCCGCCCGGACTGGTCGTACTCGTAGAAGCCCCGGCGGGCCTTGCGTCCCGGCCGGTCCTGGGAGTCGACCATCCAGTCGACCACGGCCTCGGCGGGGTGCGGGACCCAGGTGCGTCCTTCGGCCTCCTCGGCGGCGCGGGTCTCGGTGCGGATCTTCTGCGTGAGCGACAGCGTGAGCTCGTCGAGCAGCTGCAGGGCGCCTGCGGGGTACCCGGCCTGGAGCGCCGCCTGCTCGATGCTCGCCGGTTCGACGCCCTCGCCGACGGCGGCGACCGCCTCGTCGATGAACTTGCCGATCACGCGCGAGGTGAAGAACCCGCGGGCGTCGTTGACGACGATCGGCGTCTTGCGGATCTGCAGGACGAAGTCGAACACCTTCGCCAGCACGGCGTCGCTCGTGCGTTCGCCCCGCACGATCTCGACCAGGGGCATCTTGTCGACGGGGGAGAAGAAGTGGATGCCGATGAAGTCCTCGACCCGGTCGACGCCCTCGGCCAGCAGCGTGATCGGCAGGGTGGAGGTGTTGGACCCGAGCACGGCGTCGGGCTCCACGACGTCCTGGATCTCCTGGAAGACCCCCTGCTTGAGAGGGACGGACTCGAAGACGGCCTCGACGACGAAGTCCACGCCCGCGAAGTCGGCGGCCTCGCCGGTCGCGGTGATCCGGTCGAGGAGCTCGGCGCTGCGTTCCGGGGTGGTCTTCCCCCGCCGCAGGGCCTTCTCCTCGAGCTTGCGTGCGTAGTCCTTGCCCTGCTCGGCTGCCTCGGCGGACACGTCCTTGAGGACGACGTCGATGCCGCTGCGCGCGGCCACGTAGGCGATCGCCGCGCCCATCATCCCGGCCCCGACGACGCCCAGACGGGTCGCCCGGTACGTGGGGTAGCCCTCGGGCCGGCTGGCTCCTGCGGTGATGCTCTGCAGGTCGAAGAAGAACGCCTGGATCATGTTCTTGGCGACCTGGGTGTGGGTCAGCTGGACGAGGTAGCGGGTCTCGACCCTCGACGCGGTGTCGAAGTCCACGGACGCGCCCTCGACGGCGGCGGCCATGGCGGCGCGGGGTGCCGGCACGGGCGCTCCCTTGACCTGCTGGCGCAGCATGGCCGGCATCGCGGCCAGGGCCTGGGCCATCGACGGCGACGACGGCGAGCCCCCGGGCAGGCGGAAGCCGTCGGCGTCCCAGGGCTGGACGGGCTCCGGGTGGGCGGCGATCCACGCCTTGGCCCGGTCGTGGACCTCGGCCGCGGGCACGACCTCGTCGACGAGCCCCGCGTCCAGCGCACCCTCCGCGGTGAAGCGCGTGGCCGGCAGGATCACGTCGGCGAGGGCCTTCTGCAGGCCGAGCATCCGGACGGTGCGGGTCACCCCGCCGCCGCCGGGCAGCAGCCCGAGAGAGACCTCGGGGAGCCCGAACCGTGCCCCCGCGGCGTCGCCGGCGGCGATCCGGTGGTGGGTGGCCAGCGCGACCTCGAGACCGCCGCCGAGCGCGGTGCCGGTGAGCGCGGCGACCACGGGCCGACCGAGCCGCTCGAGGCGGCGCAGGAGCGACTTGACGTGGTCGATGTGCGCGGTCTCCTCGGCCGACCTCTCGGGGTCGGCGGCGCGCAGCAGGTTGAGGTCCCCGCCGGCGAACCAGCTCTTCTTGGCCGAGGCGAGGACGACGCCGGCGATCCGGTCGCGTTCGGCCTCCAGCCGCTCGACGGTCGCCTCGATCGCGCTCACGAAGTGGGCGTTCATGGTGTTGGCCGCGCTGTCCGGGTCGTCCATCGTGATGGTGACGACGCCGTCGGCGTCCTCGGCCCAGTCGTACCCGAGCCGGACGTCGGTCTTGTCCTCGATGACGCTCATGCCGTGCTCCTTCCTCAGACCCGCTCGATGATGGTGGCGATCCCCATGCCGGCACCGACGCAGAGCGTGGCCAGCCCGCGCTGCAGGTCGCGCCGCTCCAGCTCGTCGAGCAGCGTGCCGAGGATCATGGCCCCGGTGGCTCCGAGCGGGTGCCCCATGGCGATCGCGCCGCCGTTGACGTTGACCTTGTCGTGGGGGACGCCCATCTCCCGCTCCCACCGCATGACGACCGAGGCGAACGCCTCGTTGAGCTCGAACAGGTCGATGTCGTCGACCGTGAGGCCGGCCTGCGCGAGCGCCTTGCGGGTCGCCGGGGCGGGGCCGGTGAGCATGATCGTCGGTTCCGACCCCGTGACGGCGGCGGCCACGATGCGCGCCCGGGGCGTGAGGCCGAGCCGGTCGCCGATCTCCCGGCTGCCGACGGGGACGAGCGCGGCGCCGTCGACGATGCCCGACGAGTTGGCCGCCGTGTGCACGTGGTCGATCGCCTCGACGTGGTGGTACTTCTGCAGAGCCACCGCGTCGTACCCGGCCTGGGCGCCGGGGATGGCGAAAGCGGGCTTCAGGTGTCCGAGCGACTCGACGGTCGACCCGGGGCGCCGGTGCTCGTCGTGGTCGAGCAGGGTGACCCCGTTGACGTCGCGCACCGGGACCACGGAGCGGGCGAAGCGCCCCTCGCGCCAGGCCTCCTCGGCCCGGCGCTGGGACTCGACCGCGTAGGCGTCGACGTCCTGCCGGGTGAAGCCCTCGAGGGTGGCGATGAGGTCGGCTCCGATCCCTTGGGGGACGAAGTGCAGGTCGTAGTTGGTGGTGGGGTCCTGCACGTAGGCCCCGCCGTCGGACCCGATCGGGACGCGGGACATGGACTCGACCCCTCCGGCGAGCACCAGGTCCTCGAAGCCGCTCATGACCTTCTGCGCGGCGGTGTTCACCGCCTCCAGGCCCGAGGCGCAGAACCGGTTGAGCTGGACGCCCGCGACGCTCTCGGGGAGCCCGGCGACCAGCGCGGCGGTGCGGGCGATGTCACCGCCCTGCTCGCCGACGGGGGAGACGACGCCGAGCACGACGTCGTCGATCAGCTCGGGTTCCATCGAGGGGTGGCGCTCGGTGAGCGCGTCGATCAGCCCCACGACCAGGTCCACGGGCTTGACGCCGTGCAGGGATCCGTCGCGGTTCTTGCCTCGCGGTGTGCGCACCGCGTCGTAGATGAGTGCCTCGGTCATGGGTGTCCTCACAGTCCGAGACCTCGACCGACGATCTCCTTCATGATCTCGGTCGTGCCTCCGTAGATGGTGGTGATGCGGGCGTCCTCGTAGTCGCGCGCGATGCGGTACTCCCGCATGTAGCCGTACCCGCCGTGCAGCTGCAGGCAGCGGCCCACGACGTCGACGTACTGCTCGGTGGTCCAGAACTTCGCGGCGGCGGCGTCCTCCGGGGTCAGCCGGCCGGCGTTGTGCTCGACGAGGCACGCGTCCACGTACGCGCGGCTGGCCCGCACGGCGGTCACCATCTCGGCCAGCTCGAAGCGGGTGTTCTGGAACGCGCCGATCGGCCGGCCGAACGCCTGGCGCTGCTTGACGTACTCGAGCGTGCGCTCGAGCACCCCCTCGCTGGAGGCGACGGCGGCGGCCCCGATGGAGATCCGTTCCTGCGGCAGGTTCGCCATCAGGCCCGCGAACCCCGCCCCCTCGGGGCCGAGCAGGTTCGCGACCGGGACGCGGACGCCCTCGAAGGCGAGCTCGCTGGTGTCCTGGGCGTGCAGGCCGATCTTCTCCAGGCGACGCCCGCGGGAGAACCCGGGGGAGTCGGCGGGGATCACGAGCAGGCTCAGTCCCTTGTGCGGGTCCGGGCCGGTGCGCACCGCGGTAACCACGAGGTCGGCGTTCTGCCCGTTGGAGATGAACGTCTTCGACCCGTCGACCACGTAGTCGTCCCCGTCCCGGGTGGCCGTCGTGCGGATCCCCGCGAGGTCGCTGCCCGTGCCGGGCTCCGACATCGCCACGGCGACGACGGTCTCGCCCGCCGCGATGCCGGGGAGCCACCGCCGCTTCTGCTCGTCGTTCGTCAGGTCCGTGAAGTAGGGGATGACGATGTCGTTCGACAGGGCGATGCAGGCCATGCCGTCCGACACCGGGTGGCGCGCGAGCTCCTCGCCCATGACGGCGTTGAAGCGGAAGTCGTCCGACCCGCCGCCCCCGTACTCCTCGGGGATGCCGAAGCCGAGGATCCCGGCCTCGGCGGCCTGGACGAAGAGCTTCCGGTCGACGCGTCCCTCGCGCTCCCACCGCTCGGCGTGCGGGCGGGCGTACTGCTCGACGAAGGCGCGCACCATCTCGCGCAGCTGTTCGTGCTCCTCCTCGTACAGGGAGCGCGGTCCGATGATCTGGCTCATGTTGTCTCCGATCGTCCTTGATCTCGACCTCAACTTTTTATACCATATTAGAAACCGCGCTGGCGAGGCCCTGGTGCAGGCATCTCCTCGGGCCGCGACGGCGAGGGATTGAACCGGCGTTAAGCAATCGCGCAAGGGAGCGTGGCATGACGGAGGGTTTCGCAGCGGGGGCGGGCGGCTGCTCGCGGCTGCAGGGCCGGGTGGCGCTGGTGACGGGTGCGAGCCGCGGCATCGGCCTCGCGGTCGCGCGACGACTCGTCGCGGAGGGCGCGTCCGTCGTGCTCACCGCGCGACGGGCCGAGGGGCTGCAGGCGGCGGTCGAGTCGCTGCCGCCGGATCGGGTCCGCGTCGTCGCGGGCCGGGCCCAGGACCCGGAGCACCGGCGGGCGGCGGTCGAGACCGCGGTGGCGGAGTTCGGCGCGCTCGACGTGCTCGTGAACAACGCCGGCATCAATCCCGTCTACGGCCCCCTCGTCGGGCTCGAGCCGGAGGCGGCGCGCAAGGTTCTCGAGGTCAACGTGCTCGGCACGCTCGGCTGGGTCCAGGAGGCCTGTGCGGCGGGACTCGGCGACCGCGTCGGGGCGGCCGTGCTCAACCTGTCCTCCGTGACGGGGCAGGTGCCGTCCCCGGGGATCGGGTGGTACGGCGTCACCAAGGCCGCGGTCGCCCACCTGACCGTGACGCTGGCGGCCGAGCTCGCGCCCGCGGTCCGCGTCAACGCGCTCGCGCCGGCCGTGGTGCGGACCCGGTTCGCCCGCGCGCTGTACGAGGACCGCGAGGACGAGGTCACCGCACGGTACCCGCTCGGGCGGCTCGGCGAGCCGGCCGACGTCGCCGCCGCCGCGGCGTACCTGTGCTCCGACGAGGCGGGCTGGGTCACGGGACAGGTGCTGACCCTCGACGGCGGGCTGCTCGCGGCAGGAGGAACGGCATGACGACGACGGACCTGGTGGAGCGCACACGGCGGTTCGTGCGGGACGTCGTCGTCCCGGCGGAACCACCGGCCGGCACCCCCCTGGAACCCGCGGCCCGCCGGTCCCTGCAGCGACGGGCCCGGGAGGCCGGCGTGTTCGCGCCCCACGTGCCGACCCGGTTCGGCGGGCAGGGGCTGCGGCTCGGCGAGTGGTCCGCCGTGTTCCAGGAAGCCGGCTACTCGCCGATCGGCCCGGCGGTCCTCAACTGCATGGCGCCCGACGAGGGGAACATGCTGCTCCTGGAGCGGATCGCCACCGTCGAGCAGCAGGAGCGCTACCTCGTCCCGCTCGCCGCGGGCGCGACGCGGTCGTGCTTCGCCATGACCGAGCCGCACCCGGGCGCCGGGTCGGACCCGGCCGCGCTGACGACCACGGCGCGCCGGGTCGACGGGGGATGGGCGATCGACGGGGAGAAGCGGTTCATCTCGGGTGCCGAGGAGGCCGACGTCGCGATCGTGATGGCCCGGACGCCGGACGTCGGCCCCGAGGCCGCCACGATGTTCCTCGTGGAGATGGGGGCCGACGGCGTCTCGATCGGGCACGGCATCCGCACGCTGGAGACGGCGATCACCGGCGGGCACCCGCACGTGCACTTCCGGGACTGCGTCGTCCCCGACGACGCCGTCCTCGGCACGCCGGGGGAAGGCTTCCGGCACGCCCAGGTCCGGCTCGGCCCCGCCCGGCTGACGCACTGCATGCGATGGCTGGGGCTGGCACGTCGGGCCCACGACACCGCGCTGGACCGGGTGCGCCACCGCGAGCTGTTCGGTTCCCCCCTCGCCGAGCTGGGCATCGCGCAGGCGCTCGTCGCCGACTCCGAGATCGACCTCGCCACGGCCGCCGCGCTCGTCGACCGGGCGGCCCGCACGCTCGAGGACGACGCACGGGCCGGCGCCCAGGCGTCGTCCATCGCGAAGGTGCACTGCTCCGAGGCGGTCGGACGGGTCGTCGACCGGGCCGTCCAGCTCTGCGGCGGCGACGGCGTGACCCTCGAGCTGCCCCTGCTGGCGTTCCAGAACGAGGTCCGCCCCTTCCGCGTGTACGACGGGTCGAGCGAGACGCACCGGTGGGCCATCGCGCGTCGTGCCGTCGCACGCCGCGAGCGGGAGGTCGACGCCGGCGAACGCGTCCTGGACCGAGCGGAGGCCGACCGGTGAGCGCGCTCGTGACCGGACCCGACCGGGCCGACGTCGTGCAGGACGCGGCCGAGGCAGCGGCGGCCCCGCGCCCGCCGCTGCTCGTGCTCGACCCGCTGCAGCGGTACCTCGACGGCCTCGGGATCCCGGCGGGCACGCTCGCCTGGCGGCGCATCGGCGACGGCCAGGCCAACGTCACCTACGAGGTGCGGCGCGGCGGCGAGCGGATGGTGCTGCGCCGCGGACCGCGCCCCCCGTTCCCGCCGTCGGCCCACGACATGGTCCGCGAGGCCCGCGTCGTCGCCGCGCTGGGCGCCGTGGGCGTGCGCGTGCCGCGGGTCCGCGCGGTGTGCGACGACCTCGCCGTGCTGGGGGTGCCCTTCTACCTCATGGACTACGTCGAGGGCGAGGTCGTCACGACGTCGTTGCCGCCCGGGTTCGACGGCCCGGGCGCCGCGACCGCCCTGGTCCACGCCGCCGTCGACACCCTCGCCGACCTGCACCAGGTACCGCTCGAGGGCGAGGTGGCCGGCCTCGGCAGGCCCGCCGGCTACCTGGACCGGCAGGTCCGGCGTTTCGCCCAGCTCTGGCCGGTGAACACGCGGCGCTCCGTCCCGGTCGTCGACCGCCTGGCCGAGCGGCTCGCCGCCACCGTGCCGCGGTCCGCCCGCGCGACGGTCGTGCACGGCGACTACCGCCTCGGCAACCTGCTGTTCGCCGCGCCCGACCGGCTCGCCGCCGTCCTGGACTGGGAGATGGCGACGCTCGGGGACCCGCTCGCGGACCTGGGCTACCTCGTCGCCACCTACTCCGCGGCGGGCGAGGTCCGCACGCCGATGGATCTCACCCCGGTGACCGCCGGCCCGGGGTTCCCGTCCCGGGCGGGGCTCGTCGAGCGATACGCTGCCCGCACCGGTGCGGACCTGGAGAACCTGGCCTGGTACGAGGCGCTCGCCCTGTGGAAGTCGACGATCTTCTGCGAGGCGATCTACACACGATGGCTCGACGGGCAGCGACCGGACGACACCTTCGCCCCCGGCCTGGCCGAGGGCGTCCCGCTGATGGCCGACGTCGCCGCCCAGGCGCTGTCCCGTGCCGAGGAAGGAAGACGATGAAGATCGTCGTGCTGATGAAGGTGGTCCCGGACACCTACGTGGACCGCACGCTGTCGCTCGAGACGGGGCTGGCCGACCGTGCCACCGCCGACCTCGTCCTGGACGAGATCGACGAGCGTGCGCTCGAGGTGGCCCTGGCCCACGCCGACGAGGACCCCGAGACCGAGATCGTCGCCGTCGCCATGACCCCGGAACCCGGGGTCACCAGTCTGCGCAAGGCGCTCGCCCTCGGGGCGACCTCGGCGCTGCAGGTGGTCGACGACCGTCTCCTCGGGGCCGACGTCGTGCTCACCGCCGAGATCCTCGCCGCGGCCGTGCAGCACGTCGGCTTCGACCTCGTCCTGGCCGGCGACGCGTCCACCGACGGGTCCGGCGGGGCCGTCCCGGCCGCCGTCGCCGAGCTCCTCGCCCTGCCGTGCGCCACCGCGCTGGCCGAGGTGGAGCTGACCGCGACCGAGGTCACCGGGGTGCGCGCCTCCGACGGCGCCACCGTGCGCCTCACCGCGCCCCTGCCGGCCGTGGTGTCCGTCACCGAGGCGCTGCCCGAGGCCCGCATGGCCGGCTTCAAGGGGATCATCGCCGCCAAGAAGAAGACCATCGAGACCGTCTCCGCCACCGACCTCGGCGTCGACCCCGAGCCGGCCGACGCCGCCCGGTCGATCATGCTCGCCGTCGCCGAGCGGCCGGCGCGGACGGCGGGCACCAAGATCGTCGACAGCGGGGACGCCGGTGAGCAGCTGGCGGCGTTCCTCCTCGAGAACCGGCTGGCATGAGGGAGGACACCACGATGACCGACGTCCACGACGCACCGATCCTGGTGCTCCTCGACCGCACGCCCGACGGTGCACCGGCGGCGTCGTCCGCCGAGCTGCTCGGGGCGGCCGCCACGATCGGCACGCCCGTCGCGCTGCTCGTGGGACCCGGTGCCGAGACCGAGGCCGCCGCGGCCGGCGCGCTGGGGGCGCAGCGGGTGCTGACCGTCTCCACGCCGGCCAAGACGCTGGGTGTCCCCCAGGTGGACGCCCTCGCGGCGGCGGCGCGGCACGTCCGCCCGGCGGCGGTGCTCGCCGCGCACTCCGTGGAGGGGCGCGAGGTGGCCGCCCGCTACGCGGTCCGGACCCGGTCGGCGCTCGCGGTCGACGCCGTGCGGGTCTCCCGCGACGACGAGGGGATCGTCTCCCACCACTCGGTCTACGGCGGGACCTACCTGGTCGACGCCGCACCGACGTTCGGCGCGCCGGTCATCACGGTCCGGCCCGGCGAGATCGACGACCGGGCACCGGCCGTCGACGACGCCGCCGTCGAGGAGATCGAGGTCGAGGACTCGGGCCTGCCCGGTGCCGAGATCGTGGCGGTCGAGCCGGTCGAGGTCACCTCGGAACGACCCGAGCTGCGCGGGGCCGAGAAGGTCGTGTCCGGCGGTCGGGGACTGGGCTCGGCGGAGGGTTTCGTGCTGGTCGAGCGCCTTGCCGACGCGCTCGGTGCCGCCGTCGGCGCCTCGCGCGTCGCGGTGGACAACGGGTACGCCCCGGCGTCGGCCCAGGTGGGGCAGACGGGCGTGTCCGTGTCACCGCGCCTCTACGTCGCCCTGGGCATCTCGGGCGCGATCCAGCACCGTGCCGGGATGCAGACCGCCCAGACCATCGTCGTCGTCAACAACGACGCCGACGCGCCCCTGTTCGAGATCGCGGACTTCGGGGTGGTCGGTGACGTGTTCGAGGTCGTGCCGCAGCTCGTGGCCGCGCTCGAGGAGCGGAGGGGCGCATGACCGCGCTGCGGCGAGGGCTGCCGCGTCGTCCGGGCGGGCCGCCGTGGCCGCCGGCCGGCGAGGCGCCCGGGACGGCGGGCGTCGTGGCCGCGCCGGAGGCGTCCGTGGCCGCGCCGGAGGCGTCCGTGGCCACCGGGACGATCGAGCGCCCGGAGGAGGGCGTCGCTGAGCCGGAGGCCTCGGCCGCGGGCACGGGCGGCGCGACGTCCGCCCGGCCGGCAGCCGCGTCCGGTGGGCCTGCCCAGGGTCCTGCGCAGCCGGTCGCCGACGGTGTCCCGCTGCGCCGCGGCCTGCCGCGCGTGGCCGGGGGAGAGCCGTGGCCGCCGGCGGGGACGGCGCCGGCCTGGGCGTACCGACCGCCCGAGCCAGAGCCCGAGCCCGAGCCGGAGCCCGAGCCGGGGCCCGAGCCCGAGGCGGGGCCGGAACCGGTGCCGACTCCGGTCGGGGCGGGGGACGACGTCCCCGTCGCACGGCAGCAGCCGGGCACGGTCGGCGGTGACGAGCCCTCCGCCAGGACCGGCCCGCGACTGCCGCGCCGCGCGGCCCGTGCTCTGGCTCTGGTCGCCGTGGCGGTCGTGCTGGTCGGTGTCGCCGTCCTGGTGGCGCGGTGGCTGGTCGACCTCGAGCCGGTGCAGCGCTTCCTGGCGACGTACCCCGGCGACTACCCCCTGCCCGAGGGGGCACCGGTGGGGATCCCCGCCTGGCTCTCGTGGCAGCACTTCTTCAACGTGTTCCTGCTGGTGATGATCGTGCGCACCGGCTGGATGGTGCGACGCCAGCAGCGCCCCGAGGCGTACTGGGCCCCACGGTCCGCGCCGACCTCCCGCGTCAGCATCATGTCCTGGGCCCACCAGGCGCTGGACGTCTTCTGGATCGCCAACGGCGCGCTCTACCTGGTCCTGCTCTTCGCGACCGGGCAGTGGGTGCGCATCGTGCCGACCGACTGGAGCGTGGTCCCGAACGCGCTCTCCGCGGGACTCCAGTACCTCTCGCTGAGCTGGCCCACCGACAACGGCTGGGTCCACTACAACAGCCTGCAGCAGCTGGCCTACTTCACCACCGTGTTCGTCGCGGCGCCGCTGGCCATCGCCAGCGGGGTGCGGATGAGCTCCGCGTGGCGCGAGGGCAGCCGGTGGGACCGGGTGCTCCCCGTCGCGACGGCCCGGCGTCTCCACTTCCCGGTGATGCTCTACTTCGTCGCGTTCACGGTCGTCCACGTGGCCCTGGTGCTCTCGACCGGTGCGCTGCGCAACCTCAACCACATGTACGGCGGACGCGACGAGGTGAGCTGGTTCGGCTTCTGGATGTTCGTGGCCTCGCTCGTCGTGATCGTGGCGGCCGCGTCCGCGCTGCGCCCCGTCCTCCTCGCGCCCGTCGCCCGCCGGTTCGGCACCGTCAGCCGGCGCTGAGCCCCGTCCGACCACCCACAGTCACGAAGGAGTGATCATGAGCGAGACCGTCGAGATCAGGAAGGGTCTGGCCGGTGTCACGGTCGACCGCACCGCCGTCTCCCACGTCAACGTCGAGAGCAACTCGCTGCTCTACCGGGGGTACCCGGTGCAGGAGCTCGCGGCGACCACCTCGTTCGAGGAGGTCGTGCACCTGCTCTGGTACGGCGACCTGCCCACCGCCGAGGAGCTCGACCGCTTCCGGGCGGCCGAGCGGAAGCACCGAGCGCTGGACGCGCACCTGATGGACGTCATCGACGGGCTGTCGCGGACCGCCCACCCGATGGACGTGGTGCGCACCGCCGTCAGCGTCATCGGTGCGGACGACCCCGACGTCGCCGACCAGGACCCCGAGACGGTGCTGCGCAAGGCGCTCGTGCTCTACGCGAAGCTCCCCGCCGTCGTGGCCCACGTCCAGCGACGGCGTCGGGGGCTGGCACCGGTCCCGCCCCGGGACGACCTGGGCTACGCCGCGAACTTCCTGTGGATGACGTTCGGCGACGAACCCGACGAGGTCGTGCGCCAGGCCTTCGACGTGTCGATGACGCTCTACGCGGAGCACTCGTTCAACGCCTCGACCTTCACCGCCCGGGTGGTCGCCTCGACGCTGTCCGACTACCACAGCGCGATCGTGGCGGCCGTGGGCGCCCTCAAGGGGTCGCTGCACGGCGGGGCGAACGAGGCCGTGATGCACACCTTCGACGAGATCGGCACCGCGGCGAACGTCGTGCCGTGGCTCGACACCGCGCTCGCGGACAAGCGCAAGATCATGGGCTTCGGGCACCGCGTGTACAAGCGCGGCGACTCCCGGGTGCCCACGATGCAGGCGGCGCTCGACTCGCTGGTCGCGCACGAGGACCGGCCCGACGTCGCCGAGCTCGCCACGACCCTCGAGACGGAGTTCGTCGAGCGCAAGGGGATCTACCCGAACCTCGACTATCCCTCCGGCCCCGCCTACCACCTCATCGGCTTCGACACCGAGCTCTTCACGCCGATCTTCGTGGCCTCGCGCATCGCCGGCTGGACCGCGCACGTCCAGGAGCAGTACGCCGACAACGCCCTGATCCGTCCGCTCAGCGCCTACGACGGCGTGGGCGAGCGGCACGTGGCCGGCTACGTCCCCGACGCCGCAGCGGTGGCCGCGGCGACCCGGCGCGAGGAGCAGGCCGGGTAGGTCGCCGGCACCGGCCCGGGGGCCACCGCGCCCGGCGACGTCAGCGCCGGGCCGGGCCCCCGGGCGGTGCGACCGCGCTCCGGCGCCCGGTCACGGGCTGCGGTGCTGTCGCCTCGCGGCCCGCCGGTCGGCCAGCGCGTACGCGGCGATCTTGACCCGGTCGTTGATCAGGAACCACACCAGGGCGTAGGCCCAGACGAGCCCGGCCCCGGCCCACCCGATCGGAGCCATGAGAACCCCGGTCGCGGCGATGATCGTGGCGACCAGCTGGGTACCCACGACGGCGACGACCAGGACGCCGGCGGGTGCGGGTCGGGACCAGAACGGTCCTCGGGTGCGCGTCACGAAGATCGTCAGGTGTCCGGCCACGGAGAGCTTGAGGTAGATCAGCGTCTGGACGACCTCCCGGTCGACGTCCAGGACGAGGTCCGCCACGAGGAAGAGCAGGAACGACGCCACCACGCCTGCGAAGCCGAGGGCGGTGGCGACCGTGAGCACGGTGCCCATCTGCCAGCGCGCCGGACGGACCGACCCCTGCACGCGGTCGTAGGCGATGGTTAGGATCGCGGCGTCGTTGAGCACAGCGAGCAGGACGATCATGACGGCCGTGACCGGGAAGACGTTCAGGACGACGATGGCCAGCGTGATGAGCAGCAGGACGCGCACGGTCTCGGCGATCCGGTACGTCGCGTAGCTGGTCATCCGGGCGAAGGTCTCGCGAGCCATCCGGACGGCCTGGACGATCACCGACAGCCCGGGAGCCAGGAGCACGACTTCGGCGGCGGAGCGGGCGGCGTCGGTGGCGTTCGCGACCGCGATCCCGGCGTCCGCCTGCTTGAGCGCGGGAGCGTCGTTGACGCCGTCACCGGTCATCGCGACGATCCGGCCCTCGTGCTGGAGGAGCTCCACGATGCGGTACTTGTGCTCGGGGAACACCTGGGCGAAACCGTCCGCCTCGGCGACCCGGCGGGCCCGGACGTCGGGGGCCGTGTCGTCGTCGCCCAGCTCCGACGCGGGCAGGATCCGGTCGCCGAGCCCGACCTGACGGGCGATCTCGGCGCCGATCGCGACCTGGTCCCCGGTCACCATCTTGACCTCGATCCCGAGATCGCGGGCGGCCGCGATCGTCGCGCGGGAGTCGTCCCGGGGCGGGTCGGCGAGGGGCAGCACCCCGAGCAGGTGCCAGTGGCCCGCCGCGTCGGTGCGGGCCACGGCCAGCGACCGGAACCCGCGACGGGCGAAATCGTCCACCTGTCCGGCGGCCGCCGTCACGGACGCGTCGCCGGCGCACAGGCCGGCGATCACCTGCGGAGCGCCCTTGCTCACCCGGACGGTGCCGCCGTCGGCGGTCCTGACCACGGCCTCCGTGCGCTTGCCGACCGGGTCGAAGGGGGTGAACCGCAGCACCTGGCCCGACGGCGGCCTGCCGTCCGTCGCGGCGAGGACCGCGAGGTCGATCGGGTCCTGGTCCTCGGCCCGGGAGGCGAGGGCTGCCGCGTCGATCAGCTCGTCGGCGATCACCCCGGCAGCGCACCAGGGGTCGCCGACGGCAAGCCGGTTCTGGGTCAGCGTCCCGGTCTTGTCCGAGCACAGCACGTCGATACCGCCCAGCTCCTCGACCGCCGGCAGGTGGCTGACGACCGCCTGGCGACGGGCGAGGGAGCGGGCCCCGACGGCCATCGTCACCGACAGCACGGCCGGGAGAGCGACCGGGACCGACGCGATGGTGACCACCAGCGCGAACTCCAGCGTCTCCACCAGGTCGTTGCCGCGCAGCAACGAGACGACCGAGGTGAGCGTGACGAGCGCGATCGCGACGACGATCAGGTAGTGGCCAATCCGCAGCACCGCACGCTGGAAGTGGCTCACGGCCCCCGCGGTCTCGACCAGCGAGGCGGTCCGGCCGAAGTAGCTGTCCGCGCCCGTGGCGTAGACGACGCCGTCCGCCTCGCCCCGGCTGATCACCGAGCCGGACCATGCGGCGTCACCGTGCCCCCGGGTCACCGGGAGCGACTCACCGGTCAGCGCCGACTGGTCCACCTGCAGCTCGGCCTCGTCGAGGATCCGGACGTCGGCCGGCACGATGTCGCCCAGCCGGAGTCGGACGACGTCGCCAGGAACGACCTCGCGGACCGGGACCGTGGTCCAGGCACCGTCGCGGCGCACCCGGGCCGACGTCGCGAGCCGTTCCTTCAGCGCGGCGATCGCGCGCGTCGCCTGGTGCTCCTCGCTGAAGGCGACCGCTCCGTTCATGGCCAGCAGGACCCCGATGATCGCGGCGTCCGACCAGTTCCGCACGAGCAGCGACAGCACCAGCGCGGCCTCGATCATCCAGGGGATGGGCCCCCAGAAGTATCCCGCGAGCACGACCAGCGGGTTTCTTCGCCGCTCGGTGATCTCGTTCGGCCCGAGCCGCTCCAGACGGTCGGACGCCTCCGCGGACGGGAGTCCGGACGCCGTCGTCCCCAGCCTGTCGAGCAGGTCGTCCAGGGAGATCTGGGAGAGGTCCGCCGTGCTCACCGCGCCTCCTGGTCTCGTACCCGTACTCGGATACTGGGCGCGTCCGACGGGACTCGCACCTCCGTAGGGGGGCGGTCCCGGAGCCGACGTCGCGACCTGTCGTTCGACCCGGTGCCGACGCAGAAGGCCCCGGAACCCTCACGGGTTCCGGGGCCTTCGACGAGCTCACTGCGGAGCGCTACGGATCAGATGTCGTGCTGGTCGACGACATCTTGCGGGACTCGGCTGCGGTACACCTCGCTGGCGCTCGGCGTCCCTGCGCCTCGTTCCTCAGATGTCGTAGTAGAGCTCGAACTCGTGCGGGTGCGGGCGCAGACGGATCGGGTCGATCTCGTTGGTGCGCTTGTAGTCGACCCAGGTGGCGATGAGGTCCTCGGAGAAGACGTCGCCCTGGGTGAGGAACTCGTGGTCCGCCTCGAGGTTGTTGATCGCGCCCTCGAGCGAGCTCGGGACCTGGGCGATCTCCGCGTGCTCCTCCGGCGGGAGCTCGTAGAGGTCCTTGTCGACCGGGGCCGGCGGCTCGATGCGGTTCTTGATGCCGTCGATGCCGGCGAGCAGCATCGCGGAGAACGCGAGGTACGGGTTCGACGACGGGTCCGGCACGCGGAACTCGACGCGCTTGGCCTTCGGCGAGGAGCCGGTGACCGGGATGCGGATGCAGGCCGAGCGGTTACGGGCCGAGTAGACCAGGTTGACCGGGGCCTCGAAGCCGGGGACCAGGCGGTGGAACGAGTTCACCGACGGGTTGGTGAAGGCCAGCAGCGACGGGGCGTGCTTGAGCAGACCGCCGATGTACCAGCGGGCCATGTCGGACAGGCCGCCGTAGCCCTTCTCGTCGTAGAACAGCGGCTCGCCGTTCAGCCACAGCGACTGGTGGGAGTGCATGCCCGAGCCGTTGTCACCGAAGATCGGCTTCGGCATGAACGTCACCGACTTGCCGGCGTTGAAGCCGACGTTCTTGATGACGTACTTGAACTTCATCAGGTCGTCGGCGGCGTGCAGCAGGGTGTTGAACTTGTAGTTGACCTCCTGCTGGCCGGCCGTGCCCACCTCGTGGTGCGCACGCTCGACGTCCAGGCCCACCTGGCCCAGGGTCGCGACCATGTCGTCGCGCAGGTCCGCGAAGCGGTCGCTGGGGGAGGTGGGGAAGTAGCCACCCTTGTAGCGGGTCTTGTAGCTGAGGTTCCCGCCCTCTTCGTCGCGGCCCGTGTTCCAGGCGGCCTCGACGGAGTCGATCTCGTAGAAGCTCCGCTGCGAGTTGGTCTCGAAGCGAGCGGAGTCGAAGATGTAGAACTCGGCCTCGGGCGCGAAGAACGCGGTGTCCGCGAGACCGGTGGAGGCGAGGTAGGCCTCGGCCTTGGCCGCGATGTTGCGCGGGTCACGGGCGTAGGGCTCGTCCGTGAACGGGTCGACGATCGAGAAGTTCATCACGAGCGTCTTGCGCTTGCGGAACGGGTCGATGAAGGCGGTCTTCACGTCCGGGACGAGCTTCATGTCCGACTCGTGGATCGCCTGGAACCCGCGGATCGAGGAGCCGTCGAACATGAGGCCGTCGGTGAACGAGTCCTCGTCGAACTGCGCCACGGGGATGTTGAAGTGCTGCATGACGCCCGGCAGGTCGATGAACCGGACGTCGATGAACTCCACCCCCTCGTTGCGGGTGAAGGCGATTGCCTCCTCGGCATTGGTGAACATGCATGCGCTCCTTGATGGGACGGTGCCAGGTGGCTCGGCGCCATTGACGCTAGAGCCGTGGGATTACCCTTGCATAGCGCGAGTGTTTCGTCCGCGTTACGTACACGACCTGGTGGCCGACGTAGGGTGATTTCATGCCGTCACGCGATGATTTCGGGTCCTGGCTCTCCGGACAGAACGTTCCACCAGATGAGACACCGGGCACCGACCGGCTCGGTCTGCCGAGCTCGGGGCCGGGGTCGCCGGCGCCGCTCGGACGTCGTGTCGTCGCCCTCGTCGTGGACTGGGCGGCCGTGAGCGGCATGAGCTACGCGTTCTTCTCCTACGACGCCGGGGCCACGCTCGGGCTGTTCTTCGCGATGAACCTGATCCTGGTCAGCACCGTCGGGACCACTCTCGGCCACCGACTGCTCGGCCTGCGGGTGCGCCGGCTGCACACCACGGGCCCGCACCTGGTCGGCTTCGGTGCCGGCGCGATCCGTGCCGTGCTGCTCTGCCTGGTGATCCCCGCCGTGGTGTGGGACGCCGACGGCCGCGGCCTGCACGACAAGGCGGCCGGGACCGTCATCGTGCGTCGATGACGGTCCCGGCCGCCTGCGGGTGGTTCGGTCCGGGGCTCAGCGCCCGCGCATCCCCTTGCGGTCGGGCCGGGCGTTCATGGGGTCGACGCCCTTGGGCACCGGCAGGCGGACCCCGCCGAGCGCCTTGAGGCGCTTGCCGACCTCGCCGGCCTCGGCCCGCGTGAGCTGCTTCTTCATGCGCTGGACCTTGCGGGCGACCTTGGGCAGCGGCACCTGGCCCTCCTCGTCGCCGACCTGGATCGTGGCGACCGGGACGTTGGGCAGGATGCGCGTGGTGCGCTTGCGCTCGTCGGCCAGCATCCGCTGCACGCGGTGCGCGGGGCCCTCGGAGACCAGCACGACGCCGGGGCGTCCCACGCCGCGGAAGACGAGGTCCTGGTGGCGGTTGACCGCCACCGGCTCGTCGTCGAAGTTCCAGCCGCCGCGGACGGTGCCCAGCGCGGCGCGCACGGCGCCCGGCTGGCCGGCGATCTGGGTGTACGCCGCCCGCTCGGCCTTGCGCGTCAGGACGAACATCGCGGCGAGCAGGGCGAACGGCAGACCGATGATCGAGGCGTAGATCACGTTGCCGGTCAGGGCGCCGATGAGCAGCGCGACGGCGAGGACGCCGAGGAAGACCGCCAGCATGATCCAGGTGACCATGGGGTCCTGTCGCCTGGTCATCTGGTACGCGGACCACACCTGGTGGTACCAGCGCTGCTTCTTGGGCTTCTTCTGCTTCTTCGTGGACGCGTCGGCGGGCTCGCCGGCGTCGGACTTCGTGCGGGCCATGGTGGTCCAGTCTACTGGGCGCGGGGAGCGACGAGGCTCGCCGCCTCCTGGCGTGCGGTCGTGGGTTCGGTCAGGTGCGCGAGCGCCTCCGGGACGGCCTGGCCGCGCTTGGTCATGGCCTGGCCCCACAGGCGTCCGGCGCGGTACGAGGACCGCACCAGCGGGCCGGCCATGACGCCGAGGAACCCGATCTCCTCGGCGTACTCGCTCAGCTCGACGAACTCCTCGGGGCGCACCCAGCGCTCCACGGGGTGGTGGCGCACGGACGGGCGCAGGTACTGGGTGATCGTGATGAGGTCGCACCCGGCCGACTGCAGGTCGTCCAGCGCGGACTTGACCTCCTCGATGGTCTCGCCCATGCCGAGGATGAGGTTCGACTTGGTCACCAGGCCGGCCTCGCGCGCACGGGTCAGCACCGACAGCGACCGCTCGTAGCGGAACGCGGGCCGGATCTTCTTGAAGATCCGCGGCACGGTCTCGACGTTGTGCGCCATCACCTCGGGTCGCGAGGCGTTGACCTCGTCGAGCAGCTCGGGGATCGCGTTGAAGTCCGGGATGAGCAGCTCGACGCCGGTACCCGGGTTGAGCGCGTGGATCTGCCGGACGGTCTCGGCGTACAGCCAGGCGCCGCCGTCGGCCAGGTCGTCGCGGGCGACGCCCGTGACCGTGGAGTACTTCAGACCCATCTGCTGGACCGACTCGGCCACGCGGCGCGGCTCGTCGGCGTCGAAGTCGGCCGGCTTGCCGGTGTCGATCTGGCAGAAGTCGCACCGGCGGGTGCACTGGTCACCGCCGATGAGGAAGGTCGCCTCGCGGTCCTCCCAGCACTCGAAGATGTTGGGACAGCCCGCCTCCTCGCAAACGGTGTGCAGCCCACCACCCTTCACCAGGCCCTTGAGCTCTTTGTACTCCGGGCCCATGACCGCTCGGGTCTTGATCCACTCGGGCTTCTTCTCGATGGGGGTCTCGGCGTTGCGGGCCTCGACGCGCAGCAGGCGGCGGCCCTCGGGTGCGATGGTCACGGCGTCGTTCCCTTCGTCGACGTCTGTCAGCCTACGACGGCGTCGCGCGGCCCCGGCGCGACGTCTTGCTGCGTGGGCGTGAGGTGGGTCACCAGGGGTGCCAGGTGCCCGACCAGGGCCTCGGTCAGGGCATCCCGGACGTCGTCGACCGTGACGCGCCGTCCGGTCTCGGCCGACAGCGAGGTGACGTCGGCGTCGTCGATGCCGCAGGGCACGATGGCGTCGAACGCGGTCAGGTCCGGGTCGCAGTTCAGGGCCAGGCCGTGCATCGTCACGCCGCGAGCCACACGGGCGCCGATCGCGCAGACCTTGCGGGCCCGGCGCGGGGCACCGCCGTCGGGCCCCTCGGTGCCCCCGTCGGCTGCGAACCACACGCCGGACCGGCCCTCGACGCGGACCGGCTCGAGCCCCAGCCCGCGGCAGACGTCCATGACGGCGGCCTCGAGCGTGCGGACGTAGGCGACGACGTCGACGGGGGAGCGCAGGGGGACGATCGGGTAGGCGACGAGCTGGCCCGGCCCGTGCCAGGTGATCTTGCCACCGCGGTCGACGTCCACGACCGCGGTGCCGTCGGTGGGGTACTCGGCCCGGCGGGTCCGTCGTCCGGCGGTGTACACCGAGGCGTGCTCGAGCAGGAAGAGGCGTCCGGCGTCCTGGCCCCCGTGCACGGCGGCGTGCGTGCGGCGCTGCAGGTCCCAGGCCTCGTGGTAGTCGACCGGGCCCGGCAGGGAGACGACGTCCATGTCCGGCAGCCTACTGCTCGGCGGGGGTGCGGGGTTCCGCGCGCTGGGCGCGCACCATCGCCACGAGGAGCTCGCGCAGCGCCTCGACCTGGTCCTCGTCGAGGCCGCGCGAGGTGAGGTCCTCGGCGGGCTGGAACTGCGCCGCCTCCATCGCGACGCGCCGGCCGAGGTCGGTGATGGTGACCGCGCGACGACGGCGGTCGCGCGGGTCGTCGTCCCGCGTCACGTAGCCGGAGCGCTCGAGGCGAGCCACGATGCGGCTCATGGTCTGCTCGGTGACCCCGTTGCGGGCGGCGATCTCGCGCTGGGTGAGCGGTCCGCCCATCAGGTGCAGGAGCGCGGGGTGCCCGGCGTGGTTGAGGTCCCAGGTCGCCAGGTGCGCGTTCCAGTCCTGCTCGATCCGGCGCGCGACCGAGAAGAGGAGGCGCCCCGTGGGCCACTGGCGCGGGTCCTCGCTCATCGGGTCCGGTTCCGTGCCGGATCGGCTCTGCGGTGTCATCACTTGCGTTCCGTCCTCGGGTTCTCCATCATACTAAGCATGCTGAGTAAAAGGTGGGCGGGTATCGCCCGTGGTCTGGTCATTCTGGCAGCGATCGGCGTCTGGCTCGCCATCGGGGCGTTCGGTGGGCAGGCCCAGGGCAACCTGAGCAGCGTCCAGGAGAACGACTCCGCCGCGTTCCTGCCCGAGAGCGCCGAGTCGACCCGGGCGGCCGAGCTCGCCGCGGAGTTCACCGACGACACGACCCTGCCCGCCCTGCTCGTGGCCGAGGCCGGTGACGGCGCCACCCTGACCCCCGAGCAGCTCGCGGACGTGCAGGCGTACGCCGAGGCGGTGCCGGACGCGCCGCTCGAGGGGGCCACCGGCGACGAGCCCGCCACGGTGGGCGCGGCCAGCGTCGCCGACCCGGTGGTCATCCCGTCCGAGGACGGCGAGGCGGCGCTGGTGCTGGTCTCCCTCGACGCCTCGCTCGCCGACGAGGTCGTCGGCGAGGAGGAGTCCAGCGTGACCGAGGCCGCCGTCACGGCGCTGCGCGACCTCGCCGAGCAGGGTCCCGGCGACGGTGGTCTGGCCGACACCGGGCTCGAGGCGTGGGTCACCGGACCGGCCGGCTTCGTCGCCGACCTCACCAACGCGTTCGGCGCCATCGACACCGTGCTGCTCCTCGTCGCCCTCGGCGCCGTCCTCGTCATCCTCGCCCTGGTCTACCGCTCGCCGTTCCTGCCGTTCGTGGTCATCTTCACCTCCGTGCTCGCGCTGTCCCTCGCCGGGCTCGCCGTCTACCAGCTGGCGGCGAACGACGTGCTGACCCTCAACGGCCAGTCGCAGGGCATCCTGTCGATCCTCGTGGTCGGCGCGTCCGTGGACTACTCCCTGCTCGTCGTGGCCAGGTACCGCGAGGAGCTGGGGCGGCTGGCGTCGCCCTACACCGCTCTGCGCCGCGCCGTCCGGGCGTCGTTCGAACCCATCACGGCCAGCGCGGTCACCGTCATCGCCGGCCTGCTCTGCCTGCTGCTGTCCGACCTGTCGTCCAACCGCAGCCTGGGGCCCGTCGCCGCCATCGGCATCGTCGCGGCGTTCCTGTCCGCGCTGACCCTGCTGCCGGCACTGCTGCTCGTCGGCGGCAAGCGTGCCCGCTGGGTGTTCTGGCCCCGGATCCCCCGGGTGCCGGCCGCCGCCGAGGGCGCGACGGCGTCCGACGCCGGCACGTCCGCCGCGCACGACGTCGAGGAAGACGCCGAGCAGGACGCCACGCACGGCGCTGCGCCCCGACACGACCGCCACAGCGCCGCGGGCGCGACGGACGACGCACCGGCCGTGGCCGGGCACGGCCTGTGGTCCCGCGTGGCCGGCTTCGTCGGTCGCCACGACCGGCCCGTCTGGATCGTCACCGCGATCGTGCTCCTCGCCGGTGCCGCCTTCGTGCCCACGCTGAACGCCGGCGGGACGGGCGACTCCGACGTGTTCCTCACCCAGGTCGACTCCGTCGACGGCGAGGAGGTCCTCACCGCGCACTTCGAGGGCGTGTCCACCCAGCCGGCCACCGTCATCGTCCCCGAGGGCGACCTGGACGCCGTCGTGGAGGCAGCGGAAGGCACCGAGGGGGTCTCCGAGGCCGCCCCGGTGACCGACCAGCCGGCCCCGGCGCCCGGGGCGCCGGCCGGAGGCGACCCGCTCGTGGTGGACGGCCTGGTCCGCGTGGACGTCGTCACCGACGCGCCCTCCGACAGCCAGGAGGCCACCGAGGCCGTCTCGGCCCTGCGGGACTCGCTGCAGGACGTCGCGCCCGACGCCCTCGTCGGCGGCGCCGCCGCCGAACGCCTGGACACCCAGCTCGCCGGTCAGCGCGACCTGCAGGTCATCGTGCCCGTCGTGCTCGTCGTCATCCTGCTGATCCTCATGCTGCTGCTGCGCTCCGTGCTGGCCGCCGCGCTCCTCATGGGGGCGAACGTGCTGTCGTTCGGCTTCGCCCTCGGCGTCTCGGCGATCCTGTTCAACACCGTCTTCGACTTCCCGGCGACCGACCCCAGCGTGCCGCTGTACGCGTTCGCGTTCCTCGTCGCGCTCGGCGTCGACTACTCGATCTTCCTCATGACCCGCGTGCGGGAGGAGAGCCTGAAGATCGGGACGCGGCCGGGGGTGCTGCGCGGGCTCGCGGTCACGGGGTCGGTCATCACCTCGGCCGGTGTCGTGCTCGCGGCGACGTTCGCGGCCCTCGGCGTCATCCCGCTGGCGTTCCTCGCCCAGCTCGCCTTCATCGTCTCCTTCGGCGTGCTGATCGACACCCTCGTGGTCCGCAGCCTGCTGGTGCCGGCGCTGGTCCACGACATCGGTGACCGCACGTGGTGGCCGTCCCGCCTGGCGCGTCGCCCGGTGGCGGTCGAGCAGGGGTCGGGCACCATGGGCACATGATCACGCCACGCGTCGCCATCATCGGGTACGGGGGAGCCGGCCGGGGGATCCACGCCGCCCTCGCACGGGAGGCCGGCCTCCCCGTCACCGGTGTCGTCACCCGCGACCAGGGTCGCCGCAACCAGGCCGCGGGCGACTGGCCGGGCGCCCGGCTGTACGACGACCTGGACGCCCTGCTGGCCGCGCGCTCGACCTACGACGTCGTCGTGGTCGCCAGCCCCACCCAGCTCCACGCCGCCCAGGCCGCGGCGCTGGCCCGGGCGGGCGTCCCGTTCGTCCTGGACAAGCCGATCGGCGTCGACGCCCACGAGGCGCGCGCCGTCGTCGCCGAGGCGGACGCGACCGGCACCCCCTTCACGGTGTTCCAGAACCGGCGCTGGGACCCCGAGCAGCTCACGCTCTCCGCGCTCCTGGGGCGCGGGGAGCTGGGCGACGTGCACACCTTCGAACGGCACTGGGAGCGCTGGCGGCCCGTGCCGCGCAAGCGGTGGAAGGAGAACGACCCCGACGGCGGCGGTCTCCTGCTCGACCTCGGACCGCACCTCGTGGACTCCGCCACCCGGCTGTTCGGCCGGGTGACCGGTGTGTGGGCCCAGCTGCGGGCCCTGACCACGCCGACCGAGGACGACGTCTTCCTCGTCCTGACGCACGAGGCCGGCGGTGGGCTGGCGGCCAGCCCGCACGCCGTCACCTCGCGGCTGTGGGCCGGGTCCGTCGTCGCGGCGCCCGGGCCGCGCACCCGTGTGCTCGGCTCCGACGGCGCCTACCTCGTGACCACCTTCGAGCAGGACGCCTCGCCGCTCGAGCGGTTCGACGACGACGCCCCGGCCGGCACCCACGGGTGGTTCACCCGCGGGCGCGAGCGGCGGCCCGTCCCCGCCGCGGCCGGCGGCCACGCCGACTTCTACCGGGCCCTCGGCCCCTGGCTGGACGGTGAGGAGACCGCGCCCGTCGACCCGGCCGACGCCGTGCGTACCGCCGAGGTCCTCGACGCGGCGCGCGTGGCCGCCCGCCAGGGACGCCGCGTCGAGCTCTGAGGACGGCACCGTCCGCCCGGCACGCTCCGGCCGGGCCTGTGGACGACGCCTGCAGGACCCCGGTCCTGCGGTGTTGCATGGTCCGGTGCAGACCGACACCGTGCTCACCGTCCCCTCCGACGCGACCGCCCGCGACGCCCTCCTGGACCGCCTGCGTCGGCTGGCCACGATCGACGCCGCCCGGGTGGAGCCCGTCGGGGCCGCCGTGGCACGCCCGGACGGAGCGCTCGTCGTGCCGCGCGGCTCGACGTCCGCGACGGACCTCGCCACCGTGCTCGCCGTGCGCGGGCGCTGCGACGGTTCCGAGGCGGCGGGACTCGCCGCCGACCTCGCCCAGGGGCTCGCCACGCTGCACAGCGCGGGCGTCGTGCACGGCGGGCTCGACGTCACCGACGTCCTCGTCGACCTCACCGGCCGGGTGCTGCTGCGGCCGCGCCTGACGCCGCCGACGGACCCCGTGCACGCCACGGAGAGCGCGGACGTGCACGCCCTGGCCCGTCTCGTGGAGACCCTGCGCGGCCACGACCCCTCGGACACCGCGACCGCGCTGCGCGCCGTGCTGGCCCCGGCGCTCGCGGACGACCCGCGGGTGCGTCCCGAGGCGGGCACCCTCGCCGCTCGCGTCCACGAGGCCGCGAGCCCGGAACCGGTCCGGCTGCCCGAGCCCGCGGCGCTCGCCGCCGCGGCGCTGGGTGCGCACCGGCAACGGCCCGGCGGCGAGGACGACGGGGCGGGCCCGGAGCCACGGCACCGGCGCGCCCGACGGGCGGACGGTGCCGCCGGTGGCCGTCCCGTCGCGTCACGGGCCGAGCGGCGGGCCCGGCGGACGACGGCCCGGCCTCCGGTCTCGCCGTGGCGTCCGGTGCTGGCGGGAGTCGGCGTCCTGGTCTCCCTGGGCGTGCTGGTGGCCGGGGGGCTGGCGCTGACGGCCGGGCAGGGGTCCACGGGGCACCCGTCGCCCCTGGTGGCGGCGTCCTCGCCGGCCACGGCGTCCACGGCAGGTCCGGGCTCCGCGGCAGGTCCGGGGTCCGTGGACGGTGCGACGACGACCGACCGCGACGACCCGGCCGGTGCGGCGGCCGAGCTGACCCGGCGCCGTGCCGGCCTGCTGACGGGCGAGCACGCCGTGGCGGAGGTGGCGCTGCCCGGCTCGGACGCCCACGGCGCGGACACGGCGCTGGTCGAGCGTGCGGCGGCGTCGGGGACCCGGCTCGTCGGGGCCGAGGTGACGGTGCTGTCGGCGCGGCTGGCCGCCGAGCCGTCGACCGGCACCGCCGAGGTCGTGGTGCGCTACGTCGTCGAGGAGCACACCCAGGTCGACGGTGACGGCGCGGCCACCACCGTGCCGGCCGGCGCACCACGCACCGACACGGTCCGGCTCGCCTGGACCGCCGACGGGTGGCGGGTCACCGACGTCGTGTGAGGCCGGGCCGCCGCGGCAGCACCGCCCGGGACGACGACAGGGGCGAGAACCTCACGGTTCTCGCCCCTGTCGTGGGTGCGGTCAGCGGGTCAGAGACCGACCTCGGACTCGAACGCGCCCTCCTCGATGCGGTTCTTCACCGCGGTGAGGAAGCGGGCGGCGTCGGCGCCGTCGACCAGGCGGTGGTCGTAGGACAGGAACAGCATCGCCATCTGACGGATCGCGATGGTCTCCTCGCCGTCCGGGGTGGTGACGACCACGGGCTTCTTCGTGATGGTGCCCGTGCCCAGGATCGCGACCTGGCCCACCGGGACGATCGGGGTGTCCCACACGGCACCGCCGGAGCCGGTGTTCGTGATCGTGAACGTGGCGCCGCTGAGGTCGTCCGGCCCGATCTTGTTGTCGCGGGTGCGGGTCGCGAGGTCACCGATCTGACGGGCGATGCCGGCCAGGTTCAGGTCACCGGCGTTCTTGATCACCGGCACGACGAGGCCACGCTCGGTGTCCACGGCGATGCCGACGTTCTCCGAGGAGTGGTAGGTGATCTCGCCCTTGTCGGTGTCGATCGACGCGTTGACCTTCGGGAAGGCCTTGAGCGCCTCGACGGCGGCCTGGGTGTAGAAGGGCAGGAACGTGAGGTTCGCGCCCTCGCGCGCCTTGAAGTCGGCCTTCGCCCGCTGGCGCAGCTTCGAGACCTTGGTGACGTCGACCTCGACCGCGGTGGTGAGCTGGGCCTGCGTGTGCAGCGCCTCGTGCATGCGCTCGGCCACGACCTTGCGCAGGCGCGACATCTTCTCCGTGGTGCCGCGCAGCGGCGAGACCTCGGGGACGGTCGGCTTCTTCGGGGCCGACGACGGTGCGGACGCGGGTGCGGGCTCGGCGGCCGGAGCGGCGGCCTTCTCGGCCGCGGCCAGGACGTCCTCCTTGCGGACGCGTCCGCCGACACCGGTGCCCTCGACGGTCGAGACGTCGACGCCCTTCTCCGCGGCGAGCTTGCGCACCAGCGGCGTCAGGTACGAGCTGCGGCCGCCCGCGGGCTTCTCCGCCGCGGGAGCCGGCTCCGGGGACTTCGCCGGGGCGGGCGACTCGGCCGGCGCCGGCGACTCGGCGGGCTTCTCGGCCTTCGGCTCGGGGGCCGGCTCGGACTTCTCGGCGGGCTTCTCGGCCGGGGGAGCGGGCGCGGGCTCGCTCTTCTCGGCGGCGGGGGCGGCGCCCGAACCGACGATCGCGAGCACGGCGCCGACCTCGACGGTCTCGTCCTCGGCGACCTTGATCTCCTGCACCGTGCCTGCCACGGGGGAGGGGACCTCGGTGTCGACCTTGTCGGTGGAGACCTCGAGCAGGGGCTCGTCGACCTCGATGCTGTCGCCGACCTCCTTGAGCCACCGCGTCACGGTGCCCTCGGTGACCGACTCGCCCAGCGCGGGCAGGGTCACCTCGGTGCCGTCACCGCCGCCGGCGGACGGCTGCGGCGCCGACTCCTCGGCGGCCGGGGCGGACTCGGCCGCGGACTCCTGGGCCGGCGCGGACTCCGCGGGAGACTCCTCGGCGGGGGCGGACTCGGCGGCGGACTCCTCGGCGGGCGCCTCCTGCGAGCCGCCGTCGGAGGAGCCGGAGCCGGAACCGTCGCCGATGACGGCGAGCACGGCGCCGACCTCGACGGTCTCGTCCTCCTCGGCCAGGATCTGCTCGACGACGCCGGCGACGGGGGAGGGGACCTCGGTGTCGACCTTGTCGGTGGAGACCTCGAGCAAGGGCTCGTCGACCTCGACGGTGTCACCGACGGACTTCAGCCACCGCGTGACGGTACCTTCGGTGACGGACTCGCCGAGTGCCGGCAGCTGCACGTTCTCAGACATGACCTGTGGAGTCTCCTTCGATCAGTGGGTCGAGCGAGGCGCCGGAGCCGGTCGGCCGGAGGCTCGACCGCCTCCTGTCCGGTAGCCGCGTTCCTGGGTCACTGCGTGCCATCTTGTCACTACCTGGGTCCGCCCCCCAATCGGGGGGTGCCGCAGAACTGTGACACTGGGTACATCGTCGGCACACGGAGACGTTTTGCTGGCGTCGGCAGCACGGACGTCGTGAAAAGAGCGCGTGCCGCGCTCCCGTCGGGCACCCGTGCGGTCCGAGCGCGTTCCGCCACGGTGCGGCGTCGGCAGGTAGTCTCGCCACCATGTCGTTGAGGTCTGCGCTGGACCGTCTCCTCGGACGGTCCGCACCGTCGTCGCCCGCCGCCGCGCCCGCCGGGGGTGGTCGAGCCGCCGCCGTCGGCCACCTCGAGGAGTTCGCCCGCACGCGCGTCGGCGTCGAGGCCTACGTCGAGCCGCCGAACGCGCAGACGCCGACCACCGTGCTGCTCGTGGCGACCACGGGGGAGTGGACACGGCGGCGCGTGCCCGACGAGCGCACCGGTTTCGAGGTCGCCCGCTCGCTCGGTGTGCCGGTCTACAACGTCCGCTTCACGGGATACCCGCAGCGGATGCGCGACTGGAACTCCGCCCAGCGCCAGGCGCGCAAGCGCCGCTGAGCCTCGGACACCACGCACCGAACACACCGGAGGGCGGCCGGGAGATCTCGCGCACGGTCGCGCTCACGGGCGCTGCGCGCCCTCCGCTTCCGGTCCGACGACCGTCCGCGAGATCCCCCGGCCGCCCTGTCCGTGGCGGTACCGGAACAGTCCGGTCAGTCGGTGGTGCCGCGGCCCTCGAGGAAGCCGACCAGCGTGCGCAGGCCGACGCCGGTGCCGCCGACCGGGGTGTAGCCGAACGCGCCGGCGTCGTTGAACGACGGGCCGGCGATGTCCAGGTGGGCCCACGGGGTGTCGCCGACGAAGGACTGCAGGAAGATCCCCGCCGAGAGCATGCCGCCCCAGCGCTCGCCGACGTTGGCGATGTCGGCGGTCTTCGACTTCAGGCCGTCGGCCAGCTCCTCGGGCAGCGGCATCGGCCAGAACAGCTCGCCCACGGTGTCCGCGGCGACCTTGACCTCGTCGCGCACGTCGTCGGTGCCCATGACGCCGCCGACACGCTTGCCGAGCGCGACCATCTGCGCGCCGGTCAGCGTGGCGATGTCGAGCACGACGTCGTGGCCGTCCTCGACCGCCGAGACGAGGCCGTCGGCCATGACCAGGCGGCCCTCGGCGTCGGTGTTGAGCACCTCGACCGTCTTGCCGCCGCGGATGGTCAGGACGTCACCGGGACGGGTGGCGTTGCTGCCGGGCATGTTCTCCGCCAGGCACAGGTAGCCGGTCACGGCCACCGGCAGACCCAGGCGGGCCGCGGCGAGCACGGCGTGCAGCACCGTGGCGGCGCCGGCCATGTCGGACTTCATCGCACCCATGTTGGCCGCCGGCTTGATGGAGATGCCGCCGGTGTCGAAGGTGATGCCCTTGCCCACCAGCGCGACCTTGTCGGTCGGCTTGGGCGGGGAGTAGGAGAGCTTGACCATGCGCGGGCCGCGGGCCGAGCCCTGGCCGACGCCGGTCAGGCCGCCGTACCCGCCGGCGGCGAGCTGCTTGTCGTCGAGGACCGACACCTTGACGCCCTTGACGCCGAGCTCCTTGACGGCGGACTTCACCGCGTCGACGAAGGAGGCGGGGTAGAGGTCGTTGGCGGGGGTGTTCACCAGGTCGCGCGTGCCGTGCACGGCCGCGGCGAGCACCTCGGCGCGGGTCACGGCCGCCTTGGCGCGGGCCGAGCGGGCGAACGGGGTGGCGACCTGCAGGGTCTCCACCGGGGCGAGCTTCGTCGCGGCCTTCTCCTCGCGGTAGGCCGTGTAGGCGTACGCGCCGAGCAGGGCGCCCTCGACGACGGCGCCGAGCTCCTCCTCGTCGACCGCGGGCAGGGCCACGACCGCCGACCGCGAACCGGCCAGCGAGCGGACGGCCGCACCGGCGGCGCCGCGGAGCGTCTCGCGGTCGAAGGTGCCGTCCGCGTCCCGCTCGCCCAGCCCGGTCAGGACCAGCACGTCGGCCGAGACGTCCTTGCCGGCCGGCACCGTGCGCACCTCCTGCCGGGCGCCGGTCACACCGAGTCGCGGTGCGAGCGTCTCGAGCTGCTCGACCAGCGCGGCGGGGAGCTGGTCGGCCACGACGGCCACGCCGTCGGAGGTCGAGCAGGTGCCCACCACGAGGGCGTCAGCGGTCAGGGAGGTCGGGTTCTTACCGGTCAGAGTGAGGTCAGCCACGCGCACCAGGCTAACCGGTCGCCCCGACCACCGCGTCCGACCGCGAGCGGTAGTCTGCCGACGTGGTCCTTCCGCTCCTGTACCTCGCCCTGCTGCTGTGCGTCCTGCTCGCGGGCTGGGCGGCGTGGTTCGTCCTGCGGGACCGCGCGGTGATCCTGCGCCAGCTCTTCGGCGCGGCGGCGGTGGAGGCCGTCCTGGTCGTCCAGGCCGTCGTCGCCGGCGTCCTGCAGGTCCAGGGGCACGCCGTGGACGGTCCGCTGTTCTGGGGGTACCTGCTCACCGCGGCGCTGCTGCTGCCCCTGGCCGCCGTGTGGGCCTTCGCCGAGCGCACCAAGTGGTCGTCGGTGGTGCTGTGCGTCGCCGCGCTGACGGTCGCGTTCCTCGAGTGGCGCCTGTGGATCATCTGGGAGGCCGGACTGTGAGCGACGAGCACGCCCCGACGACCGGCCGCGGCTTCGGTCGGCTGCTGGTCACCGTCTACGGCATCCTGGCGTTCGCCGCGCTGGGCCGGTCGAGCTACCAGGTGCTGACCAAGCTCGCCGACGCGCCCGCGGCCTACCTGCTGTCGCTGCTGGCCGCCGTCGTCTACGTGGTGGCCACGGTCGCCCTCGCCCTCGGCGCGCGCCCGGGCTGGCGGCGGGCCGCCTGGGCCGCCGTCGTCGTCGAGGCGGTCGGCGTGCTGACGGTGGGCACCCTCTCGCTGACGCACCCCGAGTACTTCGCCGAGCCGACCGTCTGGTCCGGCTTCGGCCAGGGGTACGGGTACGTCCCGCTCGTCCTGCCGTTCGTGGGGTTGTGGTGGCTCTGGCACACTCGCCCCGGACGCACCGCCCCGACGTCCGCGCCGGCCCGACCGACGGAGGCCTGATGACGCCCTACACCCTGCTGTTCCAGACCGTCTTCCGGCGGATGGATCCCGAGCGCGCGCACGAGCTCGCCTTCCGCGCCATCGAGACCGCCGGCCGCGTGCCGGTGCTGCGCGACGTCGTCCAGGGTGCCCTCGCCCCCTACCTCGGCCGCGGCGCCGGCGGCCCCGGCAGCGTCGAGGTGCTCGGTCGGACGGTCCCGGCACCCTTCGGGCTCGCCGGCGGCTTCGACAAGAACGCCCGCGCGGTGCGTGGGCTGACCATGCTCGGCTTCGGGTTCGTCGAGGTCGGCACGGTCACGCCGCGCCCGCAGCCCGGCAACGACGCACCCCGGATGTGGCGCGAGCTCGACCTGCACGGTGTGCGCAACCGGATGGGCTTCAACAACGACGGCGCCGTCGAGATGGCCGAGCGGCTGCGGCGGCTGCGGTCCACGCCCGCCGGTCGTGCCGCCGTCGTCGGCGTCAACATCGGCAAGAACAAGACCACGTCGGCCGAGCACGCCGCCGACGACTACGCCCGCTGCGCCCGGCTGCTGGCGGTGGAGGCCGACTACCTCGTGGTCAACGTCTCCTCGCCCAACACCCCCGGCCTGCGGGACCTGCAGACCACCGCCGAGCTGCGGCCGATCCTCGTCGCGGCCCGCGCCGCGGCCGACGAGGCCACCCGGGCTGCCGGGGTGCGGCGCACGCCGCTGCTGGTCAAGATCGCCCCGGACCTGGCCGACGAGGACGTCGACGCGGCCGCGGACCTCGTGACCGAGCTGGGGCTCGACGGCGTCGTGGCCGTCAACACCACGATCGCCCACGACCGCGGACCCGGCGGACTGTCCGGGCCGCTGCTGCTGCCCCGGGGGCTGGAGGTGGTGCGGCGCCTGCGCGACCGCCTCGGACCCGACCCGGTGGTGATCGGCGTCGGCGGCGTCACGGGCGCGGACGACGTGCGTGCGTACCTGCGGGCCGGGGCCGACCTGGTCCAGGGCTACACGTCCTTCGTCTACCGCGGCCCGTTCTGGCCGTCCGCGATCAACCGCGCCCTGACCAGGTCCCAGGGCTCGTCGAGCGCCGGGAGGGTCGCATGATCCGGCCGCGCTGGGAGTGGGCCCTCGACGACGACGCCGGCACGCCGCTGGCGGCGGCCCTGAGCCCCGCCTTCACCACGCAGTTCGACGCCGAGGAGTGGCTCGGCGAGCACTGGCGCGCCCTGGCCTCCGCCGGTGCCGCCCAGGCGCGCCTGCTGCACGACGGCACCCAGGCCACCCCCACGGTGGAGCTGCGCAAGCCGTGACACCGCGCGGGCGCCGCGCCCCGGCGGCCCCGTCGCGTCGTCGGGCTCAGCGCCCGCCGACCCGCTCCCACGCTCGCCGGAGCCGGTCGACGACCGGCTCGTACTGCCCGGCCGGCCGGGTGTAGGTCAGACGCACCCGGTCCTGGCCCGAGCCGTCCGGGGTGAACAGCGGACCCGGGGAGACTCGCAGCCCCTCGGTGACGGCCGCGGCGGCCAGCGCCCGCCCGACCGGTCGGCCCACGCCGACCCACAGGCACAGCCCGCCGTCCGGCCGGGGCACGTCCCAGGCCGGGAGCCGCTCGTGCAGCAGGTCGACCAGGTCGTCCCGCTGGGCCCGCAGGGCCGCGAGGCGGTCCGGGAGGATCGCGGCGCGGTGCTCGAGCAGGTCCGTCACCGCGAGCTGTTCGAGCACCGGGGTGGCGACGTCCAGGACCTGGCGGGTGTGCGCGAGCCGACGGACGAGCTGCGGGTCGGCGCGCACCCAGCCGACGCGCAGCCCGCCCCAGAACGACTTCGACGCGGAGCCGACCGCGACGAGCCGCGGGTCGGTCCCGTCGCCGACCACGGGTGCGGGCACCCCGGCGCCGACGAGGTCGACGTCGGTCAGCGTCTCGTCGCCCACGACGGTCACGTCGTGGCGGGCGACGAGGTCGGCCAGGGCACGGCGCTCGTCGGCGGACAGGGAGCGTCCGGTCGGGTTGTGGAAGTCCGGCACGAGGTAGACGAACCGCGCGCCGGTGCGCCGGACCACCGACTCGATCGCCTCGACGTCGCCGACGGGCACGCCGACGACGCGGGCGCCGGTGCGGCGCATCGCCTCGAGGGCGTGCACGTAGGTGGGCGACTCGACCACGACGTGCTCCGTGCGCGCCACCAGCGTGGTCGCCAGCAGCGCGATCGCCTGCTGCGCGCCCGTGGTCACGAGGATCTGGTCGGGGTCGGTCGGCACCCCGCGGGCGGTGTACCGCGCGGCCACGGCGGCGCGCAGCGGCTCGACCCCGAGGTGGGCGTACCCGCCGCCGTCCAGGTAGGCGGGCAGCGCTTCGAGCGCGCGGGTGTAGGCGCCGTGCAGGGCCCGGGACGCGGACGGGGTCGCCTGGGACATGTCGATGGTGTCGTCCGCGGCGGGGGTGGTCGGGTCCGCCGACGGCGTGTCGCTCGCCGGAGCGTCGCCGGCCGGGGGCGGGGCGGCGACCTCGTGCCGGGAGGCGTCCCGCGGCAGCGCGGCGACCGTCCCGGAGCCCACGCGGCTGGTGGCGAAGCCGAGGTCCCGCAGCCGGGCGTAGGCGGCCGACGTCGTGGCCCGCGAGACGCCCAGCGCCCGGGCGAGCTCGCGTTCGCTCGGCAGCCGGGTCAGCACGGGCAGGGAGCCGGCGAGGACGGCGGAGCGCAGCGCGTCGGCCAGCGCCGCGTAGGCCGGCCCGGTCGTGTGCCACGCGCCGAGCAGACGCACCGTGGCCCGCGGGGAGACGGACCGGACAGCGGCGGGTGGACCGGATGTGGTGGTGGTCACCGGTCCACTCTCCCTCGATTGGCTATGGAAGTCCAGGCCAATCATCGTCAGGGTGGCGGGTATGACCGCAGACGTGCACCACCCGACCCGCCTCGACGTCCGAACCGGCATGCGCCCGGTGCGCCGCGCGGCCCAGCTCCTGCTGGGTCTGACGGCCTACACCGTCTCGATGGCCATGATGCTGCAGGCCGGCCAGGGCGGGATGCCCTGGGACGTGCTGCACCAGGGCCTGGTGCGCACCACCGGGTGGTCCTTCGGCGTCGCCGTCGCGCTGACGTCGCTGGCCGTGCTGGCGCTGTGGGTCCCGCTGCGGCAGCGTCCCGGGGTCGGGACGGTCGCGAACGTCGTCGTGATCTCGGTGCTGATCGGCCCCTGCCTGGCGATGGTCGAGCGGCTCGTGCCCGCTCCCGGAGTTCTCGCGCAGGTGCTGCTGGGCCTCGGCGGCATCGTGCTCAACGGCCTCGCCACCGCCGCCTACGTCGGCGTGCGGCTCGGGCCGGGGCCCCGGGACGGGCTCATGACCGGCCTCGTCGCGCGGACGGGCTGGTCCGTGCGCGGGGTCAAGACCGGCATCGAGATCAGCGTCGTGGCCGTCGGCTGGGTGCTCGGGGGCACCTTCGGCTGGATGACCGTCGCCTACGCGCTCGGGGTGGGGCCCGTCGTGCAGGCGGGCGCGCGGTGGCGGTGGCTCGTGCCCGACGGGCTGGCGGCTCCCGCGCGGCCGACGCCGGCCCGGCGGGTGCCGGGCCCGGTGCCGGTGACCGGGGACGGCGAGGACGGCGCCGGGGACGGCGAGACCGAGCGCCGGCACGCCGAGCGGCGCCGTCGTGCCCGGCAGATCGCCCGGGCCCTGGAGACGTTCGGCGACCAGGACCGCACGCTCTGACTCCGGACGGACCTCGGGCCGTGCGCGGCACCTGCCGCGCACGGCCCGAGGACCGGGGGAGACCGTCAGACGACGCGCGTCTGCGGTGCCCCCTCGAGGGTCTTGGCGGGGTCACGCTCGACGACGTCGCCGAGGGCCTCGTCGATCTGCGACATGAGCGCCGCGGGGATCTCGACGCCGGAGGCCTTGACGTTCTCGGCCACCTGCTCCGGACGCGACGCGCCCACGATGGCGGCCGCGACGTTGTCGTTCTGCAGCACCCACGCCACGGCGAGCTGGGCCATCGTCAGGCCGAGCTCGTCCGCGACCGGCTTGAGCTGCTGCACGCGGCCCAGGACGTCGTCGTTCATGAACCGCTGGATCATCTTCGCCCCACCCTTGTCGTCCGTGGCGCGGGACCCCGACGGCAGCGGCTGGCCGGGCACGTACTTGCCGGTCAGCACGCCCTGGGCGACGGGGGACCAGACGATCTGGGACAGACCGTTCTCGCGCGAGGCCGGGACGACCTCGTCCTCGATGACCCGCCACAGCATCGAGTACTGGGGCTGGGAGCTGATGAGCTGGAAGCCGAGGTCCTTCGCCAGCGCGGCGCCCGCGCGGATCTGGTCGGCCGACCACTCCGAGACGCCGATGTAGAGCGCCTTGCCCTGGCGCACGATGTCGGCGAAGGCCTGCATCGTCTCCTCGAGCGGCGTCTCGGTGTCGTACCGGTGCGCCTGGTACAGGTCGACGTAGTCGGTGCCGAGGCGACGCAGCGAGCCGTTGATCGACTCCATGACGTGCTTGCGCGACAGGCCGGTGTCGTTGGGGCCGCCCGGGCCTGTGGGCCAGTAGACCTTGGTGAAGATCTCCAGCGACTCGCGGCGCTCGCCCTGCAGCGCGTCGCCGAGGACCTGCTCCGCCTTGGTGTTCGCGTAGACGTCCGCGGTGTCGAAGGACGTGATGCCCGCGTCGAGGGCGGCGCGCACGCACTGCGTGGCGACGTCGTTCTCGACCTGGGAGCCGTGGGTGAGCCAGTTGCCGTAGGTGATCTCGGAGATCTTGAGACCACTGTTGCCGAGGTACCGGTAGTTGACCATCCGGTCACCCTACGCGGATCACTCGGGCCAGTGACCGTGCTTCTTGTGCATCGGCTTCGGCAGCCGGGACCGACGGATCTGCAGCGCTCGCATCGCCGCGTACATCATCGTGCCGCGCGGGACGTAGTACTCCTTCTTCCCGTCCGTGCCGAGCGTGCCGAACTTGTCGCGCAGCCGGCGCTTGAGGCGCTGCCACATGACGACGACGTCGATCAGCGTGATGAACACCACCGCGTACAGCGCGAGCAGCACCAGCGTCGCCATCGTCGGGTTCTGCAGGAAGATCAGGTTCATGAAGATGAAGACGAACGCCACCGGCAGGAAGAACTCCCCGACGTTCCAGCGGGCGTCGACGTAGTCGCGCACGTAGCGGCGGACGGGGCCCTTGTCGCGCGCCGGCATGAACCGCTCGTCACCGGTCTGCATCGCCTGGTACTCGCGGTTGCGCTCCGCGCGCACCTTCTCCTTGGACGCCTTGCGGGCGGCCTTGCGGTCGTTCGGGACCAGCGGGCGCTTGTTCTTCGCCTGGGACTCGCTGCGCTTCGGCGTCGGGCGGCCCTTCGACGGCGCCCCGGACGAGGGCGTGTCGGTGGAGTCGGCGGCGGAGGACGTCGCCGCGACGTCGGCGGACGAGGCGGACTGCCCCGCTGCGGGGGACGTCGCGGGAGAATCGGCGAGATCACGCTTGCGGGAGAACACCCCTCCAGGGTAGTGGAGTCACGGGGTGCCTCGGGACACCCCGGTACCGTGGGCGCCGTGACTCACACCGATGCGGACGTCGCCGCCCTGCGCGCGCACGTCGACCAGCTGTTCCCCGCCGTCCAGGCCGACCTCGAGTCCCTGGTCCGCATCCCGAGCGTCTCGGCGAGCGCCTTCGACGCGTCGCACGTCGTGGCCAGCGCCGAGGCCGTGGCCGCGCTGCTGCGCGACGTCGGGCTGCCCGAGGTCCAGATCCTGCGCTCCGAGCGGCCCGACGGGACCCCCGGCGCGCCCGCCGTCGTCGCCCGGCGACCCGCCCCGGCCGGTGCGCCGACCGTGCTGCTCTACGCCCACCACGACGTCCAGCCGCCCGGGGACGCCGCCGCCTGGGACACCGAGCCCTTCGAGCCCGTCCAGCGTGGCGAGCGGCTCTTCGGACGCGGCGCGGCCGACGACAAGGCCGGGGTCATGGCGCACGTCGGTGCGCTGCGGGCCCTGGCCGCGCTGGGCGAGGAGCCCGGTGTCGGCGTGACCGTGTTCGTCGAGGGCGAGGAGGAGGCCGGCTCGCCGAGCTTCTCGCGCTTCCTCGCCGACCACCACGCGCTGCTCTCCGCCGACGTCATCGTGGTGGCCGACTCCACCAACTGGAAGGTCGGCGTCCCGGCGCTCACGACGTCGCTGCGCGGCCTCGTCGACGGCGTGGTCGGCGTCGAGGTGCTCGACCACGCCGTGCACTCCGGCATGTTCGGCGGGCCCGTGCTGGACGCCAACCTGCTGCTGGCGCGACTGCTCACCACGCTCCACGACGACGCGGGCACCGTGGCCGTCGACGGCCTGACCAGCGCCGGCGAGCCGGAGGTGGACTACGCGGAGGCCGACTTCCGCGCCGACTCCTCGGTGCTCGACGGCGTGCGGCTGGCCGGGGAGGGCACGATCGCGGGCCGGCTGTGGACCAAGCCCGCGATCTCGGTGATCGGCGTGGACGCCACCGACGTCGCCCACGCGTCCAACACGCTGGCGCCGCGGGCGGCGGCCAAGCTGTCGGTGCGGATCCCGCCGGGCCTGGACCCCCAGGCCGCCGAGGACGCGCTGCGCGCGCACCTGACGGCGCACGCCCCGTTCGGGGCCCGCGTGACGTGGACGCCGGGGGAGCAGGGCAAGGCCTTCGGGGCGCCGGACGACTCCGCGGCCATGCGGGCCGCGCGCTCGGCGTTCGCCGCGGCGTGGGGCACGGACCCGGTCGACATCGGCGTCGGCGGCTCGATCCCGTTCATCGCCGACCTGCTCGAGGCCTTCCCGGAGGCGGCCGTGCTCGTCACCGGCGTGGAGGACCCGGACTCGCGCGCCCACGGCGCGAACGAGTCGGTGCACCTCGGTGAGCTGCGCAAGGTCCTGGTGGCCGAGGCGCTGCTCCTGCGGGGACTCGGCGGACGCTGAGGCTGAGGCTGAGGCTGAGGCTCAGGCTCAGGCTCAGGCTCGGTCGACGTCGCGGTGCGCGACGTCGACCGAGCGGGCCCAGGCCGCCAGGTCGGCCGGCAGCTCGGGGCTCTCGAGCTCGGCGTCGGCGAGCAGGGCCACGACCTCCTGCGGAGCTACGCGGATCCCGTCGCGGCCGAGGAACCGGCCCGCGACCCAGCCGCGCGCGCAGAACTCGCCGTCGCGCCGCGTGAAGACCTGCTCGAGGTAGACGACCCGCTGGTCCCAGCCGACGACCCGCGTCGCGATCGTCACCCGGTCGAAGAGCTGCAGCGACCGCTTGTACGTCATCGTGGAGGCCGCCACGACGGGGTACCAGCCGTGCGCCTTGAGCCGGGCGAGGCCGCCGAGGTCGGCGAGGAGGTTGGACCGGGCCACGTCCATCATCTGCAGGTACGAGCCGTTGTTGACGTGGAGGTACAGGTCCAGGTCGCCCGGGTGGACGCGCAGCACCGTGGTCGAGGTGTCCAGGGGTGCCATGCCGGGGCGGGCCCGATGGGGCAGGAGGGAGGCCTGGGCGAGCTGGAGCATCCGGGTCATGCGGGCGACGCTATACCAGCAACGAGCGGTATCAGGTATCCCCGTACTGCAGGGCGTCGCGCACCGCGTCGGCGACCTCGGCCGACTCCAGGCGCTCGACCAGGTGCAGCGCCATGTCGATCCCCGCCGTCACGCCGGCGGAGGTGACGACGTCGCCGTCGTCGACGAACCGCGCCTCGGTGTCGATGACCGTCGAGGGGTCGATCTGCGCCAGCTCGTCGTAGTGGTGGCGGTGGGTGGTCGACGGACGTCCCGCCAGCAGCCCCGCGGCGGCGAGCACGAGCGCCCCGGTGCACACGCTCGCCACGACCGCGGTCTGGGCGTGGACCTGGCGCAGCCACTCGAGGTGCCCGTGGTCGCCGACGAGGGCCCGGGTGCCCCACCCGCCGGGGTGCACCAGCACGTGCAGGGGGCCGACGTCGTCCGCCGACCGGGCCGGCACCAGCCGCATCCCCTTGGCGAGGCGCACGCCGTCGCCGTCGCGCGAGAAGGTGCTCACGTGCGGCTTGAGCGCGGAGTGCTCCTCCCACGCCGCCAGGACCTCGAAGGGACCCACGACGTCGAGCTCCTCGGCGTCGTCGAACAGGAAGATCCCGATGTGCAGCCCGCCGTCGGTACTCACACGTTGTCGCCTCCCAGCGCCCCGGTCAGATCCCCGGCAGCGCCAACATCTGGTCGAGGGCCACGCGGGCCCAGTGGGCGTCGTCGGCGTCGACGACGATCCGGTTGACCACGCGCCCCTCGGCGAGCGACTCCATCGCCCACACCAGGTGCGGCAGGTCGATCCGGTTCATCGTGGAGCAGAAGCACACCGTCGAGTCCAGGTAGTGCACCTGCTTGTCGGGGTGGGCCTTGGCCAGCCGGCGCACGAGGTTCAGCTCGGTGCCGATCGCCCAGGTCGAGCCGGGCTCGGCGGCGTCGAGGGCCTTGATGATGTACTCCGTCGAGCCGACCCGGTCGGCCGCGGCGACGACCTCGTGGCGGCACTCGGGGTGGACCATGACGTTGACGTCCGGCGCCGTGGCGCGGATCGCCTCGACGTTCTGGACGGAGAACCGGCCGTGCACCGAGCAGTGGCCGCGCCACAGGATCATCCGGGCGTCGCGCAGCTCGGCGTCGGTCAGGCCGCCGTTCGGCTTGCGCGGGTCGAACACGACGCAGTCGTCGAGGGACAGGCCGAGCTGGTTCACCGCGGTGTTGCGGCCCAGGTGCTGGTCCGGCATGAACAGCACCTTGCCCGTGCCGTCGACGCCGCCGACCTGGTCGAAGGCCCAGCGCAGGGCCACCTGGGCGTTCGACGACGTGCACACGGTCCCGCCGTGGCGGCCCGTGAACGCCTTGATCGCCGCCGAGGAGTTCATGTAGGTCACCGGCACGGTGTCACCCGCGACCCCGGCGTCGGCCAGCACGTCCCAGGCCTCCTCGACCTGGGAGATCTCGGCCATGTCCGCCATCGAGCAGCCGGCCGCCATGTCCGGCAGCACGACCTGCTGGGAGTCCGCGGTGAGGATGTCGGCCGACTCGGCCATGAAGTGCACGCCGCAGAAGAGCACGAACTCGGCCTCGGGGCGGGCCGCCGCCCGCTGGGCGAGCTTGAAGGAGTCACCGGTGACGTCGGCGAAGTCGATCACCTCGTCACGCTGGTAGTGGTGGCCCAGCACGAAGGCGCGCTCACCCAGCGCCGCGCGGGCGGCGCGGGCGCGGTCCACCAGGTCGGGGTCCGACGGCGCCGGCAGCGCGCCGGTGCACTCCACCCCGCGCTCGGAGGCGAGGTCGCGGCCCTGACCGAGCAGCAGCAGCGCCGAGGGCGCCGGCTCGACGAAGTTCGACGTCTCGTTCAGCACAGTCACGCCCTCATCCTCCCACGCCCGCGTCGTGTGCCACGATCGGTCTCGTGCACGTACTGCTGCTGGCCACCGCCGACGGTGGACCGGACGACCCCGACCGCACCGCCGCGACGGCGCTGGCCGCCGCCTGGACCGCCGCCGCTCCCCGCTGCGTCGTCGAACCCATGGTGCTGCCGCCCGGCCCCGCGGCGTCGACCGGCCCGCCCGACGGGTCGCCGTCGCCCGGCGTGTTCGTCCCCACGACCGAGCTCGGGCTGTCCAGCGTCGCCCCGCCCGCCCCGCGGCCGGAGGTGCGGCTGCTGCACGAGCGCGTCGCGGAGGCCGACCTCGTCGTCGTGCACACGCCCGTCCTGGACGGCGCCGCGCTGCACGCCGGACCGGTGCACTCCGCCGCGCAGGCCGCCGCGCCCCACGCCGTGCCCGTCGTCGTGCTGGCCGGACGCAGCGAGGCCACCCGCCGCGAGCTCGCCGGAGCAGGGGTCGCCGGGGCGCACGAGGTCGGTCCCGTGCCCGGCGAGGACGCCGTCGCCCGCGTCGCGCGGACCTGGGCGCCCGCGTGGGCCGCCGACGACGAGTGATGTGAGCCACGTCATCGACGCCGGAGAATTCGGGCGTAGGATCGGGAACAGCCGTACCGGCCCACCTGTTGGAGGAAGCATGACCGACACCACCGAGATCGCCACGCACGGCGTCGAGCTCTCCGAGGTCGCCGCGAACAAGGTCCGCAGCCTCCTCGAGCAGGAGGGGCGCGACGACCTGCGCCTGCGCGTCGCCGTCCAGCCCGGCGGCTGCTCCGGCCTCATCTACCAGCTGTACTTCGACGAGCGTCTGCTCGACGGGGACGCGCTGCGCGACTACGACGGCGTCGAGGTCGTCGTGGACCGCATGAGCGTGCCCTACCTCGACGGCGCGAAGATCGACTTCGCCGACACGATCGAGAAGCAGGGCTTCACGATCGACAACCCCAACGCCGGCGAGTCCTGCGCCTGCGGCGGCTCCTTCGGCTGATCGACCCCGCCGGCTCGTCGAGCCGGCCGCTAGTCCTCGAGGCGGACGGTCAGGGCCCACCAGGGCCCGCCGTCCGCTTCGTCGTTCCCGGGGTGGTGCTCCTCGGCCACCATCACGTGGCCCCGCAGCCGGGCCCAGGCCGGCACGTCGTACCGCGCGGCCGGGTCGGTCGCCAGCACCGTGACCTCGCTGCCGGCGGCCAGCTCCTTCGCGCGGGCGGCCAGCCGCACCACGGGCAGCGGGCAGCGCAGCCCGCGCGCGTCGACGACCTCCGGCTCGGTGCTCACAGCCCGGACACTCCCAGCGCGTCGCGCACGCGCGCGACCGCGCCCGGCAGCACGGCGAGGAACCGGTCGACGTCCTCGGCCGTGGTCGACCGGTCCAGGGCGAGGCGCACGTTGCCGTGCGTGAGGACGCCCATCGCCGCCAGGACGTGCGACGGCTCCAGGGTGCTCGCCGTGCAGGCGGACCCGGAGCCGACGGCGAACCCGGCTCGGTCCAGCTCGGTCACCATCGCCTCGCCGTCGACGTAGAGGAACGAGAACGTCACGACGTGGGGGAGCCGGTCGACGGGGTCGCCCACCACCTCGACGTCCGGGATCTGTACGACGGCGGACCGGATCCGGTCGACCAGGGCGCGGCGGCGGACGTCCTCGGCGGCGACGTCCCGGGCGACCGCCTGCAGGGAGACGGCCGCGGCGAACGCCGCGGGCACGCTGACGCCGCCGGGGGCCCAGGGATCCGGGTCCTCGGGCCCGTCGGGGACCGTCCGGGTGCGGTGCCGCACCGCCAGGACGCCCACGCCCCGCGGCCCGCCCCAGTCCGCCGGGTCCGCCGCCAGCAGGTCCCACGCCGTCGGCAGCTCCGTGTGCCCGACCGACGCGCCCGCGTCCACGAGCAGGGGCACGCCCGAGCCCTCCAGCGCGGCGTGCACCGCCGTGACGGGCTGGCGCGTGCCGACCTCGCCGTTGGCGTGCTGCAGCGCCGCCAGGGCGACGCCGTCGGTGCGGGCGGCCCGGGAGAGCTCGTCGGCGTCCACGCGTCCCTGCCGGTCGACGCCGGTCGTGGTGCGTCCGCCGGGGCCCGCGACGTGGTCGGCCGCGTGCAGGATCGCCGCGCGCTCGGCCGCACCGACGACGACGCCGCGCCCGTGCCGCCGTCGGGCCCGGACCACCTGCGCCACCGCGGAGTGCAGCGAGGCCGTGTGCGACGGGGTGAACCGGACCTCCTCGGTGCGCACGCCCAGCACGCCGGCCACGGCCTCCCGCGCGCCGTCGAGCAGCGCGGCCGCGCGCCGCCCCTCGGCGTGCAGGCGCCGGGGGTCCGCCCAGCCCTCGTCGAGGGCCTGGACCAGCGCCTGTCGGGCCAGGGGGTGCAGGGGTGCCGAGCCGCCGTTGTCCAGGTGGGTCCGGGTCGGCGTCGACGAGGTGGGATGTGTCACAAGGGCCTCTCGATGGGCGTCGCAGCGTGGTCACCATCATGCCGCCGACGTCCTCGGTGTCGCGAAACCCCGATGCGATCTGACACCGCCCAGCCAGGCGTCGCGAACAGGGCGGATGGCGACGTCGGGACCCTGTCCCGTCACGTAGGAAGGGGGGTCTTCTGGCGTCGAAACCGTGAAGGTCGCGCTAGGCTGCTCCCATCGAGGACGAAGGTCCCACCCGTGCGCCCTGCCTCAGGACGCGGCGGTCGGACGAGACGTGAAAGGCCTCCCTTGCACTCGAAGAGCACCACCCGCACCCGGCGGAAGATGGCGCTGCGTGCGACGGCGCTCGCCGTCGCGGTCGCGGCGTTCGCCACCGGCTGCGCCAGCGACGCCGTCCAGCGCGGATACCTCCCCGGATACACCGACGGGGAGGTGACGAACCAGACCGAGCGGATCACCAACCTGTGGAACGGCTCGTGGGTCGCCGCGCTCGCCGTCGGCGTCATCACCTGGGGCCTCATGCTCTGGTGCGTCGCCGCCTACCGCAAGCGCCGCGGTGACGAGCGTCTGCCGGTCCAGACGCGGTACCACATGCCGCTCGAGATCATGTACACGATCGTGCCGACGCTCATGATCCTCGTGCTGTTCTTCTACACGAACCGCGACATGACGGCGATCCTCGACACCTCCGAGGAGCCCGACGTCAACATCCAGGTCATCGGCAAGCAGTGGAGCTGGGACTTCAACTATCTCGACGACGACGTCTACGAGACCGGCCAGCACCTGCTGGAGCCGGGTTCCGTGACGCAGGACGAGACGGTCAACGACGCTCCCGGGACCTCCGAGGACCTGCCGACGCTGTACCTGCCCGTCGGTGAGCGCGTCGAGTTCACCGTCGACTCCCGTGACGTCATCCACTCCTTCTGGATCCCGGCGTTCCTGTTCAAGATGGACATGATCCCGGGCAAGACGAACACGTTCCAGGTCGTCCCCGAGCGTGAAGGCACCTACGCCGGCAAGTGCGCCGAGCTCTGCGGCGAGTTCCACTCCGGCATGCTCTTCAACGTCGAGGTCGTCGACCGCGCCGAGTACGACGCACAGATGGAGGAGCTGCGCGCTCAGGGTCAGACCGGCGAGCTCGGTCTGGACCTGAACCGCCAGCAGCACTCCGAGTTCTCCACTGACGAGACGATCCCGGAGGTCGAGGGCTGATGGCCACCACCGAGACCGCCTACGGCGCCGAGGTCGTCCCCGGCCTGCAGCCGAGGCGCCAGACGCTGGGTCGCACCGTGGTCAAGTGGATCACCTCCACCGACCACAAGACGATCGGGTACATGTACCTCATCACGTCGTTCCTCTGGTTCGCCGTGGGAGGCATCCTCGCGCTGCTCATCCGCGCCGAGCTCTTCGAGCCGGGCATCCAGCTCGTGCAGAGCAAGGAGCAGTACAACCAGCTCTTCACGATGCACGGCACGATCATGCTGCTGCTGTTCGCGACGCCGCTGTTCGCGGGCTTCGCCAACGTCATCATGCCGCTGCAGATCGGTGCGCCGGACGTCGCGTTCCCGCGCCTGAACATGTTCGCGTACTGGCTGTTCCTGTTCGGCGGCCTCATCGCCGCCGGCGGCTTCTTCACCCCGCAGGGCGCGGCCTCCTTCGGCTGGTTCGCCTACGCGCCGCTGTCGAACACGACGTTCAGTCCAGGGCTCGGGGGAGACCTGTGGGTCTTCGGCCTCGCCCTGGGTGGTTTCGGCACCATCCTCGGTGCCGTCAACTTCATCACCACGATCATCTGCATGCGTGCGCCCGGCATGACGATGTTCCGGATGCCGATCTTCACCTGGAACACCCTGGTCACCAGCCTGCTGGTCCTCATGGCGTTCCCGCCGCTGGCCTCGGCGCTGTTCGCCCTCGGTGCGGACCGCCGGTTCGACGCCCAGGTGTTCAACCCGGACAACGGGGGAGCGGTGCTGTGGCAGCACCTGTTCTGGTTCTTCGGCCACCCCGAGGTGTACATCATCGCGCTGCCGTTCTTCGGCATCGTGTCCGAGATCTTCCCGGTCTTCAGCCGGAAGCCGATCTTCGGCTACAAGGGCCTGGTCTACGCGACGATCGCGATCGCCGCCCTGTCGGTGACGGTGTGGGCCCACCACATGTACGTCACCGGTGCGGTGCTGCTGCCGTTCTTCGCCTTCATGACGATGCTCATCGCGATCCCGACCGGCGTGAAGTTCTTCAACTGGATCGGCACGCTGTGGCGAGGGAAGATCACCTTCGAGACACCGATGCTCTGGTCGATCGGCTTCCTGGTGACCTTCCTCTTCGGTGGTCTGACCGGCATCATCCTGTCCAGCCCGGCGCTCGACTTCCACCTGTCCGACTCGTACTTCGTCGTGGCGCACTTCCACTACGTCGTCTTCGGCACCGTGGTGTTCGCGATGTTCGCCGGCTTCTACTTCTGGTGGCCGAAGTTCACCGGGCGCATGCTCAACGAGCGCCTCGGCAAGATCCACTTCTGGATCCTGTTCGTCGGCTTCCACATGACGTTCCTCGTCCAGCACTGGCTGGGCGTCGAGGGCATGGCCCGCCGGTATGCGGACTACCTGCCCGAGGAGGGCTTCACCTGGGAGAACCAGCTCTCGACGGTCGGTGCGTTCATCCTCGCCGCCTCGACGCTGCCGTTCCTGTGGAACGTGTACACCACGTGGCGGAACGCCCCCAAGGTGCAGGTCGACGACCCGTGGGGCTACGGCCGCTCGCTCGAGTGGGCGACGTCCTGCCCGCCGCCGCGGCACAACTTCACCGCGCTGCCGCGGATCCGCTCGGAGTCGCCGGCGTTCGACCTCCACCACCCGGAGGTCGCCGCGATGGAGGACCCTCACCTGAACGAGGGCGCCCTGGAGCGCGTCTACGGCGGAGCGGACCGCACCGGCCAGCACGAGATGGTCGAGGAGCTCAGCTGGAAGGACTACCCCGAGAAGCACCAGTCGAGCACGACCGTCCTCGACGCTGACCGCCCGGCCGAGGGCGAGGAGGACTCCAAGTGAAGATCGAGATCCGGCTCTTCGTCTGGACCGCGCCGTTCTTCGTGGTCGTCGGCGTGCTGTATGGGCTGTTCACCGGCTTCACCGAGCCGGTCGGCTACCTGGGCATCCCGCTCGTCGGAGCCCTCATGGCCATGATCGGCGCCTACCTGGTCGTCCAGGCGAAGCACACCGACCCGCGTCCGGAGGACGACGAGAACGGCGAGATCGAGCAGGGCGCCGGCGACCAGGGTGTCTACGCCCCGTGGTCCTGGTGGCCGCTCGTCATCGGTGCCGCCGCGGCCGCTGCCTTCCTGGGTCTCGCCGTCGGCTGGTGGGTGTTCTACATCGCCACGATCGTCGGCGTCATCGGGCTCGTCGGCTGGGTCTTCGAGTTCAGCCGGGGCCAGCACGCCCACTGATCCACAGCGTTCCTCGAGAGGGGCCCTGCACCGCATGGTGCAGGGCCCCTCTCGTCGTCCCGCGAGGTAGGCAACCTCCCGGCGAGGTAGGCAACCTTCCCGCGAGGTAGGCAACGTTCCCGCGAGGTAGGCAACGTCCGGCCGAAGTAGTCAACATCCGGCCGAGGTAGGCAACATCCGGCCGAGGTAGGCAACATCCCTACGCGGTAGGCCATCATGTGGCCGCGAGGAGATCTGCGCGGTCTTGTCGCACCGGGCCATGTGGGGGTCGGCCCCGTCCGCGTACCCTGCCTCGGGCTACCCCGGAAGGCTTCCCCGCTACGAGGTCTGGCAGACCGAGCCGGACGTCGCCTGACCGGTCCCGTGCGTCGGCCTCTCCGGACCTCACGGACACGGCGCACTGCGTCGCCGGAAGGTCGTCCGTCTCGCGGGATGGAGCCCCATTCCCGGCCGGATGTTGCCTACCTCGCGGGAAGGTTGCCTACCTCGCGGGAAGGTTGCCTACCTCGGCCCAGGACTGCCTACCTCGGCTGGAGGTTTGCCTACCTCGGCCGGAACTTGCCTACCTCGGCTGGAGATTGCCTCCCTGGCGGGACGAGGAGAGCCCCGGACAGCGCAGCTGTCCGGGGCTCTCGCGGTTCGCTAAGGCCCTGTGTGGGCCTTAGCGGCCTCTCAGGCGGTCAGGAGGCCGTTCGTGGCGGTGCGGGCGCGCTCGAGGCGGGCGGCGACGTCCTGCCAGTTGGCGAGGTTCCAGAACGCCTTGACGTACTCGGCCTTGACGTTGAGGTAGTCCAGGTAGAAGGCGTGCTCCCACATGTCGAGCATG